>JAFRZB010000011.1 GCA_017442785.1 Bacillota bacterium
GCCCCTTCAGGGGCGGCCAAAGTGACAAGGACACTGAGGCTTTTGAACGAAGTGAAAAACCCGCGTCTTTAGGCGCGGGTCAGTGTCAGGGGCTTACAGCCCCGGTTCGAACCACCCGTTTTACGGGTGGCACCGATTTCCCGTGTCACGTTCGTGTCACTTTGCCCTGATAGACTGGAGGTGTAAAAGGGATAAACAGACATGTTCCATGAGGAGAGGTATTGCAAATGGAGATACTCAGGATAGAAGAGCTTACAAAGACTTACGGAGAGGGCAGCACTCAGGTTAACGCCCTTGACAAAGTGTCCTTTTCGGTGGAAAAGGGCGAATTTCTTGCGATAATCGGGCCTTCGGGCTCCGGCAAGTCCACGCTTCTGCATATCATCGGAGGTGTAGACAGGCCTACGTCGGGAAAGGTCTTCATGGACGGTCAGGATGTATACGCACAGGATGAGGAGGCGCTTGCGGTGTTCCGCCGCAGGCAGGTAGGGCTTATCTATCAGTTCTACAACCTCATTCCCGTATTAAATGTAGTGGAAAACATGAGCCTTCCGGTGCTCATGGACGGCAGGGAGGTCAACCAGGAACGGCTGGAAGAGCTGCTGGGAGTACTCGGGCTTAAAGAGCGCAGGAACAACCTCCCCAATCAACTATCCGGAGGACAGCAGCAGAGGGTGTCCATCGGCCGCGCGCTGATGAACGCCCCTGCCGTGGTGCTCGCGGATGAGCCTACGGGAAACCTGGATTCCAGGAACAGCCAGGAGATAGTGGAGCTGCTGAAGCTCTCCAATAAAAAGTACGGTCAGACACTCATAGTCATAACTCACGATGAAAACATCGCGCTTCAGGCGGACCGCATCATTGCAATAGAAGACGGCCGCATAGTAAGGGACGAACGCATAAGGGGCGCCAGATGAACATCTTCAAAAGATATACAAACAGATCCCTTAAGTCCAACCGCTCCAGGACTCTTGTGACCATAATAGGCATAGTCCTGTCCATGGCGCTTCTGACAGCGGTAATTGAAGGCGCGTACAGCGGCATACAGTTCCTTATCCGCGGAGAGATAAAGAAAAACGGAAAGTGGGAGGCCTACTATTTCGACCTTCACGAGGACGAAAGGGCGCAGCTGATCTCCGATCCTGACATAAAGGCAGAGACGTACTGGCAGATGGTGGGCTGGGCGGAAGCCGGGTCGAATAACGAATATAAACCGTACCTTCTTATACAGTCTGTTTCTGACGATTTTACGGACTTCGTGTCCATGAACATCACCACGGGACGCATGCCGGAAAATGAAGGCGAGATACTTATCCCGAACCATCTTTACACCAACGGAGGCGTGCAGTATAAGCTTGGTGACATAATACATCTTTCTGTTGGAGAACGATTATCCGGTGTTATGGGGCTTCCGTTTTCGACACCTTATCAGCCCGGTGCGGAATCCATTGAAAACACGGTGGAAAAGACATACACCGTGGTTGGTTTTTACGATCGCTTAGGTCTGGAGATAGAGCCTTTTTCCTGCCCCGGCTATACCGCAATAACTAAGGGGGGCGGCACCGGATCCTACGGAAGCTTCGTGACGGTCAATAAACTGTCCAGGATCTACGAAACGCTGGGCAAAAAGCATATAGGCACACGTTTTGACGGCCCGTACGAGAGGATCAATTATCATGACGAACTGATCAACTACAGCGGAACGGTAAGAAGCAGCGGTCTGCAGAAGGTCATCTACGGCTTCGCTACCATCCTTGTTGTGATGATAGCCTTCGGATCCATTTCGCTGATCTACAATTCGTTTTCGATATCGCTCTCCGAGCGCACAAAGCAGTTCGGTCTGCTCAAATCCATAGGCGCTACAAAGAAGCAGCTGCGCTCCTCGGTAATGCATGAGGCGCTCATCCTGGGCGGCATAGGCATTCCGATCGGTCTTGTAGTAGGCTGCCTGGGAATAGGTATTACTCTGTACTGCCTCCGCGATGCGTTCTCGGGCTTTCTGGGCGTCCGCGGCGTTCAGATGCAGATAGTCTTAAACCCCATAGCACTTGTAATTTCAGCGCTGATATGCCTTGCGGTGATATTGATATCAGCCTGGATACCGGCCGGAAGGGCGGTGCGCATTTCACCAATAACGGCAATAAGGCAGAACGCAGATACCAGGATAAAGCCGAGAGAGGTAAAGACCGGCAGGCTCACTCAAAAGATCTTCGGATTCGAAGGCATGATGGCCTCCAAGAGCTTCAAGCGCAACAAGAAAAGATACCGCTCCACAATAGTATCGCTCTTTATGAGCGTGGTGCTGTTCATCTCTGCGTCCAGCTTCTGCTCTTATCTGACAAGTTCCGTAGACAGCGTTGCGTCCGACGGTACTCAGATGGACCTTTACTATACCGAATACGGCATCAGGGATACGACACCGGAGGAAATTGCAGCCCTCATATCCGGAATACCCGGAGTTGACAGGGTATGCTGGGGCATAAGCAGCCAGGTAAGGCTGCGCATACCGAACGAGCTTATGAGTGATCGCTACTGGAAGCTGCAAAGCGGGGTCTCAGGCGTGGCCAGACAGGAAACTGACTACGTAGAAACGTATACCCAGCTGGCATTCATAAACGATGAGGATTTCAAAGCTCTTCTTTCGGAGAACGGCCTTAATGAGAAGGGCTGGTTCGACGCTGATTCCCCGAAGGCGCTCCTGTTCAACAAGGAAAGGGCATTCGAGGACGGCAGCGCCGGCCGTAAGGTCATTCTGTTCGACCTGATAAATGAGTCCGGGCTTCCCGGAACCGTTTACTGGTGCAGTTACGAGACAGTGGAAGGCTGTGACATGTATTATATCGGATCCGAAAGCGGTTCCACAAAGGTTGCGTTCTATCCCGAAAAGTATCTGGAGGAGTGCTACAAAAAAGGCGTTGATCCGGATCCTTCCATGGCAAAGATAATTAAGGACGAGGAGGACGCTACCATAAAGACGGAGCTTAACATAGGCGCAGTAACAAAATCGGCGCCGATGCTGCTCTCGTCTCAGAACACATCGGTCATATATCCCTACAGCATGCTGCCTGTGGTCACATCCGGGTTCGATCCGGACCGTATCGGGATCAACGGTGTGCAGGCGGCAGTCCTGGCAAGGGAATACAACAAGGTGTACGAGGAAATGAAGAACACTTTGATCACAACCGGACACGACGGCTCCAGTTTAATCAACGTGGCAGAGAACCGCAATTCGGAGAGGATGGTCGTTACGATAGTCAACGTGTTCTCGTACGGCTTCATTATCCTCATATCCCTGATAGCCCTTGCCAACGTGTTTAATACGGTATCTACAAGCATACTGCTTAGGCGCAGGGAGTTTGCAATGCTCAAGTCCATAGGGCTTTCGGAGAAGGGCTTCAGAAAGATGATGGATTACGAATGCGTCATCTACGGCGTGCGCAGTCTTCTGTTCGGGCTTCCGGCGGCGCTGCTCATGACCTACTGGATATACAACGTCACTTCATCCGCCATAGACCGCAGCTTCTACGTTCCCTGGAAGGGCGTCATAATAGCCGTGGCCAGCGTGTTCATAGTGGTATTTGCCACCATGCTCTACTCCACGCACAGGATAAGGAAGGACAATCCGATAGACGCTCTGCGAAACGAGAACCTCTGATTATTGTGGAATCATTAAAGATGCTGTGCTATAATACAATTCAGCACAGCATTTTATTTGGAGGCTTTTATGGACAGGATCAGGATGAATCCCATCGTCGAGATGGACGGCGATGAAATGACCAGAGTACTCTGGCAGATGATAAAAGACGAGCTTATCTTACCCTTCGTGGAGCTTAATACGGAATATTACGACCTGAGCCTAAGGCACAGGGACGACACGGACGACATGGTGACAGTCGATGCCGCGGAAGCCACAAAGAGGCTGAAGGTGGCGGTCAAGTGCGCTACCATCACTCCTAACGCCCAGAGGCAGAAGGAGTACGATCTCAAAAAGCTGTGGAAGAGCCCCAATGCAACGATAAGGGCCGCGCTGGACGGGACCGTGTTCCGCGCTCCCATAATGACAAGCCGCGTAAAACCCTACGTCAGGACCTGGAAGGCCCCCATCACCATAGCCCGCCACGCCTTCGGAGACGTATACAAGGCCTGCGAATACAAGGTGCCCGGCAAGGGAAGGGCAGAGCTTGTGTTTACGGGAAAAGACGGGGAGATCTTCACCGGTCTGATCAACAACTTCGACGGCCCCGGAGTTCTCCAGGGGCAGTTCAACCGGGACGATTCCATAGAGGCCTTTGCACGCTCTTGCTTTGAATACGCTCTTTCCCTTAAGCAGGACCTCTGGTTCTCCGCTAAGGACACCATATCCAAGCAGTACGACGGGACCTTCAAGCAGGTGTTCCAGAAGATATACGAGGAAGAGTATCAGGCCCGCTTTAAGACTCTTGGAATAGAGTATTTCTATACGCTGATAGATGACGCGGTAGCCCGCGCCATACGCTCCAAGGGCGGTTTCGTCTGGGCTCTTAAGAACTACGACGGAGACGTTATGAGCGACATGGTGTCGACGGCTTTCGGAAGCCTTGCCATGATGACCTCCGTCCTGGTATCTCCTCACGGATACTTCGAATACGAGGCCGCTCACGGCACAGTTACGCGCCACTATTATAAATATCTTAAGGGGGAACAGACCTCGACCAACCCCGTAGCCACCATATTCGCGTGGACAGGCGCCCTTAACAAGCGCGGAGAGATGGACGGAAACGCCGAGCTCTGCGCCTTTGCAAAAAGACTGGAAAAGGCCTGCCTGGATACGATAGAGGCAGGGGAGATGACCGGAGACCTTGCGGCTCTGGCGGAGGGTGAGGACATAAGAAAGCTCACCTCCGCGGAGTTCATTGCCGCCATAAGATCCCGCCTGGAATGACATAGGGGACGGTTCTTTGTGTCATAATTGATCCCCGCTCCGCATCATGCGGGCTCGGTAAGAGACAGACGCTCCGAGAGACTTCTCGGGGCGTTTTTATCGTAGTAAAGATTGTAGTACCTGAATACCCTGCAGGAAAAGAGCATCCTGTGCTGCACCCTGCCGTCTGTAAGATCGGTGTCGCTTAAGATCTCGCGTATCTGAGCCATCCTTGCCGAGAAGGTGTTCCTGTGCATGAAAGCTTCCTTTGCAGCGGCGGAAATGTTCCCGTTGTTCTTGCAATAGTAATAGAGCACTGTCTGCAGATCCGTCCCGTTGTGGTAGTCGTAGCGGTAAAGAGTAACGGCGTCCGGACTTGTTAGGAAGAGCAGGTCGTCGTGGTGCATTATGTTCCTGTAGCGCTCAAGGGACAGCTCTATGGCTATGTATTCCGCGTAGTCCTCGTAATAGAAGATGCGGGATCCACCGCGTTCCTGTATGGCCTTTCCAAGCCTGAGCGTGCTCTCCGCAAGCAGGTAATTGGTGCGCAGCATGTCCAGCCTCTGCGTAACGTTTGAGAACGCTATGTGGCCGTCGTACTGCGTAAGCAGGGAGTGCATGTCCTTTTCGCTGAATATCGGCTTGGGCTGGAATGCCCTCGTGGGGTTGCTTATCAGCAGGATTATCTGGTCTCCTATCACCGCACAGCTGCATTCCGGGAAGAACGCCTTAAGCTGTGATGAAAGGCTTTCGACGGATGTCCGTCCCATGGGAGAGGCCTGTGCCACTCCTATAGTCATGTATTTTTTGGGAGGCGAGGGAAGCCTCTTCATGTAGGCGTCTATGTCGTCCCACTCGGACAGCGTTCCGCCGGTGAGCGCAGAAATGAAGGCCTTGGTGTCCCCGGGCGGGATGTTTCCGTGCAGCCTCCTGAGGTTTATCTCCTCGAAGCATTCCTGAAGCATTCCGAACAGGACGGGTATCTCGCTGTCCTTTGCGTCTCCGCCCGCAATCAGAACTATGTAGAATTCTTCTGTCTTTTCGAGCCTTATCCTGCCTGCCCAGCAGACCTCTGCGCTTCCGAGGTCCTGATATACAAGCCTGTCCTCGGATGCCTCCGAGAGCAGCTCCAGCAGTCCGGGGTCTTCGGCGCTGCCGCTTTCCAGAAGTCCGGAAGCGAGCGCTCCGGATGTATGGCTGCTCCCGCTGAAGTAAGATATCTTGCGGTCCTTATCCAGAAGGAAAACGGCGCCGTCGGCAAGGATCGCAAAGAGGCCGAGGACCTCTCTCATGGTGCTTCCGGAAGCGGAAGCCTGGGCAATGCGCAGCTTCCACTCCGCTCTTCTGAAAGCTTTCGCTGTTAGTTCTTCGGGAGAAAAGATATCGTTGCTCCCCAGTCTTATTATTTCCCTTGTGCCATGCATCCTGATCCCTTTCCGCCAGGGCTTAAAGTTTGCTTAAACTACATTTTATCAATAGTATATCATTATTTGAGTCCTTGTTCAAATGCTATTTGCACAACGATTGTGCAGCGGTGCACAATGTTTTGTCGTCTCCGTGCACCCCTGCATAAAGAGTTTTTGTCGGCCAAATAACCTTTGACTGAGGACTTTCCTATAGTGTAGATTATACTCGTGAACAGTTATTGTCAGCGCTTTAAGGAGAGAAGTAAATGACAGAAAGAATAGAAAGAATGTACGCAGATCTTAAGGGCGAAAAGAAATTCGTCTTCTGCGGCGAGAAGTACAGGATCGTCATCGACTCCTGGAGAAAGCACGAAGGTCTTACCCCTGTGCTCAAGAGAGCTCAGGCTACCGCCGACTACTTCGATCAGAGAACGCTCTACGTAGATCCGGACGAGCTTATCGTAGGCAATGTAGCATCCAAGCCGCACGGACTGGAAGCCTCCGTTTGGGGCCCCTTCTGGGACGACGAGGATCTGGATTCCATAATCGCCGACGGTCAGTACAGCATCTCCGACGAGGACCGCAAGGCCCTCCGCGAGGGAGATTCCTTCTGGGAAGGCCAGGACAGACAGATGTACGAGTGGCAGGGCCGCTTCTATGATGACGAGCGTCTCTGGCCGTTCATCAAGTCCGGCGTTCTGTGCCCGCCCTGGACAGACAAGAAGAAGGGCAGAGGATCCGGCGGCGCCGGCTTCGGCTGGGGCCTTGGAATAGGCCTTTCCTTCTTCGTGCCCGACTACGGAAAGATAATCACCGAAGGCATCAAGCACACTCTCGACGAGGCTAAGGAAGAGCTCCGCAATGTGCGCTACGACAACGCCGATGCCTACGACAAGGCCTGCTACCTGCAGGCTGTCATAATCGCTCTGGAAGCAGTAGTCCGCATGTATCACAGATACGGCGACACCTGCTCCGAGGCAGCTGCAAAGTGCGCGGACCCCAAGAGAAAGGCAGAGCTGGAAAAGATGGCAGAGACCTGCCACTGGATCGCAGAGAACCCCTCCAGAGACTTTGTTGACGCCATTCAGGCCTTCTGGTTCTACTGGATGATGATCACCCACGGCACCGTTCCTCTCGGAAGATTCGACCAGTACATGTATCCGTTCTACCTCAAGAGCAAGGAAAACGGAATGACAGACGCAGAGATACTCGAATACATAGAGTGCCTCCGTCTTAAGATAATGCAGTTCAACTTCGTATCCGGCAACGCCAAGCAGAGAGACAAGTGGGCAGGAATGGCCCGCTGGAACAACTGCGTCATCGGCGGCGTAGACAAGGACGGCAACGACGC
>JAFRZB010000012.1 GCA_017442785.1 Bacillota bacterium
ACGTTATTACAACGAGAAACGCGGCAAGGCATCTCTTGGGTACATGAGCCCAATTGAATACCGAAAAAAGATGCTTGCTGCATAGAAAAACTCCGGCGATTTCTCGCCGGAGCAAAAGTCTAACTTTTGGGGGTCACCTCAAGCGGGCTCTCTTTTATATTGTCCTTTGCTTACAGCCCCTGGTAGAGCGGGAATTTGGTGCAGAGCTCGTCCACGGTGGAGAGTATCTCGCCGCGGCTTATGTCGAAGTCGAATATCGCCTTCAGGATGAGGTCTCCCACGATCTTCATCTCCTCTTCTCCGAAGCCTCTGGTGGTGACCGCCGGAGTGCCTACGCGTATGCCTGAGGTCTCGTGGGGCGGGCGGGTGTCTCCGGGGATGGAGTTTTTGTTTACAGTGATGTGCACTCTGTCGAGCCTGTCTTCGAGCTCTTTTCCGCTCATTCCGAGGGCTCTGAGGTCGAGGAGCATCAGGTGGTTGTCCGTTCCTCCGGTAACGAGCTTTATCCCGCCGGCAGTGAGGGTCTCGGCAAGAGTCTTCGCGTTCTTGACTATCTGAGCCTGGTAGGTCTTGAACTCGGGGCGCAGAGCCTCGCCCATCGCGACGGCCTTAGCGGCTATTATGTGCATCAGCGGACCGCCCTGGGTCCCGGGGAACATGGCGCTGTTGATCTTCTTTGCTATCTCCTCGTTGTTGGTGAGGATGATGCCTCCTCTGGGACCGCGCATGGTCTTGTGGGTAGTCGTGGTGACTACGTCCGCGTAGGGCAGCGGGTTCGGGTGCTCACCGGCTGCTACAAGGCCTGCTATGTGAGCCATGTCTACCATCAGGTATGCACCGACTTCGTGCGCTATCTCGCCGAAGGTCTTGAAGTCTATGATCCTCGGGTAGGCGGAGGCGCCCGCGATAATCATCTTGGGCTTGTATTCATGGGCCTTCTTCCTGACTTCGTCGAAGTCTATGAGGCCGGTCTCAGGGTCTACACCGTAGAATACAGTATTGTAGAGCTTTCCGGAAAAGCTTGCCTTGCTGCCGTGAGTGAGGTGGCCGCCTGTGGAGAGGTCCATGCCCATGACAGTGTCTCCGGGCTTGCAAAGAGCAAGATATACGCAGAAGTTCGCCTGGGATCCGCTGTGCGCCTGTACGTTGGCGAATTTTGCGTTGAATATCTCCTTGGCGCGCTCAATGCAGATCTGCTCGGCTATGTCCACGAATTCGCAGCCGCCGTAGTAGCGGTGTCCGGGATAACCTTCCGCGTATTTGTTGGTGAGCACGCTGCCCATGGTGGCCATTACCTCGGGGCTTACGAGGTTCTCGGAGGCAATGAGCTCCAGGTTGTTCTGCTGCCTTCTGAGCTCAAGGGAGAGGACGCGCGCTATCTTCGGGTCCTTTTGTTCTACGATGCTTATGTTTTCGTTTATCATGTCGTGCCTTTCTGTCCGCTGCAGGCGGAGCCGGAAGCTGTTTGTAACAGGTCATTTATGCTATTTTATCATAAAAAGGGCTCCTAAAGAACAAGGTTTTTCGTTAAAGTGTTCACTTGTGTTCCTTGACCTTTTCCGCCCCGGATATTAAAATATAAATATCATGGATAAGATAACTACCTATTCTGCCCGAAGGGGCAACATCTTCGTATGGATGTCCGTGCTTTTCATGGCCGCGTCCATAGTCTGCCGCATCATCTGGCTCACGCAGACAGGTGAGAGAGGCTTCTGGTTCGTGCTCTTCAGCGCGGTCTTCCCGTTTCTCGGGGCTTTCTTAACAGCCCTCAGACTTCCGATCAGAGGTGAAAAGTATTTTTACGTGACGGTAAGGCCTGTACTGCTGATATGCATAGGCTATCTCTACAGGATAGCCGTAAGCGGCCTTTTCAGGGCTCCCGGAACGTTATTCTTCGGGATATGCTGCCTGGTGATAGTTCTGGCGCAGTGGTTCCTGTATTACTTTACCTTCACCGGAAAGATAGCCACAAGGATACCGGTCCTCCTGGTGTTTGCGCTGCCGCTCATCGTTACGATCTTCGACATTCCGGAGATGTACGTCGGAAAGCCGATATACCTCTGCGAGGCGTTGATGGTCTTCGGGATCATATGCGCGGTGCTTGCCGCACAGAAGCTTCCGAAGTATAAGGAAGGCGACGCTTACAGATTCCGCTACGGAGACCGCATGGACGGAAGGCTCGTGAGGGGAGGCATACCGCTGGACAAGGTGGCGCCTTACATAATGGTCAACCGCAACGGCGCCAGCAATTTCGTGCAGGAATGCGTGGAAACATCCGCCATGGACGAATACATCCACAAGAAGAGGCGCGAGGGCCTGAATCATTTCGGGATCACACACGTATTCATAGCAGCCTATGTAAGGGCCTGCGCGGAGATGCCCGGTCTCATGCGTTTCCTGTCCGGTCAGAAGGCCTACCAGCGCATGGTTATAATACTTAAGATGGCCGTAAAGAAGGAGCTTAAGCTCAACAGCCCGGAGACCATCATATCCGTGGAGCTTGATCCGCACGACAACGCGGACGACGTCTACAGGAAGTTCAACGAGCAGGTGGAGCTTGCCAACGGATCCGCGGATCTGGACAGCAGCTTCGACAGCCTGGCCAAGCTCCTCAACTTCATACCCGGCGTGGTATTGAAGTTCGCCATCTGGCTGCTCAGAACGCTGGATTATTTCGGGCTCCTTCCGCCGGAGCTTCTGGCGCTGTCCCCGTTCCACGGGTCTGCGTTCATAACCTCCATGGGATCTCTGGGAATACCGCCCATCTATCACCATCTCTACGACTTCGGAAACATACCGGTGTTCCTGGCCTTCGGCGCCAAGCGCACGGTCTATGAGCCGAACTCCGCCGGAGAGATACTGAAGAAAAAGTACGTGGATTTTACTGCCGTGACTGACGAGAGGATAGTGGACGGACAGTATTACGCATCCGCGTTCAAGAAGATACGTTCCTGCCTGCTGCATCCCGAGCAGCTGGATGAGCATCCCGAAGTCAAGGAGGATATCTACTGATGAACTACGACAGAACTTATTTTGAAGTGTCCGCGGACTATCTTAGGACGCGGCTCGGAGGCTTTGAGCCTGAGATAGGCATAATACTCGGCACCGGTCTCGGAGGAGTAGCGGAGCAGATCGACGATCCGATAGTCATAGATTACAAGGACGTTCCGAACTTCCTTACCTCCACCGCTCCGTTCCATGCCGGAAAATTCATCTTCGGGACCATAAACGGCAAGAACGTCATGTGCATGTCCGGACGTTTCCACGTCTACGAAGGCTACGAGTATCAGCAGCTGGTGGCGCCGGTGCGCGTCATGAAGCTCATGGGCGTGAAAAAGCTGATACTCACCAACGCTGCCGGAGCGGTAAACAAGAGCTACCGTCCCGGGGACCTGATGATCATCAGGGATCACATCAAGCTCACAGGCGTGAGCCCTCTGTTCGGACCGAACGATGAGTCCTTCGGACCAAGATTCTTCGATGTCTCCGACATGTACAGCAGGGACATGCGGGCAATAGCGTTAAAGCGCGCCAAAAAGACGGACCTCAGAGTGCACGAGGGAGTGTATTTCTTCTTTACCGGACCTCAGTTCGAGACTCCGGCAGAGATCAGAGCCGCCTCCGTGCTCGGGGCGGATGCAGTCGGCATGTCCACCGTTACCGAGGCGCTGACCGCGGCGCACTGCGGCATCCCGGTGCTCGGCATGTGCATGATAACCAACATGGCAGCAGGCATATCCGATGTGCCTATCTCTTCGGAAGACGCAACAGAGATCGCCCGCAGGAGCGGCGCGCAGCTCAGTGATCTTATATCCGACATAATAGGGAGTCTGTAATGAGCATTCTATTCACCAACGCCTCCGTACTCATAAGGGAGGACGACTGCTATAACGTTCTGCAGGGCGCCTGCCTGGGCGTTAAGGGAGATACCATAAGCTACATCGGCTTTGATATCCCGGACGGCGGGTACGATACCATAAAGGACATGAGCGGCAAGCTTCTCATGCCTGGCCTTGTGAACGCCCACGGGCATTCGGCCATGACTCTCGTAAGAGGAGCGGGGTCCGGACTTCCTCTGGACCGCTGGCTCAACGAGGCCATATTCCCCATAGAAGCCAAGATGACGCCGTCCGACATAAGGGCGGGCGTCAAATGGGCCTGCGTCGAGATGATAGCGGGCGGCACCACCCAGGTGGCAGACATGTACGACTATCCTTTTGCCGCCGCAGAGGTCTTTGCCGACGCGGGGATAAAGGCTAATCTCTGCAGGGTGGGTCTTTGCTTCGATCCGGAGCTGGAGCCCGGAGACTGGCCCCGGACTGCGGAGTGCATCAATTTCATAAACGTGATGCAGGGCAGCGCAGATATCAATCCCGAAGCTATAAGGGAGCTTCCGGATACTGCCGGGACCATGGAGCTGCCTCAGAACATCAGCGAAGCAGTCTCCTCCGGAAGGATAAAGGCGGATTTCTGCCTGCATTCGGAATACCTTACAACCAGAAAGTTCGTCAAGGCCATAAGCGAGGCGAATTCCGTGATGCACAGGCCCGTGCACATACACGTCTCCGAGACCGAAAAGGAGCACAGGGAGTGCATAGAGCGCTGCGGCAAGACTCCGATAGAGTACTTTGAGGAGATGGGTATCCTGGACGAGCCTGTCTACGCTGCGCACTGCGTATGGGTCTGCGACAATGACCTTCGGATAATGGCCGAAAAAGGCGCCACCATAGTCCACAACCCCACCAGCAACCTCAAGCTCGGAAGCGGTGTGGCGAGGATAGAAGACGCGCTGAAGGCCGGTGTAAACGTTGCTCTGGGCACGGACGGCGCGGCGAGCAACAACAACCTCAACATGTTCGAGGAGATGCACATAGCGGCGCTTATCGCAAAGGGCGTAAGCAGGGATCCCGTAGTCCTTACGGACGCTCAGATACTCGACATGGCCACCGTCAACGGCGCCAGAGCGCTTGGAAGACCGGACACCGGCATACTTGCGGAAGGGTACAAGGCGGATATCATAGCCATAGACATGAACTCTCCCCACATGAAGCCTGCCTCGGATCCGGTGGCTCTGCTGGTATACAGCGCGCAGGCTTCGGACGTCTGCATGACCATGGCGGACGGGCGCGTGCTCTACGAGGACGGCAGGTTCTTTACGATAGACAGAGACAGGGCTGAAAGAGATCTTATGGAGGCGGTCGAAAGGCTGTTCGGTTAGATCGGCACAGACTTTAGCAAGAAGCGGCACACACATCGCTGTGTGCCGTTTACTTTTTTTTGCGCTTTTTATATCATCTCCCCATGAAAGTGCTGAACAGGATAAAAACGGATACGCAGTGGCGCACTTATCTGGGCGTGGGGCTTATGGTACTGAGCGTACTGGCGATGCTTCTGTGGGAGACCACGTTCAGAAACAGGGTCGCCTTCAGGAGCGTCCTGGTCTGCGCCGGGGACATTGCCGAGGGCGCGATACTGAAGCCGGAGGATCTAAAGACCGCGGCGGTCACGCCTCAGTCGCTTATAGAAGGGGCGCTGCAGGAGGAGGACGCGGAGCTCGTTATCGGGCTTGCGGCGCGTTTTCCCGTCAAAAAGAACCAGCAGATAACGGAAGACATGTTCCAGAGCGGTGCGGAGGTCAGGCTGTCGAGCTTCGTCATCCCCGAGGTCTGGATATGGTCCGAGAGCGCGCTGGACAGGGAAGGCGATGTAATCGGGCTGCACATGGTGGACAGCGGAGACCTTCTGGGATGCTACAGGATAAGCATGGCACCGGAGAGCGGGAGAGATCTTGAGATACTCTGCTCTCTGGAGGATTTCATGAACATCAGGGCGGCTGTCCTTGCGGCAGGTCCTCCGTGTCTGCTGGTAGTAGGAGAGAGCAGGTGAGAGAATGGGCAGGATAATAACATTTCACGGGGCGGACCACAGATGCGGCTGCTCAATGCTTGCGCAGTGTGCGGCAGAGAAGGCCGCGGGGCAGCGTCCGGACTGCAGCGTGCTCCTTGTGCATGCGGAGCAGTCCGCGGGGCCTATGTATTCGCCCGGGACAGGGGAGTCTATGGAGCGCCTGAGGCCTTTCCTTTCCGAAAGGCTCATGAACATAAAGGAGATAATACAGAGGTCCTTCTACAAGGATAATCTTTACATCATAGCGGGCACGGATCTGCCCGGAAGCTCGGAGTCCTTCCATCCGGACATGTCGGAGTGGTTCATGAAGAGCGCTGCGCAGAGCTTCGACCTGGTCATCTGCGACAGCGGAGCCAACATAGAGCATGGTCTTGCGCTCGGAGCGCTCTTTGCCTCAGACTGCATATACATGGTGCTGGACCAGAGCGAGAGCGCCTTCAGGCGCTATGAGTGGCTGAGTCCGCTCTACGACAAGCTGGCTCTGAACATCAGGGGCTTTGTGCTTAACAGGTTTTCAAAGGACTCTCCGTTCAGCAGGGCTTACGCCGCAAAAAGGCTCGGCGCGGACCGGCACAGGGTGTTTACGGTCAGCGCCTCTTCCTACGGAGATCTTGCCGAGATAGACGAGAGGAGCCTGCTGGGTTACAGGGACGACAGGTTCTCGGAGGACATGGGAACGCTTGCGGCAGATGTCATGCGGGAGGCCGGCCTGGATCCGGAGCTTAATGGATAGGTTCAGCTTCAGGGATTATCTGAGCTCCCCGGAAAAGCGCAGGGAAACTGTGCAGCAGGGCGGTGGTTACGACAGCTTTTCCGCCCTGTGCGCGGACATAAAGGCGGACATACTCGGAAGGTGGAGCTCTCCGGACGGGGAGAGCGGGGCGGCCGATATACAGAAGAGAGCCATCATAGGCTACGAAAAGGAGAAGGCGTATTTCATGGAGCTGATACTCGAGGCCGCAGGCAGGCTGGGGGCTCTCGGGACGGCACACCCTCCCTGGTATCCGGACCTTGCGGAGGCGGTATACCAGGAGAACTGGGGCTTCGCGGGGCTTTCGGAGTGGTTCGGGCCGGAGTATGCGCAGAGCAGCTCCGCAAAGATAATAGCGGACCGCATCTACTTCATGAAGGACGGCCGCATGAGGCTGATGCCTCAGCGTATGGAGAGGGAGCGCTTCGACCAGCTGGTAAGGGCCGTGCTCCTGCTTACGCCGTCCGAGCGCATGGACAGGAGCTACTACGAGCTCTATCTTCTGGACGGCACACGCGTTACTGTCTATACGGAGCCTCTTGCCAAGGGCGGGCAGCCGTGCATGGTGCTGAGAAGATATATAATCCCGAGGCTCACCCTTTCCGAGCAGGCTAAGAGGGGGACCATTCCCGAGGCGGCGATACCGCTCTTCGAGGTTATGGTAAGGATAGGCTTCAACGTGGTGTTTCTCGGAGCGGTGCGTACCGCCAAGACTACCTTCCTTGCCACATGGCAGGCACTGGAGGATCCTTCGCTGGAAGGCGTAGTCGTTGAGACTGATCCTGAGATACCCATGCACAGGATACTTCCCGGAGCTCCGGTGATGCAGCTGATTGCGGACGGTCAGAGGCTGTCCGGCATCACCAAGAACCTCCTGAGGAGCGACGCGGATTATTTCATACTTGCAGAGGCAAGGGACGGCACCGCGCTGGACACAGCAGTAAGGCTTGCATCCAAAGGGACCAAGAGGATGAAGATGACCTTCCATTCCAGGCGGCCGGACAGGTTCCCGTACGAGGCCGCCTCGGAGATAGTCAAGAGCTGCGGCGGAGACTTTGAAAGGGCAGCTGAGGCTGCCGCATCCAGCTTCGACTACATATTCCACTTCGTCCAGCCGTCGGACAGGAGCAGAAAGAGGCTGGACGGGATATACCAGATGGAGCTCAGCGGGGACGGGAAGATCCGCATAGAGCCGGTCTGCAGCTACGACAGGGCAGAGGAGCGCTGGGTGTTCAGGAACATTATAGGGCAGACTCAGGAGCGCTTCGCGGCGGAGCGTCCGGAGGATCTTGCGGAGATGAGGAGACTACTTTCGGAGCTGTCGAAGGATAAACAGAAGTAAAGGCAGGTGAGCGCGGTGGCAGTCATCACTGCTGAGGCCATGATCATCATGCTGTTCGCAGCAGGGGCATGGCTTATATGGAAAAGGGCGGCATCCGCGGTGCTTAGGCGGGTGAGGCTGAGGCGGAAGCTTGTAAGGAAGGGCGTGCGGACATCTTCGCGGCGCTCCGCGATGCTTCCGCTGTGCATGCTGCTGTTCGCCGCGGTATTCTTAAGCGCGTTCAGGTACTGCAGCCTGCTTCAGTCCGGTCTCATAGCCTTCCTGGCTGCGGCCATCCCGATCCTTGCCTTCGCGGCGGCGCAGGAACGTGCCAAAAGGCTTGCAGGAACTGAGGGTCTGAGCCTTGTCTCGGAGCTTTTGAGGCAGTACAGGGCCGGGAGCCGCAACATCTACGATGCCATGGAAGGCTGCCTGGAGTCCGGCGCGGACTTAAGAGCCTCAAGAAAGCAGCTCTCGCTTCTTCTGATAAGGCTGAGAGAGGCCGGGAGCAGGGACGCGGTGTCTGCTGCCTGCGCGAGGTTCTCCACTTCAATAGGAACATCGTGGGCGGCGATGCTCTCATCCTGCTTGGAGACTGCCGTGCTTAAGGGCGTTGATATATCCGAAGGTCTCTCGGACATAGCCGAACAGCTGAAGGAGTCTCGGAAGCTGCTTGAGGAAAGGAAGCGCATGAACAGCGAGGCGGTAAGGATGTCGGTATTTCTGGTCCCCGCGCTGTACGGAGGGACCATGCTAATATGTTCAGGCTTTCTTGGCATGGAGGTAAGGGACATACTCAGGAATCAGTTCTCCAGCGCGGCGGGAATAACGCTGTTCCTTATATCGGTATTCCTGTTCCTTTTCAACGTGGTGGTGCTGCAGGCTGTAGAAAGCAGCGGAAGGGATCTTTGAGATGGGTGTCACAGTGCTGCTTCTGATGCTTTTCTGGGCAGGTGCGGCTGCAGCCGGAGCCTCGGGAAGTGCAAAACCGGGAAGGCTCACGGCATACACGCTTGCCGCGGCAAGGACCGTGTCGGCTCTCAGGCCGTCGCTTCTGATAGGCCGGCTCAGGTCCGAGACCGATAAGGACAGGATGCTCTCCGAGCTCTCGTCTGCGCTCGCGTACATAAGGAACATGGCGGTCTTGGGCAGGTCTTCGGACATTAGCGCGGAGGATCTGCTTGCCGAGCTGGAGTCAGTGACTAAGCTTCTTCGGCCGGCTTTCGGGATAATGAGAGAGCTGCTGCAGACAGGTGAAAAGAAGAAGGCAGGGACTATACTCTATACGGCGACGGGCGAGAACTGCGCCAAAGACATAGGAGTATTCCTCGCCGCCTGGGAGGACGTCCGCCCCGGAGACCTTGCGGAGACGATAGACATCTACAGGAGCGCGCTTACGGGAGCAAGGTATACCAGGCTCAGAAGAAGGGACGAGATAATATCCGACATAGTCTACATACCGGTGGTGATCAACTGCGCCGCGGTGCTATTAAACTTCCTTTACATAGCGTATTTTCTGGAACAGAAGGAGCTGCTCTCGCTGTTCTTTTAAGGAGGCAACATGAAACAACTTATTGTGCTTATAGCCATGATAATCCTCGGGATAGCCATCGGCGTACTCATCATGGGTTTTTCGTCGACGGCAGAGAGGATAAAGAACAAGACTGATGAAAAGATAATCAACAGCGTGGACGGATGGCTTACATCCCTGAGCATAGAGGAGATCATCGTCCGGGAGGCTTCGGCATGAAACAGCTAATAGTGCTCGCGGCAATGATAATGCTCGGAGCGTTCCTGTTCGGGCTTATCGCGGGGAAGGAGAACAGCGTATATTCCACGGTGCGCGGCGTCTTCGAAAAGCAGACGGAGCAGCGGATGCTCACGGATGATCCGTACAGGCGGCCGTGAAGCAGTTCATAGTCCTTGCGGCGGTGCTGCCGCTGCTGCTGGTCTTTGTGGTGTGGTTTTCGGAAGAGCAGTCCTTCGGTCTTAAGACCGCTGCTGTAGACGATGCCGTCTATACCGCAAGAGAGATGGCAAAGCAGGACGGCTGCTTCAGCCCGCGCGTAATAAACTGGCTCAAGAAGGAGCTCTGCAGAAAGATAAAAGGGCTTAAGGCTGAGGACATAGTCATAGACCCTCAGACCGATATGGGAACGGTGTACAGGGCGGGGACAGGACGCGGAGACGGTCTTATCTATTACCGCATATGCGTTCAGATCGATCCTCCCCGGGCGGGTCTTGCTCTGCTCGGCGCCGGGAAGAACGAAAAGAAGAGCTGGTACGTGGTCGAGGGCTTTACGCCCAGCGAGAAGCTGCCTTGAAGGTCTTCATGGTTTTTCTTGCGCTCGTGCTGGTATTTTCCGCGGCGCTTGTCTTCTCTTCGGACATTTCGGAATACGTAAGGCTGCAGAAGAGGCTCAAGGTGCTGGCCGAGGACTGCGCGGAGGCCGCAGCTCTTTGCGTGGATAAAAAAGCCTCGGAGGCTTCGGGCGCTCTTGTTATAGACCTTGCAAGGGGAAGGGCCGCCGCGGAGGAGCTCTGCAGAAAGACTGTCAGCTCCGGCGCGTTTGGAAAGGATGCCCGAATAAGCGTAAAAATAAGCCCCTACGGCAGCTGCGGCGTAAGGGCTGAGCTTGTATTTTCGGGAAGAGACCTTTTCAGGCTGGCGTTTCTGCGCCTTGATTCTTTTTCGCGGAGCGCCGCCTATGAATGGATACCGCAGCAGGCACGGTGACGATTATCACAAGTACGAGGCCGAGGGCAAAGGTGATGGCCTGAGTCCACTTCTGAAAGTCCGACCCTATCAGAGGAGCGGCCTTGTTTATCAGGAAGATCACTGCTACGCCCAGAAGCACGTAAAGGAAGTTCCTGGGCCTGAGTATCTCTTTGAGCGGGATGTCCGGGAACATGGCCTTGGCGCCTATCGTTACTATCGCCATTATCACGACTGCCATGAGCACCCAGTTGAGCACTGCGCCCAGTACGGGTGAGAGCACTGCCGAAAAGGCTGCGCCGGCGGTCCTGGATACCAGAGCTCCTAGCGCATAGAGCGGCACGACAACTGCGGCTCTTACCCCAGCGGGCAGAGCCATTATCTTCTGCGCCAGCCGCTGCTTTAAGGTGAGCCTCTTTTCCTCTTCCTCCGCGATCTTTTCAACAACCGGAGGAGCTTCTGCCTTCTTAAGATCCACCACCTCCACTATGGGGGTGGGTTCTTTTATGTCCGACATCATTATGTCCGACGCGGAATCAAAGGTGCTGCTCACCGTAACGCCCGTAAAAAGGGATATGGCTGTGGCCGCCGCAATAATTTTTCCTTTTAAAGTCTTGCCTTTTTTGATCTCCATGCCTGAATAATACCACATACCGCTTTTTCTTGCAAATGAAGTATTTGTGGAGTATAATACTCCAAATGTATTTTAGCCTTGACGTATAAGGAGGAATAATGATGTCAGAGGAAAACAAGTACACCTTTGAGAACGAGGAGTATCGCCAGACGTATTGGCATACCTGCTCGCACATAATGGCGCAGGCAGTAAAGAGGCTTTGGCCGGAAGTAAAACTGGCCATAGGTCCGTCCATCGCGGAAGGATGGTATTACGACATGCTGGCGCCCTTCGCCTTCACTCCGGAGCACATGGAGCAGATAGAGGCGGAGATGAAGAAGATATGCAAGGAAGGGCTTAAGATAGAACGTTTCGAGCTCCCAAGAGACGAAGCTATCGCCTTCATGAAGGAAAAGGAAGAGCCTTTCAAAGTAGAGCTCATAAACGACCTGCCCGAGGGCGAGGCCATCTCGTTCTACAGACAGGGCGAATTCACCGATCTTTGCGCGGGCCCGCATCTGGACAGCACCAGCCGCGTAAAGCACAACGCCTTCAAGCTGCTCACATGCAACGCCGCGTACTGGAGAGGCGATTCCAACAGGGAGACCCTTCAGCGTATATACGGAATAGCCTTCCAGAAAAAGGAAGAGCTGGAGCAGTATCTGGAGCGCATAGAAGAAGCCAAGAAGAGGGACCACAGAAAGCTCGGAAGAGAGCTCGGTCTGTTCGCATTCCGCGACGAGGCCCCCGGCTTCCCGTTCTACCTGCCCAAGGGCATGGTCCTTCAGAACACGCTCATCGACTACTGGAGGCAGATGCACAAGAAATACGACTACCTGGAGATCTCCACGCCTCAGATCATGAAGCGCACGCTCTGGGAGACATCCGGCCACTGGGACCACTACAAGGACAACATGTACACCACGGTGATCGAGGACGAGGACTACGCCATAAAGCCCATGAACTGCCCCGGTTCCATACTGGTATACGCCCTTGAGCCGCACAGCTACAGGGATCTTCCGCTGCGCTACGGCGAGCTGGGAAGGGTGCACAGACATGAGCTGTCCGGAGCTCTTCACGGAATGTTCCGCGTAAGGTGCTTCACTCAGGACGACGCCCACATACTGCTTGCCAAGGATCAGATCCAGGGCGAGGTGGTACGCATCACCAAGCTCATAGACGAAGTCTACAACGTGTTCGGACTTCCGTATAAGATAGTTCTCTCAACGATGCCGGAGGACCACATAGGCACCCGCGGCGACTGGGAGAAGGCGGAGGCCGCCCTTGCGGACGCCATCACGTCCATAGGCAAGACCTACGAGATAAACCCCGGAGACGGTGCGTTCTACGGCCCCAAGCTGGACTTCCACGTAACGGACTGCCTCGGAAGGGTATGGCAGTGCGGCACCATCCAGCTGGACTATCAGCTGCCCGGAAGGTTCGATCTTGAGTACACCGATTCCAACTCCGAGAAGCAGACTCCGGTAATGATACACCGCGTCGTCTACGGTTCCATAGAGCGCTTCATAGGCGTAATAACGGAGCACTTTGCGGGAGCGTTCCCCACATGGCTGTCCCCGGTGCAGGTAAAGATACTGCCTGTTACTGACAGGGCATACGGGTACGCGGACGGCATCAAGGAGAAGCTCGAGGCCCTCGGCTACCGTGTGGAAGTGGACAAGCGAAACGAGAAGACCGGCCGCAAGATACGCGACGCCCAGGTGGAGAAGGTCCCGTACATGATAGTGGTAGGCGATCGCGACATGGAGGCCGGCACGCTGGCGCCAAGGCACCGCTCGGAAGGCGATCTCGGCACCATGAGCTTCGACGATTTCCTTGCGCTCCTTAAGGACGATGTCGACAACAAGAAGATCAAGTAAAACAACAAGTTTCTTGCTTTTACCCCACAAATCCTTTATAATTTAAAAAGAGATACTGTGGGGTATTTCACGTTTTGGTTTTTTGAAGGAGATACATATTTTGGACCCTAAAGACAACAGCCGGAAGGTCGAATTATATGTGAGCCACCAGCACGAGGACGAAGGCGAGATCAATCTCGTAAACGTCTTCTACAACATGGCCGCAAAGAAGAAGATCTTCCTCAGAGTACTGGCTATCCTGCTGATAGCCGGGCTTATAATACCCATGTTCATGGCGGAGGTCTCAAGGAAGAGCCCGGACGCGCAGTCCGTGGTAAAGCTCATCTACAGGAACCCGTCGAAGCTCAGCTTCCCGTCTACCGTGCTTTCGGAGGCGATAGACAGCACCAAGCTGAGCACGTCCGTTCCGGTCTCCCAGGTTGAGGCCAACATAAAGATAGAGCAGCTGCTTACCGAAAGCGTCAGGCAGAGGCTTGAAGTCCTTCAGGAGCAGGTAAAGGCGAGCGGAACTCAGGTCGCCCAGGCTGCGAATATACAACTGGCATACATGAACAGTTATGTCGTCACCCTCAAGAATGGCTTCGGGAGTGAAGACTCGTCCAGAAAGACATACCTGAGCTCGACGGAGATAGCGGATCTTCTGAACAACATGGTCAAGGCCTACAACGGATATCTCTACGAGACCAAGGCCAACTACGACCTTCCGGAGGGAGATCTCTCGGAGGCTGTAACGGGAGACCTGGATTATCTGGAGAGCCTCGACATCATAAGCTCCGTAATGGAGACCTTCAAGAAGTACTGCGACGAGAAGTCGAAGGCGTATCCAAACTACACCAGCGCCGCCAACGGCCTAACCTTCAAGGACCTGAGCGACATGATAACGTCCATAAACGACGTGGACATCAGTTATCTGAGCGCGGCTCTTGTAAGCGGAGGGATATCCAAAAACCCGACGGATCTTCTGAACAGGCTCAACTACTCTCTGCGCAACGCCAGGCTGGATCTGTCCAAGGTGGAGGGCAACATAGCGTCCAACCAGAAGATAATAGACGAATACAAGAACGAGAACATATCCGTTACAGGTTCAGACAAGCAGGAGGGCCAGACCGCTAAGGTCAATACGGAATACTACAACCAGCTGGTCCTCAGCCAGGTGGATCTGTACGCACAGCAGTCCGCTCTCTATCAGGAGATAGCGGATCTTGAGAACCGCGTCGTGGCGTTCGGCGCAGAGGTATCTCCGGAGACTCTGGCCAAGGCGGACGCGGAGTTCAAAAAGGTCTATGAAGACGCATCCGAGGTCCACGACATAGTTCTGGAATACTGCAAGGAATTCCTGGACAGCGACACGGTAGTGAACAACTTCGTCACTAATACGGCCGCGCAGACCCAGAGCACGAGCTTCTTCAGTGCGGTCAACATAAAGAAGGCCGTCATCGGAGGCGTGGCGGGTGCCGTCATAGCGTGCTGCCTGTGGTTTGCTGCGGGCTTTACCGAAGAGA
The DNA here is from genome assembly GCA_017442785.1 of Bacillota bacterium. Lineage (GTDB taxonomy): Bacteria > Bacillota > Clostridia > Peptostreptococcales > Anaerovoracaceae > RUG13409. The sequence goes on from JAFRZB010000012.1 coordinate 14,691, forward strand.
TGAAGAAGGGAGGAAGGAAAGATGCTTAAAAAGATCGGCAGATGGAACATCCTCATTATAGCCATAATACTCGGGCTCATCGTCTCCCTGGTAAGGTTCTTGATAGTATCCCCCTCCAAGGAATACGCCAGCGCAGGCTTTATGCTCCTTTACAGCGGAGCAGAGGAAGGCCGCGCTCCCAACGGGCAGCCCTATTCCGTGGACGTTATCCGCGGCGAGGACTTCCTTGAGGGAGTCATAGAAAAGGCAGGACTTAAGGACAGGCTCAGCACGCAGGAGCTGGCTGAGAACATGGCGGTTCGCGGAAGCTACCCCAGGGACATAATCCAGCAGATAAAGAGCTGGGACTCCCTGCTGACGTCGGATCCAACGCGTGTGGTAAGGCTCAACGATTACTATCCAACGAACTTCTCGGTGAGCATATACAATGAATTCAAGAACAAGCTCAGCAAGGCTCAGCTTACCGGCCTGCTCAATACCCTCATAGAGGAGTACAAGCTGCATTATCAGAAGATATACGGCGCAGGCGTGGACTGGAGCAGCATAGACAGTGTATTCAGCCCGGATGACAGGGACTATATGCAGGCCGTGGATCTTCTTACCACCAAGGCCAAGATGGTGGATGAGCACTCCCAGGCCCTGTACGAAGAGAAGCAGGCGTTCGCCTACGAGGGTACTACTTTTGCCGCGCTCTCAACAAGGGCCCAGGCCATAATCTCCAGCGACCTTCAGAGCCTCTCAGCAAACATCACGCTTAATGCTCTCTCAAGAGACGCGGACGCTCTCAGACAGAAATATGTACATGAGGTGGAGACTCTTACCATCAAGCAGCTGGCGCTTGCAAGGAACCTGGAAAAGGTTGAGGCGCTGATAGCCGGCTACGAGATGGACGCCACGATATACCTCGGATCCGGGGACAACATCATCACCGTTGCCGGTAATTCCAAGGAGACTTACGAGGCTCTGGTACAGTCCAAGTCCGAGCTCTCAGCTGAGATAACCGAGACACAGATCAGCATCAGAGACCTTAACAGCAAGATAGAAGATCTGGACGCCCAGACAGAAGGCGGATCGTATAACGAGGCTGCCATTACCGCGTCCATCAAGGCCGCTGAGAAGAAGATAAACGACCTCATAGCGGACTTCGACGAGCTTGCTAAGGCCTACAACGAGGAATACGCCAGCACCTCCACCATAAGGAGCACGTCCGCGGTATTCCGCGGCAACTCGATCGCTTCCACGTCTTTCATAAAGACCGTGATAATGAGCGAGGCGCCTCTCTGCGCGCTGGCGCTGATAGTGATCTTCCTGACAGGGCTTATAGCCGAGATAAAGAAGTCCGGCAGGAAGTCAAAAAAGATCCGCGCAGCAGCCGGAACGGAGGAAGCCTGATGACCATACTTGCCACCGGCGGAGCAGGTTACATCGGTTCCCATGCCTGCGTATCGCTTCTTGAGAGCGGATACGATGTAGTGGCAGTTGACGACCTTTCCAACTCCTCTGCGGAAGCGCTCAGGAGGGTGGAGAAGATAACAGGCAGGGAGCTTAAGTTCTACGAGGCAGACGTCTGCGACAGAGCGGCTCTTGAGAAGATATTCAGAGAGCAGAAGATCGACGGAGTCATCCATTTCGCCGGCATGAAAGCCGTAGGAGAGTCCGTCCAAAAGCCTTTGGAGTACTACAGGAACAACCTGGACGCCACGATCACAATACTGGAAGTTATGAGACAGTTCGGCTGCAAAGCGATAGTCTTCAGCTCTTCCGCCACGGTATACGGATCCGAGAACGAGTATCCTTACAGGGAGGATATGCCCAAGGGAACTTGTTCCAACCCTTACGGCTGGACTAAGTCCATGTCGGAGCAGATACTCTGTGACGCCGCGAAGGCGGATTCTGAGCTGTCTGTGGTGCTGCTTAGGTACTTCAACCCCATAGGCGCTCACGAGTCCGGGCTCATAGGGGAAGACCCCAAGGGCATACCGAACAACCTAATGCCCTACATCACCCAGGTGGCTGTCGGAAAGCGTAAGGAGCTGACGGTTTTCGGAGGAGATTACGATACGCCGGACGGCACCTGCAGGCGGGATTATATACACGTAATGGACCTTGCGGAAGGCCATGTAAAGGCGATAAAGTACGCGATGGAACATGCCGGGGCAGAAGTATTCAACCTCGGAACAGGCGTTCCGTACAGCGTACTCGAGATAATAAAGGCATTCGAGGATGCAAGCGGGATAAAGATCCCCTACAGGATAGGGGCCAGGAGAGAAGGAGACCTTCCTGAGTTCTGGGCGGATGCCTCCAAAGCCGGGAACATCCTCGGCTGGCATACCAGGCGCAGCCTTGCGGACATGTGCCGCGACAGCTGGAACTGGCAGAAGAACAATCCGAAAGGATATGAGGAATAGATGATGAAATCTCAAGGTGAGTTCCATCAGAAAAAGACGATAAGGTGGGCTTTGGTGCTGTACGATCTGTTGATCTACATCGCCACCGCCGTTTTGCTGTTCGTGATATATAAAGGCTCCAACTACATGACGGTCCAGAGCAAGGTCATACAGCTTGGTCTGGCATACGTCTTCATAATGGCGTTTAGAGCCATCTTCCACATATACGGTCTGGTATGGAGATATGGGGGCATACAGTCTTACATAAAGCTGATGCTCTCCGATTTTTGCGCATTTCTGGCGTTTACGGCACTAAGGCTCACTCCGATGCAGCGGATGACTGCAGTCACCTCTATCTCTTTGTTTACGATAGAACTGCTCCTGTGCCTCGGCATGAGGATGATGTACCGCTACACCTACAAGTTCGGAAACCAGGATACCACCAGAGGCAGGATCCTCAGGTTCTTCTACAGGGTGTTCAGCGGAGACAATCTCAGCGCGGACGTTGGTGCTGGGACCAACAAGATAAACATCGCCATAATCGGTGCCGGGCGCGTAGGTACCACGCTGGCATCGGAGCTTATGAGCAATCCGGCTTCGGCGTATCTTCCGCGCTGCTACGTTGACATCAACTCCGAGAAGATAGGCAAGGAGATATTCGGAGTGCCGGTAATCTCCGAGGATTCCGCTACCGTAGAGGTGCTTTCCAGGTACGAGATACAGGAAGTGGTAATGGCGGTAACGTCGCCGTCACCGGAGCAGAAGAAGGCCATATACGAGCGCTATAAGGGCATGGGCTACAAGGTGAAGGTCTATGACTATCCCACCATGCGTACTGCCGGAAGCAAGAAGTCCCTGAGAGAGTTCGACATAGATGAGCTCCTGTTTCGCCGCGAGATAGACGTTAAGGATGAGAAGACTTCTGCCTACTTTAAGGGCAAGACCATACTCGTTACCGGAGGAGGCGGATCTATAGGGTCCGAGCTGTGCAGGCAGATAGCCCGCATGGATCCCAGGCAGCTCGTTGTCCTGGATGTCTACGAGAACGGCGCATACGATCTTCAGCAGGAGCTCAGACTGGAGCACGGTAACACACTTAACCTCAAAGTAGAGATACTCTCCATCTGCAACAGACCTGCGCTGGAAAGAGTCTTTGAGTATTATAAGCCGCAGATAGTCATTAACGCTGCCGCTCACAAGCACGTGCCGCTCATGGAGCACAACGTCATAGAGGCTGTGGAGAACAATGTCTTCGGGACTCTCAACTGCGTTGAGCTTGCAGAGAAGTACGGCGCGGAGCGTTTCATGATGGTAAGCACAGATAAGGCCGTTAACCCGACCAATGTCATGGGTGCAACAAAGCGCATGTGCGAGATGATAGTCCAGGCGCACAGCCAGAGCGGCAGCAGAACGAGCTTCTCCGCCACAAGGTTCGGAAACGTGCTCGGCTCTGCGGGCTCCGTTATACCGCTCTTTAAGAAGCAGATCCAGAGCGGCGGGCCCATAACGATAACCGACAAGCGCATAATACGCTACTTCATGACCATCCCCGAGGCCTCAAGCCTTGTGCTGCAGTCCGGCGTGATGGCAAAGAACGGAGAACTGTTCGTCCTTGACATGGGCCAGCCGGTAAAGATTCTGGATCTTGCAGAGAACCTTATACGCCTCTCAGGCCTGGAGCCCTACAAGGATATTGACATTATCGAGACCGGCCTGCGCCCGGGAGAAAAGCTCTATGAGGAGCTCCTTGTGCGTGACGAAGGTCTGGACAAGACAGAAAATGAACTCATTTTCATAGAGCGCGACACCCCGCTCTCCATGAGCGATCTGGGATTAAGGCTCGGACTGCTCAAGACCGCGGTGAGCACCGGAAGCGATGCTTCCGTAAAGGATGCCCTCAAGTCCGTGGTCCCGACCTACAGGTCTCCGGAAGAGGTGAACGCCTACGCACAGAACGCGGACGAGTTCAGAAATACGAGGATGTTTAAAACAGTACAGTAGTGTCAAAAAGCAAATTTGAAAAACTGAATGCAGGCCTTAAGATAGGAGCTGCGGCACTGTTCCTTACGACTGCCGCAGTTTTTCTCGAAAGGCTGTCTGAGGCTATTAAAGAACCTGAGAGCATAGACGACGGCAACCCTTACATTGACTCATGTCAGGTAAACGGTGAATGGGCAAGCGCAGATGCATTGATGCAGACGGAGGATGCTCCCACACTGTACGAGCGTTTCGGGAAAAGGGCGCTGGACAAGGTACTGTCCTTCTTCGGACTCATAGCCTGCGCGCCGCTCTTCGGCCTGATAGCCGTGGCTATAGAGATAGACGATCCCGGACCGGTGCTCTTTAAGCAGAAACGCGTGGGAAAAGACAAGCGCTTCTTTGAGATCCACAAGTTCAGATCCATGAAGACGAGCGCTCCGAAGGATGTTCCCATAGAGGAGTTCGAGAACCAGGAGGAGTATATCACCCGCGTAGGCAGATTCCTCAGGAGGACTTACCTGGACGAGCTGCCGCAGCTGTGGGACGTCTTCCGCGGCAGGATGAGCCTCGTGGGGCCGCGTCCGGTAATATGGAACACGACAGAGCTTATCCGCGAAAGGGATAAGTACGGAGCCAACAGCGTAATGCCGGGAATAACAGGCCTTGCGCAGATAAACGGCGGAATAGAGCTCGATAGTATCGAAAAGGCAGAATGGGACGGCAGGTATGTAAAAAGCCTGCGAGAAGGCAATTTAGAGGGCTTCCTGACGGATCTTAGCTGCATAGCGGAGACAGCGGGAGTAACTACAGAAGAAACAAACGATGAATGCTAATGACTTTTTAAAAGATCCGAGGTTTAAGGGAATAGAGCCTTTCGAGAAAAAAGTATGGCTCGCTTCTCCGACCATGCACGGCGAGGAGCAGAAGTGGGTGGACGAAGCCATCCGCACAAACTGGGTCTCAACGGTAGGCGAAAACATAAACGAAGTCGAAAGACAGATAGCAGAGTACGTAGGCTGCAGTTATGCAGTAGGGCTCTCCTGCGGCACGTCTGCTCTGCATCTCGCCACAAAGCTGGCTGGGGAGAAGCTCTACGGACAGGCAAGGCCGGAACGCGGCACACTGCAGGGACACAAGGTCTTCTGCTCGGACGTCACGTTCGACGCCAGCATCAATCCGGTGGCCTACGAGGATGGTGAGGCCGTATTCATCGATACCGAGTACGACACCTGGAACATGAGCCCCGAGGCTCTTGAGAAGGCCTTTGAACTGTATCCGGATGTCAGACTGATAGTCACCGCCCACCTTTACGGTACTCCCGGGAAGATGGAGGAGATAAAGAAGATAGCCGACGCACACGGCGCCCTCATCGTTGAGGACGCAGCTGAGAGCCTCGGCGCAAAGTACAGGCTCGGCGGAAAGTGGGTAGAGACAGGTACTCTCGGTCAGTACAACTGCATATCCTTCAACGGAAACAAGATAATAACCGGAAGCGCCGGAGGAATGTTCCTCACAGACTCCAAAGAGGATGCGGACAAGGTCCGCAAATGGTCCACGCAGAGCCGCGAGGCAGCTCCCTGGTACCAGCACGAGGAGATAGGCTACAACTACCGCATGAGCAACATCATCGCGGGAGTGATAAGGGGCCAGATCCCTTATCTGGAGGAGCACATTGCGCAGAAGAGAGCCATCTGGGAGCGCTACGAGGCAGGTCTTAAGGATCTTCCGGTAAAGATGAATCCATGGGACAGGGAGAAGAGCAGCCCCAATTTCTGGCTCTCCTGCATGATCATAGACGAGGACGCCATGGCGCCCATGGTCCGAGGAGAGCAGGACTATCTGTACAGGAGTCAGAGCGGCAAGAGTTCCCCTCAGGAGATTCTGGATGCCATCGCAGCAATAAACGCGGAAGGCCGCCCAATCTGGAAACCCATGCACATGCAGCCTATCTACAGGTCCAACGCCTTCGTTACCACCGAAGGCAGCGGACGCGGCCGCAGCAACGCCTACATCGCCGGAAGCGGGATAGACGTTGGCGCCGACATATTCAGAAGAGGCCTGTGCCTGCCGAGCGATAATAAAATGACGGCGGAGCAGCAGGATAGAGTGATTGAAATAATTTGTAATTGTTTTCGATAACGCAGCCTATTAAGAAATGAATAAACAGACAATAACGAGGATTTGGCATTCTTTCAGGCTTTTCACTATCATGAATAGTGGAAAGCGGGCAGATTATTTACGTAATCATAAAGTTTTTCATCATATTGGGGTAAATTGTACTATAGTTGAGCGAAAGGTGCCATTGTATTCTAAACTAATTTCATTGGGCGATAATGTTCACTTAGCATCAAAAGTACTGTTGGTAACACACGATGCCATTCACCTCTGTTTAAACAACATAGAAAAAAGATCCGGCTCAGATGACAGGTTTCAAGAAAAGATAGGATGTATCGAGATTGGAAATGATGTTTTTATCGGATCAAACTCAACTGTTCTATCAGATGTAAGAATCGGTTCGAGAGTTATTGTTGGTGCAGGATCATTAGTTAATAAAGATATACCAGATAATTCTGTAGTAGTTGGTGTTCCGGCACGCGTTATAGGGACGTTTGATGATTTCGTTACCAAAAGAAGATTTCAGCAGTTATCTGCATACAATTTCAAATCAGGAGGGCAAAGTATCTCAGAGGAATTAGAAAGGTTGTGTTGGGATAACATGGAAAACAGAGGCCAATTGTAGTTTAGGGGAAATCGGTAAAGTGTATAAAAAGTGTATAAAAAGAGCTTTAGATATTGTAATCTCCTTCTTTGCGCTGATCATTCTGTCCCCGGTATTCCTGATAGTATCGATCAAGGTGCGTAAAAAGCTTGGATCTCCAGTTTTTTTCACACAGGATAGACCTGGATTGATTGATTCCAAAACTGGAAAGGAAAAGATATTTAAACTGTATAAGTTTAGATCGATGACTAATGAGACCGATGAGAACGGTGAATTGTTGCCAAAAGAACAAAGGCTTACTCATTTTGGGAAAAAGCTCAGAGCTACTTCGTTAGATGAACTTCCGGAATTGGTCAACATCCTGAAGGGCGATATGAGTATTGTTGGTCCCAGGCCGTTATTAGTCAAGTATTTACCTTTATACAGCGAAGAACAAAGGAGACGTCATTTAGTTCGTCCGGGTCTTACTGGCCTTGCACAGGTAAACGGTAGAAATGAACTTAGCTGGGATGAAAAGTTCGAGTTGGATCTGAAGTACGTGGATAACATTAGTTTTTCTATGGATCTGTCCATTTTTTTTAAAACAGTAATGACAGTAATAAAACATGAAGGAATTGGTAAAGGGGATGCTGATGTAATAGCAGAGTTTAAAGGTGATGGTAATGAGTGATTCTGTTCCTTTTTTTTCTATCGTTATCCCTGTATACAACAGCGAGAAGTATCTGAATGAGTGTTTACGGTCTGTTATATCACAAACATGTGATGATTACGAATTGATATTAGTTGATGATGCTTCAAAAGACAGTAGCGGATCAATATGTGATGAATGGGCTGCAAAATACCCCGGAAAGATAATAGCTCTGCATCAGGACAATACGGGCGTTTATATAGCAAAACGAAACGGGATCAAGGCTTCGTCGGGTAAATACATATACGTCATCGATAATGACGATCTTATCACATCAGATCGTGCGCTTGAAACAATAAAGAATGAGATCCTCGAGCATAACGCGGATCTTGTCATCTTTAATGCCACCGATGATATCAAAACTGGACACTTATTATGCACCATTCCCTTTGAAGACCGACAGCTGTTTTGTAATGAGCAACTCAGCGTTTTATATGACGAATTCCTTGGAACAAAGAACCTCCATCACATATGGATGATGGTCTTTAAGCGCGAGCTGTTTGACTGGGATTATAACTATTCAGAGAGTTTTAGGATGCTCAGGGACGGGCCATCATTGATACTTCCTATCGTATCATATGCAAGTAGGGTATTGTATCTTAAAGATACATTCTATTATTGGAGGGTACAAAACCAGAACAGCGCAAGCAAGCATTACGATGTGATCGGTTTTTATAGAAGTATACGTCATCTGCATAAGAGAGTGATCGAGTACGCAAAAGAATGGAAGTATAAGTCCAGTAATACGGATTCTCTTGTAAAAAGTAGTTATGTGGTTGATATATGCATCGCAGCAGTTAAAGTTCGCAGTATAGATCCTAATGCCGGAATGAGCCGCAATGAGTTCCTTAAGATGCTTTCGGATGATGACATGTTTAGGACAGATTATACAACGGACCATTTAGAACCGTATAGAAGAATCATAGCAAATGCGCTATTCTATAAGCGGTATTGGGTCATTAATATGGTCTCTTCATTAGTTGGGATAATAAAAGGAAGATAGAACGGAGATGATTAGATAATGCGGTTGTTGTTTACAAGCGTTGGTAGAAGAGTAGAATTAATGCAAGCTTTTAAAAAATCTGCTATCGAAAGCGGAATCGAGTTAGAGCTGTTCGGAGCTGACACATCTATGACTGCTCCGGCTTTGTATTTCTGCGATCATAGAGTACAGGTGCCAAGGATCAAAGATGCTGACTATATTCCATTCCTTGTTGATTATTGTGATGCGCACCAAATTGATGCTCTGATACCTACAATCGACACAGATCTATTAGTTCTTTCGGAAAGCAAAAACCTTTTCAAGAAGACGAGAGTATTAATAAGTGATCCCGATAAGATCATGATTTGCCGAGACAAAATGAAGACGGGCCAATTCTTCAAGAGTCTTGGGATACAATGCCCAATCCCGGTCGATGACTATCTTTCTTACAACCATGGCTATCCTGCATTTATTAAACCGAAGGATGGTAGTTCAAGCATTAACGCATATAAAGTTTATGACCAGAACGAACTCGAATCCTATGCAAAAATGGTCCCAGATTATATTATTCAGCCTTTTATTGACGGTATCGAGTATACCGTTGATGCATTCTGTGGGTTTGACGGAGCCCCCATTTTCATCACGCCGAGGATCAGACTGGCTGTTAGGTCTGGCGAGGTCCTGAAAACACAGATCTGTCAGGACGATATGATTATTTCTGAAATGCAAAAGATTATTTCGGTGTTTAAACCATGTGGTCCTATTACAGTTCAGCTGATCAGGGATTCAAAAAGCGGGGAAGATTATTTTATTGAAATCAATCCGCGTTTTGGGGGAGGTGCACCGCTTAGCATAAAGGCTGGTGCTAATAGTTGCGCAGCTCTGCTAAGACTGCTAAATGGAGAAATGGTAGGTTATCAGTATAAGGCTGCAGAAGACGGCGCTGTTTTCAGCAGGTTCGATCAAAGTATAAAAGTGGGATAATGTTCCAATGAAGGGCTTAAATGTTTTATACATTGTCGGTGGTGAAGGGCATCGTTATGGATCTGAGACGATAGCGATTGAATTGCTTTCAGCTGCGCAGGCAAACGGAATCAGGTACACTGTGATATGTGCAAATAAAGGCGCCGTATCAGAAGAGTGTGAAAGATTAGGAGTAAAGTATTTTGTTGCCCCTTTTAAGTTCTACGTATATAAGAAACCGCGTAGTTTTATCTTGAATTGCATTAAGAAAGCTGTTTGGAGAGTCAGGGCTGATTTTCTTACAGCGAGAGCAGTCAGGTTTATTGAGAACAATGTGGATATTGGCATTATAGATATAATCCATACTAATTTAAGCAGGGATCTTTTGGGCGGATTATTATCTAGAAAGTACGGTATTCCCCATGTCTGGCATATTCAGGAATTGTTCAGAGCGCATTATCAGCTCACTTTTTTACGCAGCGATCAGATCAATTGGATGTCTGATCATGCTGATAAGTTTGTTGCGATCTCTAATACGGTCGCAAAAGATTGGATCAGCGAGGGGTTGCCAACTGATAAAGTATGTGTAATTAAAAACGGTATTGAGCTGTCATGTGTTTCCCAGAAAAAACAGTTTGATCCTTCAGCTGCTCTTAAGCTTGTTATGGTTGGACACCTTGTTCCCGCAAAGGGGCAGGAACAAGTTATAAGATGCCTTTCAAGACTTCCTGATGAGATTCAGAAAAATATCACATTAGATTGCATAGGTGATGGAGAAACTGCTTATAAAGATCACCTTCGCAGATATGCTTCTGAATGCGGTGTGAATATGCGTCTGTGTGGCTATCGAAGCGATATTTGCAATATTTTAAAAGATTATGATATAGGAATCAATTATTCAGCCGGCGAGGGTTTTGGTCTTACGACTGTTGAGTATATGGCCGCAGGGTTATGTCCTATAGTAGCAAATACTGGTGCAAATACTGAATTGGTCGATGACAAAGAGAATGGATTCGTATTTGATTTTTCAAGTGAAGACAGCTTTGATTCGTTAATCACGTATCTGTATAACAACAGAGATGTATTATCATCGGTGGCAAATAATGCTACAAAAAAAGCCTTTAGCGAGTTTGACGTTGATAGAATGTGTAGACAGGTGTTCAAACTATATGATCAACTTGCATGTATGGACAGGAAATGATTATTATGAAGCAGATCGATTCCTCTGAGTTAAAGAAAATACAAATATGTTTACTGGATAGTTTTGATGGATTCTGTAGAAGAAACGGTATTCATTACTGGCTCGATTATGGAACACTTCTCGGGGCTGTCAGGCATAAGGGTTTTATTCCCTGGGACGATGATGTGGATATTTCTATGCTTCGGGAAGATTACGAGAAAGCGGCCTCCTTGTATAATGTCCAGTCAGACGGAAGATTTGTATTTCAAACACAATCTAATACGAAAGATTCCTGCTATCCCTTTGGGAAGCTTATTGATTCTAATACTGTTTTATATGAGTATGGTGAGACAGGTATCGAGACCGGAGTATACATTGATGTTTTTGTGTATGATAACGCTCCGGATGACAAGGAGAAGTCGGATAGAGTTTTTAGAAAAAGAGATCTCCTTGGGAGGATAAGGCGTCTTCAGTTGCCAATGAGAAAGGGTATGACTGGAAAAAAAAAGATGGCCTATAAAATAGGGTCGACTATTATGCATCTTTTCCCTCGCGGGCTTATTAACAGGGCGCTGGACAAAAACGCAAGACGGTATGAACATGTTTCGACCAAATTTGTCAGCCCATTTGTTGATCCTTATGACCCTACATATTTCAAAGTTGAAAAAACAGTATTTCAGGACCTGGTGGAAATCGAATTTGAAGGAAAACTGTATTTTGCCCCACGGAACTATGATTACTGGTTGGGGATACTGTACGGTAATTATATGGAATTGCCACCGGTTGAAAATAGAGTAAACCATCATATTTTTGAGGCATTTTATAAAGAGTCCTGAGCATTATGGACTGGGATATTTATTATTGTGGAAAGAAATAGAAATGCAAGGTGAAATCAGCCTAAATTATTATAGGCCAATGTCAGTATTTGGCTCATTATATCATTTTTGCATAGCACTTATTCCAGTGTTGTACATTTTCAAATTCCCCGTATTGAATATTAGCTTGGGTACCGTAGTCATCCTTGCTGTTGTTCCATACTCAATAATGTATATCCTTAAAGGAATAAATAAGAACTATCATATACACAGTTATGTGTTCTTACTGTTTTATGTGTATTTGATTTTACGTTCAGATGGCAACACTACCAGAATAGTGTTGTGTATTTCAACTTTTCTCATCCTTTGGGGACAGATGAAGGGTGCTACAGACAATGCAAGAATAAGAAACATAATTGAAGTTTTTGCATTGATCAATGTTGCGTTGTTAGTTATACAAGTGGTGAGTTATTACGGTGTTCATATTCACATACAGTATCTTCCTCGAGTACTAGTATACGAAGAGTATCAGGAATCATATGTTTTTCGTGAACTTTCGGGGCTGTACAGGCCGAGCGCGTTATTTCTCGAGCCTTCACATTTCTCGCAATATTGTATTTTCGCATTGATATCGGCTTTGTTTCCGGCTAGCGGGCCAGTGAGAATGAAAAGAGCAATTGCAATCGGAACAGGGTGTATATTGACCACTTCAGGAATGGGAATCGCTCTTACATTTGGCGTGTTTGCCTGGTATGTTTTTTTAAATAAACAAAGGATCAATAAGAAGCTCCTCATAATAATAGGATGCATTCCAGTATTGTTGGTCGCACTTCTTGTTTTGTCAAGGACTGCCTTTTTCCAGACAGCAATTCAAAGAGTGTTTTCCAATGTCGATGGATATAATGCAGTTTCTGGACGGATCCATAATTGGGATGATGCAATAGGGACTATGCATGGCAGTTTATTGTGGTTTGGATATGGTGATAACTATAATTATAAGCTTTATTTGACAGGATTAGCCGATATGATCTATAAATATGGAATCCTTAGTATTGTTTTAGAGGGCTCATGTTTTCTGTATTTAATGATCAAGAAAAAAAATAGCTATATTTGGTGCTGTTGTGTGGTATTCATAATACTGTTTTGTGTAGCACATATAACGAATTTTGTTGCTCAGGTATTCTATTTTGGGATACTTATTGCTGATGCATCAGTTGAGAAGACAAAATATGAAGGCGTTATAAGTGGCCAGGTCTTTTGACCAAATTGAAAGCGGATAAAACTCATTCGTCTATTAAGAGTTTGAATGAAGTTGTGGAAAGATAGTAGAATCGGCGCCATAATAATCTCGCCGATTTGGAAGAATTAAAAAGCCAGTGAAAGGCCTTGAACATGATCGAATTAACGCAAGCGCAGTGTATCGAAATAAGAAAAAGCGTTCTGTATGAGTTTCATAAAAAGTGTGAGTCGCTGGGCGTAAAGTACGCTTTGGGGTATGGAACGCTTCTTGGGGCAGTAAGGCACGGTGGTATGATTCCGTGGGATGATGATATTGATGTAATTGTTCCGAGGGAAGACTTTGAGAAATTGTGCAACATCTACAGCAAGAATGACTGTAAAGACCGCTATCAATTCGTAACACATCGCAATCACCCCGAGATCAAAACAAAGATCGGATACTTCATCGATTTTAATACAATAACGGAGACTGCGAACACAACAAAGGAATACCATGGTGTTCATATCGATGTTTACCCGGTCGATGTGTTGCCCAATGATAGCTTTTCTCAAAAGCTTTTGTTCATCAGGCGAAGGTTTCTTCAGACTTTGATTCGTGCAAAGGATATACATCCTGAAGTTATGCATGGAACTCAAAAACTGATAAGGCAGATAGTTCTCTTACTATGTGCTCCGTTTAATTATGATAAGGCATTGGATAAACTGCATCTGGTTGCAAAAGCCTGGTCAACAGTTCCAGAAGAAGAGAAAAAGACAGCATGTGTGCTTGTTGAAACAGGAACACCGATTTGTTTCCCATATAATATAACCAAGGAGTATGCATTATACAATTATGATGGTCATGCATACTGGGGTTTTAAAGATTATGACAGTATTCTTAGGGCTTGGTATGGAGACTATATGACTCCGCCTCCGGACTCAGAACGGGTCAGGCCTGAGCATAGATTTGTCCATTTCTATTACAAGGATGAGATATGATAAAAAGCCAATCGCGTATAACAGGTGTTATTATTTCATATATCTCTACAGCGATTAGAGCATTATCCAAATTGCTGATAACACCCATTTATATTCGAATCCTTGGTTTGGATGACTATGGGTTTTACCAGTATATCTTTTCAATTGCAAGCTACGTAATGATTCTTGATTTCGGTATCTCATCGGTGATCAATTCATTTTCAATAAAATGTCGGGAAAAAGGAGACAACGACGGTGTTGAAAATGTAATGTTTTACACATTGGTGTTTTCTTGTGTGGCTGCGCTTGTAATTGTAGTATTCGGTATAGCTATCTTTGCCGGCGCGCCAATCATTTTTGGTGATACAATAAATGGACGGGTCGGTCTTACGAGAAAGCTACTCGTTTTAATGATCTCCGAGTTGATAATGCTTATGTTTCAGCATTATTTCGAAGGAGTAATATTAGCTGCAGAAAAATACATTACCTTGAGAGGGATCGATCTTATACAGATTCTCTTCCGTTGTATCATCACTATATTGCTGCTTTACAGTAACATCGGTGTAATGTCGATCGCCATAGGGGACTTTTTAGGTGTTGGTATCTGCCTCGGATTTGAGGTGTTTTATTGTTTCAATAAGATAGACCTCAAGATCAAGTATCACTACAAAGACCGGGAACTGCTAAGGGGTATAGCAAAGCTTGCGATCGCGCTCTGTTTGCAGTCGATTATTTCATTCTTAAACTCCTCAATAGACAAATATGTTTTAGGTAGGTATCTTGGAACGGTTGCAGTAACGATATATTCAGTTGCTCTAACGTTTTCCATATTTTTTGATGAAATCTCAACTGCAATACAGCGATTATATTTGCCTCAAGTTATAAAACTTGTTGCATCTGGCGCAGACGGAAAAACACTTACGGACTTCGTGATCGTTCCTGGACGATATCAGATGGTGCTGTGTGGTGGTGCTCTTGGCGGTTTTATTGTTCTTGGTCGGCAATTCATAGAACTGTGGACCGGAAAAGAAACGTTGGATGCGTGGGTCATTGCGCTGTTTTTAATGGTTCCCTCAGTATTACCTTTAATACAGAATGTATGTTTATCAATTCTTACAGCATTAAACAAACGAATGTTTCGCAGCTGTGTTTTGGGAAGTATGGCAATAGCCAATCTTTTCGTAACGATCTTTCTGGTAAAGAAGATCGGGCTGATGGGCGCCCCAATAGGTACTTGTATCTCGTTGATCCTTGGCAATAATATTGCGATGAACTTATACTATAAAAAGGTCATTGGAATAGATGTTATAAGGTTGTTCAAGTGTGTTCTTAAGGGTATTCTTCCGTGTGCAGTAGTTGCCACAGTCGTTACTTACCCATTAACATTGGTAAAGGCACATGGCCTTATATGGTTTGCTGCAGATGGCATTGTCTTTTGCATTGTTTACTTCGTTTTGTTATGGTTCTTTGGCTTTAACAGTGTTGAGAAGAACAAAATACAAGAGCGTGTTCTCTTATTGCTTCGCAAGATGGGTGGTAAGTAGAGATCTGTATGGATAATAAAGTAGTTGATAATGACAACCTGCATTGCAGAAAGATTTGTTATCGATGTCTCGTTTTTTGTTTAGTTCTCGTGTTAGCTTGTTTGTCGATCTCGGGTTGCGGGCAGTCAAGTTCAACTGGATTAACGAGTGAACAAACAAGGACACTGGAGTTTTTCACAGAAGGACAAGAGGGGTTATTAGATCGGATAAACAAAATATACAGTTGTTCCGACTACACGTTCGTGTTTTTTTCAGATCTACATAATGGATGGCGAAATCTGATAAAGATGCTCGATACTGCAAACACGTTAAGGGTAAATGCAGTGATCAATGCAGGTGATACAGTATTAAAATACATAAATGATAGTGAAACTGATTTCTCATGGTATACATCTATGATCGGAGAGTCAAAAGTTGATGTATTGACTGCCGTGGGAAATCATGATGTATGGGAAAATGGTTATTGGATAAAAGCAGAACCCAATTTAACATATAGAGAGATCATCAAGCCTGTTATCAAAAATGTTGACTGGATCATTCAGCCTGATGGTGCTGAAGAAAACGGGCTCTGCTATTATTATAAGGATTATGGTCATATTCGCGTAATAGTATTAAATGCAATGGCAGGGGATCCTTCCGTTGCTTTTTGGGATGATAATGAAGCCAATTGGCTGAAAGCAGTTTTGTCGGAGTCCTTAAAAGAAAAAAAACATGTTATTTGTGTAAACCATGCCCCGTTTAATAAGGAAATATCGATAAGAAATCAAGATTATAACTGGAACTCTATTGAGGATTATAGACTGCTTGTTGATTATGATAATATTTGTACGGAAAACGAGGCATTATCAATAGTGCAAGAGTACATTAACAATGGTGGCGTTTTCATTTGCTGGTTATGTGGTCATACTCATGTAGATGAAGTACTGCAAGCCAGTGGTTATCCTGGGCAGTTAATGCTTGGAATTGCCAGTGCAAGGTATTCATTTCATTCAGATGGACTTGTTTCAGAAGATAAAAATGATCCATCCTTCTATTGTTTTGATTACTTGGGAATTAATGAAGAAGATGGTATGCTGTATCGTACAAGATTTGGATGGAATATTGATTCATCGTTAAAGGTAAGGGATTTCTTTGCTTATGATTACATCAATGATATTATCTTTGATTCGAATAAAAGAATAGAATAGTGTTAATCAGTACAATACTTTAAGAAAGGATAATTATTTGAATATGAAAGGAATTATCTTGGCCGGTGGCGCCGGAACACGTTTGTACCCACTTACGATGGTGACAAGCAAACAGCTTTTGCCGGTATATGACAAACCGATGATATATTATCCTCTGTCGGTGCTTATGCTGGCTGGAATAAAGGACATACTTATTATCAGCACCCCAGAAGACACACCTCGTTTTAAGGCGCTCTTGGGTGACGGTAAACAGTTTGGAGTTGATCTAAGCTATAAGGTCCAGCCGTCACCTGACGGACTTGCCCAAGCATTCATCCTCGGAGAAGAATTCATTGGCGAAGACGCATGCGCTATGGTTCTGGGGGATAACATATTCTATGGAAATGGGTTTAAAAAGATCCTTCGTGCAGCTGTTGAAGATGCCGAAACCAATAAGCGCGCAACGGTGTTTGGGTACTATGTCAATGACCCCGAACGTTTCGGTGTAGTCGCATTTGATGAAAAAGGCAAGGCGACCAGTATTGAGGAAAAGCCTAAGGTCCCAAAGTCTAACTATGCTGTTACAGGCCTGTATTTCTACCCTGCAGGAGTTTCTGCAAGGGCTAATCAGGTGAAACCGTCTGCCCGAGGGGAGCTGGAGATCACCACGCTGAATGAGATGTACCTGAAGGACGAGTTGCTTGATGTTCAGCTTCTTGGCAGAGGATTCGCATGGCTGGACACCGGAACAATGGACAGCCTGGTAGATGCGGCAGAGTTCGTTCGTATGATATCCCAGAGGCAGGGCATAACCATTTCTGCTCCCGAGGAGATAGCGTATATCAATCAGTGGATAGATAAAGAAAAACTACTGGAATCCGCTTCAAGGTATGGAAAGAGCCCTTACGGCGCGCATCTTAAAGCCGTAGCGGAAGGCAAAGTTAAGTATTAATATGAGGTTTGGGAAAATGAAGAAGTATTTGATTACTGGCTGCGCAGGATTCATCGGTTCCAATTTCGTTTACTACATGCTTAAGAAGTATGATGACATACTTCTTGTTAATCTGGACAAGCTTACTTATGCAGGTAATCTGGAAAACCTTAAGGGTGTTGAGGGCGATCCCCGCCACATTTTCGTTCAGGGAGATATCTGCGACAAAAAACTCGTAACAGAACTGTTCGAAAAATACGATTTCGACTATGTCATCAACTTTGCGGCTGAGAGCCATGTTGATCGCTCTATTGCAAATCCGGAGATATTTGTTCAGTCCAACGTGATGGGAACTGTAAACCTGCTTCAGCGCGCTAAGGAAGCCTGGTATAATGCAGAGAACAAGACCTGGAAAGACGGAAAGAAGTATCTGCAGGTAAGTACAGACGAGGTCTATGGTGCGCTCGGACCGGAAGGCTACTTTATGGAGACTACTCCCATTAACCCGCATAGTCCTTACAGTTCTTCCAAGGCTTCCGCAGATCACTTTGTTAAGGCGTTCTTTGACACCTATGGTATGCCTGTCAATATTACACGATGCAGCAACAACTATGGTCCTTACCAGTTCCCTGAGAAACTGATACCTCTTATGATCAACAACGTAAAGCATCATAAGCAGCTTCCGGTCTACGGGGATGGCATGCAGATACGTGATTGGCTCTATGTGGAAGACCACTGCAAGGCTATCGACATGGTCTGCAACGGCGGTAAAATAGGTGAAGTTTATAATGTGGGCGGTCATAATGAACGTCCGAACATCTTTATTGTAAAGACTATTATAGAGCAGCTGCATGACAGATTGAACGATGAAGGAATTTCTGAGGCGCTGATCAAGCACGTGGAAGACCGTCTTGGACACGATCGTCGTTATGGTATCGATCCAACCAAGATCAAGGAAGACCTTGGTTGGTATCCGGAGACCCCGTTTGAAATCGGCATCGTTAAAACTATAGACTGGTATCTGGAAAATGAAGAATGGATGGACCGCGTGACGAGTGGTGCCTATCAAAGCTATTATGAAGAAATGTATAAAAACAGATAGAGGTCAAAAAATGAGAGTATTTGTAACAGGTGTCTGCGGACAGCTTGGCCATGATGTGGTCAATGAACTTGCGAAAAGAGGACACGAAGGCGTCGGAACTGATATCCAGCCTGTTTATTCCGGTGTTCAGGACGGAAGTGCGGTAACGACTGCCCGTTATATTCAGTTGGATATTACTGATAGATCCTCCGTACAGAAGGTAATAGCTGAAATACATCCGGATGCTGTCATCCATTGTGCTGCGTGGACGAACGTTGATGGGGCGGAAGCTCCGGAAAATCACGAAAAGGTCCATATGATCAATGCGGTTGGGACTCAGAATATTGCCGATGCCACAAAGGCAGTTGATGCCAAGATGATGTATATCAGCACGGATTACGTGTTTGATGGTCAGGGAGAGCGTCCATGGGAACCAGATGACAAATGCTATTCGCCTCTTAACGTTTACGGACAGAGTAAACTTGACGGAGAGCTTGCGGTAAGCAGGACCCTCGATAAGTTCTTTATAGTACGTATTGCATGGGTGTTCGGTCTTAACGGTAAGAACTTCATTAAGACCATGATCAACGTAGGCAAGACACATGATACGGTCCGTGTTGTAAACGATCAGATAGGTACACCTACTTATACTATAGACCTGGCCAGGCTTCTTGTTGATATGGTCGAGACAGATAAGTACGGGTACTATCACGCAACTAATGAGGGCGGATATATTTCCTGGTACGATTTCTGCTGTGAATTCTATAAACAGTACGGACTAAAAACTAAGGTCGTTCCTGTTACAACAGAGGAATACGGACTGAGCGTTGCGGCACGTCCATTCAACAGCAGGCTAGAAAAGTCCAAACTTGTTAAGAATGGATTTACCCCGCTGCCTTCATGGCAGGACGCCGTAAGTCGCTATCTTAAGGAGGCACAGCTGTAATGGGTCAAATAACGGTTGAGAAGGATCTTGATGGGATAGAAGGACTTTGCCTGATAACACCAGCTGTCCATGGTGACAGCCGAGGGTACTTTATGGAGACATACTCCGCCAGGGATATGGCTGAGGCAGGCCTAGATATAGTATTCGTTCAGGACAATCAGAGTATGAGTACCAAGGGCGTGCTCAGAGGGCTGCATTTCCAGAAGCAGTATCCGCAGACGAAGCTTGTACGAGTAATTAAAGGTGAAGTATTTGATGTGGCGGTTGATCTTAGAATCGGTTCCAAGACCTACGGGAAGTGGCACGGCGAACTGCTGACTGAGGAAAACAAGAAGCAGTTCTTTATCCCACGCGGCTTTGCGCATGGCTTCCTTGTTCTCTCCGATACAGCAGAATTTTGCTATAAGTGTGATGATTTCTATCATCCAAATGACGAGGGCGGACTTGCGTGGAACGATCCGGATATAGGTATCTTATGGCCTTGTCTTGAAGGGGAATACCATGGTACTGCAAATGCAGCTGGATATACAGTAGACAGTGTTCCGCTGAATATGTCTGAGAAAGACCAGAAGTGGCTTAGAATCAAACACTTGGTCTTAAGTCATGAGTAGTATTAAAAACGTTGTTACTCAAATTCTGATAGCTATTATTATAATGATTGCCTTGTTTTTTTGTCTTTTTCGGACGACGGGTCATACGAAGGTGTATGAAAGGGTCATTATAATTGGTGTTGACGGTGCAGGCAGTTTCTTTAAAGATGTTGAGGCTGAGTGCTTTAACAGTATCTTTGAATCAAATAACATAACGTATACCATGAAGACGGAGATCCCTACGATAAGTGCCCAGTGCTGGGGGTCGATGATCTATGGTGTGCCACATGATGTTCACGGCTTGACTAATGCTATTGTCGAAAAAGAAGAGTTTCACAGCAGCCAGCTAAACAGCATCTTCAAGGTCGCTTGCTCAAGATACCCTGAGGCTTCAATAGCTTCGATCGTAGGTTGGTCACCGATCAATTATGGGATCATAGACTGCAAAGACGAAATGTATCTGTATCCGGATATTCCTGGGGACCACTTTATGGATTGCCATGAAGTGTTAAAAAACGTTATCGACTATTTACAGATCAATGATCCCAAACTCATGTTTGTTCATTTTGATGATGTTGATCATGCCGGGCATGCATTCGGATGGGGCAGTGAGGAGTATAAGTCTGCCTTATTAGAAGTGGATCAGTGCATCGGAACGATCTGGGATACCCTAAAGAATAAAGGTTTGATAGAGAACTCTTTGTTTGTTCTCATAGCTGATCACGGTGGAACCGGTAAAACACATGGTGGTGACACTGAAGAAGAAGTAAATGTGGTTTTTGCTGTATCAGGCGAAGGGTTAAACGATAAGGACTCTATCGGAGAAATGACCATAGAAGATGTTTATGCGGTAGTTCTTAATGCGTTAGGCATTGACAATGACCGGCAAGTCGGGACTATTCCTGCAGGACTTTTTCAATAGTTCGTGTGCCATTTTGTATTCTGATCAAGATCTAATAATACATTAAACAGAAGTATTGATTATAATGTGTTTTTATACTATAATCATGTTCACTTTGTGAAGGATACTTTTGCTGTTTTGAACTTTGCTCGAGGCGTGGTCCGTAATGGCAGAATAAACCGGCTAACAAAGAATCTAAAAATGTTGGAGGCATTATGGAACTGAACAGAAAACAGTTCGACGTCTTGGAGGCATTAGTCTCTTCAAAAGAGAATCTGACTCAGAGACAGCTTGAAGAGATCACCGGCCACAGTCTTGGTACGATAAACCGTATCATAAAAGAATTAACTGAAACTGGTTTTGTCGAGGATGGTAAGATCACAAATTCCGGGATCAACGCGCTCGAGCCTTACCGCGCAAAGAGGGCGATCTTTATCGCTGCGGGATTTGGGACAAGACTCGTCCCTATCACTTTCAACACACCTAAGCCGCTCGTCAGAGTCCATGGCGTCAGGATAATCGACAGGCTGATAGATGCATGTCTGGAAGCCGGGATCAATGAGATATTCATCGTAAGAGGGTATCTCGGCGAATTGTTCGATCAGCTGCTTTATAAGTATCCAATGGTCAAATTTCTGGAGAATCCTGTTTATAACGAGGCGAATAACATCTCCAGCTCACTGGTCGCCCGCTACATGCTCTCAAATGCTTACGTGTTTGAGGCAGATCTTTTGATCTCCAATCCAAAGATAATCCGCAAATACCACTATACCTCTGACTTCCTTGCGATCAAGAAGGAAAGAAGTGATGACTGGTGCTTCAGGGTAAAGGACGGTATCATCCAGGAAGAAAAGGTCGGCGGCGAGGGCGATGACATCTGGCAGATGGTTGGTATCAGCTACTGGAACGAGACTGATGGCCATAAGCTCTCACAGGACATCCAGGATGTATACGCTTCTCCGGGCGGAAAAGAACGTTACTGGGAACAGGTCCCCCTTGTTTACCGCAAGGAACACTACTCAGTCGAGGTCCGTGAATGCCATGACGAGGATATCGTTGAGATAGATACCTTTAAAGAGCTTAAGGCGATCGATAAGACTTACGATGTGTAGAGACCATACGGGTCCTTGGAAAGGCAAGTAATGACTGATAAGACACAACAACATAATGACGGTGATCTTAAGCGATCGCTTTCACCCATGCACGTATGGGCAATTGCTTTCGGGTGCGTGATCGGCTGGGGCTCGTTCATTAACCCAGGCAAAAAGTTCCTGAGCAACTCCGGTGTTGCAGGTACTGCGATAGCCATGGTATTGGGCGCGGTCGTCATGATCATAATCGCCTTCAGCTATGCGTATATGGTACCTAAGTATCCAAAGGCCGGCGGTGAGTTCACATTTACTAAAAACTGCTTCGGTAAGAACATGGCTTTCGTCTGTGGCTGGTTCCTGGTGGTTGCCTATCTAACCAACGTGCCGATGAACTCTACAGCCATCGGACTGATAGTTGACGGTCTGGACGGGAATGCCAATATACTCAAATTCGGGTTCCATTACAATATAGCCGGTTTTGATATATATATGGGAGAGATGCTGCTTGCTGCGGCGATCCTGATACTGTTTGGATATCTGAATATAATCGGTGTGCAGAAGGCTGCGATAGTGCAGACGATCCTGAGCTCAATGCTGGTAATATGTGTGTTTACGTTGTTCGTGTCGGCGCTCATCAGTTCCAAAGCGACCGGTATCAATATGGAACCCATCTGGGGCTTTGATAAGAGCGCCGCGATGGAAGCAGGCGTGAACACCTCCGGTATCGGGGAATTCGCGCATAAGGGCACCGCAGGGATAATCAGCGCTATATTAGCTACTTTTGCGATCGCACCGTGGGCATACGTCGGATTTGACGCTATTCCGCAGGCCGCTGAAGAGTTTAACTTCAGCTTCAGAAAAGTGTCCTTCATAATGATCATAGCCATCGTATTCGGATGCTTTGTATATGTCAGCAACAACACAGTCGCCGCAGCTGCATTGACGAATTGGCCGGACAGGGTAATGAACGGCGAGTGGGTAGTCCTTGTAGCGGCAGAGGAGCTCCTCGGAGGCTTTGGGAAGGTACTGGTAGGGCTTGGTGTATCGTGTGCTGTTCTTTCCGGTATAATGGGCTTCTATCTGGCATCGAGTCGCCTGATGTATTCGATGAGCAGAGAAGGTTATCTACCGGAAATGTTCGGACGAGTCGACAAAAAGTACGGAACTCCGAAGAATGCAATGATATTCTGCATTATCGTTAGTCTCTCCGGGCCGATCCTTGGGCGTGAAGCTCTGGGATGGTTCGTTGACATGAGCGCGATAGGTGCGAGCATTGGTTATTTCTTTACATCTGCGGCGACCCTGGTGACTCTGAAGAAAGACGGTGACGGCACGAGATTCCTCAAGACTATGGCTACGGTCGGTGTCTTGTTCAGTTTGATCTTCATGATCCTTCAGCTGGTTCCGATTCCGGGATTAAACGGTGTGCATTTCGGCAAGGAAAGCTATATCATGCTCGTGATATGGATCGCGATAGGATTCGTATTCTACATGAAGCAGAGGAGGTTCTTCTCTGAAAAGGAATAGCAAAAATCCCTGATCGTAAACTAATCAGAACCATTATTTCAGGCCCTCATGCTGGTAAGGGCCTGTTTTTTTGTTCAAAAAAAATGGAATACTAATAAAATCGAACTGACAGCTATTGACTAATGCGCTTCATTTGTATATAATCTCGTTCATAATGAAAACATTTTGTATGAGTATTTGAACGAATTATGCTGGCATTAAACGAGTTTTGCTGCATTTTTGTTCAAAACAGCTTACATGCCAAATTGGAATAAGACATTGATAATGCGGGAGAAGATCATGAGAAAGAAAACATACCTATTTGCACTTGTGCTGCTTTGCTGCCTCTTTGTTGTAATGACTGGATGCGGAGCAAATGGAAACAACTCTGAAGGACACTCAGGAAAAGGCGACAGAGTGGTCATCTACACTGCAGCAGAAGATGAACGTATTGCATACATACAGGAAGAACTGGATAAAAAATTCCCGGACACAGAGATAGTTATACAGTCTCTAGGTACCGGGCAGCTGCTTTCCAAGCTTCAGGCAGAAGGTAAGTCCGGTGATTGTGACATATTCTATGACCTTGAAGTAGTTAATGCTGAGATCATCTTAAACGCTTCTCCGGACCTTTTTGTAGATCTGAAAGACTATGATTTCTCCATCTATGACGCTTCTGTTACCGGTTATACCTCTAACCATCATAAGTATGCAGTAAATGGTAAGACAGCAGGGGCGTTCCTTGTTAATACGAAAATGCTCAAGGATAAGGGACTGTCAGTTCCTAAGACATATGAAGATATGCTGAAGCCTGAGTATAAAGGGCTAATCTCCATGCCTAGTCCAAAGTCTTCCGGTACAGGCTACAGCTATTACAACGGCATGATCACCGTGCTCGGAGATGAAGCCGGAATGAGATACTTTGAAGAGCTCAATCTGAATATCAAAGAGTACACCACTTCCGGTTCTGCACCCGCAAAGGCCGCTGTCCGAGGAGATGTGGCTATCGCTTATGGACTGCTCTGGCAGTGTGTTAATTACGCAAATGATAATGATGGCCTGGAAGTAATCGTTCCTGATAAAGGGCTCGCTTTCGACCTGTTTACCATGGGGATGATCTCCGGACACGAGACAAAGGGCAGTGTTAAGGAAGTGTTCACCTATCTCTTCAATGATCTCAATAAGCCTCAGTGCGCAAAGTTTAATCCGGACAAGATATACAAGGACATGCCCGCAGCTGAGATAAAGAACTATCCCACAGGTTACAGTGAGATCTCAATGAAGGGACTGTTTGATTTCCAGTACAAGCAGGAGCTTCTGGATAAGTGGTCGTATTAGTTTCGCGTGGAGGATCGAAATGGCGGATACCATCATCCAGGCTATAAACATCAGTAAAAAGTTCAGATCCAAGACAGTCCTGGAAGATATCTCGTTTTCCGTAAACAGGGGAGAATTCCTTTCGCTGCTCGGGCCTTCCGGCTGTGGAAAGACGACTATTCTAAGAATGCTCATCGGGATCGAGCAGCCTACCAGCGGAAGAATACTAAAGGACGGCATCGACATTACTCATGCTGCGCCGAAGGACCGGAACATAGGGATAGTATTTCAAAACTATTCGCTGTTTCCTAACATGGATGTTTATCATAACATTGCATACGCGCTCCAGGCAAAGCACATTGACAAAGATGACATAGACCGCAAGGTCAAAGAGATGGTCTCAACTGTTGGACTCGAGGATCATATCTTTAAGAAGCCCAAACAGCTTTCCGGAGGTCAACAGCAGCGTGTTGCGATAGCCCGTACCCTTGTTCTGAATCCTGATATCATCCTGTTCGACGAACCCATGAGCGCACTGGATGCAGAGATCAAACTTATCCTCAGGCAGCTTCTGAAGGATATACAAAGGAAGCTTGGGATCACCATGGTCTACGTTACACATGATCAGGAGGAGGCCTTTGCCCTGTCTGACCGCATAATGGTGCTGAATGATCTTAAGATCGCTCAGATGGATACGCCTTATGATCTTTATCATAACCCCGCAGATCCTTTCATAAAAAGATTCGTGGTGGATCACCTGGATCTTAAAGTCAGGAGCATTGAGGACAGCATAGGAGAGAACATATGAAGTCCTGGATCATGCGTTTGGGTAAGACTGTCAGGCACGAGTATCTGCGCCTGATAGCTGTCATTTGCATTCTGGCGTTTGCTCTCCTTCCGCTGCTCACTCTGGCGTTCCATGTAAATGGAAATGACTGGCAGTTCATTCTTAAAGACAGCAGCTTTAAGGATGCCATAAAGAATTCTCTGGTCTATACGACTGCAGCAGCGCTGCTTACGACGTTTTTGGCACTGGTTGCCGCTTATCTGCTGAACACTTCCGGACTTCGGAAAAAGAAACTGTTTGTGATCGCTTTGTCTTTGGGAATGCTTGTACCGACCATCTCCGTCGGACTTGGCCTTCGCATCCTGTTTGGAACAAACGGATTCTTAGACCTGCTCTTTGGATTGGAGATAGAAGTTCGGGGGTATGCAGGTCTTATCATTGGCTCTGTCATGACATCTTTCCCGGCGACTTTCCTTATCTTGTACGATGCGCTTCAGTATGAGGATAAGGGCCCTTACGACGCCGCAGATATCATGGGAATAAAAAGGATAAGTACCTTCTTCAGGCTGACGGTCCCTTATCTGCGAATAGCTCTGATCTCTGCCTTTTTTGCATGTTTTACTCTCATATTCTCTGATTACGGTATGCCTATGGAGATCGCAGGGAAGGTGAAGACTCTTCCTATGTACCTGTATGATCAGTTCATGAGCAGTTTTCAATATGGTAGGGGAAGTATCGCAGGTTTTGTCCTTCTGATCCCCGCTGTGATCTCTTTTCTCTTTGACCTTGTGTTTAAGGATCAGAGCGTCGGGGAAAAACAGAAGAAATTGATAGGCGTAGAAAAAAGCTTCGACCATGTTTCGGCAGTGATCATCGTGGTGCTTTGCGTCATTCTGTTCCTCCCGCAGCTGGCATTTATCAGTCTGTCTTTTACTAAGTCGTTTCCGAACGATCTGTCATTCACGTTCAGCCATATTGCAAACATTTTTTCCAACACCCATGGTGTAGGGCTGACACAGTATATTCTGAACTCACTTAAACTTGCTCTTCTCACGGCAATTGCAGGTACCGCATTCGCTTACCTGCTGGGATATTTAAGTGTCCGAAAGACAGGGCGAATGGGCAAGGTGATAGATCTGCTGTCTCTGGCTACTATAGCTATTCCCGGTCTTGTCCTTGGAATTGGTTATATCTTTCTTTTCAAAGGTACGAACGGGGCGTTTTATGGTACCATACTTATCCTTGTAGTAGTAAACGTCTTTCATTTTCTGGGCTCTCCGTATCTGCTGGCTAAAAACTGCCTCAACAAGATCAACAGCGAATATGAGGTCATAGGTGAGACACTTGGAATAAGTAAAGGCAGGATAATCAGGAACGTTCTGATTCCATCTTCTGTCACATCTTTGGTGGAGATGTTCTCGTACTTTTTTCTCAACAGCATGATAACTATCTCTGCTGTTGCATTTCTGTGTTCGTACGATGATCAGCCTCTCTCGATACTGATCACCACTTATGAAAAGAACAGTAATTACGAGATGCAGAGCGTCATCTCGCTTATCATACTGTTCCTTAATGTAATAGCAAGAGTAGTGTTTACCGGAATCAACACGGTCATTAACAGAAAAAGCAACATGGAAGTGGAAGGCTGGATCGTTCTTGACCGTTATGAGTTCGATCTTCTGACCTATTTAGAAAAGAATGGAAAGGGTGTATACAGCCAGAGAAGGCTTGCAGATGATCTTACAATCACTCTTTCAAACGCCGACAAGCTCGTAAAAGACCTCGCAGAGCGTGATTATATCAACCAACTCGCAGATGGTAGCATGGAGATCAGCGAAAAAGGTCTCAAGGCGTTGGAGCCTTACAGGGTGCGCAAGGCGATCATTCTTGCTGCAGGGTTCGGACAGCGGCTCGCTCCAGTAACGCTGGACACACCGAAACCGTTGGTAAAGGTCAATGGTGTCAGGATCCTCGACACCTTGCTCGATGCTCTTTATGCAAAGGGCATCACTAATATTATTATAGTCAGAGGATATAAGAAAGAGCAGTTCGATCAACTGCTTGAGAAGTATCCGACCCTTCGTTTTATAGACAATCCGGAGTTTAATCTTGCCAATAATATAAGCTCTGCAGTGCATGCAATAGAACAGATAGACCGCTGCTATATCTGCGAAGCGGACCTTTACATTACCAATCAGGATGTAATTAATAAATATGAATACAGGACTAATTATCTAGGGGCAAAAGTAGCTGAGACTGACGACTGGTGTTTCAAAAAGAAAAACGGTATTTTATCAGATTATCAGCTTGGCGGGACGGACTGCTATCAGGCATTCGGCATATCGTTTTGGGACGGCGAGGACGCCGAAAAGCTCAAGACTGATCTTCGTAAGGTATACAGTATGAGGGGAGGAAAGGAGAATCTCTGGGAGATGGTCCCATTGAAGATCATGAGCAAAAACTACAGACTTGAGATCAGAAAATGTCACAAATCCGATATCATCGAGATCGACAACTTTATCGAACTGATAGCGGCAGATCCAAGCTATGCAAGATATCCCGGGTATGAAGCATACAGCGGGGCATCGGCCAAATAAAATAAAGGGAAGGCCGGTCAGCCCGGCCTTCTTTTTTCTTGCCTTAGTCTGCACGTTATTCTATAATATCCTCAGAATTATATCCAAAGGGGTCTCGAAATGTTTTCCGGTATAATCGCAGGCATCACCTGGTCTATAGAGACGATAGTCCTCGGCATTGCCCTTAATATGAGTCCGTTCGTCAGCACGCCGCAGGCTGTGGTGCTGGCGCCTTTTGCAAGTACTTTTCTGCACGATGCCTTCTCGGCCATCTGGGCCTGCATCTACAACGGGGCGCGCGGCAATCTGCCTGCTCTGGTAAGGGCTATAAAGACCAGGAGCGGCAAGTTCGTGGCTTTGGCTGCCGTCATAGGCGGGCCGGTCGGGATGACAGGTTATGTGCTGTCCGTTGCCAACATGGGAGCGTCCATAGGGGCTGTCGCGAGTGCGGTGTTCCCCGCGATAGGTGCCGTGCTGGCGTACTTCTTCCTTAAGGAGAAGATGTCCTGGTACCGCTGGGTGTTCCTTATCCTCAGCCTTCTCGGAGTGTACGGGCTCTCGTACTCCCCGGAGATAAACATCAGCAACTTCTGGCTCGGCTTTGCGGGCACACTGATGTGCGCGTTCGGCTGGGGCATAGAGGCCGTCATTGTGGCCAAGAGTGTCCAGGACGCAGCCGTTACGGATGAGCTGGCGCTTCAGATAAGGCAGACCACATCTGCGCTGGTCTACGGAATAATAGTGCTTCCGTTTATGAAGGGCTGGGGATTTACTGTTTCGCTCTTTAACGGCACAGGCTGGCTGATCCCCGTGATAGCCATTGCGGCGCTGTTCGCCACGGCGTCCTACCTGTTCTACTACAGGGCTATCTCCCAGATAGGGGCGTCCAAGTCTATGGCGCTCAACATCACGTATTCGGCTTGGGCCGTCATTTTCTCGGTGATCTTCCTTAAGAACACAGGGCTTTTGAACCCGATAACTATCATCTGCACCATCGTAGTCCTTGTATTCGGCATCCTTGCCGGAGCGGACTACAAGGATCTGTTTAAGAAATGAGAAAGAAGTCTCTTTTAGCAAAGATATTGATAGTCGTCCTCGCCCTGGCGGTCGTTGCCGGTGTCGTGGTCTTGTTGTACGGTTCTCACATCCTCGGAAAGATAGAGCGCATAGATCCTGACAACGAGCATCAGATGACACAGGAAGAGGTCGCTCAGTATATGGAGCAGGAAAAAAAGGAAGAAGAGAATGTCTCAACATCGGATCTTATTAAGATACCGGAAAGAGATGTGGCTGAAGAAAAAGAACCGGATCTTAACAATAAGAATATCAAGCTTGTCACAGATAAGAACGTCACCAATATACTGCTTATAGGGGTCGATGCCAGGAACCAGTCCTTCTCCGGAAGGTCGGATACCATGATGGTCTGCAGCATAAACAGCAAGACCAACACCATTACGCTGCTGTCCCTGATGAGGGACCTCTACGTGGAGATAGAGGGCTACGGCAACAACAAGCTCAACGCCTCCTATGCATTCGGCGGGACAAGGCTCCTGAACAAGACGATAGAGAAGAACCTGGGCATACGCATAGACCACAACGTTATCATCAACTTCAGCGGTTTCATAAGCGCTATGGCACAGGTGGGAGATCTGGATCTTTCTCTCTCTAAGGATGAGGTGAATTACCTCGTGGGGCTGCATCCGGACTGGGAGCTTGTAGAGGGTACTAATACGCTCAATTCCACCCAGCTCCTTGAGTATGTGCGCGGCCGCCATCTTAACGGAAGTGACTGGGGACGCACCGAGCGTCAGAGAAAGGTGATAATGGCGGTATATAAAAGGTACCGCAGCCAGGGCGTGGGTGCCATGCTTGACCTCATAGACCGTGTTACGCCCTATGTAAAGACGGATATGAGCAACGGAGAGATAGTGAGCGCCGCTACGGGAGTCGTCTCCTCCGGCATGAACATCGGAAAGACCGTTGCGGTCCCGACGGGAAACATGTATAACGCCATGTACGTAAAGGGCAGGGCGGTGCTGGTTCCTGACATGGCGGCAGTAAGCAAGGCAGTTCACCATTATCTGTACGATGTAGACTGAATTTCATCGACTTTTCACAGTTTTTTTATAGACATCACTGAATAATGCGTGTATAATAGCCCATACTCTTTAAATGGGGAGAGTCTGGGAGGTTTTTATTTTGGAAAAGAAAAAGATGCCGCTTGCGGCTAAGATATGCATAGGGATCGTCGCGGTGCTCGTGATAGGCGGCCTCGGCGCCTGGATGTTCATCAACGGCAAGCTTAACCTCATAAACAGGATCATTGACACCGGCCGCATAAACGCAAGCGAAGAGACCTTCGAGGCCGGAGAGAACAACGGCGGAGAGGTGATAGACGAAAAGGACGTGGACCTCAATGAGGACGACGTTAAGACCTTTACCGCGGCGGACGTTAAGAACATACTGCTGATAGGGAATGACGGACGTACAGCCACTGAAAAGGGCACCAGATCCGACACCATGATGATCTGCAGCATCAATACCAAGACCAAGGAGATCAAGCTTACATCTCTTCTCAGGGACACCTACGTTGCCATACCGGGCTTCAGCAAGAACAGGCTCAATGCGGCGCACGCGTTCGGCGGAGTTTCCCTGCTGGATGAGACCATAGAGAAGAACTTCGGTATACACATAGACGGAAACTTTGCCGTTAACTTCGAGAGCTTCGTTGAGGCTCTTACCGAGGTCGGCGAGGTGGAGGTGGAGCTGAGCCAGTCCGAGGCCAACGCCATCAACCGCGAGGGCGGTTTCCACGTAAAGGCCGGAAAGGTATCCCTTAAGCCGGAAGAAGCCCTTATGTATGTAAGGATACGCCACACCGGAGGGGGAGACTGGGAGCGCACCGAGCGCCAGAGAAAGTTCATAATGGCAGCCTTCAATAAGGTCAAGTCGCTGTCTCTTTCTGACATGATGTCCCTTGCCAACAAGGTGCTTCCATGCCTTGCCACGGACCTGTCGAACGGAACGATACTCAGTTACATTACCGAAGTCGGCACCGGTGGATACAAATTGGGCGAAACATTAAGGATCCCTGTTGACGGCGCCTGGAAGTATGCCATGATAAATGAATACATGGCTGTCGTCCTTCCCGATCTTCAGAAGAACGCCTCCGCTTTGCAGGAATTTATCTACGGGCAGTCTGCAGAGACAGCACAGAACTAAGGCATCATTTGGTCTTCCGCCTTCACAAATCCACAAAGAATTCACAAATCCCCTGTTGACATTATGCCGGCAGGGGATTATATTATACGTAGCTGTTAGCACTCCAAGTGTTCGAGTGCTAACAAAGGAGCGGAAATGGATCTTAGCGAAAGAAAACTGAAGATACTGCAGGCTATCGTTTCGGACTTCATCACCACCTCCGAGCCTGTAGGCAGCAGGACGCTCTCCAAGCGTCCGGACATAGACCTGAGCCCGGCTACCATACGCAATGAGATGTCGGACCTGGAGGAGATGGGATACCTTA
Source organism: Bacillota bacterium (assembly GCA_017442785.1). Classification (GTDB taxonomy): domain Bacteria; phylum Bacillota; class Clostridia; order Peptostreptococcales; family Anaerovoracaceae; genus RUG13409. Next base: position 46,563 of record JAFRZB010000012.1, read on the forward strand.
CGCATCCGCACACGTCGGCCGGCAGGGTGCCCTCCGACAAGGCCTACCGTCTGTATGTGGACCAGCTGATGAAGGGCAGCGATCTTCCCGCAGAGAACAAGCAGGAGATATCCCAAAGACTCCACAAGGACGCGGACGAGCTGGATCAGACCGTAGAGCACGCTGCTCAGCTCCTGTCGGAGATGACCAACCTGGTGAGCTTCGCGATAACCCCCAACCGCAGTGAGAGCAAGATAAACTACATCAACTTCCTGCCCGTTGACGAGGGCACGGTAGTGCTGATGATAGTCTGCGAGGACGGAAAGGTCACCAACTCCGCCATCAGGATGAACAGCCCCTACACCGAGGAGAACCTGACTCTGATGAGCAAGGTCATGACCCACAACTTCAAGGGCAGGGCGGTAAGCTCGGTGCTTACGGACAACATAACGTCCATGTTCGAGAGCGACATGCAGGCGCTTTCGAGCCTTGCGGGAAGCGTCGTGCCGAGCTTCATGAAGACCCTTGAGAAGATGCTCAATGTAGACCTCTACATGGACGGCTACAGCAACATCTTCAGGCTCCCGGAGTACAGCGACATAGCAAAGGCGCAGAACTTCCTGGAGACTGTCACCAACAAGGAGCAGTTCACCAACGTGCTGGTGAACAGGGAGAATGGCCTGGCGATAACCATCGGAGACGAGAACTCCGAGGATCTTAAGGACTTCGCCCTCATAACCGCGGACTACAAGGTCAACGGCAAGCTGGTGGGAAGGCTTGGAGTCATAGGCCCCAAGCGCATGAAATACGGAGAGGTCACCTCGGTGATCAAATACATAACAGACAACCTCAGCCAGACCTTTGAGATGGAGGCCCCGGCGGAGGCGGGAGAGGCAAAGGCCCTCCCGGAGGAGGCATCGGATAATGACAAGTGAAGATATAAAGGAAAAGGAAGAACAGACTGCGGAGCAGGAAGTTCCCGAGGCTGAGGCGCCGGAGGAAGAACCCGCTGAGGAAGCGGCTGAGGCTCCTTCGGAAGAAAAGCCGGAAAAGACCGCGGAGGAGGTCGAGTCCGAAAGGTACTCAAGGCTCTTTGCGGAATTCCAGAACTACAAGCGCCGCACGGAAAAGGAGAAGGCGGACCTCTACGCTTACGCGGGAGAGAAGTTCGCGGTGGACCTTCTGGAGGTGATCGATAACTTCGAGAGGGCCATGGAGGCAAAGCCGGAGGGTGACAAGTTCGCCGAAGGGCTGGATCTGATCCTTGCCCAGATAAAGGGCGTAATGGAAAAGAACCACGTGGAGGAGATAAAGTCCCTGGGAGAGCCTTTCGATCCGGCATTCCACAACGCGGTGATGACGGAGGAGGCCGAAGGGACTGAGGCCGGAATAGTCACCAGGGTGTTCCAGAAGGGGTACACTCTCAACAAAAAAGTGATAAGACCTGCAATGGTTGCAGTAAGCAAATAAATAAAGTAAATAAATACTCAGGAGGCATAAAATGGGTAAAGTAATAGGAATAGATCTCGGTACCACCAACAGCTGCGTAGCAGTGCTCGAAGGCGGCGAACCGGTAGTGATCGCAAACGCTGAAGGCAACAGGACCACACCGTCCGTTGTCGGATTTACAAAGGGCGGGGAGCGCCTTGTAGGCGAGACCGCAAAGCGTCAGGCAATAACCAATCCTGACAGAACTATAGCTTCCATAAAGAGGCACATGGGAAGCTCATACACCGTCTCCATAGACGGAAAGACCTACACACCGCAGGACATCTCCGCTATGATCCTGGCAAAGCTCAAGGCGGATGCCGAGAGCTATCTGGGACAGCCCGTCACGGAAGCCGTAATAACCGTTCCTGCATACTTCTCCGACAGCCAGAAGCAGGCTACAAAGGACGCAGGAAAGATCGCCGGACTGGATGTAAAGAGAATAGTCAATGAGCCTACTGCGGCAGCGCTGGCTTACGGTCTTGATAAGGATACCAGCTCCCACAAGGTACTGGTATACGACCTCGGCGGCGGCACCTTCGATGTGTCCATACTGCAGCTGGGCGACGGCGTGTTTGAAGTACTGTCCACCAACGGCGACACCAAGCTGGGCGGCGACGACTTCGATAACGTCATCATGAACTGGATGGCGGACGAGTTCGCCAAGGAGAACGGCGTTGACTTAAGAGGCGACCGCATGGCAATGCAGAGGCTTAAGGAAGCTGCCGAAAAGGCTAAGAAGGAGCTCTCCTCCAGCCAGTCCACCAACATCAACCTGCCGTTCATAACAGTGAACCAGGCAGGCCCGCTGCACCTGAACATGGACCTTACAAGGGCAAAGTTCGATCAGCTGACCGAGCACCTCGTACAGAGGACCATAGGCCCGATGCAGAAGGCGATGGCAGATGCAGGCGTATCCAACGCTGACATCAGCAAGGTAATACTCGTCGGCGGTTCCACACGTATCCCTGCTGTCCAGGAGGCTGTAAAGCGCGTCACCGGCAAGGAGCCCTTCAAGGGCATCAACCCGGATGAGTGCGTTGCGGTAGGCGCTGCCATCCAGGCAGGCGTGCTCACCGGAGAGGTGAACGACATTCTGCTTCTGGATGTAACTCCGCTGTCTCTGTCCATAGAGACTCTCGGCGGAGTCGCTACCAAGCTCATCGAAAGGAATACCACCATTCCTACCAAGAAGAGCCAGATCTTCTCCACTGCGGCAGATAACCAGACCGCTGTAGACATCCACGTAATGCAGGGCGAACGCCAGATGGCAGCCGACAACATCACGCTCGGACGCTTCCAGCTGACCGGTATCCCGCCGGCCAGAAGGGGAGTTCCGCAGATCGAGGTAACATTCGACATCGACGCCAACGGCATCGTGAACGTATCCGCAAAGGATCTGGGAACGGGCAAGAGCCAGAACATAACCATCACGTCTTCCAACAAGCTCTCCGAGGAGGAGATCAACCGCAAGGTAAAGGAAGCAGAGCAGTACGCCGAGCAGGATAAGGCCAAGAAGGAATCCACCGAGGCCAAGAACGAGGCTGAGACCCTCATCTACGAGACAGACAAGAACCTCAAGGATCTTGAGGGCAAGCTCTCTGAGGACGAGAAGAACAAGATCATGAACGCAAGGAACGATCTTGAAAAGGCCATGAACGCCGGCACCACGGAGGGGATCAAGGCTAAGATAGAGGCTCTTACAGAGCAGTATCATACCATCAGTGCAAAGCTCTACGAGCAGGCTGCCGGACAGGCAGGCCAGGGCGGAGCAGGCGGCGCGGGCTTTAACCCCGGAGCAGGCTTCGGCGGCCAGGGCGGCGCGGGCTTCAACCCGGGCGCAGGCTTCGGCGGCCAGGGCGGAGCAGGCTTCAACCCCGGCAACATGGGCGGCGGCTTTAACCAGAACGCCGGCGGACAGAATACCCAAAAGGGAGATAACGTCGTAGATGCTGACTTTGAGGTAGTCGACGACGATAAGTAAAAATGGCAGATAAAAGAGATTACTATGAAGTCCTGGGCCTCCAAAAGGGGGCCTCGGACGAGGAGATCAAAAGGGCATTCCGCAAGATGGCCATGAAGTACCATCCGGACCGCAACCAGGGGGACAAGGATGCCGAGGAGAAGTTCAAGGAGGTCAATGAGGCTTACTCCGTGCTTTCCGACGCGGATAAAAAGGCCAAGTACGACCGCTTCGGCTTCGCCGGTGTAGATCCCAACGCGGGCTTCGGAGGTGACGGATCCGGCTTCGGAGGGTTCGGCGGCTTCGGCGGCGCGGGCGGCTTCGGCGGGTTCGAGGACATCTTCAACATGTTCACGGGCGGCGGCTTCGGCGGCGGCTACGGCGGCAGCTACAACGGACCCAGGGAAGGCGCGGACATCCAGCAGCGCATGACCATCACCTTTGACGAGGCGGTGTTCGGCGCAAAGAAGAAGATACGCCTTACCAAGAACGTCCAGTGCTCCGACTGCCACGGCACGGGAGCCAAGAACGGCACCTCCAAACACACCTGTCCGACCTGCGGAGGCAGGGGCCAGGTGGAATCCGTCCAGCAGACTATACTCGGATCGATGCGCTCGGTAAGGACCTGCTCTACCTGCAACGGTACCGGAGAGGTGATAGACACTCCGTGCCCGACCTGCGGAGGCAGCGGCATCCTCAGGAAGACCGTGGAGCTTAACGTTGACATCCCCGCCGGCATAGGCGGAGGAAACGGAAGCCCGGTAATAACCTTAAGGGGCCAGGGCGAGCCCGGAACCAACGGAGGGCCCGCCGGAGATCTCTACATAGTCCTGAATATCAAGCCGCACGATGTGTTCAGGCGCCAGGGGGATGACCTCTACATGACGCTTCCGATAAACTTCACTCAGGCCGCTTTGGGCGACGAGGTGACCATACAGGGTCTTAAGGAGTCCATAAGCTGCAGGATACCTGCAGGGACCCAGCCCAGTACGACTCTGAGGCTGCGCGGCAAGGGCGTAAAGAACGTCCGCACCGGAAAGCCCGGAGACATCTTCGTGGAGGTGAAGCTCGTCGTCCCGACCAACCTTACGGACGGCCAGAAGGACCTCATAAGAGCCTTCGGAGACGCTCCCGTAGTGGAGCAGCCCTCCAAGGGAGGCAAAAAGAAGAGCGACTGGACCCAGAAGGTAAAGGATTTCTTTGACTGATGAAGGTATCGTTCTATACACTTGGATGCAAAGTAAACCAGTATGAGACAGAGGCCGTGGCGCAGGAATTTCTGCGCCATGGCTATTTGCTTGCGGAGGAGGATGAGCCCGCTGACGTCTGCGTGGTGAACACCTGCAGCGTAACGAGGGAGGCCGACAGGAAATCCCGTCAGTACGTGCGCCGCATGAGGAAGAACAACCCGGATGCCGTGGTGGTGATGATGGGCTGCTATCCCCAGACCGGGCCGCTGGAGACGGACGGTATTGCCGAGGCGGACATCATTATAGGTACGGAGGACAAGATATCCGCTCCCGAGCTCGTGGAGCGCTTCCTTAAGGAGCGCAGGAGGATAAACAGGGTGCTTGAGAGCGGCGAAAGGATAGGACGCTCCGGCTGCATGCCTCTTCAGGACGAGTACCGGGAGATGGGAGAGGTAAAGAGCATGCTCGGGAGCCGCAGGGCTCTCATAAAGATAGAGGACGGCTGCGACCGCTTCTGCTCCTACTGCATCATCCCGCACGCACGCGGGGCGGTAAGGTCCAGGAGCCCTCAGAGCATCAAAAACGAGGCGTTAGAGCTCATAAACAGCGGCTGCCGTGAAATTGTACTGGCGGGCATCAATACGGCTCTGTACGGGACTGAAAAGGGCTTTAAAAACGATCTGGACTGGCCTTCCGAGGTAAAGGAAAGCGTCCGCGGCATAGAGATAGTGGTAAAGCTGCTTAATGACATCCCCGGAGACTTCAGGATAAGGCTCAATTCCCTTGAGCCCACCGCCGTGGACAGCAACTACCTTACGGGGCTCTTAAAGTACGAAAAGCTTGCGCATCATGTGCACCTTTCCGCGCAGAGCGGCTCCGACAGGGTGATAGCGTCCATGAACAGGCATTACAGCCGCGCGGATTACCTGGATATGGTAAGGATACTCAAGGACCTCGATCCTCTGTACGGGATAACCACGGATATAATAGCGGGCTTTCCCGGAGAAACGGAAGAGGACTTTGAGGACTCGCTGAGGCTGGTCAGGGAGGCCGGCTTTCTGCATGTCCACGCCTTCCCGTATTCAGACAGGCCGGGTACTCCGGCTTCCGCCATGGAAAAGGTGCCTGCCGGAATAAAGAAGGAAAGGGCGGCAAGGCTGGCAGAGGAGGCAGAGGAGGCATCGCTGGCCTTCAGGAAGAGCCTTATAGGCACGGTCCAAAGAGTGCTCCCTGAAGAGCCCGTAAGGCGCAGTGCAGAGGCCGATCTCTGGCGCGGGCATTCGTCCAACTACGCGGAGGTGTATTTCGAGGCTCCCGCGGGGGAGGACATGACAGAAGGCTTCGTTGATGTTATAATACAGGAGATATATGAGGACGGCGTTTCCGGGAGGATCTGCGGATCTGACGGAGGCGCGGAAAAGGAGGTCAATATGGCAGACTGCATATTCTGCAGGATAGCGAGCGGCGACATACCTTCCAACAAGGCTTACGAGGACGACAAGATCCTCGCCTTCCATGACCTGGATCCGCAGGCTCCGGTGCACGTGCTTGTCATACCCAAGAAGCACATAGGCTCTCTTTCCGAGGCTGAGGAAGGTGACGCGGAGCTCCTTGCGCACATAATGCTGAAGGTAAAGGACATAGCCGCGCAGCTGGGGCTCGAAAACGGCTACAGGGTGGTGATCAACACCGGAGAGGACGGAGGACAGACCGTGCACCATCTGCACGTGCACATCCTCGGAAAGCGCCCCATGGCCTGGCCCCCGGGCTGATAGATCTGGGACATAGCTGCATACTGAGCAGGTTACCGAACCATTGCAAAAGCGTCTCTTTTGGTGAAGTGGTAAAACAAAAGTAGACACTTCGAAAAAGCGGCCTTAAAGCAGACATTCGAAAGAGTGTCTGCTTTTTCTTTGCTAGAATGGATTTAGGAGGATAATGACATGGGAAGACCGAAAGGCGGACACAACAGGAC
>JAFRZB010000013.1 GCA_017442785.1 Bacillota bacterium
TAAGCGATCATATCCACCACTATGGCCATCTAAATACGCCATGACTACATTAAGCTTAAACTCATCTGTATACTTCTTTTTTCCTGACATTTCAAAACCCCTTTCATTAGGTTTGTCTAACGAAAGGGGTTCACTTCAGATGCGTCCGGGGAGATTTTTTATGTTGCGGATATCATTCCTGTCTGCCGGCTTCGATGAGCTTCCTTACCACGTGCGAAGCCATCATAAGGCCTGCGCAGGCGGGGACGAAGACCATGGAAGAGGGCGTACTCCTTCTGCCGGGAGCCTTCGGCAACTCGTTTTCAGTCGCAATGCCGTCTCCCGTTGATATATCAGCGTTCTCGGGCTCTTGGGGCTTTACCGGAAGCTCTGTGGAGAACACCACATCCAGCTTCTTTATGCCCTTGTCCCTGAGGGCTTTTCTTATTATCTTGGCAAGAGGATCGCCGGAGGTCTTGCTGATATCGCATATCTGGAGCTTCGATGGATCCAGCCTGTTGCCGCAGCCCATGGCGGAGATGACAGGGATGCCAAGCTCATATGCCGCCTCTATTATGTCCAGCTTTGCCGCGACGGTGTCCACGGCGTCTATGATATAGTCGAACTCGGCAAAGGGTATCCCGGCGCGCTTTTCGGGAAGGTAGAAAAGGTCGTATCTTCGGACAACGGTCCCGGGCGCAATGTCCTTTATGCGTTCCTCGAACACCTCGGTCTTAAGGCGCCCTACGGTGCTTTCGGCCGCGATTATCTGCCTGTTGAGGTTAGTCGCATTTACGGTATCGGCGTCTATGATGTCCAAAGCGCCCGCGCCGCTCCTTGCAAGGGCTTCTATGGCGTAGCCGCCCACTCCGCCCGCGCCGAACACGGCAATGCGTGAATTCTGCAGTATTTTCAAGGCTTCATCGCCTATCAACATTTTGGTCCTTTCAAAGCGTTCGGTCATTTTTTATCGTCAGGCCTTTCTGCCCCGGCGGAGCCGTTGTCTCCCGCGCGCCTGTTCCTTATCCAGAACACTATCGCCGGCACGGCAATGCCAATGAGGAGGCAGAGCGCAAGGCCGTAGATGTAAAGGAAGGTTGGGGTGGCTGTAAAGAGCCTGCTGTACTGCGAGAACTCCAGGAGCACAAGAATTATCGCCATGGCTATGGCAAGTATAAATCGCTGCTCGGGCTTCTTTGCCTTTTTGTTAAGGAGGATCTGGGCTGCCGCCCCCAAAAGAAGGCAGAACCAAAGGCCGGCGCATGCGAGGCCGGAAAAGCCGAAAAGAGTTTTAAAAAATCCGGATCTAATGAAGTTTATCAGGCCCATAAGATCACCTGTTCTCGTTTATGAATACATTGGCAAGAGCGTCGCAGCGGTTGTTGTATTCGACTATCTGCGCAAAGCGTTCGTAGGAGGTGCCCTCCCCGTTGTGCCGCAGGAAGCGCGCGTAGGCCGCGCGGTTGGCATCGGGGCCGCCTTCCCTGAGGCTCTGGTGTCCCTTTACAAGGTAGAAGCTTGCGCTGTTGCCTTCAAGGAGACCGAGTATCCTCTCCCAGAGCTCGCGGTTCTCCACGGGCTGCTTCTTGGAGTTTTTCCAGCCGTTCCTTTGCCAGCCCCTGTACCAGCCGTACCTGAAGCAGTTGACAAGGTAGGAGCTGTCGGAAAAAACATGCAGCTCAAGGCCGCTCTCCTTAAGCGCGGACAGGGCCTCGGCGAGCGCGGTAAGCTCCATGCGGTTGTTGGTGGTGTTGATCTCACCGCCGCAGAGCTCCTTCTCCCGGCCCATGAATTCCAGCACGCAGCCCCAGCCGCCTATGTTCTCCTCGCTCTGATTTCCGGCGCAGGCGCCGTCTGTGTAGATGTTTACGGTCTTCATGCCGTAATTATACCTGAAGTTCGACTTGATAAAAAGCAAGAATCTATATAAACTGTTGATAATTTGAACACGATATCTTCACATCCGGATAAGATAATGTAAGCACAGAAAATGAATTTGGCAATTTGTTCCTTTGCAAGCGGGAGCAGCGGAAACTGCTTCCTCATAAGGACCGAGCGGACGGCGCTTCTGGTGGATGCCGGCATAAGCGGAAAACAGGTCTCGGAAGGGCTTGCGGCCCTTGAGCTTTCGCCTTCGGACATATCCGCGGTGCTTATAACCCACGAGCACTCGGACCATATCAGGGGTCTTAAGCCGGTAAGCCGCGCCACCGGAGCTCCGGTGTACCTCAGCAGGGGGAGCTTCGAGGGCATACCCTTCGCAAGAGAGCTTCCGGACGTAAGGCTTTTCGTCCCCGGAGACAGCTTTTCGGTGGGGGACATCCTGGTGGAGAGCTTTCCTACCTCGCATGACGCGGCAGATCCTTCCGGATTCAGCTTTTCGGCCGGAGGAAGGCGCGTCTCCGTCATAACCGACACCGGCGTGATGACGGGCGAGTGCTTCGAGACTGTCTGGGATTCGGACCTTTTCGTCCTGGAGTCCAACCACGATGTGAGCATGCTGCGCATAGGCCGCTATCCATGGTTCCTGAAACAGAGGATACTGAGCGACATGGGGCATTTGTCGAACGAAGACGCCGCGAACGCGCTGGTGGAGATGCTTAAGAAAGCGGAGGACATGGGACGGAGCAAGAAAAGGATGGTGCTCCTGGCCCACCTAAGCAAGGAGAACAATTTCCCGCAGATGGCGCTTGCGACCATGGAGAACATACTCACGGCGGGGGGCTGCAGGGATGCGGTCCGCGTGGAGGTCCTTTCCAGGACCGAAAGGAGCCCGCTGTATATCCTTTAGGAGGAAGAGAAAATGGAAGGTTCAAGAATAGCAAAGAAGATCTTGGCCCTGCTGCTGGTGGCCGTAATAGCCCTCGGCTGTGGCTTCGGGGGCGCGGTCCTTGCCGCGAAGTATTATAACCAGCCGGGCACCGCTCAGGCGCAGGCCGGGAACACAGCAAGCACCGCAGAGCAGGCTCTGTCCTCGGGAGAGACAAAGACCGCGGATCCCGTCGCGGACAATAATACGGAAGCCTTAAGAGATGTGGTCCTTGTAAATGCGGACATAGGAGAGGCCATAGCTGAAAAGGTGATGCCCTCCGTCGTCGGAATAGAGACCAAATACGAGACGACGAGCCTCGGCAGCTACTGGTACTTCGGCTTCGGAGGCGGCGGCGGAAAGACAGAGACCACCATACAGGGAACAGGCTTCGTGGTGGACGAGTCCGGTTACATACTCACCAATTCCCACGTCATACACGACGGCGACTATAAAACAGTTACAGTTCTCCTCTACGACAGCAGGGAGTTTGAGGGCACGGTCCTTTGGAACGACAGCACCCTGGACCTTGCCATAGTAAAGATAGAGGCGGACAACCTCATTGCGGCTGAGCTCGGAGACTCCGATCTTCTTAAGGTGGGCTCCTACGCGGCAGCTTTAGGCAATCCTCTGGGGCTCCAGTTCAAGTTCTCCATGAGCCAGGGCATAATCTCCGGGCTCGAAAGGACCATAGAGGTGTCGTCCGGATCCTCCTCCATGTCCGCAACCACCATGGAAGGGCTGCTCCAGACAGATGCAACCATCAATTCCGGCAACTCCGGCGGACCACTCGTAAACAAGTACGGCCAGGTGGTGGGCATCAACTCCGCCAAGGCCAGCTCCGGCGAGGGCATGGGCTTTGCCATCCCTATCAACTCCGCCAAGCCGATAGTAAGGCAGATAAAGCAGACCGGATCCTTCAGCAGGGCGTATCTGGGCATATCCGGGCAGGGGCTCGAGGAGAGCACCGGCTACAACGCCGAGGCCTTTAAGGAGCGCTACGGAACAGCCAGGGGCATCTACGTCTACAGCGTTGCCGCAAACGGCGGAGCCGAAGCCGCGGGGCTTCAGAAGGGAGACATAGTCCTCTCCGTAGACGGTACCGAGGTGGGCACCATGAACAAGATCAACACCGTGCTGGTAGGCTATAATCCGGGTGACAAGGTGACGGTAAAGTACCTGAGAAACGGAGAGGAATTTACGGTGACCGTTACGCTTACAGGCAGCATCGGCTAATTACGATATGACCATAGAGATCATCTGCGTAGGCAAATTAAAAGAAAGATACTGGCAGGACGCCGCGGCCGAGTACGTAAAAAGACTCGGCCGTTTCGGCAAGGTAAAGATAACTGAGCTGCCGGAGGAAAGGCTTGCCGGAAGCTCGCCCGCGGACGAGGAGGCCGTAAAGACCGCCGAAGGAAGGGCTATAATCTCAAAGCTCTCCCCGGGTCCGCAGAGCTTCATAACGGCGCTTGCCGTAAAAGGAAAGCGCCTCTCGTCGGAGGCGCTTGCGGATAACATAAAGGCTCTTGCCACAGGAGGAAAGAGCCGTCTGGTGTTCGTGATAGGAGGGTCTCTTGGGCTTTCGGACGAGGTCCTTTCGGCCTGCGGCGCTCAGCTGTCCTTCTCCGACATGACCTTCCCCCACCAGCTGATGAGGGTGATCCTGCTGGAGCAGATCTACAGGGCATTTAAGATAAATGCCGGAGAAACATACCACAAATAAAGGGTTCATCGTCTATTGACGATCAATCTTCATGGGGCTGCAGCGGGGCGTTGAGCTTCTTTACGCAGTCCAGGTACTTTCCCAGTATTCCGAGATTTACGTAGTAATACGAGTACGACTCCTTGTTCCTGGACTCAACGAGCCCGGATACGAGGAGCTTTTTCATGTGCTGGGAAACGGTGGACTGGGAGTAACCGAAATGCTCTACAAGGTCCTTGTTGCACACGCTGCGGCGGGCGCGGTTCTCCGTGTAAATGAAACGGAAGAGCTCCACCCTTAAGGGGTGGGCCAGCGCGTCCGATGCCTGCGATATCAGCTGTATCTCCTCCGCGGGGAGGCTTCCTGTAAATTTTCTGATCCTCATGGGGGTATTATACCATATTTCTGTCCATTCAAGGGCGGTTTTATGCTATAATATGATGTCATTTTATCTTTTAGACAAAGCAGGTTGCGTTATGAAAAGAAAGCTTTCAAAAGAGCTGTCACAGCCTTTTATGATAATAGGGCTCGTCGTCATGCTGGCGATGAGCGCTGTGATAATCTGGTTCCACAAATACATAGGAGCCGGAGCCTTTGTGCTTACCGCTCTGGTCTACCTGTTCCACATGCGCTATACCACCAATTACGTGGAGCGCACGCTGGAGAAGAACGAGAAGGCCGTCTTTAAGGAAAGGGAGGGCTACATGGAGGCCGTAAGCTACGGATCCCCCTTCCTCATCTGCGTCGTCTCCAGAAACGGCGAGATCATCTGGTCCAACCAGGCCTTCGACAAGGTCTTTGAGGACGCGGAGCTGAAAGGGCGCTTCATAAACTCCAGGACCGTGGAACCGTTTTTCAGTGCAGGCGACACGTTGATAAAAACAGAGGTCGAAGGCAGGCACTTTGAGGTCACCGGCACGGACGCGGACTTCCGCGGGCACGAAAGGCGCATGCTCTTCTGGAACGACACCAGCGAAAAGGAAGCCATCCGGGAGCATTTCGACCTTACCCGCCCCTGCGCGGCCTACATAAACGTGGACAACTACGACGAGATGCTGGAGGCGAGCCCCGCAGAGGAGCAGTCCGGCATTGCGGCGCAGATAGACAGGACGGTGCACAACTGGGCGCTGAGCATGGAGGCTGTTCTCATAAGGGCGAGGTCCGACAGATACCTCATGATATTCGAGAGCAGGCATCTGCCGCAGCTTAAGGAGACGCGCTTCCCCATACTCAACCAGATGCACGACATAGAGACCAACGCGGACTTCCCGGCGTCCCTTTCCATAGGCGTCTGCGCCGAGGACGACAGCCTGGAGGATCTCCAGAGCGGAGCTCAGGCTGCGCTGGATCTGGCTCTCGGAAGAGGCGGAGACCAGGCGGTAGTAAGGGGCAGGAACGGAGACACCGAGTACTACGGCGGAGCCCTCCCGGCGGTCGAAAAGCGCAACAAGGGCAAGAGCCGCGTAATGGCGCACATCCTTGCTCAGCTCATAGACTCCGCAGAGAACGTCATAATAGCCGGGCACGTAAGGCCGGACATGGACTGCTTCGGCGCGGCCCTGGGCGTCTACGCGCTCGTAAACAACATGGGCAAGCCCGTATCCATAGTCCTGGAGGAGCCGGGAGACGGCATAGAGCTGATCTACGCCTCCGCCAAGGCTCAGGACCAGTATAAGTTCCTCACCCACGAGGAAGCCATCGCGGCGCTCGGCCCCGACACCCTGGTGGTAATGGTAGACCACCACAGGGCGGCCATCTCCGAGTTCCCGCAGCTCATACGTTCAGCGGACAAGATAGCCCTTATAGACCATCACAGAAGAGCCGGGGACGCGGTGGACAAGGCGGTCCTCTCCTACATGGAGACCTACGCCAGCTCCGCCAGCGAGCTCGTCTCCGAGCTTCTGCAGTACTCCGGCGAGCGCGGCGTGATATCCCGTTTCGAGGCGGACGCGCTGCTGTCCGGCATAACGCTCGACACCAAGAACTTTACGGTAAATACAGGTGTAAGGACCTTCGAGGCTGCCAGCTGGCTGAGGCGCAGCGGCGCTGACATGGCCAACATCAGGAGCTTCTTTAAGGTGAGCCTGGACTTCTACCAGAAGAAATCCAGGATAGTCTCCAGCGCCGAGGTGCTCCCGAACGGAGTGGCGGTGGCTTACACCAGGGAGGACGACCCCTCCATGCAGGTGCTCGTGGCGCAGGTGGCGGACGAGCTTCTGGACATGAAGGGCGTGGAGGCATCGATAGTTGCCGGACGCGACGGAAGGCAGACGCTCATCTCCGCAAGGTCCGGAGGAAAGATAAACGTCCAGACTCTCATGGAAAAGCTCGGCGGCGGAGGTCACCAGACCGGTGCTGCCGCGCAGGTGCAGGAGAGCCCGGAGGAGGCCATTGCAAAGGCAGTGGCGATAATGCGGGAAGAACACCAGCTGTAAGGGCGCGGGCGCATACATGTTCTGCCGAAGGCAGCCCGCAGACTGCATCAACCCCGTCACCGCCGAGGACCCTGGCCTGAAAGGACAGTGGCAGGGCCGCAGCAGAACACATTAACAACGAACGATATTTTCAGGAGGATAAGAACATGAAGGTAATACTGATCAAGGACGTTAAGGGTCTGGGAAAGGCCGGGGACGTTGCAAAGGCGTCGGATGGCTATGCAAGGAACTTCCTTATCCCCAAGGGGCTGGTGATGGAGGCGACTGACGCCAACATGAAGGCTCACCAGGAAAAGCTCCGCATAGAGGCCGAGCAGAGGGCAAGCGACATAGCCGCGGCCGAGGAGCTCAAGAAGAAGATAGAGGCGGCCGGGCCGGTGGAGATAGTCTCCAAGTCCGGCGGAGCCGGAAGGCTCTTCGGGGCGGTAACCGCAAAGGACATAGCGGACGCCTTCGCAAAGGAATACGGCATAGAGCTGGACAAGAAGAAGATCGTAATGAACAGCCCCATCAAGACCGAGGGCCCCGCGGAAGTGGAGCTCAAGCTCTATCAGGGCATAGGCGTCAAACTCAGGCTGAACGTAGTAGGAAAGTAAGGAGCATCCATGCCTCAGATCGAAAGGATCCCGCCTCATTCAGAAGGCGCGGAAAAGAGCGTTCTCGGCTCCCTTCTGATAGACAAGGAGAGCTATTTCAAGGTCTCGGACATCGTAAAGCCCGACGACTTCTATTATCCTGCGCATAAGGAGATATACGAGGCCATGCTGGACCTCGCGTCTACGGGGCAGCCCATAGACATAGTCACCGTCACCGAGGCGCTGGTAAGGCGCAAGGGGCTTGAGACCGCGGGCGGAAGGGCGTACGTGTCCTCCCTTTCCCAGGAGGTCCCCACCACGGCAAACGCGGCGGACTACGCAAAGCTCGTCGCGGAGAAGGCTGTCTTAAGAAGGCTCATCTCCGCCGCGGCGGACATTACCGAAAAGAGCTACGCGGAGGACCTTGAGAGCAAGCTGGTGCTGGACCATGCCGAGCAGGTGATATTCGACATAGCAAAGAGGCGCCAGTCCAACCAGTTCGACAGGATACAGGACGTTCTGGAGACAGACATCAGGTCCATACGTGAGATAGAAAAGAACGGCGGAAAGCTCCCCGGGCTTCCCTCCGGCTTTACCGCTCTGGACAGGATGACATCGGGCTTCCAGAATTCGGACCTCGTCATCCTGGCGGCGCGCCCGTCCATGGGAAAATCCGCACTGATGCTCAACATCGCACAGAACGCGGCCATAAAGCAGCACAAGAGAGTAGTCATATTCTCGCTGGAGATGAGCAGCGAGCAGCTCGGAATGAGACTCCTTGCCATGGAGGCCAGGGTGGAGCTCTCCAAGATGCGCAACGGCACCCTCACCCAGGAGGACTGGGACGACGTCAACGGCGCCATCCAGAGGTTCTCCGAGGCGGACCTCGTAATAGACGATACCCCGGGCATAGGCGTAATGGAGATGCGCAACAAGTGCAGGCGCCTGGACCAGGAGAAGAAGATAGACCTCATAATGGTGGACTACCTGCAGATGATGTCCGCGGACCAGGCAGGCGAGAGCCGCCAGGGCGAGATATCCCAGATATCCAGGTATCTAAAGCAGCTTGCAAGGGAGATGAACTGCCCGCTGATAGCGCTCTCGCAGCTGTCAAGAGCCGTGGAGCAGCGTCAGGGAGACAAGAGGCCGATACTTTCCGACCTTCGTGAATCCGGAGCCATAGAGCAGGACGCGGACATAGTAATGTTCCTCTACCGCGAGGACTACTACAAGAGGAACAACGAGAACTACACCCCCACCAACATCTGCGAGGTCATAATCGCAAAGCAGAGGATGGGAGAGACGGGCACCGCAAGGCTCGGATGGCAGCCCAGGTTCACGAAATTCGTCAACATCACCACAGAGACGCCTCCGCCGGATCAGCAGTAAGGCATCAGAATGGATTATAAGAAGCAGAACATACAAAATTATTTCCTGTACGACACCCCGGTGGACAACCTGTTCATAACGGAGTACATGGTCTCCGCGCCCGAAAAGGCCGTTAAGGTCTACCTTCTGGCAAGCATGCACGCGGAGTACGGTCTTCCGCTGGACGCAGCCGGCCTTGCAAGGAAGCTTCGCATAAGCGCAGAGGAGGTCTCCGACGCCTGGGAGTACTGGGTAAAGCAGGGCCTGGTAAGGAAGGTCTTTAAGGATCCTGATAACAGGGAGGACTACGCCATAGAGCTCCTTAATATACGCGAGATGATGTTCGGAAGGCGCACTGAAACTCAGTCGCAGCCCGCTCCGGGCCCGTTCCTCGTGGATGATGAGCAGCTGAGCCGCCTCCTTCGGGACGTGGAGGCCGAGACCGGAAGGCTGCTTGAGGCAAAGGAGCCGGAGGAGATAGCCTCCTGGATGTCCGAGTACGGAATGGATCCCCAGGTGATACTCCTGGGCTACAGATACTGCACGCAGAGAGGACGCAGCAACCGCTTCCGCTACGTGGGGCAGGTGCTTAAGGACTGGAGGGCCAAGGGCCTTGCCACGGCAGCTCAGGTGGAGGACAGCCTTGCAGCCGCCGACAGGCACTACGAGTTCTACCGCGCGGTAATGAAGGAGCTGGGCTTCCACAGGAGCGCCACCGAGCCCGAAAAGCGCATAATGGACAGCTGGTTCGACAAGCTGGAGTGCAGCCTTGAGGATGTAATGGACGCCTGCCGCAAGACCACAGGCATCAGCAATCCCAACATCAACTACGTAAACTCTGTGCTGGTGGGAAGGTACAACGAAAAGCATCAGGAGGAGCAGCCTGTTACGCAGGAGAACCTCTTTGCGCGCGTTGAGGCCCTCTACGAGAGCATAAGAGAGGAAAATAAAAAGAAGACTCAGCAGATAAGATCGGATATCTTTACAAAGATACCACAAATGCAGAGTATACTTAAGGATATACGCGAGTGCAGCTTTGCGCTCAGCTCCGCCATGCTCAAAAGAGCCGGAGGCACAGAGCTTGCGGAGCTCAGGAAGAAGATGGAGGGCCTTAATGCCATGAAGGCCTCGCTTCTTGCCAAGAACGGATACGAAGAGAACGCGCTCGAGGCCGTGTACGACTGCCCCAAATGCAGGGATACCGGCGTGCTGGACGACGGAAGCAGGTGCTCCTGCTTTGCCGAGAAGGCCGAGATGCTTTTAAAGAATAATGGAAGACAGGAAAGACCAACAGCTTAATACTCAGGAGCAGGCCTACGACGGCACCCTTGCGGTCTACGCAACCCGCAAGGCTCTTATGAACGCCCGTCCCCGCAGATACCACGGGGAAGGCGTGCTCAGGCGTACGATAAGACTGGTAAAGGGCCTTAAGGAGGCAAAGAAGCAGGCCTCGGAGCTGGACTACTGCAGCGCAGAGAACCGCAGGGACCTTTACAAGGCTGTATTTAAGGACGCCTACGCCCCGCTTGTGGCATCCTTTGAGAACGCCGCCGACACGCTCTGGAACTTCCTCTACTCCCTCTGGTACGACCTGCTGGAGATAGGGACATTCATCATAAACTTCATAATAAAAGCCTGGTACTACATAGGCGCGGTGCTGCTGTTCATAAGGGACAAGCTCTGGGACGTGTGGCTGTGGCTGGACGTACACAAGAAGGCGGTGTTCCAGATATTCGTGACGGTGGTCACTACCATAGCGGTGGGCCTGATACTGGTAAGCTCCATGTCCGCCTATGAATACAGCTACTACGGGCGCAAGCTGGGCACGGCAAGATCCAAGCAGGAGGTCTATCAGATGATAGACCTTCTGGGAGACAAGCTCTCGGAGAACGCCGGCGCCAACATCAGCTTCGACGCCGAGAGGGACATCGAGTTCAAGAGGGTCTTCGGCTTTAATCAGCAGGTGGACAGCAAGGACGACATCCTGAACACCCTCACCTACATGAAGGATTACCGCGTCACCGCCTACGCCATAAACATCAACGGGAAGCAGACCGTCATCCTGGACAAGGAGGAGGCTGCCAAGGCCATAATCGAGGCTGTAAAGACGCACTTCGCCCAGCCTCAGGAGGGCTATGAGTATTCCTCCGTGTCCTTTGCCGAGGACATAACCGTAGAAGAGGTGAACGTGGTGCTCTCCGACATCTGGAACCCGGACGACGCGGAGCGCTACATAGAGACAGGCACAATAAGGAACGTGGATGAGTCCAAGTACTCGCCGCTGGTCACCGTATTCGCTTCCGCAAAGGTGACCTACGATTCCGAGACGCCCTTCGGGATAGTATATAAGAGAAACAACAGCATGTACCTGGACGAGGTGAGGCTGGTGTCCGAGGGCATTCCGGGCATTCAGAGGATAGTGGCGCTGGTGCAGACCGTAAACGGCAAGGAGGTCTCCAGGCTGGAGCAGTCCAACACCACCATCTCCGATCCTGTCGACGCGGTATATTACCAGGGCACAAAGGAGATACCCACAAGGAGCGGAACAGGCACGTGGATATTCCCGCTCAAGACGAAATATACGATATCCGACTACTTCGGTCCCCGCGTAGCGCCCATAGCAGGCGCGTCCACCAACCATACAGGAGTGGACCTTGCAACGCCGGGCGGATCGCCCATATACGCCGCAGACGGCGGAACGGTCACCTACGCGGGCTACAGAGGCTCCTTCGGCCTTCTGGTAATAGTAAACCACGGCGGAATGTGGGAGACCTGGTACGCCCACTGCAGCTCCGTCCTGGTAAAGGTCGGCGAGGACGTATACCAGGGCAAGGTAATAGCGAGAGTAGGAAGTACAGGGCGTTCCACCGGAAACCATCTGCACTTCGAGGTGCGCTACAAGGGCACCCCGCTGGATCCGCTGTCGCTGTTCAGGTAGTTTAAAAATCACTTCACATACATTTTTACGGAGGAAACAATTATGGAAAGATGTATAGGAGCAGTATCCAGGGGCGTAAGAGCGCCTATCATCAGGCAGGGAGACGACATAGTCAAGATCGTTGCCGACAGCGTGCTTAAGGCAAGCGAGGTACACGGCATAGAATTCCGCGACCGGGATGTAGTTGCAGTCACGGAATCAGTCGTTGCAAGGGCTCAGGGCAACTATGCCACCATCCAGGACATAGCGGACGACATTAAGGCCAAGATCCCCGGCGGTGAGTTCGGCGTGGTATTCCCGATACTTTCCAGGAACCGCTTTGCCATCTGCCTGCGCGGAATGGCCAAGGCCGCAAAGAAGATCTACCTGATGCTCAGCTACCCGTCCGACGAGGTGGGCAACCACCTGGTATCCATCGACAAGGTGGACGAGGCAGGCCTGGACCCCTACAGAGACGTGCTCAACGAGTCTCAGTGGAGAGCGCACTTCGGCTTTGAGAAGCACAGATTCACCGGCGTGGACTACATCGACTACTACAAGGACATTATCGTCGAGGAAGGCGCCAACGTGGAGATAATCTTCGCTAACGACGTACGCGCCATACTCAAGTACACAAAGAACGTCATCACCTGCGACATCCACACCAGAGAGCGCAGCAAGAGGCTCCTTAAGGCAGCAGGCGCCGAAGTGGTCCTGGGCATGGACGACATACTCACCGCTCCGGTAAACGGCAGCGGCTGCAACGAGAGATTCGGGCTTCTTGGAAGCAACAAGGCTACCGAGGACAAGATAAAGCTCTTCCCCAGAGACTGCCAGCCCATAGTTGACGGCATAGCCGAGCGCTTAAGAGCTGCCACAGGCAAGCACATAGAGGTAATGATCTACGGCGACGGAGCCTTCAAGGACCCCGTAGGAAAGATCTGGGAGCTTGCGGACCCGGTAGTAAGCCCGGCCCACACCGCAGGCCTTGTAGGACAGCCCAACGAGCTTAAGCTTAAGTATCTGGCCGACAACGACTACGCGGACCTGTCCGGAGACGCCCTTAAGGACGCCATCTCCGATGCCATAAAGGCAAAGGATTCCGACCTTGTAGGCAACATGGCCTCCGAGGGCACCACCCCCAGGCAGCTGACCGACCTTCTCGGCTCCCTGTGCGACCTTACCTCCGGTTCCGGAGACAAGGGCACCCCGATAATCTGGATCCAGGGCTATTTCGACAACTTCACTATGTAAAGTATAAAAAACAGTACAGTCTGTAAACCCGGAAAGATAAAGGCCTTCCGGGTTTTTTAATTCAAAAAGTTCATTATTCATTCTGTATTTATGTACAGCAGCCCGGATGCTATACTTCTACCATTATATAGGGGTATACGGAAAGTGCGGCCGGGACAGGCCGAAAGATCGGAGGATCAAATGAATCTTGAACTTATCGTATTTATCGTCTACATCCTGTTCGTAATAGGAATAGGCATCTACTTCTTCGTAAAGGGAAACAACGCGTCCGACAAGGACTACTTCCTGGGCGGCCGCAGGATGGGCGCTTGGGTGGCGGCACTTTCTGCGGGCGCTTCCGACATGAGCGCCTGGGTGCTGATGGGCCTTCCGGCAAGCATATATGCCCTTGGAATGGGGCAGGCCTGGATAGCCATAGGACTTGCAATAGGCTACGCAATATCCTGGATAGTCGAGGCGCCGCGTCTTCGCCGCTTCTCGATAGTGGCCAAGGACTCCATAACCATACCTCAGTACCTTACCAACCGCTTCTTAAGCAAGTCCAAGGCGCTTCAGATAATATGCGCGGTGATCTTCCTGGTGGCCTATACCATCTACGCGGCTTCCAGCATAAAGGCCTGCGGCACGCTGTTCAACACCGTGCTCGGAATAAACGCCAACACCGCCATGTACATAGCGGCGGGAGTAATAATCGTATACACCTTCCTGGGTGGCTTTTCCGCGGTCTGCTGGACGGACTTCTTCCAGGGGCTGCTGATGCTTGCCGCGCTTCTGATAGCGCCGATATTCGCAAGCTTCATGCTTAAGACCGCTGCCGTAGAGGCTCTGCCCGCCGGCTACATGAACATGATGACAGGCTGGAAGGACATAGTCTCCGGCCTCGGCTGGGGCATAGGATACTTCGGTATGCCTCACATCATAATACGATTCATGTCTATAAAATCGGACAGGGAGCTTAAGAAGAGCTCCAAGATAGGTATCACCTGGACGGTGCTGATAGTTATATTCTCCGTTGCTGCCGGTGCCGTGGGACGCATCTTCCTGGGATTCGATCAGAACATTGCGGACAACTCGCTGGTATTCATAACCATGGTCCGCAGGATATTCCCGGGGATAATCTCCGGCATACTGCTCTCGTCCATTCTGGCGGCTGCCATGAGCACCGCTGACAGCCAGCTGCTTGCTGCGGCCTCGGCCTTTGCCAGCGACGTTTACAAGCCTGTGATCCGCAAGGACAAGGCAACTGACAGGGAGATGCTCTGGGCCGGACGCTGGGTGGTGCTGGTGATAGCCTTCGTGGCGCTGATAATCGCATCCAACCCCAACGCAGGCTCAATAATGAGCCTGGTATCCAACGCCTGGGGCCTGTTCGGCGCGGCGTTCGGACCTGTCATCCTGCTGAGCCTCTTCTGGAGGAAGTTCACCTTTGCGGGAGCCGTGGGCGGCATCCTTGCAGGCGCGATAGTGGATGCGCTGTGGCTGGCCTTCCTGTCAGGCACGGGCATCTACGAGATAATCCCCGGAGCCATTGCAGGGCTTGTAGTGGCCGTGATAGTCTCCAACGCCACCTACAAGAAGGATGAGGCGGTGGAGGAGCTGTTCGATACCGCAGTAAGCTACGAGGGCTGAGAAAGCGGTTTTGCGGGCGGCAAAAAAGTCGTATAATAGATAAAACAGCAAGTTTTCAGGCAAAAGGGCAGGACGGCAATGAGGATCGTAGTAAAGATCGGTACATCTAACATAACCTATCCCACGGGAAGGCTCAACATAAGGCACATGGAGGCGCTGTGCAAGATCTTAAGTGACATCAAGAACAGCGGCTGCGAGCTTATAGTGGTCTCCTCCGGAGCGACGGCAATGGGCGTGGGAAAGCTCAAGCTCTCCGAAAAGCCCTCTGACATGCCAGGAAAGCAGGCCTGCGCTGCCGTGGGACAGTGCGAGCTGATGTACACCTACGACAAGATGTTCACGGAGCACAGCCATACCGTAGCGCAGATACTCATAACAGGGGACGACTTTAAGGATAAGACGCGCTACGAGAACTTCGCCAACACCCTGGAGAGGCTGCTGGAGCTTAAGGCCCTTCCGATAATCAACGAGAACGACACGGTCTCCACCGTGGAGTACGGCGTGGGAGACAACGACACTCTGGGCGCGCTTGTAGCTACCGGGGTGAACGCGGACCTTCTGGTGCTGCTCTCGGACATAGACGGGCTGTATACCTCGGATCCGAGGAAGGATCCCGAGGCAAAGCTGATACCCCGCGTGGAGGAGATAACGGACAGCATAATGGCTCTGGGCGGAGGGAAAGGCAGCGCCCTGGGAACGGGAGGCATGGCCACCAAGCTTGGAGCCGCAAAGCGCTGCATGGCAAAGGGCATTGACATGGCCATAATAAACGGAGCAAGGCCGGAGCTGCTGTACGACCTCATAGAGGGCAAGGCGGCTGGAACGCTGTTCGTCGGAAGGAAATGACGGCGCTGAAAACAGAGATGCGTTAAATGAAACAGACGATTGACATAATAAAAGAGACAAAAGCGGCCGCACCGAGGCTTGCTGAGGCAGGCTCCGATGTAAGGAACAGGGCGCTTCTTGCGATGGCGGACAGGCTCGAGGCGCATGCGGAGGCGATACTTTCCGCTAACGCCCTTGATATAGAGGCCTCAAGGGAGAAGTACGGTCCGGTGATGATAGACCGCCTGGCGCTGTCCGATGCCCGCATAAAGGGCATGGCAGCCGGGATAAGGGAAGTAGTTGAGCTTCCGGACCCCGCGGGGAGGGCTATAGCCCGCGTTGAGAGGCCCAACGGCCTCGTGATCACAAAGACTGCGGTGCCCATGGGCGTAATAGCCATAATCTACGAGAGCCGCCCCAATGTAACATCTGACGCGGCGTCGCTTGCGATAAAGTCCGCCAACGCGGTGGTTCTGCGCGGCGGCAAGGAGTCCTACAGGTCTAACAGGGCAATAGTGGACGCCCTCAGGGAAGGCCTTGAGGACGCAGGCCTTCCCAGGGAGCTGATAGGACTGGTGGAGGATACCACGAGGGCCAGCGCCATGGAGATAATGCAGGCGGAGGGTCTGATAGACCTTCTTATACCTCGCGGCGGGGCGGGGCTTATCAAGAGCTGCACCGAGAACTCCAAGGTCCCCTGCATAGAGACCGGAACGGGCATATGCCACATATACGTGGACGCCTCGGCGGATCAGGAGATGGCTCTGAATATAATTGAGAACGCCAAGACCAGCCGTCCCTCCGTGTGCAACGCGGAGGAGGTTCTGCTGGTAAACAGGAGCATAGCCGCGGAGTTCCTTCCGAAGCTCTCCGAAAGGCTGAGGGACAAAAGAAAGGCTGCGGGGCTTCCTGAGGTGGAGCTGAGGCTCTGCCCGGAGGCGCTTGAGATAATTGACGGCACCCCGGCCGGGCCGCAGGACTTCGACACGGAGTTCCTGGATTACATCCTGGCCGTCGGCATAGCGGGAAGCGCGGACGAGGCCATAGCGCACATACAGAAGCACTCCACCCACCACAGCGACGCCATAATAACAAAGGACGCAGTGGCTGCGGAGCGCTTTACAAGGCAGGTGGACTCGGCGGCGGTATACGTAAACGCGTCCACGAGGTTTACGGACGGCGGAGAGTTCGGGCTCGGCTGTGAGATGGGCATCTCCACGCAGAAGCTCCACGCAAGAGGCCCCATGGGGCTGGAGGAGCTCTGCACATATAAATACATAATCAGCGGAAGCGGACAGATAAGGTGAAGGAAATGACAGAAGCGGTAAAGGCAGGTTTCATAGGCTGCGGAAACATGGGCGGTGTGCTGGCTGCGGTGGCGGCAAAGTCCGGCGGCGCGGTATACGCGGCGGACCATAACGCCTTCAAGGTGAATAACCTTGCGGAGGCCTTCGGATGCACGGCTTCGGACGCCGCGCAGATAGCCTCGGAGTGCAGGATGATCTTCCTTGGGGTAAAGCCCCAGGTGCTGGATAAGGCCTGCGCGGAGATAAAGGGCATACTGGCGGAGCGCAAAGACCGATTCTGCGTGGTGAGCATGGCGGCCGGAGTTAAGCTTTCCGCGCTTTCGGCCATGCTGGGGGACGTTCCGATCATAAGGATAATGCCAAACACCCCCTGCGCGGTGGGCGCCGGCGTGATACTCTACAGCAGGGGCGGCAGTGCCTCCGATGAGGACGTTACTATCCTTATGGACCTGATGCGTCCGGCGGGGATCATCAGCGAGATGGAAGAAAAGAAGCTGGACATGGGAAGCGCCCTTACGGGCTGCGGTCCGGCCTTCGTATACATGTTCATAGACGCGCTTATAGACGGCGCGGTGCGCACCGGCCTTCCAAGGACCGACGCCAAGCGCTTTGCGGTGCAGACCGTGCTGGGTTCCGCCCTGATGTGCGCCCAGAACGGCAGCGTGGAGCCGTCCAAGCTTAAGGCGGACGTGTGCTCCCCCGCGGGCAGCACCATAGAGGGCGTCGCGGTGCTGGAGGACTACTCCCTGCACGCGGCTGTGATGGAGGCCCTGAAGGCTTCCTACGAGAGGACCCTGGAGCTTGGAAAGTAGCCCTGCTGCGGGCGGGAGATGCCGCAGGCGCGGCCTCAGGACCTTCGAATGCTCCCAAACAGTGGTAATAAGGCCCCTTATTTTGCGCTTTCCGCGGTTTATTTATCCGCGGAGCGCTTTTATAATAGCCATAGAACAAAAGGAGTGTTATTATAAAGGAGCGTCATCATGGCATACCTGGAAACATCAATAAAGGCGGATCTTGATGATCTCGCCGTGCGGATCGAGAGATCTCTGAGCGATCAGAGCGTTTCGATCTCCAAAGAATTTGAAAAGGATCTGACCGTAGGGGACAGCCGCGTAAAGCTGCAGACCTACGAGAGGTTCAGCTATATGGGCGGAAACCGCGTGAGCATGCACATCACCTACATCCAGAGAGGAGAGTATGTGGAGATCATAGGCGTGACAGCCGGGGGAAGCTCTGCAAGGTTCTTTAAGATCAATACTATAGGAGAGGAAGAGTTCCTCAGGACGCTTGAAGAAGCGATAAACGACAGCAGGAGGATATGACGATGATCACGATGGGTTTAGGACTGATGCTGTTCTTCATAGGAATAGCCGTGCTGGTGCTGATCACCAGTCTCATTAGACTGCTCGGACCGATACTTATAATACTCGGGCTTTACTACGTGTATAAGACCATAAAGGAAAGGCACGCCCGGGAGGGAGAAGCTGCCGAAAAGGTGTGGGACATTTACGAGCAGTATTCCGAGCCGGAAAAGCCCAAGGACGAGGCGGAAAGGCTCGCTGAGAAGTACGAAGGCAGATGAAACAGACAAAAGAAAGATATATTGAACTTGACCTGATAAGGGTGGTCTGCTGCATTGCAGTCCTCCTTTATCATTTGGGGATACTCGCAGGCGGTTTCTTTGCCGTCTGCGCTTTCTTTGTCTTAAGCGGGTACCTGGGCGTAAGGTCCGCCTTCGGGCAGGAGCGCTTCAACATCCTCAGATACTGGGTAAAGCGCATATGGCGCGTTTATGTTCCGCTGCTTGCCGTTGCCCTGATCACTGTAGGCGTCGTGACGCTGCTTCCGCAGATCAGCTGGCTGAACCTTAAGCCGGAGACCACCTCCGTGCTTCTGGGTTACAACAATTTCTGGCAGATCTCCGCCAGCCAGGACTATTTCGCAAGGCACGGGGATTCGCCATTCATACATTTCTGGTTCATAGCCATACTTCTGCAGTTCGAGCTGGTGTTCCCGCTTGTGTTCGTCGTCCTTAAGTCCATAGGAAAAAAGATCAGCAGGGCGCTGGCCTGCATTCTGCCCCTGGCGGTGTGCGCGGCCAGTTTCCTGTTCTTTTATCAGCTGCTCGGAGAGGGCCGGATGACCGAGGCCTACTACCACAGCATGGCAAGGGCATTCGCTCCCTTCCTTGGCGTGGCGGTGGGGTTCATAGAGGAGTACTCCGGGCCGCTTGTGCCTAAGCCCTTCAGAAAGGGTGCCGCCCGCGGGATGGTCCTGCTGCTCTACCTGGCGGCATTCGTATATCTAAACATCGCCTTTGACAGCAGCTTTAAATATCTTGCCTGGGCCTTCCTTGCCGTAACGGTGATAAGCGCAAGGCTGGCCTGCTATGCCTGCGTAAGGACAAAGACCGCGCACGGAAGGCCGTCCGGGAGCAGCGCTCTTGCCTTCATTGCGGACAGCTCCTACGAGATCTACCTGGTGCAGTACCCCTTCATTTTCATATTCACGGAGCTGTTTTCGGGGAGGATGAGCGCGTCCGCGCTTACGGTACGCATTGTCGCTGCTACTCTTGCAGCGGCATTCCTGATGCATTTCGGCTTCTCCTACAGGAAGGGCAAAAAGCCCGCAGGCCTTAAAATTGCAATGCTTGCGGCCGTTCTGCTGCTTACCGCGGCGGGCGGTTACTGTTTTTCAGTTGCAAAGGATCACACCCAGGAGATGGCTGAGCTTGAGCAGAAGCTGGAGGAGAACGCCCGCGAGATGGAGGCCCGCCAGAAGGCTATGGCCGAGCAGAGCCGAAGCGAGGAGGACAAGTGGTCCGAGACCCTCGCCAGCTTCGAAGGCGGCGAGGAGAAGGTGCTTCAGGCGGTAAGGGAGATGCGCGTGATATGCATCGGGGACTCCGTTATGCTGGGCGCTCTGGACGAGCTGGCAGACACCTTCCCCAACGGCTGGTTCGACGCGCAGAAATCCAGAACTGCCTGGGTGCTTCCCGGCATAGTGCGCGATCTTAAGAACAAGGGTATGCTCGGCGATGTCGTAGTTATCTGTTTCGGCGCCAACGGCGACTGCCCCATAGAGGTAAAGGAGCGCGCCATGAACATGCTTAAGGGGCGCCGCGTTTACTGGCTCACGAATACTAACCCGCGGACCGCAGGCTCCAACGAGTCCCTGAAAACGCTCGCGGAGGAATATGACAACCTTACGATACTGGACTGGAAGAGCATAAGCAAAGGCCATCCGGAATACTTCTATGCGGACGGCATACATCTGTCGGCCGAGGGGCGCAGGGCGTACTGCGATGCCGTGCTGAGCGCCGTAAGCGAGCCCTACCTGAATGAGTGGCGTGCGAACAAGGCTGCGGCAGAAGCCCAGTACGAGGCCTACAGGAGCCGCATGGTGTCCTTCTTCGGTAACGATCTTCTGACCAACGTCTACCCGCTCATAGAAGAGGACTACCCCTACGGGAGCTTTAAGACCTACGAGCAGTTCGACGCCGGACAGCTTATGGCAGACATCAGGAGCGCCGCGGGCAGCATGACTCTTGCGGACAAGATAGTCCTGCTTTTGGACAGCGCCGACGAGGCGCAGCAGGGCGAGCTGAAGCAGCTTGCGGAGCTGTGCAGGGAGAGGAAGCTCTTCCTTGTTACCCCCGGCCGGACAGCGGAGGTGGCGCCGGACGGAAGCCTTGAAAGCGTAAAGACCTGGGCTCCCGAAAGCGGCATGATGTTCATGGCGGACGGCGAGCATCTTTCCTCAGAGGCCAACGAGGCGCTCCGAAGCGTTCTCCTTAGTCTGGAACTTGACCGGACGAAATAAAAAGTATCGAAAAACGAGACGTTTCCGCATTTTTTCGGGTCAAACTAATAACGATAATATTTTTTCTCTTATAAATGTAGTATAATTAGTTGGTTAATTAATAATTTTGCGCGGCGGCGCAGGAAGGAAAGGAACAATATATGGCAAAGATCGATCTTAGCAAGTATGGTATCACCGGAGCAACGGAGATAATCCACAATCCGTCCTACGAATTCCTCTTCGAGGAAGAGATGAAGAAAGGCCTCACCGGATTCGATGTAGGTACTCTTACCGAGCTGGACACTGTAAACGTTATGACAGGTGTCTACACCGGACGTTCCCCCAAGGACAAGTACATAGTCATGGACGAGAACTCCAAGGACACAGTTTGGTGGACCACCCCTGAGTATCCCAACGACAACCACCCCATGGATGAAAAGACCTGGGCCATCGTTAAGGATCTTGCGCAGAAGCAGCTCTCCGGCAAGAGGCTCTTCGTTATGGACGCTTTCTGCGGCGCCAACAAGGACACCCGCATGGCAGTGCGCTTTGTAATGGAAGTTGCATGGCAGGCTCACTTCGTAAAGAACATGTTCATCCAGCCCACGGCAGAAGAGCTTGAGAACTTTGAGCCCAACTTCGTGGTATACACCGCTTCCAAGGCAAAGGTAGCCAACTACAAGGAGCTCGGCCTCAACTCCGAGACCTGCGTAGCGTTCAATGTATCTTCCAGAGAGCAGGTAATACTTAACACCTGGTACGGCGGCGAGATGAAGAAGGGCATGTTCTCCATGATGAACTACTACCTGCCGCTCAAGGGCATCGCCTCCATGCACTGCTCCGCCAACACCGATATGGAAGGCAAGAACACTGCTATCTTCTTCGGTCTGTCCGGCACAGGCAAGACCACCCTTTCCACCGACCCCAAGCGCCTGCTGATAGGCGACGACGAGCACGGCTGGGACGACAACGGAGTATTCAACTTCGAGGGCGGCTGCTACGCAAAGGTCATCAACCTGGACAAGGAATCCGAGCCCGACATCTACAACGCCATCAAGAGGAACGCTCTTCTTGAGAACGTTACCGTAGACAAGGACGGAAAGATAGACTTCGCGGACAAGAGCGTCA
>JAFRZB010000014.1 GCA_017442785.1 Bacillota bacterium
TAAGCGATCATATCCACCACTATGGCCATCTAAATACGCCATGACTACATTAAGCTTAAACTCATCTGTATACTTCTTTTTTCCTGACATTTCAAAACCCCTTTCATTAGGTTTGTCTAACGAAAGGGGTTCACTTCAGATATCTCTCCGGAGCTTTATTGCTTTTTATCGGAGATTACTCTATGTCGTCTCCCTCGCCGGTCATCTCGGCAGCGTAGGCCTCCTCTGCGAGCCTGTCATTCAGAGCATCCTGCTCGTCATAATCCTGATCGTCGTAGTCGTCATCGGAATCCATGGCGCGGAGCTCGGCGGCCGCGTTCCTTGCAGCCTCTTTCTCTGCTTCCTTGACGTTGAAGCTCTCCATGTACTCGGTATTCGCGCCGTAGTCTATCTCTATGTTGCGGTATACCTTCATGCCTGTTCCGGCAGGGATGAGCTTACCGATGATGACGTTCTCCTTAAGGCCTATGAGCCTGTCGGTCTTTCCCTTGATGGCAGCATCCGTGAGGACCCTCGTGGTCTCCTGGAAGGAAGCTGCAGACAGGAACGAGCTGGTGGCCAGTGACGCCTTGGTGATGCCCAGGAGTATCCTGGTGACATCGGCGGGCTGCTGACCCTCCTCAAGCGCCGCGTTGGCCGCGTTCACCTCGTACACGCTGTACTGGCTTCCCGGAAGGAGCGTGGTGTCTCCCGGATCGTCCACCCTGTACTTGGAGAGCATCTGGCTTACTATCACCTCGATGTGCTTGTCGTTGATATCTACGCCCTGCTGCTTGTACACTCTCTGTACTTCCTTGAGCAGGTACTGATATACGCCTTCCACACCGTTGATGCGCATGATGTCGTGCGGGTTGAGCGGGCCCTGGGTGAGGCCTTCTCCGGCCTTTACCTCGGATCCCTCGTGGACCTTGAGCCTTGCGCCGTAAGGCACTACGTACTTGTTCTCCTCCTCGCCGCGGACTACGATCTCTGTCTTGTTGTCGGCTCTTGTGGATATGGAGATGACTGTTCCGTCGGATTCGCAGATCTCGGCAAGTCCCTTAGGCTTTCTGGCCTCGAAAAGCTCCTCTACACGCGGAAGACCCTGAGTGATGTCTCCTGCGCTTCCGGCTACGCCGCCGGCGTGGAACGTTCTCATCGTAAGCTGTGTACCCGGCTCACCTATGGACTGGGCAGCTATTATGCCTACGGCCTCGCCTATGTTGACAGGTTCGCCTGTTGCCAGGTTCCTGCCGTAGCACTTGGCGCATACGCCGTTCTCGCACTTGCAGGTCATGACGGATCTGATCTTTACGGACTCGATGCCGGCATCTTCGATAGCCTTGGCAGCCTCATCGCTGATCTCTTCTCCGCCGTAAGCCAGGATCTTGCCCGTCACCGGGTGCTTTATGTCCTCAAGAGCAGTCCTGCCCGCTATGCGCAGGTGCAGAGCCTCGATGACTTCCTTGCCGTCGGTGAACGCCCTTACCTCTACGCCCTCATCCGTACCGCAGTCGTCCTCGCGTACGATGACGTTGTGGGATACGTCAACGAGCCTTCTGGTAAGGTAACCGGAGTCCGCTGTACGAAGAGCGGTATCCGCAAGACCCTTCCTTGCGCCGTTGGACGAAAGGAAGTACTCCATTATGGAGAGGCCTTCTCTGAAGTTCGCCGTGATAGGTACCTCTATGGTCTTACCGGTAGCGTTGGCCATAAGTCCGCGCATTCCGCCTATCTGCTTTATCTGGTCCTTGGAACCACGGGCGCCGGAGTCTGCCATTATGAACAGGTTGTTGTTCCTGGGCAGGGACGCCATCAGAGCGTCCGCGACGTCGTCGGTGGCCTTGTGCCAGATCTGGAGGATCTTCTCATATCTCTCGTTCTCGCTCATAAGACCGCGCCTGTAGGCTGCCTGATACCTGTCAACCAGAGCCTGGGCCTTGTCTATGATCTCCTGCTTCTGCGGCGGCATCAGCATGTCGCCCACGGAGATGGTAACGGCGGATACAGTAGAGTACTTGTAGCCGTTGCTCTTGATGTAGTCCATCATCTTGACGGTCTCCACGTTGCCGTGTCTCTTGAAGCAGCGAGCTATTATATCCGTAAGGTTCTTCTTCTTTACGAGGAAGTCCACCTCAAGGCTGTAGGGATCCTTGGCCCTGTCTACGTAGCCGAGGTCCTGCGGGATGTGCTCATTGAATATGAACCTTCCCACGGTGGACTCAACGAGCTTTCCGGGATCGTCCGGGCTGAGCTTGCGGAGGACCTTTACCTTGGCGTGTATGCCTATGACTCCGTTCTGATATGCCATCAGCATCTCGGCGTCGTCGCAGAAGATCTTTCCGTCGCCTCTGTCGAGCTTGGATGTCCTGTCCACAGAACCCTCGTTGGTGAGGTAGTAGGATCCGAGTATCATGTCCTGTGTAGGCGTGGTGATCGGTGATCCGTCCTTAGGAGCAAGTATGTTGTTTACGGAGAGCATCAGGAACCTTGCCTCAGCCTGCGCCTCTACCGACAGTGGAAGATGGACAGCCATCTGGTCTCCGTCGAAGTCCGCGTTGTAAGCGGTGCAGACGAGCGGATGCAGCTTGATAGCCTTGCCTTCCACGAGCACCGGCTCAAAGGCCTGGATGCCCAGTCTGTGCAGTGTAGGAGCACGGTTGAGGAGCACGGGGTGATCCTTGATAATGTCGTCGAGAACGTCCCAGACCTCGGGGCGCACCTTCTCTACCATCCTCTTTGCACTCTTTATGTTGTGAGCGGTGCCGTCCTGCACCAGCTTCTTCATTATGAAGGGCTTGAAGAGCTCCAGGGCCATCTTCTTGGGAAGACCGCACTGGTAGAACTTGAGCTCAGGTCCTACGACTATTACGGAACGTCCGGAGTAGTCTACACGCTTGCCCAGGAGGTTCTGTCTGAACCTTCCCTGCTTGCCCTTGAGCATGTCGGAAAGAGACTTAAGAGGTCTTCCGCCGGGGCCTGTTACAGACCTTCCGCGCCTGCCGTTGTCGATAAGCGCGTCGACGGCTTCCTGCAGCATCCTCTTCTCGTTGCGGACGATGATGTCCGGAGCGCCGAGCTCAAGGAGCCTCTTGAGCCTGTTGTTCCTGTTGATGACCCTTCTGTAGAGGTCATTAAGGTCGGAGGCTGCGAACCTGCCGCCGTCCAGCTGCACCATGGGCCTCAGATCCGGCGGAATTACCGGAACTACTTCCAGTATCATCCACTCGGGGCGGTTCCCGGAAGCCCTTAAGGCCTCGATAACTTCCAGCCTTCTGACGTAGTCCAGCTTCTTGTGGCCCTGGGTCTCTCTGAGCTTCTCCCTGAGCTCGTCTCCGAGCTTGTCGAGATCTATCGCGCAGAGCAGCTCCCTTATCGCCTCGGCGCCCATGCCGGCCTTGAACCTGTTTCCGTACTCTTCCTTGGCTTCCCTGTATTCCTGCTCGGAGAGGACGTCCATGTACTTAAGGTCCGTGTCTCCGGGATCGGTAACTACGTAGGAGGCGAAATAGAGCACCTTTTCAAGGGACTTGGGGCTCATGTTCAGGACTCTGCCTATGCGGCTGGGGATGCCCTTGAAGTACCAGATGTGGGAGACCGGAGAGGCCAGCTGAATGTGGCCCATGCGCTCTCTTCTTACCTTGGCCTTGGTGACCTCTACGCCGCAGCGGTCGCAGATTATGCCCTTGTAGCGTATTCTCTTATACTTTCCGCAGTGGCACTCCCAGTCCTTGGTGGGTCCGAATATCCTTTCGCAGAACAGTCCGTCCCTTTCGGGCTTGAGCGTACGGTAGTTGATGGTCTCGGGCTTGGTCACCTCGCCGTGGGACCAGCTGAGGATCTTCTCGGTCGATGCAA
Organism: Bacillota bacterium; assembly: GCA_017442785.1. Classification (GTDB taxonomy): domain Bacteria; phylum Bacillota; class Clostridia; order Peptostreptococcales; family Anaerovoracaceae; genus RUG13409. Next base: position 3,838 of record JAFRZB010000014.1, read on the forward strand.
GACTGATCTGAAGGGATTCAAAATTTCCTAATTCCATTACATATCCTCCTCGCCCGGGAAGTCTTCCTCTTCTTCCTCTTCCTGCCCGTAGAGCGGGTTGGTATAGGAGTCGAGTTCCTCACCGTTTTCGTCAAGCTGAGTAAAGCCGCTGCCTTCTCTGAAGAATTCGTCATCGGAGCCTCTGAGCTCCTCGAATTCCACAGCGTTGAAGTTGGTATTAGCCTCGAGGTCCGCGTCTTCCTTGAGCTCTATCTCCTGATCGTTCTCATCGAGGACTCTCACGTCCAGAGCAAGGGACTGCATCTCCTTGATGAGTACCTTGAAGGACTCGGGGATGCCAGGCTCGGGTATGTTCTCGTCCTTGACTATGGCCTCGTAGGTCTTTACCCTTCCGACCACGTCATCGGACTTGACTGTCAGTATCTCCTGGAGCGTGTAGGCCGCGCCGTAAGCTTCAAGAGCCCAGACCTCCATCTCTCCGAAACGCTGTCCGCCGAACTGGGCCTTGCCGCCCAGAGGCTGCTGCGTTACGAGGGAGTACGGGCCGGTGCTTCTGGCGTGGATCTTGTCGTCTACCAGGTGGTGGAGCTTGAGCATGTACATGACGCCCACGGTAACGGGGTTGTCGAAGGTATCGCCCGTGCGGCCGTCTCTGAGCTTCATCTTTCCGCTCTCGGAGTATCCGCATTCCTTAAGGAGCTCGGTTATGTCGCTCTCCTTGGCGCCGTCGAATACCGGCGTGGAGACATACCAGCCCTTCTTCCTTGCGGCAAGTCCGAGGTGGACCTCAAGTACCTGACCGATGTTCATACGGGAAGGTACGCCCAGGGGGTTGAGCATTACCTGCAGCGGAGTACCGTCTTCCATGAACGGCATGTCCTCTACCGGCAGAACTCTGGAGATAACGCCCTTGTTTCCGTGGCGTCCCGCCATCTTGTCGCCTACCTGGATCTTTCTCTTGGTGGCGATGTAGCAGCGCACTATCTTGTTGACTCCCGGAGGAAGATCGTCGCCGTTCTCCCTGGAGAATACTCTGACGTCCACTACTATTCCGCTCTCTCCGTGAGGAACTCTTAAGGAGGTATCCCTTACCTCTCTTGCCTTCTCGCCGAAGATGGCCCTTAGGAGCCTCTCTTCCGGGGTGAGCTCGGTCTCGCCCTTCGGGGTGACCTTGCCTACCAGGATGTCGGAGGAATCTACCTCTGCGCCTATGCGTATGATACCTTCCTCGTCCAGATCCCTTAAGGAATCCTCGTTGACGTTGGGTATCTCTCTTGTTATCTCTTCCGGACCGAGCTTGGTGTCTCTGGCCTCGGATTCGTACTCCTCGATGTGGATGGATGTAAGGACATCGTCCATCAGGAGCTTCTCGTTGAGTATTACGGCGTCCTCGTAGTTGTAGCCTTCCCAGGTCATGAAGCCTATGAGAAGGTTCTTTCCGAGAGCTATCTCGCCCTGATCCGTTGACGGACCGTCGGCTATTACTTCGCCGGCCTCAACACGCTCGCCGTGAGCGACTATGGGCCTCTGGTTTATGCAGGTGCCCTGGTTGGAGCGCTTGAACTTAAGGAGCTTGTACTCGTCCCTGAAGCCCTCGTCGTTCCTGATGACTACCTTCTGAGCGTCTACGTATTCCACTACGCCGGGGTTCTTGGCAAGCACCACTACTCCGGAGTCGTGAGCGGCGTCGTACTCAACACCTGTAGCTACGATAGGAGCGTCGGTGACGAGCAGAGGAACTGCCTGACGCTGCATGTTGGAACCCATCAGGGCTCGGTTTGCGTCGTCGTTCTCAAGGAAGGGTATCATGGCTGTCGCTATGGATACTACCTGCCTCGGGGAAACGTCCATGTAGTCCACTACTTCCCTGGGGAAGAGGTCGATCTCGCCGAGCTCTCCTCTGGCAAGTACCTTCTGGTTGATGAAGTGGCCTTCCTCATCCAGAGGCTCGTTCGCCTGAGCGATGATGACGGGCTCTTCCTCGTCAGCCGCGAGGTATTCTATGTTCCTGGTGACTATTCCTGTCTCCTTGTCCACCTTCCTGTACGGGGTCTCTATGAATCCGTACTCGTTGATGACGCCGTAGGTGGTAAGAGAACCGATAAGACCGATGTTCGGTCCTTCCGGAGTCTCTATCGGGCACATGCGTCCGTAGTGGGAGTGGTGAACGTCGCGGACCTCGAATCCGGCCCTCTCTCTGGAGAGTCCGCCGGGGCCGAGCGCGGAGAGCCTTCTCTTGTGCGTAAGCTCTGCCAGCGGGTTGGTCTGGTCCATGAACTGAGACAGCTGCGAAGATCCGAAGAACTCCTTGATGGCCGCTGTTACGGGGCGGATGTTGATCAGGTTCTGCGGCGTGGTGGCCTCGATGTCCTGAATGGTCATCCTCTCCTTAACGACTCTCTCCATCCTGGAAAGGCCTATGCGGAACTGGTTCTGCAGAAGCTCGCCTACCGTCCTGAGCCTTCTGTTGCCCAGGTGGTCTATGTCATCTATGTTTCCGATACCTTCCTCAAGTCCCAGCAGGTAGCTGATGGAGGCGATGATATCGTCGAATATAATGTGCTTGGGCGAAAGCTGGTTCTTGTGGGAGTAGAGGTAAGCAGCGAGCTTGGCGTTGTACTCCTCCTTTGCGGCCTTGGTCTGCTTCTTGGGCTGCGGGTTCTCCGCCTCGTAGGCCTCAAGAAGAGCGGTCAGCGCAGGGTAGAACACGGTCTTGGGCAGGCGGTACTGCGCCGGGTCCAGACCTACGTAGTTGGAAAGGGTGACGAAGTTGTTTCCTATCACCTTTACTTCCTTGTCCTCGGTGTTCTTGCTGTAGACGTAGATGTACTCAAGTCCGCTGTCCTGGATTGCCTGAGCCTGCTCTGCCTTGAGCTTGGTGCCGGCCTCCACGAGTATCTCTCCGGTAACGGGATCCACGGCGTCCTTGCTGAGAACGCAGCCTATGGCTCTCTCCCTGATACCGAGCTTCTTGTTGTACTTGTAGCGTCCCACCTTGGCCAGGTCGTAGCGCTTGGCGTCGAAGAACAGCGCCTCAATAAGGTCGTAAGCGCTCTCGAACGTCGGCGGCTCTCCCGGTCTCAGCTTTCTGTATATCTCCCTCAGTCCTTCGTCGAAGTTGCGGGTGGTGTCCTTTTCGAGGGACAGTCCCAGGCGCTTGTTTCCGCCGAATACGCGGAGTATCTCGTCCGTGGTGCCTTCGTAGAAGGTGGCTGCGGTATTTGTCCTGAACTCGCCGTAGCGGCGGACTCTCTTATGGATGTCCTCTTCGCTCATGGCGGGGTTTTTGCGTTTCTCGATCTCTACCTTCTCAGCGACCGAACGGTAAGAGAGCGCGCGAAGAAGCGCCGTGATCGGGAGCTTCCTGGTGCGGTCCACACGCACGGAAAGCGCCTGGTTGGCGTCTGTCTCGTACTCCAGCCACGCGCCGCGGTTGGGGATGATGGTGGTAGAGAATAATTTATTGTTGGATTTGTCCACGGCCATATCGTAATACGGTCCGGGGGAACGGACGAGCTGCGTAACTACTACACGCTCCGCTCCGTTGTAAATAAAGGTTCCTTTTTCGGTCATTACGGGGAAATCTCCCATAAAGACCTCCTGCTCCTTGACCTCTCCCGTCTCCTGGTTTATGAGGCGTACCTTCACTCTGAGCGGGGAGGCGTACGTGGCGTCTCTTTCCTTGCACTCTTCCTGATCGTACTTGGTCTCATTGGAGATGGAGTGATCGACGAACTCCAGGGCGAGGTTGTCCGCGTAGTCCCTTATGGGGCTGATGTCTTCGAAGACCTCAGCGAGACCCTCCTTGATGAACCAGTCATAGGAATCCTTCTGAATGGCTATCAGGTTGGGCATGGGCTGGACTGCCTCGATCTTGGAGAAGCTCTGACGCTCCTTTTTGCCTGATCTTACGGCATGGGGCATTTTATTCCCTCCTTAATCTATGTAAAAAGCGTTAAACTTGTCCGTCGGCTAAAAGTCGGCAAAAGGGTTGCCCTTGGGACAACCCTGATGCCACAGGTCTGTGCCTATAAATTACTTCAGTTCGACCTTTGCGCCGACTTCCTCGAGCTTGGCCTTGATCTCATTGGCCTCGTCCTGAGTTGCGCCTTCCTTGACAGCCTTGGGAGCGTTGTCTACGAGGTCCTTGGCTTCCTTAAGTCCGAGACCGGTGATCTCACGGACTACCTTGATGACCTTGATCTTCTCTGCGCCTATCTCGGCGAGGATGACGTCGAAGCTGTCCTTAACTTCTGCTGCGGCTTCTGCCGGGCCGGCTGCTACTGCTACGGGAGCTGCTGCGGAAACGCCGAACTCCTCTTCGCAAGCCTTTACGAGCTCGTTGAGCTCGAGAATGGTCATGTTCTTTATGGCCTCTATGATCTGTTCCTTATTCATTTTGTCCTCCTAATCGACAAATGTCTGTATTGAATGATTATGCTTCTTTTGCTTCTGCGATGGCAGCGAGCGTACGGACGAGCTTGCCGACCGGACTCTGGATGCTGCCCATGAACTTGGCGATGAGCTCTTCCCTTCCGGGGATGCCCGCCAGGGCGGTAACGCCTTCGGCGTTGTAAAGGACTCCCTCTACTACGCCTGCCTTAAAGGCCATCTTGTTGTAGGTCTTGATAGCCTTGTTGAGGACTCTTGCCGGAGCGATGGCGTCTTCCTTGCTGATAGCAAGTGCGGACGGTCCGCTCAGCACGTCCTTAAGTCCTTCGAACTGGGTGCCTTCGATAGCCTTGGCGATAAGGGTGTTCTTATAGACCGTAAAGTCTACGCCTGCTTCTCTGAGGCTCTTTCTGATGGCAGTATTCTCCTCCACGGTGGTTCCCATGTAGTCGACTACTACAGCAGACTGAGCGCCTTCGAGCTTGCCCTTTATCTCATCGATAATGGCTGCCTTGGCCTTCAGATTTTCTACTGACATTTACTCTCCTTTCCGGCTTTCAGTAACTGAAAGCCTTTTCGATGTCAAAGACATAAAAAGGCTCTGATTTATGAATCGTAACCTCGGCGAGATGCTTCGGCAGGAAGCTTGTCCTGCACTCGCTGTCTACAGCTATTTATTTCTGTTTCGGATCACGATCCGGCCTTGTCTTTAATGCCTAGCCGAGCTTTGTGGGGTTGATCTTTATTCCGGGGCCCATCGTTGTTGCGACGGTTGCGGACTTGATGTACTGACCCTTTGCTGCTGCCGGCTTGGCCTTGATGATGGCTTCCACGAGCGCCTGATAGTTCTGCTGGAGCTTCTCAGGTCCGAAGGAAACCTTGCCGATCTGTGTGTGGACTATGTTCTGCTTGTCCAGACGATACTCCACCTTACCTGCCTTGATCTCCTGGAGAGCCTTGGCCAGATCCATGGTAACGGTACCGGACTTGGGGTTCGGCATCAGACCCTTAGGTCCGAGTATTTTACCGAGTCTTCCCACGATACCCATCATGTCGGGTGTGGCTACTACAGTGTCGAAATCAAACCAGTTTTCTTTCTGGATCCTCTCAGCGTACTCTTCCGCGCCTACGTAATCCGCTCCTGCGGCCTCCGCCTCATGAGCCTTCTCTCCCTTTGCGAACACCAGGACCTTCTTGGACTTTCCTGTTCCGTTCGGAAGAACGATAGCGCCTCTGATCTGCTGATCGGCGTGCCTTCCGTCGAGTCCCATCTTGAAGTGGGCTTCAACGGTCTCGTCGAACTTGGCTGTGGCTGTCTTGGTGACGAGCTCGAACGCCTTGTCGACGTCGTACAGTTCAGCTCTGTTTACGAGCTTAGCTGCCTCCTGATACTTCTTGCCTTTCTTGGCCATTTTTTACCTCCTTGTGGTATTAGCGGCTTCAGCCTCCCACTTACTAGCCCTGGACGTTTATGCCCATGCTTCTTGCTGTACCCTTGATCATCTCCGTCGCTGCCTCAAGGCTTGCGGCGTTCAGATCAGGCATCTTGGTCTGCGCGATCTCCTTCGCCTGAGCCTCGGTTATGGTGCCTACCTTCTTCTTGTTGGGCTCACCGGAACCGGACTCAAGACCCGCTGCCTTCTTTATCAGCACTGCTGCCGGAGGAGTCTTCGTAACGAAGGTGAAGCTCTTGTCGGCGTAGACGGTGATGACTACGGGGATGATCATTCCCATGTCGGCCTGAGTCTTGGCGTTGAACTGCTTGCAGAAGTCCATGATGTTGATACCCTTCTGTCCGAGAGCCGGACCTACAGGCGGTGCCGGAGTAGCTTTGCCTGCCGGAATCTGGAGCTTTACATAGCCGTCGATCTTCTTTGCCATTCTTTTCTCCTTTCCATAGGACTATCCTATTATTTTGTTATATATCATCGCTGTTTTATCAGCGCGACTAGCTGATCGGGTCCACCTGGTCGAATTCGAGCTCTACAGGTGTAGCCCTTCCGAACATGTCCACTTTTGCCCTGAGGGTCTGCCTGTCGGGGTGTACGTCCTCAACGTGGCCGGTAAAGCCCTTGAACGGACCGGAGATGATCTTTACGGTATCTCCCACGTTTATGTTAAGGACTATAACGGTCTTCTCTATGCCGAGGCGCCTTACCTCCTCATCCGTAAGAGGAATGGGCTCGGAGCCCTCTCCCACGAAGCCCGTTACTCCCTGGGTGTTCCTTACCAGGTACCAGGATTCGTTGGTCACTATCATCTTGACGATGACGTAGCCCGGGAAGATCTTGCGGGTCTTGACGGTGCGGCCGCTGTCGGTCATCTCGACGCGGTCCTCGGTGGGAACTATGACGTCCAGGACCAGGTCCTGCATGCCTCTGTTCTCGACGAGCTTCTCCAGGTTGGCCTTAACCTTGTTTTCGTGTCCGGAATAGGTGTGGACCACATACCACTTGGGCTCCTTGCTCCTTCTGAGGAAGCCTGCGGGGATCTCGTCCCTCTCGCTCGCAAGTGTGTGGGGAGCTATATCGGACTCCCTGCTGGCCAGCGCCTTTTCTTCTAAGGTCATTTCGTCAGACATAGCTGTCTCCTACTTTACTATGAGTCCGAGCAGCGCGATGAACACTGTGTCGAGCAGCCAGAACAGCAGCGCAAACAGAGCGCAGATCACGATAACGACCAGCGTATACTTATAGGTCTCTTTCCTGGTGGGCCAGGAGACCTTCTTCATCTCCGCGCCTACGCCCTTGAAGTAATCCTTAAGCCTTGCGAAGAAGCCTTTCTTTGCGACATTCTCTGCCATCTTTGGTACCTCTCGTTACTTGGTCTCTCTGTGGATGGTTTCCTTCTTGCAGAACTTGCAGTATTTCTTGAGTTCGATGCGGTCGGGGTCGTTCCTCTTGTTCTTGGTGGTGTTGTAATTCCTCTGCTTGCACTCTGTGCATGCGAGCATTACCCTTACTCTTGAACCGGTTGCTTTAGCCATAATAATCCTCCGTTATCTGATGCGAAAACCTCGCTTTTTAGCGACATTCAAAATACACAATGCCCCTTTTTGGCATAGTGACACTGAATAAAATTAACATAAACAGGGGGAGATGTCAAACGGTTTTTTTGAGATTTTCTAACTTTTTTTCTATAATATGCCCCTACTGACTGCAGAATCCCGCAAGCAGTGTGGGCATCACCTGTCCGGCGTAGCTGCAGAGCGAATAATCGCCGCTGCAGATGCACCAGTCGTACAGAAGAGCGCGTTCTATTACCGCGTAGGCCTTAACTATGTCGTTGGCGGAAAGGTCGGCGCGGAAGACTCCCTCGTCCTTTCCCTCTATGGCTATCTTGCGGAGGAGCTTGTAGTACTCGCGGTTGGTATCCAGAAGGCTCCTGTCGGAGCGGGATATCAGCTGGGAGGAGAGCAGCCTTCCCAGAAGGTCCAGGGAGACCGTGTTCTCTATCATGTAGAAGAGCTCGTGGTTAAGGAACAGGAGCTTCTCCACCGCGCCTTCGATCTTCTCAAGCTCGGGCTCGAGCTTAAGGTATTTATCGTCGAAGAGTATGGAGAGCGTGTTGAGCAGCCCTTCCTTGCCGCTGAAGTAGTGGTAGAAGGATCCCTTTGAGGTATTCGAAGCCTCCACGATGTCGTCTATCGTGGTATTATCGTAGCCCTGCCTGTAGAAGAGCTCCCAGGCGGCGGAGACTATGCTGCTCTTGGTGTTCCCTGTCTTTTTCATCAGTTTTCCTTAAATCCGGCCCCTATTATCTCGGAGCTGGTGGTTATTATCGTGAACGCCTGCGGGTCCACGGACTTTATGAACCTCTGCAGATGCTTGGCCTCGCTCCTCTTGCAGACGGTGTGGAGCACGGCCTTTTCTGCGTGGGAATAGACGCCCTCGCCCTTTATGAGCGTGGCGCTGTGGTCCAGCTTATTGAGTATGTAAGCCGAGATCTCCTCCGGCTTATCCGTTACTATGACGAAATACTTGCAGCTTGATAGCATGTCCAGGACGCTGTCTATGAGGAAGGTCATGCAGAACAGGCCGAGTACGGAGAACAGTCCGGACTTTATTCCGAACGCGAAAAACGCCGCGGCGCTTATCACTATGTCCACGTACAGCAGGGCGCGCCCCACGTTGGTGGACGTATACTTTTTGAGTATCAGGGCCAGCACGTCCGTGCCCCCCGACGATGCGTCCGCGTGGAATATCATGGCCTGGCCTATGCCTGTTATGAGTATCGCCCAGCACAGCTCCAGCACCGGCTGGTCCGTAAGGGGCTTATCAAGAGGCACCAGCACCTCCAGAAGGTCCACAAGGCCCGAATAGAGCAGTGTGCAGTATACGGTCTTTATTCCGAGGCTCTTCCCGAGAACTATGAATCCCACTATAAGCAGGATGATGTTAAGGCCCGTCACCCACACGCCCATGCTGGCGGTGGTGAACTGCCCCAGTATTATTCCAAGGCCTCCTACGCCGCCTGTTACGAAGCCGTTGGGCTCCTTAAAGAAGTAGAGGCTCAGCGCCATCAGCACGGAGCCGACTGTCATAAGTAAGAAATCTCTTAAGCGATCCGACTTGTTATTCATTATCCTTTAGCTGTTCGAACTTCGCCCTCATGGTGGGGTTGTTCCTTGTAAGTTTCTTGATGCTCAGGTCCTCCGCCTTGTTGTTGGCGAGCCTGAGGTTGTTCTCCGCGCCCGTAAGGGCGTCCTTTATCTTCTGGAGATGGTCTATGGACTTGTCTATCTCCTCTATGGCCTTCTGGAACTTCTCGCTGGCTATCCTGTAATTGCGCCCGAAGGCCTCCTTGAAGCGCTCCATCTCGGACTCGAAGTTGGCCACGTCCACGTTCTGCGCTCTGGCAAGAGCCAGCTCTCTTCTGTACTCCGCCGAGCCCTGCGCCGCGTTGCGCAGAAGCGTTATCATAGGTATGAAGAACTGCGGCCTTATGACATACATCTTGGGATATCTGTAGGATACGTCCACGATGCCGGTGTTGTAGAGCTCGCTGTCCGGCTCAAGAAGGCTTACCAGCACCGCGTACTCGCAGTTCTTTTCCCTTCTGTCCTTATCCAGCTTTTTAAAGAAGTCCTCGTTGCGGTGCCTTGTGGTGCTGCCCTCGGCCTCGTTCTTCATCTCGAACATTATCGATATGTACTCGGTGCCGTCCTCGGTGAAGTCCCTGAAGATGTAATCCCCCTTGCTTCCGCCGGAGGCGTCGTTGTCCTTGTCGAACTCCGCTCTCTGAAAGCCCGTGGCCCTGAGCCTGTTGAACTCGGTCTCGCAGTGCTGCTCCAGGCTCTCGCCCACCATCTTTACGGAGAGCCTCGCCTTAAGGTCCTTGTAGTAGCCTATCTGCTCGTCCTTATCCTTAAGCTTTTGCTCGTAGCTTTCCTTGAGGTCCTTTTCACGAAGCTGGGCGCCGGTCTTTGCGTTGCTGAGCTCCCCGCTCAGCTTTATCAGCTCCGCGTCCTTTTCGGCAAGGGCGGTCTTTACCGCAAGCTCCTTTTCGGTCCCGGCGTTGTCAAGGCGGATCTTCAGCTCGGCAAGAGCCTTCTCCTTTTCTGCAAGCATGCGGGCAAGCTCGCTTCTTGACTTCTCCTTTACGAGCTCAAGTTCGGCCTTGCTTCCCTTTTCTATCTCGGCGAGCCTTACGGCAAGGTCTTTTTCGAACTCGCTGTCGCGCACCTGCTTTACTATGGCGGTGTATCCGGATTCATCCACCTGGAAGACTTCCCCGCATCTGGGGCATCTTATCTCGTGCATAGCTGCTCCTTCTTACTCAAGATCCGTGCATTCCTTAAGGAGGGACGGTATCTCCAGATTCTGCGGGCACTCAGCCATGCACTGGCCGCAGCTTACGCAGTCGGATGCCCTGCCCCTGTCCTTGGTGGCGGCCCTGTAGGCCATCTTTGCCGGAGGCGCCATGTAGGTCTGCCTGAACCTGTTGTACAGCGCGAATATCTCCGGAATGGGGATGTTCATGGGGCAGCCGTCCGTGCAGTAATGGCAGGCGGTGCACTTTATGGAAATGTCCTCCTTAAGGGCCTCCTGCGCCTTTGCTATCACCTTATACTCATCCTCCGTAAGAGGCTTGAAATCCTTCATGTAGGAGAGGTTGTCCTTCATCTGGGCGACGCTGGACATTCCGGAGAGGACCGTCATTATCCCGTCGAGCGACGCGACGTATCTTACCGCCCAGGACGCCGTGGAGGCGCTGCTTCCGGTCTCGTCGAATACCGCCTGGACGTTCTTGGGGAGCTTTGCCAGAAAGCCGCCCTTTACGGGCTCCATTACAACTATGGGCTTTCCGTGCTCTCTTGCTATGCGGTAGCACTCTCCCGAGCGCACGTCCGGGTTCTCCCAGTCCGCGTAGTTTATCTGAAGCTGCACGAAATCCACGTCCGGGTGCTTGTCCAGCACCATCTCCAGGTCCTCGGGAGTGGAGTGGAAGGAGAAGCCCCAGTGCTTTACCAGGCCCTTTTCCTTCTTGTCCCTTACGAAGTCCCAGATCCCGAACTCGTCGTATTTCTTGAGGCTCTCAGGCCTTATGGCGTGCAGAAGGTAGAAATCGAAATATCCGGCGCCTGTCCTCTCAAGGCTTATGCCGAACTGCTTCTTTGCGGTCTCCTCGTCCGGGCAGCCGTGTCCGGCGTTGAGCTTGGTGCATATGGTAAAGCTCTCCCTGGGGTGGCGCTCCACTACGGCCTTGCCGAAAGCCTTCTCGGACTCTCCGCCGTCGTATACATAGGCGGTGTCGAAATATGTTCCGCCGGCCTCAAGGAAGAGGTCCGCCATCTCCTTCACCTGCTCGACGTCTATCGCGCCGCCCGGCAGCTTGGGCAGCCTCATCAGCCCGAAGCCCAGCCTTGAGACCTGCTTCCCGAAATACTCGTGTGTCATGTCAGCCCTCCATCTCCTTGCATTCATCCAGAAGCGTTATTATAGGAAGCTGCTGCGGGCATGCGCCCTCGCACTGTCCGCAGGCTATGCAGTCTGAGGCCTTTCCCTTGCCCTCGACGGCGTCCGCGTACATCTTCTTTGCCCTGGGGCCTTTGCGGCGCATGGCGTTCTCGTTGGCTACCTTGAATATCTCCGGGATGGGGATGCTCATGGGGCAGCCGTCCGTGCAGTAGTGGCATGCCGTGCAGGGTATGGACGTCTCTTTTTCTATTATCTCCCTGGCCTGCTCTATTATCTTCTGTTCCTCCTCGTCAAGAGGCTTAAAGTCCTTCATGTAGGATATGTTGTCCTCCACCTGCTCGGGCGTGGACATTCCGGAAAGCACTGTGATTATCCCTTCCAGAGATGCAACGAAGCGCACCGCCCAGGAGGCGCAGGACGCGTCGGGAGCATATGCCTTAAACAGATCCTTTACCTTCTGCGGGGGATCCGCCAGAGCTCCGCCCTTTACGGGCTCCATGACTGTAACGGCTACGCCGTGCTTCCTTGCCACCTCGTAGCACTCGCGGGAGGAGACGTTGGGATTGTTCCAGTCCGCGTAGTTTATCTGAAGCTGTATGAAGTCCACGTCAGGGTGCTCCGTAAGAAGCATCTCAAGATCCGCGGGGCTTGAGTGGAAGGAGAAGCCCCAGTGCTTTATGAGCCCCTTGGCCTTCTGCTCCTTTACGAAATCCCAGAGGCCGTATTCCTCGTATATCTTAATGTTGTCCGGCTGAAGAGCGTGCAGGAGGTAGAAGTCGAAATAGCCCGCTCCCGTGCGTTCAAGGCTTGTTGCAAACTGCTTTTTGCAGCTTTCCGCGTCAGGCTTTCCAAGCCAGGCGTTCATCTTGGTGCAGACGTAGTAGCTGTCCCTCGGGTACCTGTCGGCTACAGCCTCCTTAAAGGCCTTCTCTGAGCCTCCGTTGTCATACACATAGGCGGTGTCGAAATACTGCCCGCCGCCCTCTATGAATATGTCCACCATCTTCTTGGTGGTCTCTGTGTCTATGCTTCCGTCAGAGAGCTTCGGGAGCCTCATAAGGCCGAAGCCTAGCTTGAATATGCCGTTTTTATCGTGTCCCTTAGCGGTGCTCATGTATGCCGTCCTTTCCGGCCGTCCGAAGGCCATATGTTCCCTTATACTGTATGTAAAAATAATACCATATCCCTTAAAAAATCGCAAAAAAATATAGTCCTTACGGGGTGTAAATGTTATACTTTATTTTGACATTATATTATCATGACAAATATTTCCGCAAAAGGAGGTGTCCCATGAACAAAGACCAGGACCGTACCCCGCTGTTCGACGCGGTGAAGGCTTACTCGGAGCAGCGCCCGGCATACTTCAGGATACCGGGACACAGGTTCGAGAACGGAATCGACCCTAAATTCAGAGAGGCCGTCGGAGACGAGATATTCAAGTTGGATCTTACAGAAACGCCTCTGACGGACGATCTCCACAACGCCTCCGGCGCCATCAAGGAAGCCGAAGACCTGGCGGCCGAGCTCTGGGGCGCCGAATACACCCACTTCCTTGTAAACGGCAGCACCTGCGGCAACCAGACCATGATAATAACCACGGCCAACAACGGCCAGAAGGTCTGCATACCCCGCAACGCTCACAAATCCGCGCTTATGGGACTTATAATAGGCGGCGGAAAGCCTGTGTACATCATGCCTCAGATAGAGGAAGAATGGGGACTTCACGGCGGGATAACCCCCGAGCAGGCGGAAGAGATGTTCCAAAAGAACCCGGACTGCCGCGGACTGATGGTGGTAAGCCCCACCTACTACGGAGTGATCTCCGACATAGAGGGCCTTGCGGAAGTGTGCCACAGACACGGAGCGGTGCTAATGGTGGACGAGGCCCACGGAGCGCACTGCTACTTCTCCGACAGACTGCCAAAGGGCGGCATCCAAGCCGGAGCCGACATGTGCGTGCAGAGCATACACAAGGTCACCGGTTCCTTTACGCAGAGCTCCATGCTGCACGTCAACAGCAGGCTCGTGGACCGCGCCTTCCTGGAAGCCAACCTGCATCTTGTGCAGAGCACCAGCCCGTCGTACCTGCTCATGACGTCTCTGGACATGGCGCGCCACGACATGGCCATGAGGGGCGCCGAAATGGTGGACGAGGCTTTCGAACTGGCCCACGACGCCAGGGCGGAGATAAACATGATACGCGGACTGCGCTGCGCAGGCAAGGAGATAGAAGGCCACGCCGGAATATACAAGCTGGATGAGACGCGTCTTACGATAAGCGCCGCGGAGATAGGCATCACAGGCTTCGCGCTTAAGAAGATGCTCTTCGAGGAATACAACGTGGACGTGGAGCTTGCGGACTACCGCAACGCTCTGGCGATAGTAACCTTCGCCAACCGCAGGGAGGACCTGGACCGCCTGGTAGCTTCCCTTACGGACATAGCTGCCACCTACAAGGACGGCAAGCCGCTGCCCAAGGCAAGCCCGCTGCCGCCTCAGCCGGAGTACGTGCTGTCGCCTCGTGAGGCCTACTTCGGAGAGACCAAGCCCATCTGGTGGGAAGACGCGGTAGGCCGCATCTCCGGAGAGATGATAGCCCCCTACCCGCCGGGCATCCCGGTCATCTACCCGGGCGAGCGCATATCTCAGGAAGTCTGGGACTTTTTGGAGGAGGTGCGCCTGCGCAAGGGCCACCTGCACGGGCCTGCGGATACAGAGCTCAATACCATACAGATAATCGAGGAATAGAGTACCAAAAAAGAAGGCGGCGCTGAACTGACCCCCAAAAGTTAGACCAAGAATCTAACTGGAGGAGGTCAGTTTTGTTATGGCAAAGTATAGTTTTGAATTTAAGATGAGAGTAGTCAAGGAGTATTTAGACGGACAAGGAGGATATAAAAATCTTTCAAA
>JAFRZB010000015.1 GCA_017442785.1 Bacillota bacterium
ATAGTCAAGTACGATTCGGCAAATCGTACTTGACTATTATTTGCGTATAAATGAATGCGGACATCCATGCCAGGATGTCCGCTGAATTATTCTTGACTATTCGGTCCGAATAGACCAAGTTGTTGCTTCTCGATCTTCCCGTGTTCTTTTTCGAATTCCTCGATGGCCTTGCGGATCAGGTAGATCACTTCTCCGTTGGCGGAGCGGCCCTCGTACTGTGAGATATAATGCAGTTCATAGTGTAGTTCGCTGTCAATGCGCAGCCCGATGTGCTTATCCTTTTCCTTCTTCAAAGCGTCCATGCCATACCCTCCATATACTTGATAAAAGATAATTTGAGTTTATTTCAAGTACATGATAGAATGTGCAAAGTGTACTCACTTTAAGTATCCCAAAATAAACTGACTTAAGGATTTTTAATACCGTTTCGGCTGTTTGTCAATCGATACGCATTTGCGGAGGACCGGCCGTTATGTTATTCTTTTAAAGGAAAAACAGTCAGTTCAAAGGCTCGGAGGATGAAGAAATGAAGATACTGGACATAATGCGCCGCAGGCGCAGCGTGCGCACCTTTGACGGGGAAGCCCTCCGCCCGGAGGATGCAGAAAGGATCACGGAATATGCGGAAAATGCAGGAAACCCCTACGGCATCCGCATCACATGGAAGCTTCTCGACGCAAAGAAGGACGGCCTTTCCAGCCCGGTGATCGTAGGCACGGACACCTACATAGCCGGAAAGACGGATAAAGTCCCCCATGCCGAGGAGGCCTTCGGATACTCGTTCGAAAAGATAATCCTGTTTGCGGAGTCTCTGGGGATAGGTACTACCTGGATAGCCGGGACCATGGACAGATCCGCCTTTGAGAAGGCCGTGGAGCTTGCCCCCGGAGAGGTGATGCCCTGCGTCAGCCCGCTCGGGTACCCCGCAAAAAAGATGTCCATCCGCGAATCCATGATGCGCAAAGGCATAAAGGCGGACACCCGAATGACTTTCGGGGAGCTGTTCTTCGACGGCAGCTTCGATAAGCCCCTTACTGCAGAAAGAGCAGGAAGGCTCGCTGATGCGCTTGAAGGCGTAAGGCTCGCCCCTTCCGCCGTCAACAAGCAGCCCTGGCGCGCAGTGGTCTGCGGAGATAAGACGCACTTCTACGAAAAGCGCAGCAAGGGCTATGTATCTCCGGACGGCTGGGACATACAGAAGATAGACATGGGGATAGCGCTCTGCCACTTCGAGGCGGCCGCAAAGGAGAGCGGACTTGAGGTCTCCATGGAGATATGCGACCCCTCCCTTCCCGGGCAGGAGGACCTTGTCTACACAGCCACCTTTACCGTTCGGCAGAGCCCGGAATAAGCTCCGGCAATGTTGATTTGGACATGTTTTTTGAGGTATAATAAAAGATAATAAATTTCAGCTTGCGGACGACGCGTAAGGCGGCGTCGGAGGAAGATATGAGAGAGATAGACAGCAGCGTCATAGAAAGGACCGTGGAGCGCCTGTGCATAAAGGCGAACTGCGTGCTCCCGGATGACGTAAGGACCTGCATAGAGCGGGCGGCGAAGGCTGAGCCCTACGAGCCGGCGCGCGTTATACTAAGGCAGATCATAGAGAACTACAAGATCGCCGAGGAGGAGTCGGTACCTATATGCCAGGACACCGGCGCAGCCTGCGTCTTCCTTGAGATAGGCCAGGACGTGCACGTAAACGGAAGCATAGAGGAGGCCGTAAACAGAGGCGTGGCCGCAGGATATACCAAAGGATACCTGAGGGCAAGCATGGTCGCGGACCCCCTAACAAGAGTCAACACCGGGGACGACACCCCTGCCTTCATCTACTACGACCTGGTGCCGGGAGACAGGATAAAGATAACCGTTGCGCCAAAGGGCTACGGATCGGAGAACATGAGCCGGATAAAGATGCTCAAGCCCTCGGACGGCGTCGAGGGGATCATAGACTTCGTAATGGAGACCGTTCTGAAAGCAGGTCCAAACCCCTGCCCTCCCATAGTGGTAGGCGTTGGGATAGGCGGAAACTTCGACAAGGCCGCTCTAATGGCAAAGAAGGCGCTCCTAAGGCCCCTTGACCAACCCCCTGCCGATGACATATACGGGGAGCTGGAGCAGAAGCTCCTGGAGATGATCAACTCCACGGGCATGGGACCGCAGGGCTTCGGCGGCAGGACCTACGCGCTCGCCGTAAACATAGAGCACTGCGCCACCCACATAGCAGGGCTTCCCGCGGCGGTAAACATCAACTGCCACGTAACAAGGCACTGCAGCGAGGTACTGTGATGATAAAGCATATAGTGACACCGCTCTCTAAAGAAGTTGTAGAGAGCCTCAGCTGCGGTGACAGCGTCACCCTCACCGGATACATATATACCGCAAGAGACGCTGCTCACAAGCGCCTCTGCGGGCTCATAGAGGCAGGAAAGGAGCTTCCTTTCGACATCAAAGACCAGGTGATATTCTTCGCCGGCCCCGCGCCCGCAAAGCCCAGAAGGCCCATAGGCTCGGTAGGCCCTACGACATCCTACAGGATGGACGCCTACTCTCCCCTGCTGATAAGGAACGGACTTGCGGGGATGATAGGAAAAGGCTCCAGAGGGGCTGCCGTGGTAGATGCCATGAAAGACTGCGAAGCAGTATACTTCTGCGCCATAGGAGGCTGCGCCGCGCTGCTTGCAAAGTGCGTCAAGAGCTCCGAGACGGTCTGCTACGAGGACCTCGGAACTGAGGCCGTAAGAAAGCTCTACGTGGAGGACATGCCTCTTACAGTAGCGATAGACTGCCGCGGAGACGATATATATCAAAAAGGAAAAAAGGATTATCTGGATACGATAAAGGAGAAACAAGATGGACTACGCTAAGGAATCACTGAAAAAGCATTACGAATGGAAGGGAAAGCTGAGGGTGGAGCCCATAGTTCCGCTGAAGACCAAGGACGACCTCTCCATAGCCTATACGCCCGGAGTAGCGCAGCCCTGCCTTGAGATACAAAAAGACATAGACAAAAGCTACGACCTTACCCTGAGGAACAACCTCTGCGCCGTGATAACCGACGGTACCGCGGTGCTCGGTCTCGGAGACATAGGTCCCGAGGCCGGAATGCCCGTAATGGAGGGCAAGTGCGTTCTCTTCAAGGCCTTCGGAGGCGTTGACGCCGTGCCTCTCTGCGTAAAGACCAAGGACGTGGACGAGTTCGTAAACGCGGTCTACCTCATCTCCGGATCCTTCGGCGGGATAAACCTTGAGGATATCTCAGCGCCCAGGTGCTTTGAGATAGAAAGAAAGCTCAAGGAAAAGTGCGACATCCCCATCTTCCACGACGACCAGCACGGAACTGCTGTAATAACCCTCGCGGGGATCACCAACGCACTTAAGATAGTCGGCAAAAAGCTCGGAGACGTTAAGATAGTCACCAGCGGAGCGGGCGCTGCGGCGACCGCCATAGTAAAGCTTCTGCTCTCCGCGGGAGCCAGAAACGTCGTGATGTGCGACCGCAAAGGCGCAATATACAAAGGCAGAGAAGGCCTCAACTGGATAAAGGAGGAGCTGGCTGAGACCACCAACCCGAACGGAGAGAAAGGAAGCCTTAAGGACGTGATAGCCGGAGCTGACGTGTTCATAGGTGTATCCGCCCCCGGCACCGTAACACGCGAGATGGTGAGCACCATGAACAAGGACGCCATAATCTTCGCCTGCGCCAACCCCACCCCGGAGATATTCCCCGACGAGGCCAAGGCAGGCGGAGCGCGCATAGTATCCACCGGACGCAGCGACTACCCCAACCAGATAAACAACGTCCTCGCCTTCCCCGGCATATTCCGCGGGGCCTTTGACGTAAGGGCAAAGGACATCAACGAGGAGATGAAGATGGCTGCGGCAAAGGCTCTGGCGGATCTGATCCCTGACGAAGAGCTCAATGAGGAGCGCATAATCCCGAGTCCCTTCGACCCCAGAGTAGCGGCTGCCATAGCGGCGGCTGTTGCAAAGGCCGCAAGAGAAAGCGGCGTGGCGAGGCTGTGACATGATACTTGAATTCGGCTACGGAAACGGTATACAGACTGCAGAGGTCCCTGACAGCTGTGTTCAGGCTATCCTGCTCTCCAACGAGATGGAGCACGAAAGGCGCGGCGCGGACGCGGTCAGGTATTCGCTTGAGCACCCCATAGACAGCCCCAGGCTCAGGGACATCGCAAAGCCCGGAGAAAAGATCGTCATCGTAACAAGTGACATTTCCAGGCCGCTTCCCAGCTTCGACGTGCTTCCCTCCGTCCTGGACGAGCTTGCACTTGCGGGAGTAAAGAACGAAGACATTACAGTAGTATTCGGCCTCGGATCTCACAGAGGACATACCAGGGAAGAGATGATAAAGCTCGTCGGAAGCGAGGTCTTCTCCCGCGTAAGATGCGTGGACAGCGATCCTTCGGACTGCGTGCGCTACGGCATTACGAGCCGCGGGACTCCGGTGGACATCACAAGGACAGTGGCGGAGGCGGACAGGCGCATATGCCTCGGAAACGTTGAGTTCCACTACTTCGCGGGCTATTCGGGAGGCTACAAGGCCATAATGCCCGGAGCCTCCACACCGGCCGCCATACAGGCCAACCACAGCATGATGGTGCGCGAGGAGGCGAAGGCAGCTTCCATAGACGGAAACCCCATAAGGGAAGACATAGAGGAAGCCGGCGCCATGGTCGGCGTGGACTTCATAGTCAACGTGGTCCTTGATGAGCACAAAAAAATAGTATACTCCGCCGCAGGAGACGTAGTTGCCGCCCACAGGGACGCCTGCCGCTACCTGGACAGGATGTACCTTAAGCCTATAGAAAAACGCGCTGATATAGTGATTGTAAGCCAGGGAGGAGCACCTAAGGACGCAAACCTCTATCAGACTCAGAAAGCCCTGGACAACGCAAAGCACGCGGTAAGAGACGGCGGAACGATAATACTGGTGGGAGCCTGCCCGGAAGGTCTCGGGAGCAAGGTGTTCCAGGAATGGCTGACGGAGGCCGAAAAGCCTTCGGATCTTACAGAGCGCGTAAACAGGAACTTTAAGCTCGGGGGCCACAAGGCCGCGGCGATAGCCATGGTCCTTGAAAAGGCAGAGATAATGCTGGTGTCCGAGATGGACGACGACTTCGTCCGCAGCATCTTCCTTACGCCCATGCACAGCGTTCAGGAGGCTTTTGATGCAGCAATAAAAAAGCATGGCCAAAACGCGAGCGTGATAGCCATGCCTTTCGGTGGTGCTACTCTGCCAGTTTGTTCCCCAGAACGTAGGCAAGCGTAAGAGCGGTCCCGTGGCTGGTCCCGGGGATCACCATCGGGTAATCAACGCCGTAACGCCCTCCTGCCGCATTTCCGACAGCATACAGGCCCTCCACGGGCCTGTTTTTTTCGTCCAGGACGCCCATGTCCTCACCCACTCTGAGTCCGCCTACAACGGCAAGCACAGCGGGTCCGAACCTTAAGGCTATAAAAGGAGGCTTATCAAGAGGCATAAGCAGTTCTTTGCGCTTTCCGAAACGGGTATCCTTTCCCTCGCGGCAAATGCGGTTGTACTCATCAAGGGTCTTTACGAACTGCTCCGCGGGGACTCCCATCTTCTCCGCAAGCTCTTCGGGAGTATCCGCTTCTACCATGTTTCCGCTCTGAGCGCTTCTTTCAAAACGCTTTAAGGTCCCTTCGACAGTAAACCAGGGCTCATCCGGACCGTGGTCAGTGCCCCAGAATATCCCTCCTCCGTACTTCAGGGACTCGGGGATCTTCTCAGCCCAGCCGCCGTCCAGTATGGACCAGGCATAGTCCATCCCGAGCCTTCTGAGCGTTACGCATTTGCCCTGGATGTTGTTGTCCTCGTTCATGAAGCGCCTGCCTTCCATGTCCACGAACAGGAAGCAGTAATTGGTGAACGCGTAGCCCTGAGGGTGCATCATCACCGGGAACGGGGCATCCTCAAAGGCGCCGCCGGCCCAAAGGCCCATCCTGTGGCCGTCTCCGGTGTTGGCGCCTTTAGGCGTGTACATCTGCTTGGCGCAGCCTGCCGCAAGAGGCGCCAGGTCCTCCAGCATTTCAGGATTTCCGCCTATGTCTCCCGTGGCAAGCACGATGCCCTTCCCTGCGCGCACGCGCATATAGCCTTCCTCAGTCTTTGCCAGGACGGCTGTCACCCTTCCGTCCTTCTTCTCGAGCTGCTCCGCCGGAGCGTTGAAGATATACCTGACGCCGAGCTTAAGGGATTCCGTATACATGGCGTATACCGCGTCCGAGGCTCCGGGCCTCATGCCCTTCTTGGCCATGGGTCCGTCAAATATCCTGTGGGAGCCGAAGCGCTCAAGATAGGTCTCGCCCCTGTAAAGGCATGCCTGAAGCTCCGGCCTTGCCCCGTACTCCGGAGCGGTGACTATGTCCAGGAGCCAGTCCATGGCTTCCTCGCTGTTCTTAAGGTAGGTCCAGAGGACCGTCTCGTCGCAGCGGGATGCGCAGCGCTTTATCCATTCCCTCGCAAGGACCTCAAGATCGTTCTCGTAGCCCCGGGAACGCATGTATTTGGAGTTCGCCACGCCTATGTTTCCTCCGCGCGCGTTCCAGCGGGCGGTCTTTTCAAGGACCACCACCTTAAGGCCGTTCTGGGCGGCCCTTAGCGCGCAGGTGACGCCGGCTATACCGGCGCCCGCCACCGCAACGTCGCAATCTATCGTTTCTTTGATATCCTGCTCTGCTACAGCAGGCGGGGCGTCCTTCCAGACGCCCCACTTTGATGATATATTCATTTCTACTCCGTTATCGCCCATGCTCTTACCGGAAGACCGGTAGCACCTTCGAACCTCGGCCATGCCGCAAACAGCACGGCTCCTGCGGGAGCTACCTTATCCAGGTTGCACATTACCTCTATCTGGAGCTTGCCCTTCTCCAGCACGTAGCGCTCGCAGGCAAGGTCCTCCGCCTTGGCCGCCTCCTTGGAGGCGTCCGTGTCCAGAGCCTCGTGGCCGTTGGCCGCCGCGCTGCGGACCTCATAGATGTACTTAAGAGCGTCCAGAGACCAGCCCGGGAAGTTCTCGCTGCCGTCCTCGGCTATGCCGGAGAGCGCATTCATGTCCGGCCAGTTCTTGTACCAGTCCGTGCGCAGCGCAACGAAGGCTCCGTCGGGAATCGGTCCGTACTTGGCCTCGTATTCCTTTATGTCTTCAACTGTTACGGCATAGGTGGGATCCTCTGCCACCTTGGGTGTGATATCCACGACGCAGAGCGGCCACACGCCGTTCTCGACGCCGAAAGACTCCGAGAGCTGAGCTCCCCTGATGAAATGTCCCGGGAAATCTATGTGAGTCCCGAACTGCCCGGGGAACTTGAAAGTCTGAATGAGGCACTCCAGCATGGGGTTGCCCCAGTCGAACACCGTCTTGGACAGCTCGACACTGCCCTCGGGTATGCCTGCCCAGTACGGGCTGCTGTTGTTCATTGAGTGGGAAAGCTCCACCCACTTAAGTTTCTTGGCGCCTTCGAGCGCTTCCCAAAGCTTGTACATCGGCAAAGACCTCCTTGTCTTATCATTAACGAAGTTATTATACCACTAAAGGTCGGACACGTCCACGTCCGACACTATCTGAAGATCGTAATCCGGGTACATTGCCTGCACCTCTTTTATGACTGCCGCAAGCGCCTCTTCCCTGTCCACGTCGAAGCTCATCACGACGTCGAAGCGCATGGTCTTATTTACGGTATCCGCGTAGAAGCCGTGCAGCTGCAGGGCCCACTCGTGCGAGAGCACTGCCTTCTGCACCTCGTTGCGTATCCTTGCCGCCTCATCATCCGCAGTGTTGTGGGAGTAGACCCCTACACCTGTAAGGATGACGCCTGTCTCCTTAAATACCTTCAGCTGCTGGCGGCGCGTAAGGCGGTCCACCTCGTCCACCGTCATGGTGTCCGGAAGCTCCAGATGCACGGAGGCGTAGTCCTTGGAGGGACCGTAGTTGTAGAGTATCAGATCGTAGGCGCCGTATACCTCCTCCTCTTCGGAAAGGAGCTTCTTGAGCTTTCGGATAAGGTCCCCGTCTCCGCGGTGCCCGAGTATCTCGTTAAGGGTCTCCAGCATCATCTCAACGCCTGCCTTGATAATAAAGCCTGATATGATGACTCCGACGTATGCTTCAAGAGAAAGACCCGTGGCAGTGAAGATTATGGCGCATACGAGCACGGAAGCGGAAAGTACGGCGTCGAAGCTGGCGTCGGACCCGGAAGCTATGAGCGCTCCGGAATTGACCTTCTCACCCTGCTTTTTGACGTAGCGCCCGAGCAGTATCTTTACCACTACCGCCACGCCGATTATTATCAGAGACAAAGTGGAATACTCCGGGGTCTCAGGCTCTATGATCTTTTTGACAGACTCCACCAGCGAGGTGATGCCGGCGTAGATGACCAGCGCGGCCACCAGCATGGACGTGATGTATTCTATCCTGCCGTAGCCCATGGGATGGTTCTTGTCGGGCTTTTTTCCGGCCAGCTTGGTGCCGACTATCGTTATGACTGAGGACAGGGCATCGGAAAGGTTGTTGACGGCGTCAAGTATTACCGCGATCGAGTGCGACAATAGGCCTACAGCGGCCTTAAACGCCGCCAGGAACACGTTTGCGAGTATGCCTATGATACTTGTCCTTACTATTATTTTATTTCGCCCAGCGGCCTGTTTTAGAATGTTTCCCTGCTCGTTGTCCATCACTTGTCTTCTTCCTTCGACTGTTTTCTGATGAGCGCTGCCTTGTTGGCGTACTTGAGGGACTTCTCGTCGTCGCCCGCAAGCAGATAGAGCTCGGAGAGCGCGTCCATGGCATCTGTATTGGACGGCGAGAGCTTCAGCACGTTGAGGTAGCCTTCTATGGCCTCCTCGCTGTGTCCCAGCTCCCTGTAGGCTCCCGCAAGGTGGAAGTGCAGAGGCCACCACTTTGCGTACTCGGTCTGAACGTAGGGCTCCAGAACGGAGAGACCTTCCTGAAGCCTTCCGGCGCTGAGCAGTCCGACGCCCTTCTCTATGTTTACGGGATGCTCAAGCTCTGCGAGCCTTCCCTCTATCTCCTTTGCCTCTTCCGAGCCCTTTTCTTCCTCCGAAAGAGCGCCCATGTAGTGCTGCCAGGCTATCCTGGCCTTAAGGTACTGCCCTGCGTTAACATAGGCGTAGCCCAGGAAGTACCAGCCCGGAGCGTATTCCGGGAAGGCCGACGTTACGTGCTCGAAATACTCCGAGGCCTCGGCCTTGAGTATGGATATGAGCTCCGTGTCCTCCTCCGAGCCTTCAAGCTGAAGATACCAGTATCTGCAGCCGCAGGCGTAGGAGAACATGGCCTTAAGATCATCGTCGCGGAACATCATCCCGGCGCGCACGTAGGCCATGGCCTTCTTATAGTCCCCTATCTTAAAAGCCTCGCCGGACTTTCCGGCAAAGACGTCTATCAGCCTTCTGTCGAACAATTTGTTCAAAAAGCGCAGATAAGGCTCCGCGTACTTAAAGTGCGTGTTGGAGCCTATCACCACCGCTATGTTGTCCGCTATGGACAGCGCGGTAAGCCCGCTCTCGGAGAGCGTGTACAGCTCCTCCTTCCTTACCGGAAGCGGCACCTTCTCCATGAAGGAAAGATCCGCCTCCCCCGCCAGGTACTCCGCGGGCACTTCGGTAAAGAGCATGTCCGAGAGCTGAGTCTCAAGCCAGGGCAGCAGCCTGTCCTCCCTGTTCCTGAACACCGGAAGCATGGCTACATCCTTTCTGGGGCCTTTACTCCCAGAAGCCCCAGACCGTTCCTTATGGTCTGCATGGACGCGTAGGTAAGGAGCAGCTTGGCCTTTCTCTCCTCAGCGTCATCCACCAGTATGTGCTCGTCGTGGTAGAACTTGTTGAAGCCCTGAGCCACGCGTATTATGTGCCTTGTTATGACGGACGGCTCGTACTTGCGGCAGGCGTCCTCCACGGCGTCCGGGAAGGTGTAGATGAGCTTGGTAAGCTCGTATGCCGCAGGCGTAAGCAGCGACGAGAGCCTTATCCCTTCCGCGTCTCCCGCCTTGGGAGCGGCATCCCCGAACTTCTCCGCGGCGTTCCTGAGGACCGATGCGCAGCGCGCGTGAGTGTACTGCACGTAGGGACCGGTCTCTCCGTCGAAGTTGAGTATCTCGTCCCAGTCAAAGACGTAGTCCTTTATGCGTCCGGAGGACAGCTCGTTGAACATCACTGCTCCTATGCCGACAGTCTTTGAGGTCTCGTCTATGAGCTCCGCGTTGACACCCTTTTCCAGGACTATCTCCCTGGTCTTCTCTACGGCGGTATTGAGTACGTCCTCCAGGAAGACCACTCTGCCCTTCCTTGTGGAAAGAGTCCCTTCCGGGAGGCTCACCATGCCGAAGTTTACGTGCACGCAGTCCTTTGCCCACTCGTAGCCCATAAGCTCCAGCACCTTGAACAGCTGCTTGAAATGCAGGTCCTGCTGTGATGCCACGACGTATATGGACTTGCTGAAGTCGTAGGTCTTCTTGCGGTAGATAGCAGATGCCAGGTCCCTGGTAAGATAGATCGACGTGCCGTCGCTCTTGGTTATTATGGCAGGTGTAAGACCGTAAGGCTCAAGATCAACTATCTGGGCTCCCTGGGACTCCTTAAGAAGACCCTTTTCCTTAAGCTCCTCTATTACCGCGGGCATCTTGTCAGTGTAGAAGGACTCTCCGGACCAGTCGTCGAAGTCTATGTCCATCATGTCGTAGACGCGCCTGAATTCCTTAAGGCTCTCGTCCCTTATCCACTGCCAGAGCTCCTTCTCTTCCTTTTCTCCGCGCTCAAGTGCAGCAAAAGCCTCGCGGGCCTCCTCCGTAAGCGAGGGATCGTTCTTCTCCTCCTCGTGGAAGCGCACGTAGTAGGCAAGGAGGGTCTTTATGGGAGCGGCCTCCACCTCTTCCCTGCTCCCCCAGTGCCTGTAGGCGGTTATCATCTTGCCGAACTGGGTTCCGTAGTCCCCCAGATGGTTCATCCTTACCACCTTGTAGCCCAGGAAATCGAATATCTTGTAGAGGGAATTGCCTATTACGGTGGTCCTTATGTGCCCTATGTGGAAGGGCTTTGCGATGTTGGGGGAGCTGAACTCCACTATGACGGTCTTTCCGCCGCCCTCTCCGGAGCCTCCGAAACGGTCTGCCTCCGAGAGCACCTCCGAGAGGACTTCCCTTGTAAAGAACTCCCTGCTTATGAACATGTTGAGGAAGGCGTTTATGGGCTCCACGCTCTCGAACAGCTCGGCGTCCTTTATCTTCTCCGCAAGCTCCGCGGCGATAAGAGGCGGGGCCTTGCGCATAAGCTTTGCCAGCTTAAAGCACGGGAAGGCGTAGTCTCCGTGGGAAGTATCCGCGGGCACCTCCACCAGCTGCTTTATCTCCTCTTCCGTCATCCCGTCTATGTGCGGGCTGAGTATCTTTGCTATCTCTTCTCTGATGTCTGTCATGGTCTTCTATCTCTTCAGCGTTACTACCGTTACTCCGTCGCCGCCCTCTCCGATGCTGCCGCGCCGGAAGGATGCGACTCTCTTGTCCTTCTTAAGCATGGAGGCGATGCCGTCCCTTAAGATCCCCGCGCCGCGCCCGTGTATTATGGTCACGGTCTCAAGGTTCGCCAGGAAGGCGTCGTCCAGGTATTTCTCCACGGCCAGCCTGGCGTCCGCCAGGTTCTGCCCTATAACGTTTATCGACATCGGAACAGTCAGAGCCTTGGCTCCGGCTATCCTCGAATACTTTATCTTCTCCCTCTCCTTTTCGGTGACGTTCTCCTTAACGATGGTCACTCCGGAGAGATTTACGCGAAGCTTCAGAGCCCCTACCTGCACCTGCATGTCGCCCTTGTCGTCCGGGACGTCAAGCACTGTGCCCTTCTGCCCTACGGACAGGACGTTGACTCTTATGCCGGGGCGTATGTCCTCGGCGCGGGGCTTGTCGTAGTTGACAGGATCTCTGGTCTTTCCGGCGTAGGACTTTCTCTTTTCGGAGAGCGCCTTCTTGCCTTCCTCGGCAATGCGGTTCACCTCCCTGGAATCCAGAGCGTCCGCAAGGTCCTTCTGAAGCTCGGTTATGCTTCGGCGGGCATCGTCCACGAGGCTCCTTGCCTCTTCCCTGGCTTCCTCCAGGTACTCCTCGCGCTTTGCCTTAAGCTTAGCCTCAGCCTCGTCCATCCGGGCCTTCTGGGCCTCCATCTCTGCCCTCAGCTGCTCCGCCCTGCGAAGATCCTCCTCGGTCTTCTTGCGTCCCTCCTCTATGGTGGAGATGACGTCCTCGAAGGCCGCGTCGCCCTCCTCTATGAAGCGTCTGGCGTGGTCTATCACCTTAAGGGGAAGCCCCAGCTTTTCCGAGATCTCAAAGGCGTTGGACTTTCCGGGAAGGCCTATCATCAACCTGAACGTGGGCGACAGAGTCTTTACGTCGAACTCCATTGAGGCGTTCTGGACGCCCTTAGTTGTGAGCGCGTATTTCTTGAGCTCAGTATAGTGCGTGGTAGCTATGGTCTTGGCGCCCTTGTTGTTTAGGTGGTTAAGTATCGATATGGCGAGCGCAGCACCCTCGGTGGGGTCCGTGCCTGCACCGAGCTCATCCGTAAGCACCAGGCTGCCTCTCCCCGCAAACCTGCATATGTGCACTATGTTGGTCATGTGAGAGCTGAAGGTGGAAAGGCTCTGCTCTATGCTCTGCTCGTCTCCGATGTCTGCGAATATGTCGGAGAATACAGGCACCCTGGATCCGTCCGAGGCCGGGATGAACAGCCCGGACTGCGCCATGAGGCACAGCAGGCCTACGGTCTTGAGCGTTACGGTCTTTCCGCCGGTGTTGGGTCCTGTTATGACGAGGGTGTTATAGCCGTCCCCTATCCCTATGTTTATGGGGACCACCTTCCTGGGGTCTATCAGCGGATGGCGGGCCTTTTTGAGCTCCACCACTCCCTCCGCATCCAGGACCGGTCTGCAGGCGTTCATATTGCAGGCGAGCCTGCCCTTTGCGAACATGAAGTCCAGCTTTACCATTATCTCCTGGTTGCCCTTTATCTGAAGCTCGCAGGCGCCCACCTGAGCGGAAAGCTCCTTGAGTATCCTGTGGATCTCCTGCTTCTCGGCAAGCTCAAGCTCCCGCAGCTCGTTGTTCATGGTGACTATCGCCTGGGGCTCCACGAAGAGCGTGGCGCCGGAGGCGGACTGGTCGTGGACTATGCCGGGGAGCCTGTTCCTGTGCTCCAGCTTTACGGGGATGACGTACCTTCCCTGGCGCATGGTGACTATTGCGTCCTGAAGTATGGCGCGGTTGTCCGCAGAGCCCACTATCTGCTGTATCTTTGTCCTTATGGACTCGTTCTGCCGAAGGATCGCCTTCCTTATCCTTCTGAGCTCAGGGGACGCGGAATCGCTTATCTCGTCTTCGGAGATTATGCAGCGGGTTATCTCGTCCTCAAGGCCGCTCAGCACCGATATGGCGGACACCAGAGCGTCTATCCTCGGAAGCTCCGGAAGGTCCGATGAAAGGTAGCTCTCGGTGCGCCTGGCGTAGTTTAAGTTATACGCAACCTCCAGCAGCTCCTTGGGCGTCAGAACGCCTTCCTTTGCCGCAAGATGCGCGTATCCGGAAATATCATAGAAATTGCCAAGAGGCGGTGTCCCCTTTTTCATCAGGACTGTCACCGCCTCGTCGGTATCATAAAGTGCTTCCCGTATCCTTATCGGATCCGTGTCCGGAAGGAGCTGCAGCGCTTCCGCTCTTGTAAGACTGCTGCAGCATTCCGAGGCCAGCATTTCGATTATTTTATTGTACTCTAAAACGCGTATGGCCCTTTCGTCCATTTATGCTCCTTATCTGCTGCCGTTCCTGTAGGCCTCCAGATCGTTCTTCAGGTGGATGTTCTCCATCTGGATGTCGAAGAAGCTGCTCTCTATGTCCCTGCAGCGGGTCTCAAGCTCTTCGATCTTTTTCTGAGCCTCAAGCGGAGCGTTGTCGCTCTTCTGGACCCTGGCGATCAGGTCCTCCACCTTGGACCTGAGCTCATCGTTCAGACGCTTTTCCTCCTCAAGCTCCGCGGAAAGAGAGGCGATCTGCTGATCCTTCTCCGCCACGTAGCGCTGGAGGGTCTCGCGGCTGGAGCTCATGCCTGCCACCTCTTCCCTGTAGGCGGCGTAGTTGGTCTTGAGCTCTTCCCACATGCGCTCATAGCTCTGAGCGTTCTCGTTGAGCTTCTGGTTCTGCGCAAGGAGAGCGTCGGTATCGGCGTCCAGCGTGTAATATTCGTCCGCGATAAGCATTGCCGCAAGCACCGCGAGAGCGGATTTCGGCTGGGAATTGGAACCGTCGTCCAGCTCCTTCATCTTTGTGTCGACCTTGTCTGCAAGCTTAAGGACGTAATCCCTAGGCATGTCCGCGGTGAGCGTGTACTCCTGTCCGTGGACCATTACAGTCACTTTGTTGATTTCTCCCATGGCTTCTCCTTTTATAGTTCTCTTAATACTGCGTTGAATCTGTTCTGAAGTGCGGCGAGCACTCTTTCGTTTATCTCGTTTACCTCCGCGTCCTTAAGGGTCCTGTCCTTAGCTCTGTAGGTAAGGGAGAAGGCAAGGCTCTTGTGAAGCGGCGGGACCGGTGCTCCGCGGTATACGTCAAAGAGCTTTACACTCTCAAGAAGCTCTCCGGCCTCTGCGGCTATGACGTCCTCCAGGTCTCCCGCCTTGGCGGATTCCTCCACCAGCAGCGCGAAATCCCTTACCATGGCCGGATACTTGGGAAGCGGCACGTACTTCTTCTCCGTATCGGATATGCGGAACATCCCGGCGAAATCCAGCTCCGCGGCGTAGACCTCGCAGTCTA
Organism: Bacillota bacterium; assembly: GCA_017442785.1. Classification (GTDB taxonomy): domain Bacteria; phylum Bacillota; class Clostridia; order Peptostreptococcales; family Anaerovoracaceae; genus RUG13409. Next base: position 14,863 of record JAFRZB010000015.1, read on the forward strand.
TGCCGTAGTCCTCGGAGATGTCCGGGTGCACCTGGCCTATCACGGCTATCTTCTCTCCGCCTGCCTCTATGCGGGCGCAGCGTCCGGGGTGGAAGGACGGATCCTTCTCGGTATAGTATTTTACGTTCTTGACGCCCAGCAGCTTGAGGAGCTCGTCCACGCGTCCCTTCATCAGGTAGAAGTCCTCTCCCTCTCCGTATGCGGCAAGGCAGAGGGCGTCCTTCTCCTGCGGCAGGCCGTCCGGGCCGAGACCATTGTTGAAGAAGGTGTTTCCGAGCTCGAATATCCTTGCGGCAGGAACGCTCCTTGTGTAGTTGGTGCGCAGCACCTCCAGCACGTTGGGAAGGAGCATGGTGCGCATTACGGAGGTATCCTCTCCGAGCGGGTTTATGAGCTTTATAAACTGCCTTCTGGGGTCTCCCTCCGGTATCCTCACCTTGTCGGAGGCTCTGGGGCTTACGAAGCTGTAGGTCTGGATCTCGTCCATGCCCAGCCCGGTAAGAATGTCCTTTGCCCTGTTCCTCATGATCTGCATGGGTGTCAGCAGAGCCTGAGCGGTGTGGGCAGGAAGCTTTACGGGCAGCTTGTCGTAGCCGTACATCCTGGAGATCTCCTCCACGTAGTCCTCCTCTATCAGGAGGTCCTGCCTTACGGTGGGAGGAGTGACGGTTATGATGTCTCCGTTTACGGAGGTCTTTATCTCAAGAGCGTTAAGGTAAGCTGTCATCTGCTCCGTGGGGATCTCTATGCCCATGAGCTTGTTCATGCGGCTTGCGCGTATGTCTATGGTGACGGGCTCCTCAACGTTGGGATATACGTCCACGTCTCCGGTGAGCACCGTGCCGGCTCCCAGCTTCTCTACGAGGTAGCAGAACCTGTCGCAGGCGTCCTTGGCCAGGTTGGGATCTATGCCCTTCTCGAACCTTCCGGATGCCTCGGTCCGAAGGCCCAGAGCCTTGGAGGTCCTGCGGACGCTGTCTCCGAGGAAGTTGGCGGATTCCACCAGCACCATCTGAGTATCGTCCTCTATCTCGGAGGCGAGGCCGCCCATTACTCCGGCTACCGCCGTGCAGCCGCCCTCGTCCTTTATCATGAGCATGGATGACGAAAGCGTCCTCTCGTTTCCGTCAAGCGTTGTGAACTTCTCGCCATCGGCAGCCGTATCCACTATGATGTGCGCCCCGCGCACGGTGCGTATGTCGAACGCGTGCATGGGCTGACCGTACTCCAGCATTACGAAGTTGGTGATGTCAACTATGTTGTTGATGGGCCTCTGGCCGGAGAATATCAGGCAGCGCTGGAGCCACCACGGGCTCTGCTCCACCTTTATGTCCTTGATGACCCTTGCGCAGTAACGCTTGCAGAGGTCCGGGCGCGCGATGGTGACCTTTATGTAGTCCTCGCTCTTCTCCGGAGCTACCTTCTTGCACTCGGTGTCCGGATATCTGAGCGGCGTACCGAAGGTTGCGGAAGCCTCCCTTGCCATGCCCAGCATGGACAGGCAGTCCGGCCTGTTGGGGGTAATCTCGAAGTCCACCACGGTCTCCTTAAGGCCCAGAGCCTCCACGAGATCGTCTCCGGGACGGAACTCGTCAGGGAGTATCCATATGCCGTCGCGGCTTGCTACAGGCACCACCTTGTCGTCAAAGCCGAGCTCGGAGCAGCTGCAGAGCATTCCGAAGGAATCCACTCCGCGCAGCTGGCCAGCGTGTATGGTAACGCCCTCTTCTGTCTTGGGCTGTCCGTGGAGCGGCCCCGGGATGTGGGATCCGTCCAGGCAGACCGGAACCAGAGCGCCCTCAAAGATGTTGTGCGCACCGGTGACTATCTGCACGGGCCCGCCCTTTCCTACATTGATGCTGCATACCAGCAGCTTGTCGGCGTTGGGGTGCTTTTCGATCTTTTCTATGCGTCCTATCACGACGCCCTCTATGCCCTCTCCGAAGTATTCCACCGTTTCCAGGTTGGAGCCGGAGAGTATCATCCTGCGGACGAATTCCGCGGTATCTACGTTTACGTCTGTGTAATCCTTAAGCCATTTTACAGGTACTAACATCTCGGTCCTCCTTACTTGAACTGCTCTATGAAGCGTATGTCGTTCTCGTAGAGAAGACGGATATCATCGAGCTCGTACTTGAGCATCGCTATGCGCTCAACACCCATGCCGAAGGCAAAGCCCGTGTACTTTTCGGTATCCAGGCCGCCAACCTTAAGGACGTTCGGGTGAACCATGCCGCAGCCGAGGATCTCTATCCAGCCTGAGCCCTTGCATACCCTGCAGCCCTTGCCGCCGCACTTAAAGCAGCTGACGTCCATCTCCGCCGAAGGCTCGGTGAACGGGAAGTGGTGCGGGCGGAAGTTGGTCCTTGTGGAGGAGCCGAACATCTGCTTTGCGAAGCTGTCCAGCACGCCCTTAAGATCCGCCATGGTTATGCCCTCGTCCACCACAAGGCCCTCCACCTGATGGAACATCGGGGAGTGAGTGGCGTCCGGGGTATCGCAGCGGAAGCACCTTCCGGGAGCTATCACCGCGATCGGCGGCTTCTGCGCAAGGAGAGTGCGGACCTGCACCGGGGATGTCTGCGTGCGAAGAAGTACGTTCTCCGTTACGTAGAAGGTGTCCGTCATGTCCCTGGCGGGGTGGTTGGGCCCTGCGTTAAGAGCGTCGAAGTTATAGAAAACGGTCTCTACCTCCGGACCTTCGGATACCGAAAAGCCCATGGAGGTGAAGATCCTGGTGATCTCGTCTATGGTCTGGGTTATAAGATGCCTGGTGCCGAGAGCCACTTCTTTTCCGGGCTCCGTGACATCTATGGTCTGGGACCTGAGCTGCATCTCCCTTGCCAGGGTCTTGAGCTCCGCCATCTTGTCGCTTATGAGCGACTCTATCTGGGACTTGGTCTCGTTGGCGAGCTGTCCGAAGGCCTTCCTCTCCTCCGGGGCGAGGTCCTTCATGGACTTGAGCATGTCCGTGAGCTTGCCCTTCTTTCCGAGGTACTCAACTCTTAAGGCCTCGGCGTCCTGGATGCTCGCGGCGCCAAGGATCTGCTCCCTGGCCTTCTGACTGATCTCTTTCAGGCGTTCTTTCATCATGTTGATTATATTTTCCGTCCTTTCTGACGCATTGATTCGTACATTATGACAGCTCCTGCTGCCGCGGCGTTGAGGGACTCCGTCTGCCCCGCCATGGGTATGCTCAGCAGCTCCGCGGCCTTCTTAAAGGCCTCCGACGCGCCTGCGCCCTCATTGCCTATCACCACTGCGGCGTCTTCCGACAGCTCCGCGTCCCACAGGGCGAGCTTTCCTTCGGCTGCCGCCGTAAATACCTTTTTGCCCAGCCTTTTCAAAAAGGCCAGCGCATCCTCTGCGCTCTCCGCGCTTATCACCGGAAGCCTCAGCAGGCTGCCTGCGGCGGATCTTACCACCTTGGGCTGCCAGGGATCCGCGGTCCCCTTTACGGCTATGGCTCCGGAAAAGCCCATTGCCTCGGCCGTCCTTATTAGCGTACCCACGTTTCCCGGATCCTGAAGCCTGTCCAGGACCAGTATGTTTCCGTGCCCTGCTTTTTTTGCGAAGCTCTCCTGCGTCTGCGGCTCCAGCTCCGCAACGGCCGCTACGCTCTGCGGCGTCCGTGTCCCCGCTATCTTGCCCAGAAGCTCCGGACCTATCTCAAAGACCTCCGCGCCGCTTCCTTCGGCAAGGCTTATTATGCCGAGAGTCTCGGCGTCATCGCTTCCGGCTCTTACGAACACCCGCCTTACGCCTTTGCCCAGGCGCAGAGCTTCGGACACTATGTTGGGCCCCTCAAGAAGGAACAGCCCCAGAGCTTCCCTGTGCTTCTTTTCCGAGAGCGAAGCCGCCTCCTTTATCATTCTGTTGTCCGGTGATGTTATAGGCTTCATCGCTTCCGGCGTGCTTCTAATCGACAAAAGGGCGGGCCTTGGCCCGCCCCGAAGTTTGCTTGTGTATCAGAGGTCGAGATTCATGTTTCCGCCGTTTTTAAGGAAGGGCGGGATGGGGAAATCGTTCTCGGGAACGTAATTGGTCTCCTTCTTGATCTCGTCCACGGACTCCTCGATAACGACCTCCTCGGCCTCGGGCTTGGCGTCTCCGTCCAGTCCCTTGCCGGGTACCTTGATCTTGTCAAGATCGTCGTCGAAGCCTGTGGCTATGATGGTGACCTTTACCTGATCCGCCATATCCTCTCTTACGGAAGCACCGAAGATTATGATGGCTTCGTCATCAACTTCTCTGGCTACCAGATCCGCGGCGTCGTTGAGTTCGAGCATGCCGAGGTCGTATCCGCCGACTATGTTCAGAAGCAGTGCCTTGGCTCCCTTGATGGTGGTCTCAAGCAGCGGGCTCTCGATGGCGTTCTTGATGGCGGCTTCTACGCGGTTCTCTCCGCTTGCCGTGCCTACGCCCATATGAGCTATGCCGCGGTCTCCCATTACGGTCTTGACATCCGCGAAGTCCAGGTTGATGAGGCCGTCCTCAGAGATGAGGCTGGCTATGCTCTCAACGCCGTCCTTGAGCACTTCGTCCGCCATCTTGAAGGCGTCCAGAATACTGGTGGTCTTTTCGGATACCGTAAGGAGCTTGTCGTTGGGTACTACTACCAGGGAATCCACGTAGTTCTTGAGGAACTTGATGCCCAGGTCTGCGTGCTCTCTGCGCTTCTTTCCCTCAAAGGTGAAGGGCTTGGTGACTACGCCAACGGTGAGCGCTCCGGACACCTTTGCAGCCTTTGCGACTATCGGGGCAGCTCCGGTACCGGTTCCGCCGCCCATTCCGGCGGTGATGAACACCATGTCCGCGCCGGCGAGCTGCTGCTCTATGTTCTCAAGGCTCTCTTCGGCGGACTTCTGCCCTACCTCGGGATTGCCGCCGGCTCCGAGGCCCTTGGTGAGCTTCTCGCCTATCTGGACCTTCGTCTCGGCCTTGGATTTATTGAGGTTCTGCTTATCAGTATTGATCGCTATAAAATTTATGCCCTGGAGATTGGACTCTATCATGCGGTTTACAGCATTGCATCCAGCGCCGCCGATACCGACTACTTTGATGTTGGCTGGGGTGTCAGCCGGGGTTTCGAATTGTAGCATAGGCATGTATGTGGCCTCCTAATAGTTCTTGTGTTTTTTTATTATAATATATAATAACACAGACTATATCTTGTAACAACGGCTTTTTTAATCAATTTTAGGATCGAAGAACAATTCTCCGCCCGTCCCCACCTTTATGACTCCCTTGTTTATGTCCTGCATAAAGTGCGATGTCACGAGTTCCTTAATGGCCTTAAGATTGCCCAGAATTCCGTCCGGCGTGCCCTCGCAGTAGTACTTGTCGTAGATGTATGCCCTTACCACCGCGCTGGAGAAGTATATCTTCTTGAAATACAGGTCCATGTCCTCCGTGGCTGCCATGATCTTGAGCGTCCCGGTGAGCATGTAGGTCTGCTGCGCCTTAAGGGGCTTTCCTTCTACGGCCTCTGCTATCTCCATGCCCTCAAGCACGGTGATCTCCGGCGCGGCGTCCGCTATCCTAAGGACCGTTCCCTCGCGGTCTATGATTATGAACCTCTCGCCGTCGGCCACGGCGGCGTATTCCACGCGCTCGTCTATCTTGATGATGACTGTGCCCATGGGCACCTTCTCCACCTTGGCCGTTATGATGTACGGGCTCTCAAGAAGCCTGTTTCTTACCGCCCTGCTCCTTACGTCGAAGATGAGGTTCCTCCCGGTCTCTATTCCGGAAAGCTCTATCACCTGGGACGGAGTGTAGTACCTGTTGCCCTCCACCAGTATCGAGGTGATGTTGAACAGGCTGGACTTAAGCACCATTACGGCTCCGGCTATAAGCAGTATTATTATGAGCAGCCACAAAAACGGGCGGCTCTTTCTCCGCTTTTTCTTCTTTCTTCCCGATGTTCCTTCGTATGTGCTCATCTGTCTATACCAAGATTCTCATAGATCACGTCGGCCGCGTCCGTCCTGGCTGTCGCCGCGGAACGCTCCGCCATGGCCGCGAGCTTTTCGTCGTCTGCCGCGAGCTTTAAAACTTCTTCGGCAAGCACGTCCTTGCCTTCCTCAAGATACATCTCCTCAAGAAGCACGGCGGCTCCCTGGTCCGCGACTGCCTTGGCGTTGAAGAACTGGTGGTTGTCCGTAACGTTCGGAGAAGGAACGAGTATGCTGGGCCTTCCGCAGGCTGCTATCTCGGAGACCGCAATCGCCCCTGCCCTGCTTATGACAAGATCCGAGGCGCACATCAGCTCCGGCATGTTGTCCGCGTACGCAAGGAAGGTAAGGAATTTGGGGATGCCAACCATGGCGTCCAGCTTTTCCTTTATCTCGTCATAATGCCTGCGTCCGCTGATGAAGAACAGCCTTATCCTGCTGCTGTTCTCCTTCGCGAGCTGCTTTATGAGCCCCAGAGCCTCCCTGTTGAGGACTTCGGCCCCCAGGCTTCCGCCGAAGAGAAGGACCATCTTCTCGTTGTCGGCAACGCCCAGGGCTTCCCTGCACTCCTGCCTGTCTTTGGTCAAAAACCCGGAGCGTATGGGGTTTCCGGTAACGGTGACCCTGTCCGGGTGCCTGAAGCTGTTCTGCGTGCCGTCGAAGCTCGTGAACACCTTCTCCGCAAAGCCGGAAAGGAACTTGTTGGCTACGCCCGGAAGCGCGTTCTGCTCGTGTATGAAGCACTTTATGCCCTGCCTGTGCGCCATACTCAGGACAGGCCCGGTGACATATCCGCCCGTGCCTATCACGATGTCCGGCTTAAAGCGCTTCAGCATGCCGTAGACCTCGTTGCTTCCCTGAAGGAAGGTGTGCACTGTCTTGAAGTTCTCAATGAGGTGCTTTCTGTCAAAGCCCCTTGCATCTATGCCTTTTATCTCATAACCCGCCGCGGGAACGAGGGTGTTTTCCATGCCCTTCTTGGTCCCTATGAACATTATCTCCGCGTCAGGATGCTTTTCCCTTATCTTGTCGGCGATAGCTATGGCCGGATAGATGTGTCCGCCCGTGCCGCCGCAGCTCATAACTACTCTCATCATTGCTCCTTCTCGGAAGAACGCTTTGAAACATTATACAGTATACCGAGCTCTGCCATGAACAGCACCGTAGCCGTTCCGCCGAGGCTCACCAGCGGCAGCACCACGCCCGTGGGCGGGAAGGATGCCGATACCACTGCCACGTTAAGTATCACCTGGAGCGCTATGTGCAGGGTTATTCCGCCCGCAAGCAGCGTCCCGAACAGATCCTTGGAGTTCATGGAGACCAGAACGCCCCTCCAGATGAGGACCAGATAGACTGCCATGAGAGCCATTACGCCTATGAAACCGACCTCCTCCCCTATTATCGGGAGGATGAAATCGCTGAAGCATTCGGGAAGGTACAGAGCCTTCTGCATGCTGCGCCCTATGCCCACGCCCGTGACGCCGCCGGATCCGAAGGCGAGAAGCCCCTGGACCACCTGGTATCCGTCGCCAAGAGCGTCCGCGAAAGGATCGAAGAAGCTCGTTACGCGCTTTAGCCAGTAGCTTCCCTTAAGCACTATCAGGCCCACAAAGCCCGCTGCTCCCAGCCCCACTATGCCTATTATGCCCTTCCAGGCAACGCCGGCTATGACCATCATTCCGGCGGCTATGAGCACCACTATGCCCGCGGTGGAAAGGTTTGGCTGCTTGAAGATCAGGACGAAGGCCGCTCCCGCGACGCCCAGGACTATCAGGTTGCCCTTGATGCCCTTTATCCTTGAAGGCTTCGATGCGTAGAACCAGGCGATGAAGAATATTATCGCTATCTTGCATATCTCCCCGGGCATGAAGGTTATTCCCCCGCCGCTTCCCGGCGGTATCCTTATCCACCTTGTGGCGTTGTTTATCGTAACGGCTATGCCGAGAGATTTAGGCGTAAACAGCAGCAGAAGCAGTAAGAAGGATCCCGCCATGGCTATGACCGCCACCCTGCTCCATATGTGGTAGTCTATGTTTGCTGCGATTATGAATACCACCCATCCGATGGCCATCCACATGAGGTTGTTCTTCAGGTAGTAGTTGGGATCGCCTTCCTTGCTGAGCGCCGAATAATAACTGGCCGAGAAAACGGCGACTATTCCGACGATGGAAAGTATCAGCGTGGTTATGACTACGCCGAAATCCCCTTCCCCGAACCTGCTTTTGATCCTTATCTTCTTCCTTGCCAAAGCTTTCTCCGACCGTGTTTAAAGTGTCTTTACTATGCGCTTGAATTCCTCGCCGCGCTGTTCGTAATTTGCGAACATGCCCCAGCTTGCGCAGGCCGGGGAAAGAAGGACGGTATCGCCCTTGTCCGCCAGCTGGGCGGAAGCCGCAACGCAGGCCTCAAGGGAGTCGCAGCGCACTATCTGATCGTCCTTATAACCGCAGGCCAGCGCGGTGTCCCTGATCCTCGGAGCTGTTACTCCCAGCAGCACCAGGTACTTTATCTTGTCCTTGCCTATGTTCAGCATCCCGGTGAAATCCGAATGCTTCTCGTAACCGCCCGCGATGAGTATTATCGGGGTGTCGGTGGCCTCAATGGCCTTTATGGTGGAATCCGGGTTGGTGCCCTTGGAATCGTTTACGTACCTTACGCCCTTAAGCGTCCTTACGTACTCTATCCTGTGCTCCACGCCCTTGAAGGTCTTGAGCGTCCTGCTTATGGCCTGGGCCCTTGCGCCGCTGAAGTATGCTATTGCTGCCGCGGCCAGCGCGTTCTCCAGGTTGTGCCTTCCGGGTATGTTCAGGTCCGAAGCCTTGCAGAGCTTCTTCTCCTTGCCGTTCTTCTTTACGTAGATGTACCCCTCTCTAACGAAGGCCGCGTTGGGCTGCATGGCGAACTGCATGCCCTCCCCGAGGGTGCTGAAAGGCACTAAAGCGGGCTTTTCAGCCTTTGCGGCAAGCTCGGACGCGCCGGGGTCATCTGCATTAAATATCAAGAAGTCTACGTAATCCTGGTTTTCGTAAACACGCCCTTTTATACGGGCATATTCCTCCACGGTGCCGTGTCTGTCCAGATGGTCCGGAGTGATGTTCAGGATGGCTGCTACATGCGCCTTAAAGCTCTTTATCGTCTCCAGCTGGAAGCTCGAGACTTCCGTCACCATGATGGTATTCTCGTCCGCTCCCTGCACCTGTGCGGATACGGGAAGACCTATGTTTCCCACCACCATGCTCGGGATCTCGTCCTCCTTGAGGATCTCTCCCACGAGGGTGGTGGTTGTGGTCTTGCCGTTGGTACCGGTTATGGCCACAAAGGTGCCGGCGCAGTTCTCGTACGCCAGCTCCAGCTCTCCTATCAGCTCTTTTCCGAGCTTTGCGACAGGGTGCGAGGCGCTTATGCCCGGGCTTATGACAACCCTGTCGAACTTGTTCTCTTCATTAGAATACTGCCTTATGAGCTCGTCCTGAGCGTCCGGCCCAAGGCACAGTACCACGCCGTCTTCCTTAAGACCGGCTATGGTCTTTTCATCGAAATTCTCTTCCGGCTTGGCGTCCCACGCGTACAGCTGAGCCTTGCCCTTAAGCAGGCCTGCCGCCGCGAGACCGGACCTTCCCAGCCCCATTATCAGGATCTTTTCCATCTCTCCTCCGAGGTCCTTATAAGTTCAGCCACCTGGCCCAGACCGGTGGAGTTGGATCCCTTTACAAGGACCGCGTCTCCCGGCCTTAAGATCTGCAGGACCATGTCCTTAACAGAATCCAGGCTCTCCAGGCCTATGGTGCTGGTGCCGGTCTTCCCGGACCGGCTGACCCCTTTAAAATAATACTCTTTTCTCTTGCCTGTAGCAATCAGTATATCCACGCCTTTTTCGGCGGCATACTCCCCTACTGCCGTGTGCCCTTCCTCGTCTGCTCCGCCGAGCTCAAGCATGTCGCCCAGCACCGCTATCCTGCGCTTTGCGTCAACTCCGCACAGGGCCGCTATGCCGGCCTTCATGGAATCCGGACTCGCGTTGTAACTGTCGTCCAGGAGGTATACCTCCCCGACCTTGGCCGCCTTGAGCCTTCTTTCGGTGGCTGTCACCTTGCCCAGAGCCTTCGCGGCTTCCTCCGTGCTGATGCCGAGCTGCCAGCCGGCAGCTATGGCAAGGCAGGCGTCTATGGCGTTGTGCTCTCCCAGAAGCGGAAGCTCCACCTTAACGTCTCCCACGTAGAACTCTATCCCGTCCTCTCCGAGGTTCTTCACGTCCCTGAAGTCTATGTCCCTTCCCAGCATCACTATCTTGAAGTTGGACTTGTTGAGGGCCCTTGCCCTTATCTCCTCCTCGGTCCTGAGGTAATCCGAGCGGGAGTTCACCACCAGGACGCTGTCGTCGTTGAACTGGAGGACTATTTCAAGCTTGGCGTCCGCTATGGCGTCGCGGCTCCCCAGCCTTTCCATGTGGGATATTCCTATGTTGGTTATTATCGCTATCTCGGGCCTGGTCCACTCTATGTACTCTTCTATCTCGCCCTTGTGGTCCATGCCCATCTCGAAGACGACGCACTCCGTGTCCTCGTCCGCCAAAAAGCAGGTAAGGCACACGCCCAGGTGGGTATTGAGGTTCTTCTGACTGCATATGGTCCTGTATTTTGCTGAGGCGACTGCCGCAGTGAGCATCTTGGTGGTGGTCTTTCCGACGCTTCCCGTGACGCCTATCTTATGAACGTTGAACTGCGCCAGGTAGGTCTCCGCCATGTGCCTGAATGCCTGCATGGTATCGTCAGTATGTATCAGCACGGCGTCCTCCGGGAGCTCCACGTCCCTGGATACCAGGAACGCCCTGCATCCGTTGTCGTAGGCGGAACTTACGAAGTTGTGGCCGTCGTTTATCTCGCCTATCACGCAGACGAAGAGGTCTCCGTCTCCGCAGGCTCTGGAATCTATCTTTATGTCCCTGACGAGATATTCTTCATCTCCGGTGACTGTTCCTCCGCAGGCATCTGCAAGGTATCTGACGCTACAGGGCCTCATTTTCTGCCTCCTCATCTACTAACTCATAATAGACCGTCACCGTGGAGCCCTTGGATACCTCCGATCCGGGCTTGGGGTACTGGTCCGTAACTATGATCTTAGGATTGCTTTCGCCTTCTATCGCCGGCGAGAGCACGTATTCCAGGTGCTTTCCGGCGACCTTTCCTATTACGTCCTCAAGGTCGTCTCCGGTAAGATCCGGCACCGTGGTCTTGGAGCTGTTGAGCTTTTTCAGCTCCGCCTCCGTGTACTTGGGCTGTATGTTCATGTATTTAAGGACAGCCTCCATGACTTCCTTTGCGCAGGGCGCGCCTACGTTGCTTCCCTGGTTGTTCTTTACCTTCGGTGTGTCCGCAACTACGAGCACCACCATCTTAGGATCGTCTATGGGCGCCACGCCTATGAAGGATGCAAAAACATCTCTGTCGCTGGAGTATCCTCCGGCCACCGGCTTGTTGGCGGTACCGGTCTTTCCGCCGATGCGGTATCCGGCTATCTTCGCCTTGCCTGCGCCGCCCTCGGCTACTACGTATTCCATTATGTCGAGCATCTCGCTCGCGGTCTGGGCGGTTATCGCCACGCTCTTTACCGTGCGTCCGTAGCTCTCCACCACGTTGCTGTCTGCGTCCCTTATCTCCTTTATAAGGTGAGGCTCAAGGAGGTATCCGCCATTGGCGAGCGCGGAGACCGCTGTTACGAGGCTTATCGGAGTAAGAGCGATGCCCTGGCCGAAGGACATGGTGGATATCTCCACTATGTTGGCCTGAGCCCTGGTATACATCATGTTCTCGGCCTCGCCGGGATAATCGACGCCAGTCTTCTTATTAAGCCCGAACGCCTCTATGCCGTTGTAGAAGGTGTTCTTGCCCATCTTCTGGGCTATGGCCACCATTGCCATGTTGCAGGAGTTGCCTACAGCCGCCGCAAGAGACTGGGTCCCGTGGCCTCCGGTGTTCCAGCACCTTATGACTCTGTCAGCCACCCTCTGATATCCTCCGCAGTAGAAGCTGTCCCTGGTGGTTATGGCGCCGGCGTCCAGCGCTATTGCCGTGGTCAGCAGCTTGAACGTGGAACCAGGCTCATATACGTCGCAGAACGCGAAGGATCTCCACATCTTGTTCCAGTATGCCACCTTCTCCGAGTTGGACATCTTCTCGAACTTCTCCTCATCCCCTGCTCTCGGGGCCCTGGGGTTGTTGGGGTCGTATTCGTCGGACTGTGCTATCGCAAGAACGTCCGCGGTCTGAGGATCCATGACTATTATCGTCACCCTGTCGGACTGGCTCTTTACCACCCACTCCTGGCATATCTCCTCGACTATGTACTGTATGCCTATGTCTATGGTGCTTACGATGGTATAGCCGTCCTGGGCGCTGTAGAACTTGTTGGTGCCGTATACCAGCGAGTTCTTGTTCCTGTCCTTGCTGGTTATCCAGCGGCCGTTGAGTCCGGAAAGTCGGCGGTTGTAGTAGAGCTCAAGACCCGTCATGCCGTCTCCGTCGTCGTTCGTAAGTCCTATTATCTGGCTGGCAAAGGATCCCATGGGGTAGTAGCGCTTAACGTCATCCACCACCTCTATGCCCGGAAGGTCCGCCTTGCGTATCTTGTCCGCCGTATCGTCGTCCACGTGCTTTGCCACTCTTATGAGCGTGCTCTTGGAGGTTATGGTCTCGTAGATGTCGTCTTCTTTGCTCCCGAGTATCTCGGCGAGCGCCGCTGCCTCTTCCCTGGCGTTCTTCTCTATCTCGGCCTCGGTCTCTCCGTTGCCCCTAACGGTGGGCGTGCGCACCCAGATGGTGTTGGTGGTGGCGCTTACCGCAAGCGCGTTGCCCTTGCTGTCGATTATCTCTCCGCGCACCGCCGTGACTGTGCTGTCGTTGGTCTGCTGATTAAGGGCGCGCTGCGCGTAATCCTCGCCTTTTATGATCATGTGCCAGCCCAGCCTTATCGAAAGGGCCGCAAAAAGCAGCACGATAATAAAAAACACGAACAGCAGTCTCCTCCTGTTCTTGTGAGTTACCTTTGTTCCGCCGGCGTCCCTGAATAATTCCTTTATCATTTCCCAGTCTGTAATATAAAAAAGAGCGCCGAAGCTATCCGGCGCTTATTAAGTTATCTGTAAACATTCTCGCGGAGCGCGAGCGCGAGATCTTCAACTTCGGGAGTGTCCCCCCGGAGGTATACGATGTCGCTGAAGTTCGGATACACCATGCCCAGCTCGGCAGCCTTCTGCTCCAGATTGGTGATGTTGGACTGGGTATTTACGGACACCTCAAGCGCCCTGATCTCCCATCCGGTCTGCTGGATCTGGTTGTTTATCCTGTTGATGTCGTACTGGAGCTCGGAGGAGTATGCGTTGAGCCAAACGAGGCCTACGCAGAACGCGCATACCAGCAGTATCACTATTATTATCTTTGTCTTGTCTCTGAGTATGCCGCTCATCTTCCTACAGCTTCTCCACTATCCTGAGCTTTGCGCTCCTTGCTCTCGGGTTCTCCGAAAGCTCCTTCCCGCCCGCCGTGACGGGCTTTTTGGTTATCTTTTTTATGTCCGGCTTCTTTCCGCACACGCAGACCGGAAATTCCGGCGGACATGTGCAGGGGTCCAGCCTTTTTGCGATCACGTTCTTTACTATCCGGTCCTCCAGGGAGTGGAAGCTTATCACTGCCAGCCTTCCTCCGGGAGAGAGGATGTCTATGAAGTCCGAGACCGCCGCTTCGAGCTTTTCGAGCTCTCCGTTGACCTCTATCCTTATGGCCTGGAACGTTCTCTTGGCCGGGTGAGGTCCTTCCCTTCTCGCCTGGGCGGGTATCGCCGCCTTGATTATGTCCACCAGCTCGAAGGTGCTTGTTATTCTTTTCTTTGCCCTTTCCTTTTCGATGAACTGGGCTATCCTCGCAGCCCACCTCTCTTCGCCGTACTCGGATATTATCTTCGCAAGGTCCTCCCTGCTGTAGCCATTGATAATATCCTCGGCGGTAAGGGCGTCACGCGCGTCCATGCGCATGTCCAGCGGTGCGTCGTGCATGTATGAGAAGCCCCGCTGAGGGTTGTCCAGCTGGAAGCTCGATACTCCTAGATCCAGAAGAGCCCCGTCTACTCTGCTGACCCCGAGCTCGTCTTTTACGAGCTTTACTTCGGAATAGTTGCTCTGTACCAGCGTCTTTCTGCAGCCGAAGCCTTCGAGTCGTTTGCCCGCAGCCTCGATCGCGTCGCTGTCACGGTCGATACCTATAAGCCAGCCTTCTGAGCCGAGTCTTTCGCAGATGCCGGACGCGTGTCCGGCGCCTCCGAGCGTCCCGTCGATGTAAACTCCGCCGCTTTTTATGTCAAGGCCCTCAAGGACCTCCCTGTAAAGCACCGGAACATGTCCGAATTCCATCGACTACACCTTGTAGGTCTCGGAGAATTTCTGGAGATCCTTCGGCGTCAGCTTTCCGCCGTAAGCGGAACTGTCGTAGACCTCTCTGGACCAGATCTCCACTCTGTCCAGCATTCCCAGTGTCACAAGCTCCTTGTCCAGCTGCGCCATATCTTTATATGCCGCAGGGATGAGCAGCCTGCCCTGCCTGTCTATCTCGCACTCTGTCGCGTTAGCGAACACGTAGCGGATGAAGGCTCTTGCGTTCTCGTCCGAACGAGGCAGCGCCGCAAGCTTTGCCTGCTGCTCCGCCCACGTTGACATCGGGTAGAGGATGAGGCATTCGTCAAGACCGCGCGTAAGCACGCATCTCGGGCCGAGCTCGTCTCTGAACCTGGCCGGGATGATCACGCGGTTCTTAGCGTCTATCGAGTTTTGATAGCTGCCCATCAGCATGGTCTTTTCGTCCCTTTCCTCTCATCCAATGCCCCTTTTGAGGGGTACTTCAACCACTTTTCGTGATTGCACCTCCACTTTACACCACTTCACTCACAAAAGCAAGAATTATTATATAAATATATGGGAATTTGCTCCACTTTTTTTCGTAAAAAAGCCCGAAAAACATTTGTTTTCAAGGCTTTTTCAAGATATAGTGGACAATAAAAAAACGACCACTATATCTTGAAAAGCGGTCGTTCTTAAGCTGCTTTTTCGGGGCTTATACGCTCCTGTTCTCGGGATGTTTCTTAAGCCAGATGAGCAGTATCACGGCAGATACCGCAAGGTAGGCTATCATGCAGACATACATGACGTCGAAGCCCGCGATATCCTTAAGCCCTCCTGCCACGATCGGCCCCACGAAAAGACCCAGATCGAAGAAGAGATAGAAGGTGTTGGTGCCCGCTCCCCTCTTGTCCTCCGGAGTGAGCTTCATGCAAAGGGCCTGGAGAGACGGATAGGTGGTGCCGTACCCAAGTGAATAGAGCGCGGCCATTACGTAGAGCATTGCCCTGCTCCTCATCTGAGGCATCAGAAGGAGCATCACGGCGAATATCGCAAGCGTGGGATATATTATCTTTACCACGCCATATTTGTCTGAGATACGGCCTATGAAGGGCCTTATAAGCAGCAGTACGACGGCGTTAACGCCGAAGAAGCCCGATACGCCGGGCACGCCCTTTTCTCCCGCGAAAAGGACTATGAAGGACGTTATGGACGATCCCGCGGATATGAGCAGGAACATCAGAACGCCGGGGATCAGAGCCTCCTTGGCAAAGGCGCCCTTTACGCTTATCTCTATCCTGCGGTCCTTCTCCCTGGGATACTTCAGGAGCAGGCCTATCACCAGGCCGGCGGTAAGGAATATGCCCGCAAGTATGAAGGCGAACTTTACACCGTGCTTTTCGGCGGCGCTGATGCATATCATAGGTCCGAGAGCCTGCCCCGCCACCGCCACCAGGGAGAAGAAGCCTATGCCGGAGGCTATGCGGCTCTTGGGAAGAGCGTCCGTTGCCATGGTAAGGTCCAGAGCTCCGAAAAAGCCCATGCCTATGCCGTAGACCACCCTGAACACCACCGTAAGCCACACGGTGGTGGATACGGCGTAGCCGAAGACCGCTATGGTAAAGAGCAGCTCGCATATAAGCAGCAGGCGCTTTTTCCTGGCTCCGTCTATCACGGAGCCTGCTATCGGTCTCATCAGAAGAGCCGATCCCGATGCAAGTCCTATGACTATGCCTGTTACCGTAGCAGTCGCGTTCATGTTGTCCATGTGGATCTGCATAAGCGAGTTTATGGCGGTCTGCCCGAGATAGGCGACGAAGTTCATTATGCACAGGACCGTAAAGTTCCAGGTCCAGATGGATTCTCTTTTTTCAGATGCCATTTATTAAAGTCTCCTTAGGGGATCAGACGCCCTTCATGGACGGATCCTTCTTTTTCCAGATGAAGAGTATGGCTACGGATATCACCAGGAGCGACACCATGCAGATGTACATGGTATCGAAGCCGAAGGCGTCCTTGAGCCATCCTGCCACTACCGGGCCTATGAAAAGCCCCAGGTCCGAGAACAGATAAAAGGTATTGGTCCCCGCTCCGCGCTTATTCTCCGGGGTAAGCTTCATGCAGAGAGCCTGCATGGACGGGTTTGCCGTGCCGTATCCCAGCGAATACAGCAGCGCCAGCACGTACAGCATGGTCTGGCTCTTGAGCTGAGGCATCAGGAGCAGCATCACCGCGAAGATCGCAAGAGAAGGATAGAGAGTCTTAAGCACTCCGTACCTGTCCGAGATCTTCCCCACAACAGGCCTTACGACCAGCAGTATCACCGCGTTGACCAGGAAGAACCTGGAGACCCCCGGCACGCCCTTTTCCGCCGCGAACAGGTAGATGAAGGACGATACCGAGGAGCTTGCGGACATCAGAAGGAAGAACAGTATGCCCGGGAGCATGGCTTCCTTAGCCACCGCTCCGGAGATCTTTATCTGTATCTTCTGACGCTCCCTTTTGGGATATTTGAGAAGGAATCCGAGGAGGAAGCCCACTGCGGTAAAGGTGCCTGCAAGCAGGAATGCTTTGGAGACTCCGTACCTTTCGGCGACTTCTATGCAGATGAGAGGCCCTACGGCCTGTCCTGCGACCGTCATCAGAGAGAATATACCTATTCCGGAGGCTATCCTGCTCTTGGGAAGCGCATCCGTTGCCATGGCGAGGTTTACGGCCCCGAAGAAGCCCATGCCCAGTCCGTAGACGAACCTGAACACCACGGTAAGGAAGACGGTGGAAGAGAACGCGTAGCCGAATATGGCCACGGCGTAGAGGAACTCGCAGAGCATCAGGAGGAACTTCTTGCTGGCTCCGTCGATGATGGAGCCGGCTACAGGCCTCATAAGAAGCGCCACGCCCGACGAAATGCCTATGACAACGCCTGTGACGGTAGCGGAGGCGCCCAGCCCGTCCATGTGTATCTGCATTAGGGAATTGATGGCCGTCTGCCCGAGAAAGCCCACGAAGTTCATTATGCACAGAACTATGAAATTTCTGGTCCAGATGGTCTCTTTGCTTTCAGCTGCCATTGCCCTGCACTCTCCCTGTCAAATAATTGATTATCATATATTATAACATAGTTAAACGTGACGGCGTCATAAAAAAACACATCGACTGCGATTATTATGGTATAATGGTCCGCAGGTAAGCGATATGACAAAAGCGCAGCGTGAGGAAAAACAGAAGCAGCGTCTGGAAGAGATGCTGAGCTTCGAAAGGAAGCTCTGGGAGAGCGGAAAGACTTATGTCTGCGGAGTTGACGAGGTGGGAAGAGGCCCTCTGGCGGGGCCCGTAGTTACCGCCGCAGTCATACTTCCGCAGGATTTTTCGCTGCTCGGAGTGGATGATTCAAAGAAGCTTACCCCGGCAAAGCGGGACGAGCTCTTTGACAAGATAAAGGAGGCAGCGGTCTGCTGGGCGATAGGACGAAGGGAGCCGGAAAGGATAGACGAGATAAACATCCTTGAGGCTACCAGGGAGGCCATGACGGACGCCGTAAGGGCGCTTCCGGTAAGGCCGGACCACGTGCTCATAGACGCCGTCAGCCTTAAGGGTCTGGAGCTTCCTCAGACCTCGATAATCAAAGGAGACGCAAGATCCGTCTCCATAGCTGCCGCAAGCATACTTGCCAAAGTAACAAGAGACAGAGAGATGGAGGAGATGGCAAAGATCTGGCCCGGCTACGCGTTCGAGTCCAACAAGGGCTACGGCACCAGGGCCCACTACGAGGGCCTTGCAAGGCTCGGTCCCTGCCCCATCCACAGAAAGACTTTTTTACCAAAGGAGGAAACATGACTTTTAAGGAAATGCCATACAGCCGCTACGACTGTGAACAGCTCAAGAAGGACCTCGCGGAGCTCACCGAAAAATTTGCAGCTGCAAAGAGCTACGAGGAGGCAAAGGCGCTCTTTTTAAAGAGCGAGGAGGAAGGAAAGCACTTCGAGACTGCCGTAACTCTTGCCCAGGTACGCCACAGCATAGACACCCGCGACAAGTTCTACGAGGACGAGTGCAACTTCTATAACCGCATGATCCCCGAGGTGGAGGAATACTCACAGAAGTGGAACCTGGCGATGCTCAAAAGCCCATTCCGCGCGGACTTTGAGAAGGAATACGGCGACCTGATGTTCATAAACACCGAGATAGCGCTCAAGACCTTCTCCCCGGAGATAGTGCCGCAGATGCAGCAGGAGAACGACCTCACCCAGGAATACGAGAAGCTGCTGGCAAGCGCCAAGATACCCTTCCGCGGAAAGACCTACACCCTCGCACAGCTGGGGCCCTTCAAGGTGGATCCGGACGACGCCACGAGAAAAGAGGCCTACATGGCCGAAGGCGCCTGGTACAAGGAGAATCAGCCCAAGTTCGATGAATACTACGATAAGCTCGTACATCTTCGCGACGAGATGGGAAAGAAGCTCGGATATGAGGGCTATACCACACTGGGCTATTACCGCATGGGCCGCAACTGCTACACCAAGGATGACATCGAGAAGTTCCGCGCAGCAGTAGTAAAGTATCTTGTTCCGGTAGCGGAAAAGATCTACAGGAAGCAGGCTGAGCGCCTGGGATGCGAATATCCCATGAGTTTCTATAACTCCGTCCTGGAGTTCCGCAGCGGAAACCCCAAGCCCGCCGGAGACAGGGATTATCTCCTTGAGGCAGGACAGCGCTTCTACGATGATCTTTCGCCCGAGACATCAAAGTTCTTCAGCGTCATGCGCAGGATGGAGCTTATGGACCTGCTCTCCACCGAAGGAAAGCAGTCGGGAGGCTACTGCACAGCCATCCCGGATTACAAAGTTCCCTTCATCTTCGCCAACTTCAACGGCACCCAGCACGACGTGGAGGTTATAACCCACGAGGCCGGACATGCTTTCGAGGCCTGGATGAACATAGACCGCATCCCCAGCAGCTACGTATGGCCTGGAATGGAATCCGCCGAGGTCCACTCCATGTCCATGGAGTTCTTCGGTGAGACCTTTGCCGAGGACTTCTTCGGAAAGGACGCCAGGAAGTTCCTGTACAGCCACCTTGCCGGTGCCATCACCTTCATACCCTACGGCACCATGGTGGACCACTTCCAGCACGAGGTATACGCCAATCCGGACTGGACGCCCAGACAGCGCCACGACTGCTGGAAGAAGCTGATGGGCATCTACACACCGTGGATAAAGCTGGACGGAGAGATCCCCTTCTACTCCGAAGGAGAGCACTGGCAGAGACAGCACCACATCTACTCCAGCCCGTTCTATTACATAGACTACTGCCTTGCTCAGACGGTATCGCTGGAGTTCTGGTCCATGATACAGAAGGACAGGAAGAATGCCTGGGAACACTACATGGCATACACCATTCAGGGCGGAAGCAGGACATTCACCGACCTTCTTAAGAACGCGGACCTTAAGAGCCCGTTCGAGGAAGAGACGCTGAGGAGCGTCTGCAGACAGGCGGAAAAGTTCCTGGACGATTTCGATCTTACGGGGATAGCTTAGAGCAGATCTCTTAGATAAAGACCGGCCGTACGGCGGCCGTCTATGGGGAGGCCTTCGATGAGGGCCTCCTTTATTTTTCTGCAGGTATCGGAGCTTTCGACCGTGAAATATAAAAGCTCGTGGTCCGCATGCGGCCTTCTGCGGTCCCCCGCATAAAGAGGCACGCAGTTTAAGATCTCGGAATACTGCTTTTCCCTGCAGATGACAGTAAACTCCTCGCCCTTTCTGTCCGTTAGCTTATTGATTCCGCTGCAGCGGCCGCAGCCGTTCCTTCCCTTTGCGGGACAGGCCCTGAACTTCATGAGAGGAAGGTATCCGTAAACGACGAGGCCGCAGGGGACGGCCCCCTTCTCATCCGCTCCGGACAGCGTCTCTTCCATGTCTTTAAACGGCAGCTCAAAGGACAGGAGGCAGTCCTTAAGACCGAGCCCGGAATACCTTAAAAGAGCCTCGGAGTTTGTGATATTGAGGAACATGCCTCCGTGGGCTGCCATATCGTATTCCTTCGATAAACGCAGTCCTCCCAGATTTTCTACATAAGCATCAGTTATGTTTAGTTCTTTTATTTTCAGCAATTGTCTTCTGACGCGTTCCATTCCGGAAGGCCAGACCACAGGAGGTATCTCCGCCATTATCGTTTTGGCTCCGAGCTCTCTCGCCCTGTCCGCACAGCCCGGGTCCTCCGCCAGCCTGTGCAGCGGAAGTATCACTGTCTCCGGGCAGCCGGAAAACAGCTGATCTGGGCTCTCGAATCTTGTCCACAGGGCTGTTTCCCCTTTTCCGGGCTTCGGCGCTTCTGATGGCGTCTCAGGAGCTTTCAGAGGCATATGCGGGCGTTTCTCGAACTCCTTTATCCTTGCCTCGGCAAGGCTCTCCAGAGCCGACCTTCTGAGCTCGTTGAGCTGTGAGGACGGAAGCATCAGCCCTTCTCCCGCGATGAGCTTCAGGCTTCTCAGATAATAAGGGGTGCCGCCGGTCTTCGACAGGCTCCGCTGCGCGTATTCTTCTGTTATGGGCAGGGTCCTTGCGGCCTGAGGAACGGCGCCTTCGGCCCTTACGGAGATCTCTCCGCAGCTTACGGAAAGCACTGACGGCTTTCCCTCCTCCGCAGTAAGCACCATGTCCACGGGGATGTTCTGAGGCTCCTTTTCGTAAAGAGCGGCAAGGTCTTTGAGCACGTCCGATGCGGCTGTGACGTCTTCCTTAGTCCTGTATCCGAACATGGAAAGATCCCTCTTTCCGGTAAGATATCCGTCGGTAAAGCCGCTCCTGGAGAAGACCGCCCTGAGAGCCTCCATGTCAGGCTCCCGTCCGTCAAGCACCGCCCTGCAGGCAGAGACAGATGCTGCCACATACTCGGGGCGCTTCATCCTTCCTTCTATCTTAAGGCTGCAGACGCCGGCGTTCGCCAGCTCTTCTATGTGCTTTATGTACGAGAGGTCCTTAAGTGAAAGAGCGTGGTCCCTGCCGCAGACGCTGCAGTCCAGTCTGCAGGGCTGGGCGCAGAGCCCCCTGTTGCCGCTCCTTCCGCCTATTATCGATGAGATGTAGCAGAGCCCGGAGACGCTCATGCAGTGAGCGCCGTGAACGAAGGACTCCAGCTCCATGCCTGTCTTTTCGTATATCTCCCTTATCTCGGAAAGAGAGAGCTCCCTTGCCAGCACCGCCCTGGAAAAGCCCATCTCCTTAAGCATCAGTGTGCCCTCCGCGTTGTGGACGGCCATCTGGGTGGAGGCTATGAGCGGTACGTCAGGCCAGCGTTTTTTTGCGTATTCCGCCACGGCAAGGTCCTGGACTATGAGCCCGTCCGCGCGGTTTTCGCAGGCAGTGTCTGCCGCCCTTTTTACAGCGGAAAGCTCGCCCTCCTTTATGAGGGTATTGACGGTGATATATACCTTTACGCCCCTCTCGTGGCAGTAGTCCATGGTCTTTGGGAGCGCCTCGCCTGAGAAGTTGTCCGCGCTGCGCCTGGCGTTGAAATCCTGCAGGCCGAAATAGACGGCGTCCGCGCCGCAGCGCACTGCCGCCTTAAGCTGCTGCTCTCCCCCTACGGGAGCCAGGATCTCGGGCCTTCTCTTCATGCCTTCTTCCTTAAAATGTCCTGAGCCAGTATGCCCT
Source organism: Bacillota bacterium (assembly GCA_017442785.1). GTDB lineage: Bacteria > Bacillota > Clostridia > Peptostreptococcales > Anaerovoracaceae > RUG13409. The sequence goes on from JAFRZB010000015.1 coordinate 36,858, forward strand.
CGGGGGCATTTATCGTAAGTATCCTCATGGGTACTGCGGAGCGCTCCATGGCATCTCCTGCCTCCCCTTCAATGCTCTCTATGACGAACTTCAGCGCGCGCTTTCCGGGGCTTACGACTTCTATCTCGTCCCCGACGGCGAACGGGTTCCTGGTCTGTATCTTAAGCCTTCCGTCCCTGCTGTCCTCAATGGCGGTCCCAACGAAGAGCCAGTCTCTTATGTATCCTCTGGTGTCCGGGGCTATAGACTCCGGATCCCCCAGATAAAAGCCTGTGCAGAAAGGCCTGTGGCTGGTGGTCTTAAGCTCCGCCGTGGCCTCGGAAACACTTATCTTTCCGTCCAAAAGCATGCGGTAGGCATTCACGACCGTGGCTATGTAGAACGGGGTACGCATGCGCCCTTCTATCTTGAAGCTGCATATGCCTGCGTCCGCCATCCTCTGCAGTATGCCCGCGCAGCACAGCTCCTTGGAGGAGAGTATGGCCATGCCGTTTTCATCCTCATCCACCTTGAAGAACTCTCCGGGGCGCTTCTCCTCCATGAGGTAGTAGTTCCACCTGCAGGTCTGGGCGCACTGCCCGCGGTTGCCGCTCCTTCCGGCCAGGAAGGCGCTCAGCATGCACCTGCCGGAGTACGACATGCACATTGCACCGTGTATGAAGCCTTCAAGCTCAAGATCCGCGGGTGTCTTTGCCCTGAGCTCTGCTATCTTCTCCAGGGAGAGCTCCCTCGCAAGGACTATTCTGGAGGCGCCGAGATCCCTGTAGACGCCCGCCGCACGGTAGTTCATGCAGTTTGCCTGCGTGCTGACATGCACGTCAAGATCCGGCACTGAGGCCTTTATCTCAGCAACGGCGCCTAAGTCGGACACTATCACCGCGTCCGCCCCAAGATCATTAAGGAACCTCGCGTATTCCGCCAGCCTCGGTATCTCATCGTTGTCTGCAAAGCAGTTGACTGTTACATACAGCCTCTTTCCCGCCGCGTGTATCAGCTCCGAGGCCTCCGCCAGCTTCTCTTCGTCAAAGCCTGCCGAAGAAGAGCGCAGCTGCATGAACGGTCCTCCGAGGTAAATGGCGTCCGCACCGTATCTGAGGGCGGTCCTCACCGCCTCCATGTCGCCCGCGGGCGCAAGAAGCTCGGGCTTTTTCCCGCCCGGCATAAGTATGCTTTCGTACATGTATGTCCGCTCCTAATATCTGAAATTGGTCTGTTCGTAGTACTGCATATAGCGGAGGTCGTACAGCCTGCTCTGAAGCTCCAGGGGAGCCCCGTCCGCATAGACCGTGCCTTTTTCGTCCGCAAAGATCCCTGAAGAAAGAGTCACGGGCAGCTGAGCCGCGGCATCGGATGAAGCCTGCATAAGCGCCGGTCCCCTGTATCCGCACAGCTCAAAGAGCCTTGCCGTCAGGTATTCCGCCGAGACGTACCCGGCGTCGCCCTTAAAGCTTCCTCCGAGCAGCTTCTTTGCCGCGCTGTTGGCCCAGATGAGATAGCTCGTGCTGTGCATCTCAAGGACGGACTGAGCGTCCTCTGCGGCGGTGTCCGTGCCGAAGACCTCGTACGCGTCATAAAAGTCCGGTCTGTGGTCCGAATAAATAAGCACGACCACCGGCTCGGCGTCAGCCTCCATGCGGTCCAGCATGCTCCTTATGTAGAAGAAGCTGTCCTTTACGCTCCCCAGGTAATTGCTTATCTCCGCCACTGCGGGCCCCGCTATGCCTTCGGTAAAGGATCCGTAGCGCAGTGTCTGGGTATCGTAGGGCGCGTGGCTCTGTGTGGAAGCGGCGAAAATGAACTGCCTGCCGTTTCCGTTTTCCAGGGCCTTCCTCCACGTGTCGTAGACCTCGTTATAGAGGAACCAGTCGGAATCCGGGTAAGCGCTCTCCTCTCCTCTGTTCTCGATATCGATGCCGTTTCCCAGATACCTGAAGTCCTCAAAGCCCAGGCAGGAGTTTATCCTTCCCCTTCCGTCCAGCCACCTGCTGCAGGTCTGTATCCCGCGGGTCTCGTAGCCCTGCGACCTCAGGTACCACACGTAAGAGCCCGTATTTTCCCTAATGGCGCCTGCTGCAGAGCAGCCGGTAAGGACCTGCCTCTGGGTAAGCATGTCGTCATTCAGCGCAGCATCCGAGACCAGTCTTCCGAAGACTGAGCGCGCCTTGATGTAGTTGTAGTCCGCGTACGCGGAGGCAAAGTCCACGCCTGCGGCATTCGTATATGAAAAGTCCTCAAAGGACTCCAGCTGAAGGGCAATGATGCTTACCGCCCTGTCGTCCGGGATGTCCTCCTTTTCGTAGCGCGCCAGCATCTCCTTTGCCTTGTCTGCCGAATAGCCTCCGGGCGGCTCCATGTCGTTCCTGTTCTGGGCCGAGAGCATCAGGGGGAACCAGAAGCCCCTGGCAGCGTACTCCACGTGCTCGGGAGCAGCCTCCTGCTCCTTATATACCGAAAGCTCCGCGAATTCCGCGCTGTCTCTTACGTACCTGAAGCCGAAGAATCCGCCGGCCACAAGCACCGCAAGCAGCAGCACGCGCCCCCAGAACCAGGGGGACCTCCGCCTTATGAACATCACCAGGAGCAGCGTGGTGACGGCCACCAGGTATACCAGGCAGCCTATGCACAGAAGATCCAGGTGTATCTTGGAGGCTTCGTTTATGTACTGAAGGAACTCGCCGGAGAAAATGTCAGAGAGCCAGATGACGTCGGACACCGAGCTTATCTTGGCGCCCTCGGCGTAGGCAAGTGTAAAGACCGCCGCCGTGGACAGGAAGAACGACAGCCACGGCCGCCCGAATATCATGTAGACCATGAGGTGAAGCAGCACCACGGGAGCGATGTTCAGCAGAAGGAGCACGGGCTCCCTGAAATAAAGCAAAAAGAACGGCCTCAGCTCTGCTCCTGTGGCTATGCCCAAAGACAAAGCGCCGCTGACTGCACCGAACAGCGCCACCAAAAGGAAACCTGCAAGTGACAGGCGCCTCCTGGCCGGTTTTTTCTCCTTTTCCTTTTTTTTCTTTTCGTCAGCCTGCATTAAAAATACCCCCTGACTGCATCAGGGGGTATTTTATCATTCTTATGCTTCGGATGCAACCTCGGCGGCCTCTTGCTACCTGAACATCTCGCGGTTTACACCGTTGGTGTTGTGCCTCCTTACGTGGCTCTTTTTAAGATCATCCGCGTCGCAGTTTACGTCGTGAGTGGCGCCCAGATCATAGACGCTGCCGCGCCTCTTGATGGCGGCCTCCTCCCTGAGCTGCTTTGCAAGCCAGTCGTTCCTGCGGTCCTCAAGCAGCACGGCATTCTCGCCGAGAGTGCCCGTCACCCTGGAGCCGAAGGACTTCTCTATCTTGCTCGCGGAGATCTTCCCGGGATTGGCTGTCCTGGCGAACGCTCCGGTGCCGTACACCTGCCCTGCGGACCTGGACTTGTTGTCCAGCCTCCTTACCTGGTCCATGCGCTCCTGCTGAGCGTCATAGGACTGGGGCGCCTGAGGGCGCGGTACATACTGCTGCGGGCGCTGCTGAGGCTGCCCGGGGCGGCTCGCCTGCTTGGCCTTCCTGGAGACGCCGCTGATCACGGAGATGATCAGTACTATCCAGATTATTCCGAAGAAAACGCTGAAAGCCTCGCCCATAGCTACTTGGCGCTTTCCTTAAGCGCTGCTATGGTACCTGCAAGATTGGCGATGTCAGAGGGCACGATGAGCTTCGTGGCCTGGCCGTTAGCCATGACCTCTGCGGTCTCGAAGGACTTGAGCTTGATGTATCCGTCGCCCGGGTTCGCCTCGTTGATGAGCCTGATGGCCTCTGCCTTGGCCTGCTGTACTGCAAGCAGAGCCTGGGCTTCACCTTCGGCCTCACGGATGCGCTGCTCCTTAACGGCCTCGGCCTTGAGGATGGCTGCCTGCTTTTCACCTTCTGCAAGGGTGATCGCGGACTGCTTCTTACCTTCGGCGGTAAGGATGGCTTCTCTCTTTTCACGCTCCGCCTTCATCTGCTTTTCCATCGCGTCCTGGATGCTCTTGGGCGGCTCTATGTTCTTTACCTCTACACGGCTTACCTTGATGCCCCACTTGTCGGTGGCCTCATCCAGGATGGCTGTTATGCGTCCGTTGATGTCGTCACGGCTGGTGAGGGTCTCATCGAGAGTCATCGAACCGATGATGTTACGGAGCGTGGTAGCGGAAAGGTTCTCGATGGCTGCTACAGGTCTTTCAACGCCGTATGCGAATGCCTTCGGATCGAAGATGTAGAAGAATACTACGGAGTCGACTCTCATCGTAACGTTATCCTTCGTGATAACGGGCTGAGGCTCGAAGTCGGCCACCTGTTCCTTCAGGGATACCTTCTTTGTTACTCTGTAAAGAATTGGCACTTTAAGGTGAAGGCCTGCGTGCCATGTGTCTCTGTACTTACCGAGAGACTCAATGACCCACGCGCTGGCCTGCGGTACTATGCAGATGCAGCTGAGCAGGATTATGATAATGATGATGATCACTAACGCAAGGATTATCGTTCCCAGACCCGGCATTTTTTTCTCCTCCCTATAGATCTATGAGTTTGGTGATAATTATTACTTTTTGGATTATATCACAACGGTATGCGTTGTGCTACTGATTTCATTTTTTCTTCATAGAAACCACTCCTTTTAGTCACTTTGACATTGACTTTACACTCTATATTGTATAAACTCTTATAAACAACACAAGTCAAGGGGGCATTTAATGGCTGATGAAAAACAGTACAAAGGCGCTGTGAGCACCGCCAGACAGCTCTGCGATGCGATGGGCTACCCGGAAAGCGAAGTTGAAAGGTACGACCGCATCATAGAGCATTTTCCCATGCTCATAACGCCCTACTACCTGTCTCTTATAGATAAAAACGATCCCGATGATCCCATAGCGAGGATGTGCATACCCTCCGACGCGGAGCTCTCCACCACCGGTTCCTTCGATACCAGCGGAGAGAAGCTCAACACCAAGCAGGAAGGCGTGCAGCACAAGTATGCACAGACCGCTCTGATCCTCTCCACCAACGTATGCGCCACCTACTGCAGATACTGCTTCAGGAAGCGCCTTGTCGGAATATCCGAGGACGAGCTGGCCAAGCAGGCTGAGGACACCGTAAAATACGTAAAGGCCCACCCGGAGATCACGAATGTGCTCGTTTCCGGCGGAGACCCGCTCATGAATCCCAACAGGATCATAAAGAGCTATCTCGAAGGTCTCAGCGCCGTAGACACGCTGGATTTCATCCGTTTCGGCTCCAGAGTCCCCGTCACCTGCCCTCAGCGCATCTACGATGACAAAGAGCTTCTGGACATGTTCGCGGAATATGCCAAGAAGAAGACTCTCTACCTCATAACCCAGTTCAACCATCCCAGGGAGATAACCGAGGAGTCCGTAAAGGCAGTAAGGTGCATGCAGGAACGCGGCATACAGGTAAGGAACCAGACCGTTCTTCTGCGCGGAGTAAACGACGATCCCAAGGTCCTGGGCGAGCTTCTGAGGAAGTTCACTCGGATAAGCGTCGTGCCCTACTACATCTTCCAGTGCAGGCCGGTCACCGGCGTAAAGGAGAGGTTCCAGGTGCCGCTGCTCGAAGGCGTAAAGATAGTCGATGCGGCAAAGAACATGCAGAACGGACCGGGCAAGGCGGTAAGATACGCCATGAGCCACCCGCTCGGAAAGATAGAGATACTCGGAGAGCTCTCCGAGGGCGAGATGCTTTTCAAGTTCCACCAGAGCAAGTATCCGAAGAACGCTTCCCGCATATTCACGGTAAAGCTCTCACCTGACACCGCCTGGCTGGATGACGATCTCACCCCGCTGAAGAAATAACAGAATACCACAGGGGACGGTCCCCGTGTCATCGGGAATGACATAGAGGACCATCCCCCTGTTTTTTTTGCAAAAAAAAGATACTGCCGAAAAAGCCGTCAGGAGTGGAAATTGGCTTTTTTCGGCAGCATCCCGCACAGAAAGTATTGCTTCTAAAAGTTAGATTGTCTTCTTGTATTTGAGCGGCGTTATGCCCTCCGTCTGCCCGAACACCTTGGTGAAGTAGCTCTGGTCGGAGAACCCGCAGCGCCTTGCTGCCTCCGCTATCGGAACGCCCTCCGCCAGGAGCCCTTTGCTCCTTTCTATCCTTACCTGGGTAAGGTAGGCGTTCACTGTGGTGCCGCACTCTCTCTTGTAGAGACGGCACAGATAGGATGTCGTCATCCCTGCATGTCTGGCAATGTCCAGAAGAGATATGTCTCTTCCGAAATTGGATCCGATGTAATCGTTCACCAGCTTTACAGTCTGGGCGGGGTCTATCCTGTTAGCCCTCTCCCAGGCTTCCGTATCCTCCAGCTCGGCCAGATAGGCCTCACCGCCCCTGTCTACTCCGCTGAGGAAGGCGGCGGAATAGACAAGGAGCTGAGAAAATGCGTTAACTTTTTTAGGATCTGCTACGGGCACCGGATCTATCCGGGACATTACGTTCCTGATATCCGAGGCAGACAGGTCTTTGAGCTTCGGAAGATCGAATTCCTCGAAATCCTGTTTGTCCTCCATGAGGAACGGTCCTGCCGTAAGCCGCAGGAGCTTTCCCTGGCCGCCGGATACCGCCGCTGTTATGTACGAAAGACCCAGAGGGCATTCATACAAGTATTTGCCGTCTCCGCTTCTGGAGACCTTTGCGGTAAAGGCGTGGAGCTTTTTGCAGTCCTCCCTGGAGATCCCTGTTCCGGCGCAGACATCGCACGCGCTGCAGCTGTAGCCGCTGGACGCTACGCTCTCGCCGTTCTGATGGCAGAGCTCGCAGCCTATCTCGCTCGCTTCACGGAAAGCCTGGACGCAGCTCTCCGCGGATTCCAGATTGACTGCCAGAATGTCCGCCAAATGAACCTCCTTGAAAAAACACTAATGTTTTGATATCATCTATCTGTCGATAATATATCACAAAATATGACGATTGTGAACTACTTTGTTCAAAAAAATAATAATTTTTTCACGGAATTATTACAAAGATAGCGGTTTTTTATTGTCAAACTGCAAAATGAAAGCAGTAAGCATATAGTATATAATAATTGACATGGACGACAAGAAAATTAGAATCATCCACCAGGACGGAACAACAGACATAGCATTCAGCGGATCCCCCAGGTTAAGAGACCTGCTTGAGGCCAACGGACTTATGCCTGCCACGCCCTGCGGAGGCAACGGCACCTGCGGAAAATGCAGCGCCTACCTCAACGGAAAGAAGGTGCTCACCTGCCAGGCCATGGCCGAAGAAGGCGAGCTCTACCTTCCCGAAAAGAAGATCCTGAGCAAGATCAAGACAGACGGCGAGATGCCGCAGTTCGACATTACGCCTCAGGAAGGCTACGGTCTTGCCGTGGACATCGGCACCACCACCGTAGTAGCAAGGCTCATCAATCTTAAGACCGGAGAACTCCTGCACGCGGTATCCAGGGAGAACCCTCAGCGCCTGCTCTCTGCGGACGTCATAGGAAGGATACAGGCCTGCATAGAAAAGGATAAGCTCCCGGTCCTCAAGGGGCTCATCAGAGAGACGATAACGGATCTTAGGGAGCACGCCTTAAAGATAAACAAGCTTAAAGAGGAAGACATAGTAAAGACGGTCATCACCGGAAACACCACCATGCTCTACCTCTACACCGGCAGGATGCCCACTACCCTCGCCTACACGCCGTTCATAGCGGACTGCCTGTTCGGCTTTGAAGAAGATGGCGCGTACCTTCCACCCTGCTTCGGAGCATTCGTGGGAGCGGACATTTACACAGCCCTCACAGCCAGCGGCCTCATAGCAAAAGACGAGACCGCGATACTGGTAGACCTCGGCACCAACGGAGAGATCTCCCTGTATCACGAAGGAAAGCTCGTGTGCTGCGCAACTGCCTGCGGTCCCGCATTCGAGGGCACCGGCATCAGCTGCGGCGGCCCTGCTGCGGACGGAGCCATAGACCACATCTGGCTGGAGGACGGAGAAGTTAAGTTCTCCACCATAGGAGGTTCCGAGCCGTCGCACATATGCGGCAGCGGCATCATGGATGCGATAGCGGTCCTTCTGGACCTGGAGATCATAGACGAGACCGGCCAGATGGACGATCCCTACGAGTTCGCACCCGGCGTGGTGCTGATGCCCAAGGACGTAAGGCAGGTGCAGCTCGCCAAGGCTGCCATCTGCGGAGGCATGAGGACGCTCCTTAAGCGCAGCGGCCTTAAGGAAGAAGACGTAAAGGTCCTCTACATAGCCGGAGGTTTCGGATCGTACATCGATCTGGACAGCGCTGCAAAGGTCGGGATATTCCCCGCCGCACTCCGCGAAAGCGCAAAGGTCATAGGAAACGCCGCACTTGCCGGCGCGATAATGATCCTGCTCGGAGCAGACAAAAAGTTCGAGCCTTCCTCCGTGGAGACCGAATGCATAAACCTCGCACAGCAACCCGATTTTTCGGATCTGTATATGGAATCGATGTTCTTTGAGTAAATTATAAAAAGAGGAGAAAACAATGACACCAAGAGAAAATCTGCACGCATTCTTTGAAGGCGGAAACTGGGAGTGGAAGCCCGTAGGAACTGACAAAAAGTCCTTCCAGCCGAAGGAGATCTGTGAATACGTGGCACGTGCCTTCGTAAAGGAACAGGAGCCGTTCGACAACACCAAGGGCGGCGGCATGGGATGGTTCGGCATCGAGTGGGAATATGAACCCGGCGCAGGTGGATCCATAAGCCTCAGGCCTATACTCGACGACGTTTCCGAGTGGAAGGACAAGATGGTATTCCCGAATCTCGACGAGATAGACTGGGAAGACATAGCAAAGAGGAACGCAGATTACCTCAACACCGATCTCGGCATAGAATTCACGGTATTCACCGGATACTTCGAGAGGCTCATCTCCCTGCTCTCCTTCGAGGAAGCAGCCATGGAGCTGATCATGGAAGACTACGAGGAAGACATCCAGGAGCTCTTCACCGCTCTTACAGATTTCTACATCGACTTCGCTCAGAGGTTCCGCAAGTGGTTCGGCGCCGACTGGTGCATAATCCATGACGACTGGGGCACCCAGAGGTCCGCATTCTTCTCGCCGGCAGTGCACAAGAAGATGATAGTCCCCCACCTCACCAGGTTCGTTGAGGAATGCCACAAGGTAGGGCTCCTCGTTGAGATGCACTCCTGCGGATTCATCGAAGAGCTCATCCCGAACCTCATCAGCACCGGTATCGACAGCTGGGCGGGCCAGGGCATCGTAGACAAGAGGAAGCTCATCAACCTCTACGGAGACCAGTTCAAGTTCGAGGTCATCACCAACCCGGCCAAGCCGTTCACCGAAGACCAGATCGAAGAAGCAGAGCAGTTCGCTCACGACATATTCGATGAGTTCAAGGACAAGAACATCATGTTCTGGACCAGCCCCAAGAGGTGCGGCAACATGAAGGTCTACCAGGCTATCTGCAAGGTCCTCAAGGAAGAAGGCATCAAGTACAGAAAGGGTGCTTAAGCATAAGGCATATCTTTCCAACAGACACTAAAAATGACCCCGCGCATGTCATATGCGCGGGGTCTTGTGTATTAATATCACTTTACTTTGTAACTTCAGCCTCGTAAGAACTCTGCATCACACAGGAGAAGTGGAATACCGGCCTGTCGATCTTCTGTATCACCAGGGGACCGTGCTCAAGACCTGCAGGGAGGAATATCATGCAGCTTTTAGTGAACACGTGCTTTTCTCCTCCGATGTAGAAGATGATCTCACCATTGAGCGCTTCGGGATGCCCGGGGTCTGAACCGTAGAACGCCACTATCTCATCGACATCATGCTTGTGCGGCTCAAGGAACTTAGCTCCGGAATCCGCAGCCTCGCTGATGATATACATGTTCGGCCTGAAATACCATGATGCATTGAGCTGGAAAGAACCCTGGACAACGTTGTCATCTATCCACAGTATACGCTTTGCGTACCTTTCATAAGATGCTACAGCTTTGGGATCGGCCTGAGCCGGAGGAAGCTGCAGAGTATTGCAGACATACTTTCCGTATTCTCCTTCGCTGTCATAGAATGTCTTGTCGTTTATAACATCCATGGTCGTCCTCCTTACAGTTCCTTCTCGGGGAAATTCCAGGAAAGCATGCTCCAGTACGGTGCTGTCACTCTTTCCGAGAACGCTTTCATATCTACGTTGTTCCAGTCGTAGAATCCCTGCTTTTTCTCGCTTCTGGCGCCCATTCTGCCCTCTTCCATGAGTTTTTTCATGACGTCGGGTATCTCTGTCCTGTTGGACAGTATCGGCCATATGTTGCGGCATGTCGCCGCATTGAGCTCGAGTCCGCCGTTGTCGAAGTGCTCGAAGATCCCAATGGAGGTGTACCTCGGGCAGAAGCTGTACTCAAGGCAGGTGTCCACGTCCTCGGGGTCGCAGATGCCTTCTTCGACAAGAGCCAGCGCCTCCCGCCAGAGCGCGAACTGCAGACGGTTTCCTATGAAACCGGGCGTAGGTTTTTTCAGCACGACAGGCTTTCTGTCCATCTCCTCGAGGAAGCTGCAGGCGTATTCTATTGCCTCGGCAGCAGTGCTGTCCGCTCCGCAGATCTCGAAATACGGGACCATGTGAGGCGGGTTGAAGGGATGCGCGACAAGTATCCTGTCCGCGTACTTTCCTGCGCCTTCGGCAAGAACGTTAGGCACTATGGAAGAACTTACAGAGCAAATAGCCTTTATTTCAGGGCAGTTCTCCAGAAGCTTTTCAAACACCTCGTATTTGGCGTCCGTAGTCTCCAGGACCGACTCAAAGACCATCTCCGCGTCCTTCATTTCGCTGTAATCGAGCGCATACTTTATATAGCTCTTGCAGATCTCCGCCTTCTTCCCGTCGATAAGGCCTCTTTCGACCATCTGTCCGTAAAAACCGTCGACCACGCCCATGCATCTGTCGATGGATCTCTGGCTCCTTGCGAAGACTACTGTCTTCCATCCGTGTCCGGCTGTAAGCACCGCCATGCTGCTTGCTATCATTCCGGTACCGACTATTCCTACTGTTCTTACGTTTTCCATTGTATTCCTTCCCTGAAACAGTCATGGGGCAATGTCTGCGCACTGCCCCATATCACTTTGAACTATTCGGTCACTATGCGGACCTCATCGCCCTCGATCGCGAAGCACGGCTTGATATTCTGGTTAACGGTGATCTCTTCAACGTAGTCGATGACTTCCTTGAACCTGGGGTTCTCGTGGGTCAGGACTTCCGGAACGAAGGTATCGTCGTCGATCCATACAGGAACGTAGGTGAACTTGTCGATCTTGCCGTCCTTAAGATACATCTTTGCAAGTATGGTCTTGCAGGAGTCGAAAGGCATGGTGCGCTTCGGGTTCTTCTTGAAATCCTCGTTCAGCTTGCGGATGTCGGCGTGGCGGGAGTCATTGATGAGTCCGTTCTTGCCTTCGAAGTAAGCTGCCGGGCCTTCGGTGGCGAAGTTGGCCAGCGAGTAGAATATCGGCTTGCCTTTGTACACTTCTATACCCTTGAGTATGTGGGTGTGATGTCCGATGACTACGTCCGCGCCCTCGTCCAACGCGTAGTGTCCTACTATCCTCTGGTAGTCGGCTATGACTGCCGGAGTGAAGTGGATGCCCCAGTGCTGGGATACGACAAGGATGTCTACCAGCGGACGGAGCTTGTGGATGTCCTCGATCATGTTGTTGAGGTCATCTATGTGCGGCCAGCTGAAGATCCTTACCGGAGTACCGGGCTGGTCGTGCTCAATGCACGGAGCCGCGGTAATGCCGCGCATGGGGTTGGCGCCGGGTCTGTCTTTGAGTGCCCAGTAATCCTGGGGCAGTATGGAGCAGTATCCCAGGAAACCGATCTTGGTTCCGTCGTCCAGGGTCCTGATTATGGGCTGTCTGGCCTCTTCCAGGTCGTTGCCTGCACCGACGATATCGACGCCGGATTCCTTCATTATGCGCATGGTGTCGTAGAAGCCTTCGAAGCCCCAGTCCATGACGTGATTTCCGGCATTGGACATTACGTCGAATCCGGCTTTCTTAAGGCAGGGACCTGCGGACGGATATATACGGAGCGGCAGTCTGCACTGGCAGGCCGGGGCTCCCTTGTCTGTGACTACCGCTTCAAGCTGTCCGAACAGAAGATCGCAGTCATGAATATAATCGTTGGTCTTCTCGAATATGCTGTCCATATCAGGACGCTTGGGGGCGGTGTCGCCGACGAAATACACTTTTTTATTAGCCATTTCAGATCCTCTTGTATTATATCATAACACTAATTACATCGTAACGCCGAGTATTGTAAGGATGATGCCGCCGACCACTACGCCGATAAGGCATACTACCAGCTGGCCGGTAACAAGTCTCTTCGCCTGGGATTCGTCGCGGTTCATACCCATGAACACAGCGCCGCCGGTGCTGAACGGGGACATTCCGGTAAAGTGAGCGCCCAGAACAGCAGCAAGGAAGAGTACCATAGCGTTCAGCGCTCCGCCGGAAGACTGTACCAGCTGCGGTACGATAGGAGCCACCATCGGGAATACGACGGTGATGCCTCCGGAGAAGGAAGACAGGAACGCACCGAGCAGACACATGAAGAACGGCAGCAGCCAGTTGGGAATGGTAGCCGTGAGCCAGTCGGAGATGATCTTGATGGCGCCGGCCTTAACGCCTACGCTCATAAGCATGGATATACCGGCCAGAAGGAGAAGCGTGTTCCACGGGCACTTGTTGATGACCTCTCTGGGGTTGGCCAGCTTGAGGAAGTGAGCGATTATGAATCCTATAAGGCACAGCACCTGGATGTCGCAGAAGCCGGAAAGAGACTTCATGAATGCTCCGCCTATCTTCCAGGTAACGAGCATGCCGGGTACTACAGCGAAGAATACCACAACGAGTATAAGGGTAAGTGTTCCCTTCTGTTCTCTTGTAAAGGGCGCGGGCTGCTCCATTCCGACGATCTCTTTTACTCTATAGCCCTTCCAGATGAAGAAGCAGAGGACCATAACAAGAATGGATATAACAACACTGAGTCCGAAGATGCTCCAGGTATAACCCATAGCATCCGCCTCATAACCGTTAGAAGCAATGGTGGATTCGATGATGGCTCCGGAAGCGCCCCAGCGGATGAATGAACCTGCGTTGCAGGAATAGCCAAGGGATGCGCAGATGAGCGGATCCACACCGGACGGAACTGCGATGGTGAAGCCCATTACAGCAAGGATAGCGCCAGCGGCCGGGGGTACGCAGCCGAGGATTCCGAGAGCGAAACCGATGACCATGAGCATGAATACGAGCATGTACGGTCTTTTTCTCGTCGCGTACAACATCTTTTTAGCGATCGCTTCCATCGTGCCGTTTACTACACCTACGCCGAAGAACAGCGACAGTGACAGGACCTGGAAGAAAACGCTTGTCGGAAACATCGCGATGACTTCTTTCACGCGAAGCTTCATGAAAAGCACGCCGATGATGAATGCGAACACCATGGCGGAGATGCCCATCTGCAGGTTGAACTTGTAGCTGAGGAAGATAGCCAGAGCTACGCCCACCAGACAGAGGATCACGATTGTGCCATTAACAGCTTCCATTTTTAAAACCTCCTGGAATCGTAATGATGATTGCGCGGCCTTCAATGCATAGTGCAGTCAAGACCAGATTCAGTGAATATACGTTTATAACTCTCTTTCTGTTCTGCAGTGGGAGAGGAAACGTCTGTGAGCAGGTACGGCATGTCGAGCATCTTGTACTTGCCCAGGCCGAACCTGTGGTAAGGAAGAAGGTCCACGTGCAGCGACGGATCCAGATCCTTTACGAACCGGGCTGTTGCCGCAAGGTCTTCTTCCGAGTCGTTGTACCCCGGAATGACCGGGATGCGTATGAATATCTTTACCGGATACTCATGGATAAGCTTAAGATTCTGAAGTATCAGCTCATTGCCGAAGCCTGTGTATTCCCTGTGCTTTTCACTGTCCATGTGCTTAAGGTCGTAGAGCACAAGGTCCGTAAACGGCAGGACCTTTTTTATGTTCTCCGAGGGGAACTGTCCGCAGGTGTCAAGGGTAGTGTGTATCCCCTGCTCTTTACACCTTCTGAAGAGCTCCGCAACGAAGTCGGCCTGGAGCATGCATTCTCCTCCGGAACAGGTGACCCCTCCGCCGGAGCTTTCGTAAAATCCTTTATCCTTCATGACTTCTTCAAAGACCTTATCTATGGTCTTCTCTTCACCGTAGAAGAACATGGCATGAGACGGGCAGACGTTTACGCAGGTGCCGCAGGAAACACATTTGCTGCGGTCTATGCTTACGGCGCCTTCCTTAACGCTGAGAGCTTCCTGAGGGCAGTTTCTGATGCAGTATCCGCATTTGACGCATATCGGCGCCCTGTGCGCCAGCTGCCTTGTTCCCTTCTGAGACTCGGGGTTGGCACACCACAGGCACTTCAGGGGGCAGCCCTGGAGGAATACCGTAGTCCTCACTCCGGGGCCGTCCTCGGTTGAAAAATGCTGTATATTGAATACTTGTCCGGTTAGCTGAGACATCCTTTTCTCCTAGATAGCTTCGCTCGTTCTGGATATGATCTCGTTCCTGAGGCTCTTGGGCAGATCTACGAAGAATGCGCTGTATCCAGCGACGCGGACCATAAGGTTCGGGTGCTTTTCCGGGTGTTCGCTGGCTTCGACGAGCAGATCCTGGTCGATGATGTTGATCTGGACGTGGAATCCGCCGTGTGTGAAGTACTCCTCGAGCATGGCGCCCAGGTTCTTTATGTTTTCAGGATTGTTGAACAGCCTCTTGTCGAACTTCATGTTCATGAGAGCCGCGGTAGAGTTGTCGACGTGGACAGCCTTGGATGCGGAATTGAACACGCAGGTAGGACCGTGGGTGTCGCAGCCCTGGGAGGGCGAGCAGAAACCGTCAGCGATGGGTTCTCCGTCCTTGTGACCGCTGGGGAGCGGGCCTGTCCTCTTTCCGAAGGTAACGTGAGCCATGGCTCCGGACCTTCCGGCCCACAGCGGGGTTCCGAACGGGTTCTTTTCATTCCACATACGGTCCTGCAGCCATACTGAAAGATCCGTGAAGATCTGATCCGCGTAATCGTCGTCGTTTCCGTACTTAGGAGCAGCCTTGAGCATCGCTCTTTCATACTCGTAGCCCTCGAAGTTGTGATCCATTGCCTCTATGATGCGGTCAACGGTGAGCTTCCTGTCGTCGAATACGAGCTTCCTGATAGCAGTGAGAGAATCCGCTGCGTCCTGCAGTCCGCGGTCAGCCACGTGATACAGGAAGGAGGGATACCTTACACCGCCAGCTCTGGCATCCATGCCCTTTTCGATGCAGTCACCCAGAAGAGCGGACAGATACGGGGTGTGGAAGCTGTTGATGTCTACGTATGCAGAGACTCTTGCTGCCTTTGCCATCATAGTGATGAGGTAGTCGAACTGAGCCTTGAAAGCATTTACGAAATCCTCGATGCTGCTGAAGTTCCTGGGATCTCCGGTGTGCGGTCCGATCTGAACGCCGGTCTTGGGGTCCCTGCCGTCGTACATCACGTACTCCATGATCTTTGCGAGGTTGATGTAGTTGATGCCAAGAGATCCGCCGTGCGTGGAATATCCGCCGATAAGTGATCCCGCGCAGCCAAGAGCGCTCCAGTTGCGGGCGTCTTCTATGGTTATTCCCCTCTTAAGGAAGCCGGGGATACGAGTCTCGTCGCTCATGTAGGCGGGGTTGCCGTCTCCTCTGCGGACGTTTACTTCTATGGCTTTGTACCATACGCGCTTATCTATGTTCTTGTGATAGCGGACGTAGATAGGCGGCTGGGGCAGGTTGACCTGAGCCTGGCACTCAAGGATGAGATAGGACAGCTCGTTGGAAGCGTCCCTGCCGTCAGCGGTCTGACCGCAGATAGTGGTCGCCTGCAGAGTCGTGCCGGGGATGTTGTTCTTTTCGTAGTTGTTCTTAACTACGCAGATCTCGTTGATCTTTACAAGCACCAGCGCGAACAGTTCCGCTGCGTCCTGACGGGAGAGGCTGCCCTTAATGACATCTTTCTCGTACATCGGGTACAGATACTGGTCTATGCGGCTGGGAGACTCGGCCTGGAAGGAGCATTCCAGGTTCTCGCAAAGGTGGGTGAACCAGAATGACTGGCAGGCTTCGTGGAAGTTCCTGGCCGGCTTTGCCGGAACGTGCTCGCATACCTCGGCTATCTTAAGGAGCTCGGCCTTTCTGACAGGATCAGCCTCAGTCTCAGCCATCTGCTTTGCCAGCTCTGCGTGGCGCTTTGCAAATGTGATCGCGCCTTCCAGCGCGTAGATCACGCCAGTATAGAAATTGTATTTTTCGTTGTCGGACTTCGGATCTGCCGTGAAATCCAGACTGTCTCTTAAGGTCCTTGCTTCTTCGATGATGCTTTCAAGTCCTCTGTCTATTACCCAGCCGTAGTTTACGTTCTTGGCTCCGGGAGGCATTCCGGCCTTTCCGCCGTTGATGAGGCCCGATCTGTCCCACTCTCTGATCCAGGGGAACATGGAATCGTTGTTCTTGAGGACCTGGTCGGAAGTGGATCTGCCCTTCCAGTACTCCGCACACTCTTTAAGGATCTTTCTTTCTTCCAGGCTGATGGCTCCGGACTTGGTCTCGTCATAGTCAGTGGTAACGCCTTCGAAGCTCTTGAGCGCGTCGATGGCGACCTGGGGATTGTAATCCAGGCACGGAGATGCGCCTAAGAGATACTTGGACTGGGAGCCTACGATGAGCTCGCCTTCGTGGATGCTTACCGGATTCTTTTCCATGATAGCCTTGAAGAGCTTTCCTCTTCTGATGTCGAGCGGCTCACCGTCTGTTTCCTTCCAGGACTCGGTGACTATCTGTGCTCTTTCTACAGCGATATGCTCGACCGCTTCCTGACGGTCCTTGAGACGCTTTGCCACTCTCGGCGTGATGGCGTTGACTGCATCACATGCAGCAGTGTCTATCGGATTCTCGTAGATGGTCCTTACATTTTCCATTTTTATGCTCCTTTCCTTGAGATACGGAATTATTACCAAACTGCAAATATATTATTACTCAAGAGGGATGGATATCAAAATCCAAGATGCTGTATATATTTCCAATATAAAAATCAATACGTCAAATGGGCCCAATTTTCGGCATAATGATGATCATTTAGTAAATCTATAGCAGAGTTTTTCTCCTTGATCATCCGGATGCAGTCAGCATTGATTTTCATAACGGAAATGTTATAATGATCATGAAGATCTATCCCCGCGATCATGATGAGAATATCCAAAGAAGAGGTACGCAATGACTACTGAAGAGATAGCCCTTATCTGTGAGCTTCCCAATTACACAAGCTTTCTTGATGCATCGTATTACCTGCCCTATTCACCGTCTGTCATCACCAAATACGTCTGCAGCGTTGAAGAAGAATTGGGAATAAAACTGTTCATACGCAGCAATAAATCCAGGACTCTTCAATTGTCAGATGAAGGGAAGGTCCTGATCGAATCATTCAACCGTGTAAATGACGACTGGTCCTACCTGAAAAAGCAGGTCGAGGACATAAAGACTGCAGAGCACCACAGCATTCGTATAGGGTCTCAGCCAAGATTCGGCAATATACATGAGCAGAAGATAATCACGGAATTCCTGTTCTGCAGCCCTCTGGCACAGGTCAGCATGACAAAATCCCCGGCTGACGAGCTTATCAGGAATCTGGTCGCGGGAAAGCTCGATGCGGCCTTCATAACCTTTAACAAGTCTCTTGATCTTGACGATTATTTTGCGGCGCACGGAGATAAGATCCTTGCAATCCACATAGCAAGTGAAAACGAGATGTATACGGGGATCTCCGAGAAATACTTCAGAGGGCAAAATGAGGTGTGCCTTAATGATCTGAAAGATTTTACATTCGCGTTTCCTTTTCCCAACGAAAACGATATTCAGAGCGCTCGTGCCGCTCAGTCCTGGAAGTCGATAGCGGCAGAAAAAGGCATCGAGCTTAAATATATAAACCTTCAGGGATATGACAGCACGGTCTTTGAGATGGCCAGACAGAAAAAAATAGCCGTTACCACGACACGCGTGCCTTCGGCCAGTTATGAGGGTGTTAAATTCGTTAAGATATCAGACTGGACCGGAGGAACCAATCTTTACTTCCTGCACTGCCCGTCCAACAGGCACCCTGCCATAAGACAGCTCAAGCAGTGCGTGGAGGATTATCGGGATTCCCTGTAGCTGCAGTCCTTTTCGCAGTCCCGGCAGCCGCAGCTGCAGCCGCCGTTCTTCTTCATCTTGATGACTTTTCTTATCGCTGATGCAAAGCAGAGGACTATCGCAGCTATCAGGATAATATCTATAAGATCCATACAGCCCTCCTATCCCAGGCCTAAGGCCATGCCTATCAGTCTTACTATGAGCGCCGCCGCCCAGGCCACCGCGCACTGCCAGATGACCACGTACAAAGCGCTCTTCCTGCCGAGCTCCCTCCTGATGGATGCTATCGCAGCCACGCATGGAGTATAGAGCAGGCTGAATGCCAGAAGCGATGCCGCTGCAAGAGGCGACATCACCGAGGATACCCCGCCCTGCGCTCCGAACAGCACCTCGAGCACGGACACCACGCTCTCCTTTGCCATAAATCCGCTTATAAGTGACGTCACTATCTGCCAGCTGCCAAGGCCCAGAGGCCTGAAGACCGGAGCAAGGATCCCGGCTATAGCTGCAAGTATGCTCTGTCCCGGATCTTCCACCAGATCGAACCTGAAATCGAAGCTCTTGAGGAACCAGACCACGATAGAAGCTATGAGTATCACCGAGAACGCCCTCTGCAAAAAGTCCTTGGCCTTCTCCCAGAGGAGCTGCAGTACGTTCTTTGCGCTCGGTATGCGGTAATTGGGCAGTTCCATAACGAAAGGCACGGCCTCCCCTTTGAACCAGGTCTTTTTATAGAGCAAAGCCACAAGTATGCCCACGATTATGCCGCCCAGGTACAGGCATATCATCACGAGAGCCTTGTACCTTGCAAAGAACGCGTTTACGAAGAAAGCGTAGATCGGGAGCTTTGCGGTGCAGCTCATGAAAGGCGTAAGGAGTATAGTCATCCTGCGGTCCCGCTCGCTCGGAAGCGTCCTTGAGGACATCACCGCGGGCACCGTGCAGCCGAAGCCTATAAGCAGCGGCACTATGCTGCGCCCGGAAAGGCCCAGCTTTCTCAGGAGCTTATCCATGAAGAAAGCCACACGGGCTATGTAGCCGCTGTCCTCCAGAAGAGACAGGAAGAAGAACATAGTCACTATAATGGGAAGGAAACTCAGGACGCTGCCCACGCCTTCGAAGATGCCGCCTATTATAAGCCCGTGCAGTATCTCGTTGACGCCTCCTGCAGTAAGGGCGTTGTCCACCACCACCGTAAGGGCATCCACTCCCCTTGCCAGAATATCCTGAAGGAAGGCTCCTATGACTCCGAACGTCAGGAAGAACACCAGGCCCATGACGATGATGAACACCGGTATGGCTGTGTACTTTCCGGTAAGCAGGCTGTCGAGCTTCCTGCTCCTTGCGTGTTCCTTATTCTCGCGGGGCTTTATGACGCAGGCGCTGCAGACGTTCATTATGAAGGAAAAGCGCATGTCCGCCATGGCGGCGCTGCGGTCCAGGCCCCTCTCCTTTTCCATCTGGAGCGTGATGTGCTCCAGCATCTCCTTCTCGTTCTGATCAAGGCCCAGCTGATCAATTATCAGCTGATCCCCTTCTATCACCTTGGACGCGGCAAAGCGCACCGGAAGACCGGCGGCCTTCGCGTGGTCGTCTATGAGGTGTATGACGGCGTGCAGGCACCTGTGCACTGCTCCGCCGTGGTCGCTCTCATCGCAGAAATCCTGCCTTGCGGGGCGCTCCTGATATTTGGCTATGTGCACGGCGTGTTCCACAAGTTCGCTTATGCCCTGGTTCCTGATGGCCGCGATAGGCACCACCGGGACTCCCAGCATGGACTCCATGGTGTTCACGTCTATGGAACCTCCGTTGCCCGTCACCTCGTCCATCATGTTCAGGGCTATCACCATCGGTATGCCCATTTCAAGGAGCTGGATGGTAAGGTAGAGGTTCCTCTCTATGTTGGTGGCGTCGACGATGTTTATTATCGCCCTGGGCTTTTCCTTAAGGACGAAGTCCCTTGATACCAGCTCCTCGCTGGAATACGGGGACATGGAGTATATGCCCGGAAGGTCGGTTATGAGGGTATCGTCCTGCCCTATGATAGCGCCGTCCTTCCTGTCCACGGTGACTCCCGGGAAGTTCCCCACGTGCTGCCTGGAACCGGTAAGCTGGTTGAACAGGGTGGTCTTCCCGCTGTTCTGGTTACCCACAAGGGCAAAGGTAAGGGTCGTACCCTCCGGAAGAGGATCTCCGCTGCCCTTGGGATGGAACCTTCCTCCTTCTCCGAGGCCCGGGTGCTCGTTCTTCCTGTCTGGGGTGCGGACCGCGCCGGAAGAAGAGCTTGCCTCGCACGGCTCCACGCCTATCTCCGCGGCGTCGTCCAGCCTTAAGGTGAGCTCGTAGCCGTGGATCATTATCTCCACGGGGTCCCCCATCGGGGCGTATTTAACGACAGTAACTTCCGCGCCGGGTATTATGCCCATGTCCAGGAAATGCTGGCGCAGAGCGCCGCTCCCCCCTACGGAAGTTACGGATGCAGTATTCCCTATTTTAAGGTCTTTAAGTGTCATTCTATCTTGTCATTGCCTGGCGCACGGCATGGTGCCAGCCCTCCATCGCCGCGCTGCGGTCCGCATCGCTTATGCCTCCCTCGAACACGCGGTCGATCTGCCAGTTCTGCTTAACTTCATCTGTGCTGCTCCAAAAGCCCGTGGAGAGCCCTGCCAGATAGGCCGCTCCAAGGGCGGTGGTCTCTATGCATGAAGGCCTTACTACCGGCTTGTTCGTCATGTCGGCCTGTATCTGCAGCAGCATGTCGTTTGCGGAGGCTCCGCCGTCCACCTTCAGGGCGGAAAGGCTGATCCCGCTGTCCTGTTCCATGGCCTTAAGGACGTCGCAGGTCTGGTACGCCATGGATTCCAGCACCGCGCGGGCTATGTGATCTCTGGTGGTGCCGCGGGTGATGCCTGTGATCATTCCCCTTGCGTAAGGATCCCAGTACGGAGCGCCGAGCCCAACGAACGCGGGCACCATGTACACTCCGCCAGTGTCGGGCACCCTGGAGGCAAGCTCGCTCACCTGATAGCTGTGCTCGAAGAAGTCCATCTCGTCCCTGAGCCACTGTATGGCCGCTCCGGCCACGAAAATGGAGCCCTCCAGCGCGTAGGTGACCTTTCCGTCCAGTCCCCACGCTATCGTCGTTACAAGGCCGTTTTTGGAGCTTACAGGGGCATCTCCGGTGTTCATAAGAAGGAAGCCTCCCGTGCCGTAGGTGTTCTTTACCTCGCCGGGCTTAAAGCAGGTCTGACCGAAAAGGGCGCACTGCTGGTCTCCCGCGGCGCCGCTCACCGGGATGGGTCCGCCGAATATGGCAGGATCCGTATCGCCGTATATCTGAGAGCTCTGCACGGGCTTAGGCAGCATGCAGCGCGGGATGCCCAAAAGCTCAAGTATCTCTTCGTCCCATTCGAGGGTGTGTATGTTGAACATCATGGTGCGGCTGGCGTTGGAGTAGTCCGTAACGTGGACCTTTCCGCCCGTCAGCTTCCATATCAGCCAGGAGTCTATGGTCCCGAAGAGCAGCTCGCCCTTCTCCGCCCTCTCCCTTGCGCCGGGCACGTTCTCAAGTATCCAGCGGAGCTTGGTCCCGGAGAAGTAAGCGTCTATGAGAAGACCTGTCTTTTCTCTGATCTTATCCGACCACCCCGCCGCGGCAAGGCTGTCGCAGTACTCCGCGGTGCGCCTGCACTGCCAGACTATGGCGTTGCATACCGGCTGTCCGGTG
The DNA here is from genome assembly GCA_017442785.1 of Bacillota bacterium. Lineage (GTDB taxonomy): Bacteria > Bacillota > Clostridia > Peptostreptococcales > Anaerovoracaceae > RUG13409. The sequence continues at coordinate 58,818 of JAFRZB010000015.1, forward strand.
GCCCTGTCCCAGACTACGGTGGTCTCGCGCTGGTCCGTGATGCCTATACCGGCTATCTCCTCCGCCTTGGCGCCTATCTTTTCCATGGCCTCCCTGGCCACGCCTATCTGCCTTGCCCAGATCTCGGTGGCGTCGTGCTCCACCCAGCCGGGCTGCGGATATATCTGCTTAAAGCCCCTCTGGGACATGCTCTTGATGTTTCCTGCCTTATCGAACAGGATGCAGCGGACGCTCGAAGTTCCCTCGTCCAGGGCCATTATGTATTTCTTTTCCATTGCATTGCTCCCGATGCCGTCTCTGCGGCGCTGTGGTTATGCGGCTCTTGACCGTTTAGATGATTATACAACTTTTTGTACCTGCGTGCACGCTTCAGCGGTCTATGTAATAGGCATAGTACTCCTCGAAGGTAATGCCCCAGCTCATAATGTTCGCGGCATGCTCCGGACCTACGTACCTGTAGTGCCAGGGCTCGTAGATGTAGCCCGTGATGTATTCCTTTCCCTGCCTGTAGCGGAGTATGAATCCGTACTTGGCGCAGTTCTTCTGAAGCCAGGCGTATTCCGGAGTCTTCTCAAAGTGATCGTAGGTCTCCGCTGTGTTTATGTCCACTGCAAGGCCCGTCTGATGCTCCGAGCTTCCTGCTCTTGCGGATTCCCTGTCAGCGGCTGCCTCGCCGAGCTTTCTTACATAGTAGTTATGGACGCTCTTCTGAGTTCCGTAGCTCCTGTAGGGGGATACTGCCCTGAGGTTCATCCCGTCCGCCTTGGCGGCGTCCACCATCTTCATGAAAGCCGCGGCTGCGGTGGCCTGCATTGAGCCTCCTCCGTATTCCTTGGGAAGGCTCTTCAGGTTGGGGACGTATCCCGAGCTCAGGTAGTTGTACTTGTTCACGAGCATCAGTGTGCCCTTGCCCGTATCAGTCGGCTTCATGTCCGTATAGAAGGGCTTGTCTATGCCCGTGTTTATTATCTGCACCACCGCGGATGCCTTCTTGTCCTGATGCCACATCCCGTAGGATATGTACTTGTCCAGGTTCTTCTCCAGATACATGGATACCGCGCTGTACTTTTCCCTGAGCTGAGCCTTCTCCTCGGCTGTCATGTTCTCAAGAGCAGCTCTTATCTCAGCCTCCCTGGCGGCCTTTTCCGCGGCTTCCTTTTCGGCCTTTTCGCGTGCCGCCTTCTCGCGGGCCTCGCGCTCCGCCTTTGCCTTTGCAGCCCTTTCCGCAGCCTCGCGCGCGGCCTTTTCCTCAGCGGTAAGGCGGGCCTCCTTATGCTGCGCTATGAGAGCATTCTTGGCGTCCTTTTCCTCCTGCGTGGCAGGCTCGGCTGTCAGCATGGTGTCCGTACCCGTAAGGAAGCACTCCCACTTAAGATCCTTTGAGGGCAGCGTGCCCGGCGTTATCTCCCCGTTCTTTCCGCAGGGGAAGAACATGCCGTACTCGCTTCCCTTTACCGAGCAGAACCTGTAATATCCTGCAGCATCCCCCTCTCCTATGCTCAGCACGCCTTCGTCACTTACGGAGACCTCTCCGAGGCTGCTCACCACGCGGTAGCTGACATCCTTGTCGGACGCGTAGAGCTCCGCGGGCGCGGGAGTCCCGGGCTTTACGGGGTCCTCACCCGTGAAAAAGTTCTGAGCGGAAACAGTCTGAAGGATGTCCCCTGCGCTCCTCTTCGGATAATCCGGCACTGTAGACGCGACCCTTATGAAGCCGTAGCCTGTCTCTATCGGGAAACGCATCCCTCTGAAGGCGGAATCCGCGACGGTATCCTTTCTAGCGCAGATGCGCTGCTCCACGTTTCCGTCTTCGGAGAAGAAGGCGTAGACGTCACAGGTACTGCCGTCCAGATCCACGCTGTAGACCTTGCTGTACCAGGACGGAACAAGGCCTTCGGGAGCGGCGTCCGGGCTGTATATGTCGGAATAGAAAGCGTCTACAGGGATACCGATATAATATTCATCTATGAACTTTACGCCGAAGTACACCGCGGCGAACACCGCGCATACTGCTAAAAATCCGGCGATCTTCTTCATTTGCTGCCTCCAAGTGCTCCGATGAGCTCTTCCATTACGGGATTCGTCCTGTCCAGACCTTCGGGAGTAAAGCGTATTACCTTCCCGGGATGCGTACCGCAGGAGCCCTCCTCTGCGCTGAGCAGTCCTTTACCTATAAGTTCCTCCAGCGGCTCCCTGAGCTCCTCGAAGATGTCGCTTCCGAACATGCTCTTCCAGTCCGCGGCATAAAGCCCCCGGGTGAGCCTGAGCCCGGTGAAAATGAAATCTCCCTTGAGCTCCTCCTCCGTCTCCTCCTTAAGCCCGAGCGTGCTGCCTTTGCAGTAATCCGCCTCTCCCCTGCGCCCTTCTATGAAGCTGTGCGCGGAGGTCCCGAAGCCGAGGTAAGGCTGCATGCTCCAGTATTTAAGGTTGTGCCTGCATTCAAAGCCCGGAAGAGCCGCGTTGCTTATCTCGTAGTGATGATACCCGGCGGCCTTAAGCGTTCCCAGTGCGTAACGGTACATCTCCCTGTTCAGCTCCCAGGGCGGAAGGTCCGCCCTTCCGGATGTGTAGTCCTTATAAAGAGGCGTCCCCTCCTCCAGCTGCAGGCTGTAGAAGGATATGTGCTCCGGACGCATGGATATCACCTCGTCCAGAGTATCCTTCCATGATTTAAGCTCCTGCTCAGGAGCGCCGAATATCAGATCCAGGTTTATGTTGTCAAAGCCTGCTTCCCGCAGGGCGGCATAGGCTTTCCTTGCCCTGTCTGCGCCGTGGATGCGCCCCATGGCCTTAAGGACCTTGTCATCCAGGCTCTGAACGCCCATGCTCACCCGGCTGAAGCCCAGAGCCTTAAGCTCCGAGGCCTTCCCGGCGGTAACAGTCTCCGGATTCATCTCTATGGTCATCTCGGCATCCGGACTAAGCTCAAAGGCATTTCTTATAGCGTCAAGGACCGTGCCCAGCTGCTCCTTTGAGGCAAGGCTCGGAGTGCCTCCTCCGAAGAATACGGTATCCGCGGAGGGCTTCCTGCCGGCCGTTCCCAAAAGCCCGGCCGCGGCATTTGCGCCTTTTTCAATGTCCTGCGCAATGCGCCGGAAATACTCGTCCTCGGGAGCCTTCTCAAAGGACACGAAATCGCAGTACCTGCACTTCCTTATGCAGTACGGCACGTGTACGTATATACCGAGAGGCCCGGTCTTTTTTGCGGGATCTATGCGTTCATACATTATAATGCGCCTCTTTGGCTATTATATTATAATCTCCGGTTTGTGTTTTGTCGACCGCTGCGGTACAATTAAACAGTAAGGGGAAAACACGGAGGACATATCATGACAGGCAGCAAAAAGCTATCATTCACATCCGATTACATGGAGGGCGCTCACCCCGCCATACTCAGAAGGCTGGCAGAGACCAACATGGCAAAGACCGCAGGCTACGGGCTGGACGAATACTCCGAAGCCGCAAGGGACAAGGTACGCAGGGCCTGCTGCGCCCCGGACGCGGAGGTGTTCTTCCTTGCGGGAGGCACCCAGGCAAACGCCGTAATGACAGGCGCGCTCCTGAGGCCCTACCAGGGCGTCATATCCGCGCAGACCGGACACATCAACGGACACGAGGCGGGAGCCATAGAGGCCGGAGGCCATAAGGTCCTGGCACTTCCCCACAGGAACGGAAAAGTAAGCGCCGAAGACGTAAGAGGCCTTATCGAGGGCTACCTGAAGGACGAGAACCGGGACCACATTGTCATGCCCGGCATGGTATACACCTCCCAGCCCACGGAGTACGGCACTCTCTACTCCCTGGAGGAGCTGAGCGCGCTAAGCGGTGTCTGCCGCAGCTGCGGCATGCCGCTCTACATGGACGGGGCCAGGCTCGCCTACGCCCTGGCCTGTCCGGAAAACGACGTCAGCCTTCCTGACATCGCAAGGCTCTGCGACGCGTTCTACATAGGCGGCACCAAGTGCGGAGCGCTTTTCGGGGAAGCCGTGGTGATCCCGAAGAGAGGCTTCATACCCCATCTCTTTACAATGATAAAGCAGCACGGCGCCCTGCTTGCAAAGGGCAGGATAAGCGCGCTTCAGTTCGACGCCCTGTTTACGGACGGGCTGTATCTTGAGATAGGAAGGACGGCCATTGCCGCCGCGGACAGGATACGCGCCTGCCTTGCGGACAAGGGCTACGAGCTTGCCATAGACTCCCCCACCAACCAGATATTCGTCATCCTGGACAGTAAGCAGGCGGAAAGGCTTCTTGAGAAGCTGGATCTGGGATTCTGGGAGAACCTGCCTGACGGCAGGACGGTCTACAGGATAGCCACCAGCTGGGCGACGCAGGACGAAGACATAAACAGCCTGCTTGCAGTGCTGTAAGACCCGTGCGGAATTCACGATGGAACGCGTTCCCTAAAGGTGATATAATTAGTTTTGGTAATTAGAGATAACTCAGCTTTCAAAACGGAGGTAATGACATGCCATTAGTAACAAGCAAAGAGATGTTCGCAAAGGCCTACAACGGCGGATACGCGATCGGAGCTTTTAACGTAAACAACATGGAGATAGTCCAGGGAATCACCGAGGCAGCCAAGGAGCTGGAAGCTCCGCTGATACTTCAGGTATCCAAGGGCGCTCGTGCTTATGCCAACCACACATATCTCATAAAGCTCGTTGAAGCCGCAATAATAGAGACAGGACTTCCCATCGTACTGCATCTGGACCACGGCGACAGCTTCGAGACCTGCAAGAGCTGCATAGACGGCGGTTTCACCTCCGTAATGATAGACGCCTCCTCCAAGCCTTTCGAGGAGAACATAGAGATCACCCGCAAGGTCGTTGAATACGCTCACGACCGCGGCGTAGTGGTAGAGGCAGAGCTTGGCACCCTGGCCGGCATAGAGGACGAAGTAAAGGTAAGCGCGGAGGATTCCTCCTACACCAGACCGGAAGAAGTGGAAGAATTCGTAAGCCGCACCGGCTGCGATTCCCTGGCCATAGCCATAGGCACCAGCCACGGCGCTTACAAGTTCAAGCCCGGCACCAAGCCGCAGCTCAGGTTCGACGTTCTGGAAGAAGTATCCAAGAGGCTCCCGGGCTTCCCGATAGTCCTCCACGGATCCTCCTCCGTACCGCAGGATCTGGTTGAAAAGATCAACAAGTTCGGCGGAGCCATGCCCGGCGCCATAGGCGTTCCGGAGGATCAGCTGAGGCACGCCGCATCCCTTTCAGTCTGCAAGATCAACATCGACTCCGACCTTCGCCTTGCAATGACAGCTACCATCCGCGAGTTCCTTGCCCTGCATCCGGACAAGTTCGACCCCAGAGAGTACCTGAAGCCGGCAAGAGCAGCCATAAAGGAGCTTGTAGCACACAAGATCGTAAACGTCCTCGGCTGCGACCACAAGATATGACATAGGGGACGGTTCTCTATGTTAAAAACAGCGTCCCAGCCGGGCGCTGTTTTGTTTTTCCGGAAAATCCTACGTATTTATGCTCATTTCAGGATTTTTGCGGAAAATGTTTTTGTAATATCGGTCAGTTTGACAGTTTTATACGCCTCATGACAACACTTATGATAGATCCTCCCTTTTTCATACGCTGCAGCGGAGAATTATTGCTGTAATTTCGCTCAGATCGATGGCAAAAAACGGATCACTCGAGATAAAAAAGTCCCTTTCAGAAGCAGACGCTCTTCCGAAAGGGATAAAACTTTAAATTTCGTTGTCAGCAACGCCCGGGTTTACCTTAGCTGACCGAAAACGCGTAAACAAGCCTAAAGAACAGGTATGAATCAGGGATCTTCTGATTATTATTTCCCGTCGTCGTACTTAAGCACTGCCGTAAACGCCTCCTGAGGCACCTCCACGCTTCCGAACTGGCGCATGCGCTTCTTGCCTTCCTTCTGCGTCTCCAGCAGCTTCTTCTTTCTGGAGATGTCGCCGCCGTAGCACTTTGCGAGGACGTCCTTGCGGTAGGCGCGTATGGTCTCGCGGGCTATGATCTTCTGCCCTATTGCAGCCTGCACGGGCACCTCGAACTGATGCATGGGGATGACTTCCTTCAGCTTCTCGCAGACGAACTTGCCGCGGGTGTAGGCCTCGGATTCGTGCACTATCATGGAGAACGCGTCCACCATCTCCTTGTTCAGGAGTATGTCCAGCTTTACCAGGTTGCTCTTCTCGTAGTGGTCGAACTCGTAGTCCAAAGAGCCGTAGCCGCGGGTCTTGGACTTTAGGGCGTCGAAGAAATCGTAGATGACCTCGTTGAGCGGCAGCATGTAGTGCAGCCCCACCCTCTCCGGGGTTATGTACTCCATGTGCTCCATCACTCCGCGCCTTCTCTGGCAGAGATCCATTATGGAACCGACGTAGTCCTTGGGGACCATTATGGTAGCCTTTACCATGGGCTCCTCCAGGTGATCGTACTGGGTCGGGTCCGGCAGGTTGCTGGGGTTTTCTATGTATCGCTCGGAGCCGTCGTGCTCCACTATCTTGTATATTACGGAAGGCGAGGTGGTTATTATCTCAAGATCGAACTCCCTCTCAAGGCGCTCCACTATTATCTCCATGTGCAGGAGCCCCAAGAATCCGCACCTGAAGCCGTAGCCCAGGGCCTGCGAGGTCTCAGGCTCGAACACGAAGGCCGCGTCGTTTACCTGCAGCTTTTCCAGGCAGTCCTTTACGTTCTCGTACTTTTCGTCCGGGGTAGGATAGATGCCGCAGTAGACCATGGGCTGGACCTTCTTGTAGCCCTTGAGGGGCTCTGCGGCAGGCCTTTCCGCAAGGGTGATGGTATCGCCCACGCGGGCGTCGCGGACCTGCTTTATCGAAGCGCAGACGTAGCCTACTGCTCCGGCGGACAGCTCCTTTACCGGGGTCTGGTAAGGCGCGTTGACGCCTACCTCCGTCACCTCGTACTTCTTGCCGGTGTTCATCAGAAGTATGGTGTCCCCGGCCCTGAGACTTCCGTCCATAATGCGCGTGTATATGACAACGCCCTTGTAGTTGTCGTAGTAGGAGTCGAAGATGAGAGCCTTGAGCGGGGCCTGCGGATCTCCTGAGGGAGCAGGCACGTTAGCCACTATGTCCTCCAGGACGTCCTCTATGTTTATGCCTTCCTTGGCGGATATGCACGGGGCCTCGGAGGCGTCAAGACCTATTACGTCCTCTATCTCCTTTCGGACCTCCTCCGGGTGGGCCGAGGCAAGGTCTATCTTGTTGAGCACGGGAAGTATCTCAAGATCCTCGTCCAGAGCAAGGTAAACATTGGCAAGGGTCTGTGCCTCAACGCCCTGGGTGGCGTCCACAACAAGGACCGCTCCCTCGCAGGCCGCAAGGGATCTGGATACCTCGTAGTTGAAGTCCACGTGGCCCGGAGTGTCTATGAGGTTGAGTATGTATTCGTTGCCGTCCTTGGCCTTGTAGACCAGGCGCGTGGTCTGAAGCTTAATGGTTATGCCGCGCTCGCGCTCCAGGTCCATGTTGTCCAGGAACTGCTCCTTCATGTCGCGGCTTGCAACAGTGCCGGTCTTTTCTATGAGACGGTCCGCCAGAGTGCTCTTGCCGTGGTCTATGTGGGCTATTATGCTGAAATTCCTTGTATACTTCTGTTGATCGTACATTGCTTCCCTCTTTTTTGTTATTGGTAATATTATAAAAAAAAACTTGTAATATCGCAACTGCCGTAGTATACTCTTGCTTGCGATATTTTGCGAAAGTGGGGTGAAATCAATGGCAAATATCAAGTCCGCCAAGAAAAGGATAGGCGTAATCAACAAGAAGACCGCAGCCAACAGGCGCATAAAGAGCAGCCTCAAGGCAGTGATCAAGAACTTCTACAAGGCTCTTGACGCAAAGGACTTCGGGACCGCAAAGGAAAAGCTCGTACTTGCCGAGAAGAAGCTTATGCAGGCTGCTGCAAAGAATACTATTCACAAGAACGCTGCTTCCAGGAAGGTCTCCAGGATGAACGCCGCTTTCAACAAGGCAAAGGCAGCAGAGTAAATCTCACCCGTCCCCACAAGTGCATAAGTTAAATGCATGAAAAAAAAACCGGAAGTGTCTCTCCGGTTTTTTATTTTCTCAATTTTCTTCCCTAAGCTCCGTCCCCTGCTCTTTCTTCTTCTGCAGGGCGCTGAGAGCTTTTTTCATGGTCACGCGGACAAGGATTATGGCGACCAGAGCTCCAAGAAGCTCCGCAGCCGGAAGCGCCGCGGCAAGACCGTTGGCTCCGAAGATCTTGTCCAGTATGTACATGAACGGGATGTAGAATATCACCTGCCTGGCTATGGCGTGTATCATGGTTCCGCCGCCGTTGCCCATGGCCTGCATGCAGTAGGAGCTGCTGTAGTTAAGGAAAGCGAACGGCGATGCCACGCAGCGTATCCTCAGGAACGTAGCCGCGAACGCCACCGTGGCAAGAGCTGCTGCGGAATCTCCGCTGGAAGTGCTCAGGAACAGGTTCGTGACCGGCTTTGCGAATATCTCTAGCAGGAGTATGCAGACGCAGGAAGTTACTACGCCGCACAGCCTTGTGAAACTGATGGCCTTGCGCATGCGCTCGTGGTCCCCGGAAGCGAAGTTGTAAGCCACGAGAGGAAGCATTCCCTGGCTGAGTCCTACGTTAACGCCGTTGGGTATGCGGTCTATCTTCATTACTATGCCTATGCCGGCAAGGACCAGATCTCCGTGCACTGCAGCCAGTCTGTTCATCACCATGTTGGAGACGTCGAAAAGTCCGGTAAGGATCGCGGACGGAACACCTACGGCAAAAAGCTTCCTGGTATTGTCCCTGCTGATCTTCTTAGCGTCGGAGGGCTTAAGGCTCAGGGGAGCTGTCGCGGACGCTTTTTTGACCGCAAAGAGCAGATATAAGCAGGAGCATACGTTGGAGATAAGCGTTGCAACGGCAGCGCCTGTCACCTCCATGCCCCGGGGCAGTATCACGAACATGAACAGAGGGTCCAGGACCATGTTGAGGATGCCTCCTCCGGAAAGGCCTATGCTGGCCTTTGCGGAATAGCCGGTATTCCTTAAAAGGAACGCGAGCGTCATGGAGAGCGTCGAGAACAGGCAGCCGAATACGACCACATAGAGGGTGTACTGGCTGGCAAAGCCTATGGTGTCGTCCGATGCGCCGAGGAACCTCAGCACAGGATGGAGGAATATCCCTATGAGAAGCGAGTAGAGCAAGGCTATGGCCGCCGCGCCGTATACGCTGAAGGCGCAGACGTTCTTCGCCTCCTCGGTTTTTTGCTGGCCCAGGAGCCTTGCCATGAGGCTTCCGCCCCCTATGCCGAACAGGTTGGAGAACGATATGTTGAGGAGCATTACCGTAAGGGATACCGACGTTGCCGCCAGCATCAGAGGATTGCCTGCGCGCCCTATGTAGAACGTATCCACCATGTTGTAGATGACGCTTATCATCTGGCTTATTATCGTAGGCACCGCAAGAGTAGCAAGCGCCCTGGGTATGGGCATGCTCTCGAATAGTTCCTTCTTATCGTTTTTTACCGCTTCCGCCATTTTTTGACCAAACGCTCCTGTCTGTCCCTGTTTTGCAAATACAAAGGGTATTATACCACCGAAGAGAACGCTTTTCCTGTATAAAATACTTAACTGCCTGAAAATTTAAACCTGCTTCAGTACTCGAAGCTGCCCTCGTAGACTGCCTGGGCGCTTCCGGTAAGTATCACTCTCTCGTCCGTATAGTTGACGGTAAGATCTCCTCCGGGAAGGCTTACCTTTATGTCCCTGCCCTTTTCCACGCGGCCGGTCTCCGCCGCGGCTATCACGGCGGCACAGGCTCCGGTGCCGCAGGCAAGCGTCTCTCCGCTTCCGCGCTCCCAGACCTTTACCCTGAGGCTGTCAGGTCCGAGCTGCCTTACGAACTCCGCGTTTACGCGGTCCGGGAAGAGCTCAGAATATTCGAATTTGGGGCCTGTCGATGCCACGTCCAGGGCCTCAAGATCCTCAACAAAAACTACGCAGTGCGGATTTCCCACGGATACGCAGCTTATGCCGTATTCCTTTCCGCCTATCGACACCTGCTGGTCCAATACCGGCTGAGGCTGTACATTTCGCCACATTGACGGAATCTTGTTTATGTCTACAGGCACTTTGGCGGGGTCAAGCTCCGCTTTTCCCATGTCCACCGCAACGGAGCTCACCTTGCCGTCCCTTATGAACAGGCTCAGCTTCTTTGTTCCGCCTGCGGTCTCGACCGTCATGCTGCGGCTGGTTACGTAGCCCTTGTCGTACATGTACTTTCCTATGCAGCGCAGGTTGTTTCCGGCCATCTTTCCTTCGCTTCCGTCGCGGTTGAAGCTGCGCATCTTAACATCCGCGGTCTCCGAACGCTCCATAAGCACTATGCCGTCCGCGCCTATGCCGTAGTGCGGCCTGCATAGTATCACGCAGAGCGCCTCCGGACAGGTTATGCTGCCGTCGAAGTTCTCTATGAAGATATAGTCGTTGCCGCAGTCCTGCATCTTGGTAAAGCTTATGTGCTGCGGCTGCGTGCGCATGTCGTTGATGTCCACCAGCTCCGTGTTGCCCAGGTTGAACCTGCTGGCCATCATATCCGCCAGGGCGTTGGCGGTATCCAGGGATGTAAGGCATGGTATACCGAGCATCATTGCCCTTCTGTGCAGGGCAATGAAATCTCCCATCGTGGCGTCCTTTACTGCACCGGTGTAGATTATGTACTTTATCTCGCCCTGTTCCATAAGGTCCGTGATGGTGCTGCTCCTTGCGGCGTTGTCAACGGATGTTACGGGAAGGCCTGCAGAGGCTATGGCGGCCGCGGTGCCTGTGGTGGCAAAGAGCTTAAGGCCAAGCTCCTCGAGCCTTCTTGCGAGCGGTATAATCTCCTGATAATCCTCGGTCTCAACGCTCAGCAGCACTCCCGCGGAGTTTCTGTCGTAAGCGGGCGGAACGGTGAATCCCGCGGATGTAAGCCCCTTGAACAGAGCCTCCGCAAGCGTCCTTCCTATGCCCAGGACCTCACCCGTGGACTTCATTTCGGGGCCGAGTATGGAGTTGGCATCGTTGAGCTTTTCGAAGGAGAAGACCGGCACCTTTACCGCGTAGTAAGGCGGTGTCCTGTAAAGACCCGTGCCGTAGCCCAGGTCCGCCAGCCTGGCGCCCAGCATCACCTGCGCGGCAAGATCCACCATCGGGACGTTCGTTACCTTGCTTATGTAGGGGACCGTTCTGGACGCCCTGGGATTGACCTCTATTACGTACAGCTCGTTGTCGTATATAAGGTACTGGATGTTTACCAGGCCCTTTGTTCCGAGCGCCAGCGCCAGCTTTACGGAGACCTCGCATATTCTTTCCAGGAAAGCGTCGCTTAAGTTATACGGCGGGTAGACCGCGATCGAGTCTCCGCTGTGGACGCCCGCGCGCTCTATGTGCTCCATTATTCCGGGGATCAGCACGTCTTTGCCGTCGGAGATGACGTCCACCTCCAGCTCCGTCCCGGGCATGTACTTGTCCACCAGCACGGGGTTTTCTATGCCGCCGGCCAGTATGCCCTTCATGTAGCGCTCGGTGGTCTCGCGGTTTCTGGAGATGGTCATGTTCTGGCCGCCTATTACGTAGGAGGGACGCAGGAGAACCGGGTAGCCCAGCTCTTCCGCCGCCTCAATGGCTTCCTCCAGGGTGCGCACGCCCTTTCCCTTGGGACGGCTTATTCCGAAGGTCTCCAGCAGCGCGTCGAAACGGGCCCTGTCCTCCGCAAGGTCTATGCCGTCCGCGGAGGTGCCCAGGATGGGCACGCCCTTCCTGTCCAGGAACTGCGTAAGCTTTATCGCTGTCTGGCCGCCGAAGGCCACGACTACGCCTACAGGCTTTTCCACCTGTATGATGTTCCATACATCCTCTTTGCAGAGGGGCTCAAAGTACAGCCTGTCCGCGGTGTCATAGTCCGTGGAGACGGTCTCCGGGTTGTTGTTTATGATAACTACGTCGTAGCCCATCTTGCGGAGCATCCAGACGCAGTGTACGGAGCTGTAGTCGAACTCTATGCCCTGCCCTATCCTTATTGGTCCGGAGCCTAGCACTATCACCACGGGCTTTCCGCTCCTGGGGAACTCCCGGCTCTCGCATTCGCCTCCGAAGCAGGAATAGAAATAAGGCGTCTCGGCGTCGAACTCCGCGCCGCAGGTGTCCACCATCTTGTAGCTCATCAGAGCCTCGGGAAGGACCTCCGCTCCGCTTATGCGCTTTACCGCCTCGTCCGTGTAGCCGAAGCTCTTTGCCTTCTGCCAAAGCTCCTCGGTAAGGCCTCCGGAAAGCTCCTTCTCAAGCTCTGCCATGCCGGCGAGCTTTGCAAGGAACCACTTGTCTATCTTAGTGAGGGAATGGATCTCGTCTATTGAAACTCCGGCCTTTATGGCCTCGAACACCGTAAAGAGCCTCCTGTCGTCCTGCTCCAGGAGCCTCTCCTTAAGAGGCTTTCCGTTTACAGGGGCGGCGTTAAGAGTATCCAGGGAAACTTCCGCGCCGCGCACAGCCTTCATCAGAGCCATCTCAAAGGACGGCGCAATGGCCATCACTTCGCCGGTGGCCTTCATCTGCGTGCCGAGCTTTCTGGAAGAGCCCGCGAACTTGTCGAAGGGCCACTTGGGAAGTTTCACCACGACGTAGTCCAGCGCAGGCTCAAAGCAAGCGCAGGTCTTGCCGGTGATGTCGTTCTTTATCTCGTCCAGGGTGTAGCCGAGGGCTATCTTGGTGCTTATCTTTGCTATCGGGTAGCCGGTGGCTTTGGATGCCAGAGCCGAAGACCTGGATACCCTGGGGTTCACCTCTATCACGGCGTACTCGAAGCTGTCGGGGTTTAATGCAAACTGGCAGTTGCAGCCACCCACTATGCCTATCTTGCTTATGATGTCCAGCGACGCCGAACGCAGCATCTGGTACTCCTTGTCGGAGAGCGTAAGCGCGGGCGCCACTACTATGGAATCGCCTGTGTGTATGCCTACGGGGTCGAAGTTCTCCATGGAGCAGACCGCGATCACGTTTCCGGCGGAGTCTCTCATTGTTTCGAACTCTATCTCCTTCCAGCCGGAGATGCAGCGCTCTACGAGTATCTGCGTTATGGGAGAAAGATCCAGGCCGTTCCTGGCTATGGTCTTAAGCTCCTCCGCATCCGCGGCTATACCGCCGCCTGTTCCGCCGAGGGTGAACGCGGGGCGCACTATCACCGGGTAGCCTATCTTTTCCGCGGCGGAAAGCGCCTCTTCAACGGTCTGGGCTATCTCGGAGGGGACCACGGGCTGGCCCATCTCCTTAAGGGTGTCCCTGAACAGCTCCCTGTCCTCAGCCCTGTCTATTGCGTCTATGTCGGATCCAAGCAGCCTTACTCCGTACTTTTCAAGCACTCCGGCCTTCGCAAGCTGCATCGCTATTGTAAGGCCTGTCTGGCCGCCCAGCCCCGCAAGCAGTCCGTCCGGGCGCTCCTTTTCTATTATGCGCTCCACGGTCTTTGCAGTAAGAGGCTCCAGATATATGGCGTCCGCAAGGTTCTTGTCCGTCATTATGGTAGCCGGGTTGGAATTGACGAGCACCGTGTCTATGCCCTCGCTCCTGAGAACCCTGCAGGCCTGCGCGCCGGCGTAGTCGAACTCCGCCGCCTGGCCTATCACTATGGGGCCGGAGCCTATCACCAGCACCTTTTTTATGCTTAAGTCCTTAGGCATCTCTGCCGTCCTCCATCATCTTTATAAACCTGTCGAAAAGGAACTCGGTATCGTGAGGACCGCCGCTGGCCTCCGGGTGGAACTGCACGGTAAAGCAGTTCTTATCCGGGTAGTCCATGCCCTCGCAGCTTCCGTCGTTGGCGTTTATGAAGCTGACCGTCCCAAGACCATCCATGCTCTTTATGTCCACGGCATATCCGTGGTTTTGGCTGCTTATGAAGGTCCTGCCGTCCGAAAGCCTTTTTACGGGCTGGTTTGCGCCTCTGTGTCCGTACTTAAGCTTGTATGTGCTGCCGCCTATGGCAAGAGCCGTAAGCTGATGACCCAGGCATATCCCGAACACCGGTACCTCTCCCAGAAGATGCCTTATCTGAGCAATCTCCTGGGTGTTCTCCGCGGGGTCTCCGGGACCGTTGGAGAGCATCACGCCGTCCGGACTGAGCGCCAGGACGTCGTCCGCGTGCATGTTGTGCGGAACGGCCGTCACCCTGCAGCCCCGCTTCTGAAGACAGCGTATTATGTTCCTCTTTGCGCCGTAGTCGAAGAGCACCACGTGGAAGCGTTCCTTCCCTTCCGGAGGGAAGTCCTTTATATCCCTGCGGCTCACCTGAGCCACGACGCCTGTCACCTTGTAGCCCTTTATTTCCGAAAGATCGTCCGGGACCTCGGAGCATATCCGGGCGTTCATCACGCCCTGCTCGCGTATCATCCTTGTTATCTCCCTGGTATCCACGCCGCAGATCCCGGGTATGCCCTTTTCCTTAAGGAAGCTGTCGAGATCCCCTTCGGACCTGAAATTGCTCGGGGCATCGCAGATCTCCCTTACGACGTAGCCCTTTGCGAAGCAGTCCCCCTCGAAATCCTGAGGGATCACTCCGTAATTACCTATAAGCGGGAAGGTCTGCATTATAATCTGCCCCGCGTAGCTGGGGTCCGTAAGGGTCTCCAGGTACCCCTCCATGCCGGTCGTAAAAACAAGCTCGCCCAAGCTGTCCTTCGGCGAGCCTATGCGCTTTCCTCTGAATACCTTTCCGTTTTCAAGCACCAGATATGCGTCCATCTTTACCTCACAGTGTGGCTGCCATGACAGCCTTTATGGTATGCATGCGGTTCTCTGCCTCATCGAAGACTATGGACTGGGGGCTCTCGAAGACCTCGTCCGTCACCTCCATGCAGTCGATGCCGTACTTTTTGTACATTTCCTCGCCGGTCTTTGTCTTAAGATCGTGGAAGGAAGGCAGGCAGTGCATGAACCTGCACTGCTCCCCGGCGGCGTCCATGAGCTCCTTTGTGACCCTGTAGGGAGTAAGCTCCCTTATGCGCTCCTCCCATACGGACTCGGGCTCTCCCATAGATACCCAGACGTCCGTGTAGATGACATCCGCTCCCTGAACGGCCTTCATCGGATCCGTCTCGAACTCCAGAACGGCTCCGCTCTCCTGCGCTATCGCCGTACAGGTCTCCACGAGATCCTTTGCCGGGAAGTATTTCTCCGGCGCGCATGCCACGAAGTGCATGCCCATCTTTGCGCAGCCCACCATAAGGGAGTTGCCCATGTTGAAGCGCGCGTCTCCCATGTAGACCAGCTTGCGGCCCTTAAGGCCCCCGAAATGCTCGCGTATGGTCATGAAGTCCGCCAGTATCTGGGTGGGATGGAACTCGTCCGTAAGGCCGTTCCACACCGGGACCCCCGCGAACTTTGCAAGCTCCTCCACTCTCTCCTGGCCGAAGCCTCTGTATTCTATGCCGTCGAATATCCTTCCCAGGACCCTTGCGGTGTCCGCTATGCTCTCCTTTTTCCCGAGCTGGGAGGAAGACGGGTCCAGATACACCGGGTGCATCCCCAGATCCGCCGCCGCCACCTCGAAGCTGCAGCGGGTGCGGGTGCTGGTCTTTTCGAATATGAGGGCTATGTTCTTGCCCTCGCATATCCTGTGCTGAAGACCGCTCTTTTTAAGAGTCTTAAGATCGTCGGCATAGTCCATCAGATAGTTTATCTCTTCCGCGGAAAAGTCCAGCAGCTTTAAGAAATTCTTTCCCTTAAGAGTCATCTCGTCCTCCTGTATGCTCTAAGCGCAGACTTCCTTTATTACGTCTACGGCCTTCTTAAGAAGCTCATCCGGTATGTTGAGCGCCGGAAGCAGCCTCACCTTGTCCTTGGCGGTTATGCAGAGCACGCCCTTCTCCATGCAGGCCTTTACCACCTCGCCTGCGGGCTTTGCGGTCTTGATGCCTATCATAAGACCGAGGCCCGAGACGCTCTCTATGCCCTTTGCGCCTTCCAGCGCGCCGAAGATGTAAGCGCTCTTCTTCCTTACACCCTCAAGGAGCTTCTCGTCTATGCGGCTTAAGATGTTAACGGCGCCGGCGCAGACCGCGGGGTTTCCTCCGAAGGTGGAGCCGTGGTCTCCGGGACCGAGAACGTCCTGGAGCTTTTCTCCCAGCATCACCGCGCCTATGGGAAGGCCTCCGCCAAGTCCCTTTGCCGTGGATACCGCATCCGGAAGGACTCCGAATGTCTGGTAGGCGTAGTACTGTCCGCTGCGGCCGTTTCCGGTCTGGACCTCGTCCACCATGAAGGCTATGTCCTGCTCACGGCAGAAGGCCTCTATGCCCTTTACGAAGTCCGCGTCGAGGGCTATGACGCCTCCCTCTCCCTGTACGCACTCTATGAGTATGCCCGCAGCCTTCTTTTCGAGAGCAAGCTTCTTTATCCCTTCAAGATCGTTGGCAGCGGCGCTCTCAAAGCCCGGCGTCAGCGGATTGAAGAGCTGGTGGAACTTGTCCTGCCCGGTGGCCGCCAGCGTGGTGAGCGTCCTTCCGTGGAAGCTGTTCTTAAGGGTTATTATCGTATACCATTCAGGGCCCTTCTTCTCGGCGGCGTATTTTCTTGCCGCCTTGATTATGCCCTCGTTGGCCTCCGCTCCGGAGTTTCCGAAGAAGATCTTCTTCATGCCGCTCTTTTCGCAGAGGAGCTGAGCCAGCCTGGCGCAGGGCTCTGTATAGTAGAGGTTGGACATGTGCTGCAGCTTTCCGAGCTGTGCAGTGACTGCCGCCACCCACTCGTCGTCTGACACGCCGAAGGTATTTACCGCTATTCCGGTGCCCAGGTCTATGTACTCTTTGCCGGTCTCGTCGTATACCAGCGATCCCTTGCCGGAGACTATCTCCAGCGGGAACCTTCCGTAGGTATGTGCTATGTACTTTGCATCAAGTTCTTTGGTATTCATCGCTTAAATTCCTTTACACGAACATCGTTCCTGCGCCTTCGTCGGTCAAAAGCTCCATGAGTATCGAGTGCGGCACCCTTCCGTCCATGATAATGGCCTTGCGCACGCCGCGCTTGAGGGCGGTTATGCAGCACTCCACCTTGGGTATCATGCCGCCGGATATGACGCCTTTGTCGAAGAGCTCCTTGGCCTGGATGACGGAGAGCTCCCTTATGAGGGAGTTGGGGTCGTCCTTGTCCATCATAACGCCCGCTATGTCCGTAAGCATCAGGAGCCTCTTGGCCTCAAGCGCTCCGGCTATGTAGGCCGCCGCGGTGTCTCCGTTGATGTTGTAGGTGTTGCCCTCGGAGTCGCAGCCTATCGTGGAGACAACGGGGATGTAGCCCTTCTCAAGAAGGTCTGTCACGGGTGCGATGTTGATCTTGGTGACGCTTCCCACGTATCCGAGCCTCTCGTCCTTCATCTTGCACTCAATGAGCCTTCCGTCAAGGCCGGAGAGCCCTATGGCGCGTCCGCCCTTTGCCTCAAGGAGGTTTACGAGGGTCTTGTTGACCTTGCCGGCAAGCACCATCTGGACTATGTCCACGGTCTCCTTATCGGTCACCCTCAGGCCGTCAACGAATTCGGCTTTCTTGCCGAGCTTTCCCATCAGCTCGCTGATCTCCGGGCCGCCTCCGTGCACCAGGACCACCTTTACGCCTATCAGCTGGAGAAGGACTATGTCCTCCATCACCTGCTGACGGAGCTGCTCATTGATCATGGCGTTGCCGCCGTACTTGACGACGACCACCTCGCCTACGTATTTCTCGATGTAGGGCAGTGCCTCTACAAGTATCTGCGCCCTTTCGGCATTGGAAAAATCTGTGTTCATCAGGTCCTGTAATCTCCGTTTATCTTTACATAGTCATATGTGAGGTCGCAGCCCCAGGCGGTGGCTTCGAAGCTGCCGCTCTTAAGGTCTACGAGTATGTCTATCTCCTTTTCGTGGAGTATCTCGGCCGCCTTCTCCTCGGAGAACGGGATGCCGGCTCCGTTCCTGCAGAGCTCTATTACCCCTGCCTTGGACTTAAAGCTCAGGTCCACCTTGCTCACGTCCACGTCCGCACCGCTGTAGCCTATGGCGCACAGCACGCGTCCCCAGTTGGCGTCCTCACCGAACATCGCGGCCTTAACGAGGCTGGAGCAGATGACGCTCTTGGCGACTCTCCTTGCCGTTTCAAGCGTTTCCGCGCCTTTTACCACGCACTCGAGGAGCTTGGTTGCGCCTTCTCCGTCAGCGGCTATGCTCCTGCAGAGGTGCATGTTTACGGTGTTGAGGGCCTTCATGAAGGTATCGAAGTCCTCTCCCTCCCGAGTGATCTGCGGGTTTCCCGCAAGACCGTTGGCCATCAGCACTACGGTGTCGTTAGTGGAGGTATCACCGTCGACGCTGGTCATGTTGAAGGTCGCCTTTATGTCCTCGCTGAGAGCCTTCTGCAGCATCTGCGCGCTTACAGCCGCGTCCGTGGTTATGAACACCAGCATGGTAGCCATGTTAGGGTGTATCATGCCGCTGCCCTTGGCTATCCCGCCCATGCGGCAGACCTTGCCGCCGAGCGTGAACTCCACGGCTATCTCCTTAGGTACTGTGTCCGTGGTCATTATGGCGTGGCAGGCGTTGAGGCTTCCGTCAGAGGAGAGCGAGGCCACAAGACTGTCCATGCCCTTTTCTATTGGAGCGAGGCTCAGCGGCTCGCCAATGACGCCCGTAGACGCTACTACAACGTCGTTTGCCGCTATGCCGGTGTGCTTTTCCACCAGCGCTGCCATGCCCTCAGCTATCTCTATGCCGTCGGCGTTGCAGGTGTTGGCGTTTCCGCTGTTGCAGATGACCGCCTGAGCCTTACCGTCCGCCAGGTGCTTCTGATCCACTATTATGGGGGCGCCCTTTACCAGGTTGGTGGTATATACCGCCGCCGCGTTTGCAGCGCATTCGCTGACGATAAGGGCCAGATCCTTTTTGCCGGGGTTCCTGCGTATGCCGCAGTGCACTCCCCCCGCCTTATATCCTTTCGCGGCGCATACGCCGCCGGAAACTGTCTTCATCGATTCCTCCGCCTTTCTCCTGTCCCTATACCGTAAGTCCCGTGTCCTCGGGGAGCCCCAGAAGTATGTTCATGTTCTGGATGGCAGCGCCGCTGGCGCCTTTTCCGAGGTTGTCGAAGCAGGATATGAGGAGTATGCGCTCCTCGTTTCCCGCTATCGTCACTGTCATGTCGTCCCGTCCTGTCAGAGCGTTTCCGTAGATGCCGCTCTCCGTGCAGGGTTCAAAATGCAATAACTTTCCGTAATACGTGCTTCTGTAAAGTTCTTCTATATCCTTAACTTCTCCCTTAAGGTCCTTCGCAAACAGAGGTACGGTGACCGTCATGCCGCTGTAGAAGTCCGCAACTATGGGGCAGAACACCGGGGCAATATCCAGACCGCTTATCTTCTGCATCTCCTTAAGGTGCTTATGGCTCTGGGTAAGTCCGTACTGCTTCGGGGAATCCAGAGGATCTGTCGTCCCTTCCTCCGCAAGGTCCAGCCTTGCGTCTGACTCGTAGTCGGCTATCATGCTCTTTCCGCCTCCGGAGTAGCCGGTAACGGAGAAGCATGTAAGCGCCGTATCGGGGGCTATGAGCCCTTCCCTTACGAGCGGAGCCACCAGGGCTATGAAGCCGCTGGCGTGGCATCCGGGGTTTGCTATCCTGTTTGAGGATGCTATCCTCTCCCTGTATCCGGCAAGCTCGGGCATTCCGTAGACCCAGCCCTCGGAGGTCCTGTGCGCCGTGGATGTGTCTATTATCCTGGTATCGGCTCCGGCAAGCTCCGCCGCCTCGACGGCAGCCGCGTCCGGAAGGCACAGGAACGCTATGTCGGCCTCTGCAAAGGCCCCCTTCTTAGCTTCGGGGTCCTTTCTCAGCTCATCGGACAGAGTTATGAGCTCTATGTCCTTCCTCTCCTCCAGCCTCTCGTATATCCTAAGGCCCGTGGTGCCGGCCTTTCCGTCTATGAAGACCTTTGTCATATCTCAAGCTCCTTAAGCTGCTTTGCCGCGGAGGCGGACGATGCTCCGCCCTCCGACGTCCTCTTTTCCATGCAGTTCCTTATGTCTATCTCGGGGAAGAGATCCTCTCCGAAAAGCTCCGAAAAGCCTTTGTATTCCTCAAGGCTCAGGTCCTCCAGGACCTTCCCCTTCTCCGTGCAGCATGCTACTATCTGCCCGGATATCTTGTACGCGCTCCTGAACGGCATGCCCTTCCTTACCAGGTAGTCCGCCAGGTCCGTGGCGTTAATGAAGCCCTCCCTGGCAGCCTTGAGCATGTTCTCCGGAAGCACAGTCATGGTATCTATCATGGGGGCCATAACCTTAAGGCACATCTTTGCGGTGTCCACAGCGTCGAATACAGCCTCCTTGTCCTCCTGCATGTCCTTGTTGTAGGCAAGAGGCAGCCCCTTAAGCGTTGTGAGCAGTGCGGCAAGGTCTCCGTAGACCCTTCCTGTCTTGCCCCTTATGAGCTCCGCCATGTCCGGGTTCTTCTTCTGAGGCATTATGGACGAGCCCGTGGTAAAGGCGTCCGACAGCCTTACGAACCTGAACTCCCAGGAGGACCATAGTATCAGCTCCTCCGAGAGCCTTGAAAGGTGCATCATCATTATGGACAGGGCGCTCATCAGCTCCAGGCAGAAATCCCTGTCGGAGACGCCGTCCATGCTGTTAGCGCACACTCCGTCAAATCCCAGAAGCTCCGCCTCCATGGCGCGGTCCGTATCGTAGGTGGTGCCCGCCAGCGCGCAGCTTCCTATGGGAGAGACGTTCATCCTTGCCCTGCAGTCCGAAAGCCTTCCGCAGTCCCTTTTCAGCATCTGCACGTAGGCCAGAAGATGGTGCGCGAAGTTTATCGGCTGAGCCCTCTGAAGGTGGGTGTAGCCCGGCATTATGGTCTCCGTGTGCTTTTCCGCCTGCCCCGCAAGAGCCCTCATGAGCTCCTTTATGAGCTGCGTTATTCCGTCGGTCTCGTCCCTCAGATAAAGACGCAGGTCCAAAGCTACCTGATCGTTCCTGCTGCGGGCTGTGTGGAGCCTCTTTCCGGCCTCTCCTATGCGCTCGGTGAGGACCTGTTCCACGAACATGTGTATGTCCTCGCAGCTTAAGTCGAAGGCCAGGGCGCCGGACTCGAGATCCGTAAGGATACCCTCAAGGCCTGACGTTATCAGCCTGCAGTCCTCTTCCGAGATGATCCCCCTGGATGCAAGCATGGCAGCATGAGCCATGCTGCCTTTAATGTCCTGCTTATAGAGTCTTTTATCAAAGCTTATGGAGGAATTGAAGTCGTCCGCCAGGCTGTCAGTCTGTCCGGCCGTTACGCCCTCCCACATCTTTGCCATAATGATTCTTCCTTTTTTGTTATCCTGTAATTCTCAGAGTGATCCGACCGGAGCTTACAGCACATCGCGTGCTCAGCATCATGCATAAAGCACTTTGCGCATGCAGCAGGTGTTCAAAGGACTGTCAGGGAACCCGGTCCTTAGCGACTGGCAAGTCCGCAGGACGCAGACAGAGCTTAGTACCGCTGGGAGGGTCCCCTGCCAAGCGGGAGCGTGTCCGTGAATACCGGCTGTACGCGCAGTATTGTTTTTCGGACGACGCTGATCACACTTGCCGCTTATTTGCCGTTTATCATCGCCTGGACCTTTATCGGAAGCCCGAAGAGGTTGATGAATCCGGCGGAATCCTTCTGGTCGTAATCGCTCTCGCCGAAGGTGGCTATATCCTCGCTGTAAAGGGAGTTGGGGCTCCATACACCTGCATTGATGATATTGCCCTTGTAGAGCTTAAGCTTCACCTTTCCGTTGACCGCTTCCTGGGTCTTGTCCACGAATGCGGACAGCGCCTCCCGTAAGGGTGTGAACCACTGGCCGTTGTATACCAGCTCGCCGAAGGTGATGGCCAGCTTCTGCTTTTCGTGCATGGTCATCTTGTCCAGGGTTATGGTCTCAAGGACCTGATGGGCCTTGTAGAGTATGGTGCCGCCCGGGGTCTCATAGACGCCGCGGGACTTCATTCCCACGAGCCTGTTCTCTACTATGTCCAGAAGACCTATGCCGTTGGCTCCGCCTATGTTGTTGAGGTGGAGTATTATGTCCTTGGCGCTCATCTTATGACCGTTGAGAGCTACGGGGATGCCCTTCTCGAACTCCAGCTCCACATAGGTGGGAGCGTCCGGAGCCTGGATCGGAGATACGCTCATCTCCAGGAAGCCCGGCTTCTCGTACTGAGGCTCGTTGCCCGGATCCTCCAGGTCCATGCCCTCGTGCGAGAGGTGCCAGAGGTTCTTGTCCTTAGAATAGTTTGTCTCGCGGTTGATCTTAAGGGGAATGTTGTGCGCCTCAGCGTAATCTATCTCCTCGTCCCTGGACTTGATGTCCCATTCTCTCCAGGGGGCGATTATAGGCATGCTCGGAGCAAAGTGCTTTATCGCAAGCTCAAAGCGTACCTGATCGTTTCCTTTTCCGGTGCAGCCGTGGACTATGGCGTCCGCCTTCTCCTTAAGAGCTATCTCCACCAGGCCTTTGGCTATGCATGGCCTTGCGTGGCTGGTGCCCAGGAGATAATCCTCGTAGGTGGCTCCCGCCTTTACGCACGGTATGATGTAGTTGTCCACGTAGTCCTCTGTAAGGTCCAGAACGTAAAGCTTGGAAGCTCCGGTCTTAAGAGCCTTCTCCTCCAGGCCATCAAGCTCGTCCGCCTGCCCCACGTTGCCGGAGACCGCTATGATCTCGCAGTTGTTGTAGTTCTCCTTGAGCCAGGGGATGATTATGGAGGTATCAAGTCCTCCGGAATACGCAAGCACTACCTTTTTTATCTTATTCTTATCCATTTTACAGTTCCTCCCGAAAAGTATATGCGTATATTATAGAAAAACTCCGCGCATGTCAAGCGGATAATTGCATATTTTTGCAATAAATTGGGCAAAATTGTGTATTTTTATGCATTATCTGCCAATCATTCGGCGGTTTTATGCAATTGTTATACGATTCACAGTTTCTTGAACTGCCTTACCCTCTCCGGAACGTCCTCAGCCTTGAAGACCGCGCTTCCGGCTACCAGTATGTCCGTGCCTACAGCCTCAAGAGCCCTGGCGTTGTCGAGGCTGACGCCGCCGTCCACCTCGATGACAAAATCCAGCTCCTCGGACTTTCTGATCTCGTCCAGCTCGCTGATCTTTACCATGGCCGAGGGTATGAACTTCTGCCCGCCGAAGCCGGGGTTTACCGACATCACGAGGACCATGTCTACGTCCGCAAGTATGTATTCAAGAGCGGAGACGGGTGTGGCGGGATTAATGGCAACGCCCGCCTTTACGCCCAGGGACTTTATCTGCTGCACCACCCTGTGCAGGTGAGTGCAGGCCTCCTGGTGCACGGTTATGAACTCGGTCTGGGGCGTAATGAAATCCTGAAGGCGCTGCTCCGGATGCTCTATCATAAGGTGGATGTCGAAGGGCAGCGAGGTCCTTCCGGCCATGCTCTGTACCACCAGGCCTCCGAAGGTGATGTTGGGCACGAAAGCTCCGTCCATCACGTCCATGTGGACGTAGTCGGCGCCGCCCTGCTCTATGAGGCTCACCTGCTCGGCGAGCCTGGAAAAATCCGCTGAAAGTATGGAAGGTGCAAGCTTTATCATCTGTTTCCCCCTTTATCTTAGCCTCTTTTCGGTTTCAAGCAGCTCAGAATAGATGCTCCTGTACGAATCGTAGCGGCTGGGGCTTATCTCTCCCCTCTCAAGAGCCGCCTTTACGGAGCAGTCAGGCTCCGATATGTGCCTGCAGTCCGCGAACCTGCAGCCGCCCTCAAAGCGGGCGATGTCCGGATACAGCCCCGCAAGCTCCGCGGAAGCTATGTCTTCAATATCGAAGGACGTAAAGCCCGGGGTGTCGAATATCATAAGGCCGTCCGCGGTAAAGAGCTCGCAATGCCGGGTGGTATTCTTCCCGCGCCTGAGCCTTTCGCTTATCTCTCCCGTGGCGCTTCTTTCGGACCCCAGGAGGGCATTAGCGAGAGTCGACTTTCCGGCGCCCGAGGGCCCCGCCAGGGCCGTCTTCCTGCCCCTTATCCTCTCCTTAAGCTCCTCCACGCCCCTTCCGTCGGGCGCGCAGACCGTAAGCACCGGATATGCGTTCCTGTAGTGCTCCTCTATGTTTACGGATACGCCGTCGTCAGCCAGATCAGTCTTGCTGACGCATATGAGCACCTCGGTATTCCGCTTTTCCGCGGCTATGGCGACCCTGTCCAGAATGGAAAGCGAGGGCTCCGGGTCCTTTACCGGCGCCACTATCACCATCAGCTCCACGTTGGCAACAGGCGGCCTTTCAAAGCTGTTGAGCCTGGGGAGTATACTCTCCACCGCTCCTTCGCCGAATTCCACCTCGTCACCAACCAGAGGAGTCTGCTTCCTGTTCCTGAAGGCTCCCCTTGCCCTGCACTCGAAGGTCTCTCCCTCCGAAAGCACGTAATAGAAGCCCGACAAAGCCCTTACGATAGTTCCCCTCATAGGCTACTTTACCGTCCCGGCCTGGAAATCCACTGTATATTCGAAGGCGTTGTCTATGCTGCCGCTCTCGTAGGCGAACACTATCCTCACCTTTGCGTTCTGGCTCATTCCCCTCAGCTCCAGGCTGTCCGAAGGAGAAGTCCTGGTGCGCTTCTCCACAAAGACGTTGGAGGAGGTATCTCCGTCCTGAAGAGTGACAGTCACCTGAAAGCTGTCCTCTTTTGCCTTAGAGTAGTCTATAGTGATCTTTACCCTTCCCTCCTTGGGAGCGGGCGGGCCTGTGCTTATTATTAGGTCTACGGCAGTATCCTTCTCTGCCTGGCTTCCGGGAGACAGGGACTGGCTGATGATGATCCCGGCCAGCACCGTGGTGCTCTGCTGCTCGGTCACATTGCCGAGCTTAAGTCCTGCCTTAGTTATCTCTATCCTTGCGACGTCCAACGTCTTTCCGGTAAGGGGCGGAACTGTCACCAGTGACTGCTTGTCCCCTGATTCATCCGGCCCGAGGCTTACGACGATGCTTACGGATGAGCCCGGCTCGACGACGGAGCCGGCCTCAGGATCCTGGGATATCACGAAGCCCTTCGGAACGGTGTCGCTCTTTTCTCCGCGCACCTCTCCCAGCTTGTAGCCCAGAGCCTCCAGGGCGTTCTTGGCCCCGGCCTGGGTCTTTCCGGCGAGCACCGGGACTGCGTTCGCGTCCGCTCCGCGGCTGACGTTCACCTTTATGGTCTGCCCGGGCTTTACCATTGTATCCTCCACGGGAGACTGGCTTATTATGGTCCCCGCGGGCTCCTCGCTTATCAGCTCCAGCTCTATCTCCGCCTTCAGATCGAAATCCTTGAGGTACGTCAGCGCCTCGTTGTACGTCATGCCTATAAGGTAGGGCGCCGGGAAGCTCCTGCTGTTTCCCCTGGTTATTATCTTTCCTATTATGAGCACCAGCGCCACTATCAGCGCCACGACGCCCACGCCTATGCCGAGCTTCCTGAGGAGCTTCTTTCTCCTCTCCGCCCTCTTCTCCGCCCTTATGCGGGCGCGCTTCTCCTCCGGGGTCTCGTCGGACTTTTCATCCGTATCCCTGTCCGCAGTCCCCTTGGCAAGGGATACCGCGTAATCAGACGGCCTGGAATACTTTACGAAGCTCAGATCCGTTATCATCTCGTCCGCGCTTGCGTAGCGGTTTGTCTGGATCTTGGCCGTAGCCTTCATGATTATGTCCTCAAGGTCCTGAGGGATGTCCGGGTTGAGCCTTGACGGCGGCACCATGGGCTCGTTCATGTGCTTTAAGGCCACCTCGACGGCGGTCTCACCGTCGAAAGGCACCTGCCCGGTGAGCATCTCGTAGAGCACTATGCCCAGGGAGTAGATGTCGGACCTTTCGTCCACGTAGGCTCCCCTTGCCTGCTCCGGCGAGAAGTAGTGTATGGAGCCCATCACGGAATCCTTGCGTTCCGTGCTCATGGCCTCGGACGGGTCCACCTTTATGGCAATGCCGAAGTCCGAGATCTTGGCTGTGTCGCCCTCGGATATGAGTATGTTGTGGGGCTTTACGTCCCTGTGTATCAGCTGATGCTTGTGAGCAGTGGACAGCGCCATGGCTATCTGCCTGGTTATGGATACTGCGCGCCTCGGATCCAGAGGAGCCTCCCTCTTTATGATGTCCGACAGCGGCTCTCCCTCCACCAGCTCCATTACTATGTAGTAGATGTTGCCTTCCTTGCCTACGTCGTAGACGTTGACTATGTTGGGATCCACGATGCTTGCGGCCAGCTGGGACTCCTTCCTGAAGCTGTCTATGAACATCAGGTCCTTGGTGTACTCCGGACGCAGTATCTTAATGGCAACATTGCGGTCCAGCAGTCTGTCCCTTGAACGGAACACGACAGCCATACCGCCTTCGCCTATCCTCTCATTTAGTTCGTACCTTCCGGCTAAGATCCTTACTGCCACGGTTCTCCTTTACTGTATGCGTATGCACACGACCGAGATGTTGTCCTCGCCGCCCTCCTGGTTTGCCATGTCCACCAGCGCCCTGGAAAGGCCGTGCATGGTCTTGGAGCGGCTTGCCATGGCGGCTATGAGCTCCTCGTCTACCATGCCGTACAGCCCGTCCGTGCACAGGATGATGGTGTCTCCGGGATAGGTCCTGAACGTGAAGAAATCGGGCCTTACGGTGGGTTCTCCCCCGACAGCCCTGGTGATGACGTGCTTTTCGGGATGATCCGCGGCCTGCTCGGGAGTGAGCTCTCCGCTGTCTATCATCTCCTGGATAAGGGTGTGGTCCGTGGTGATCTGCATTATCTTTCCGTCCCTTACGAGGTAGGCCCTGCTGTCACCCACGTTAACGACATACGCGGTGTCATCGCGAAGATAGCAGATGACGGCCGTGGTGGCCATTCCGGTGCTCCCGGGCTCGCTGTAGGCCTTGCCGAATATGAGCTCGTTGGCTCCCGAAAGCAGGGACATGAAGTACTGCTTAAGAGCCGCGCCTTCCCTGACCATGGCCACGGGATGCAGAGCAGCAAACTGAGCCATGTAGCCCACGGCCGTGCGGCTGGCGAGCTCTCCGTTGTTCTGTCCGCCCACTCCGTCGGCGACCATGTACAGGTTCCTGTCCGGAAGGACGAAGACGGCGTCCTCGTTGTCCTGCCTTGTCAGTCCCTTGTCCGTCTTAAAGCCTATGCTTATCATCTGATCTCCTTATCACGCAGCTGTAGAATCCGTCCGGTCCGTCCTCGGATGGATAGATCTGCTGCTGTTTTTCTATGGAATATCCCGGATGCTCCGAGATGAATCCTTCTGTTATCTGCTCGTTCTCGAAGGGATCTACCGTGCAGGTGCTGTAGAGTACCCTTCCGCCCTCTTTTACGTAGCGCGCGGCGTTCTTCAGTATCTCCCTCTGCGTAAGCGCCAGCTCCGCTATGTACTTTTCCGCCTCTCCGGGGCTCATCTCCTGGAGCTTTATCTCCGGATTCCTGGACAAGGTCCCCAGACCGCTGCAGGGAACGTCCGCTATCACGGCGTCCCAAAGGCCCTCGAGCGAAGGCTCGAACACCGAGGCATCCATTGTCCCGGTGACTATTATCCCGTGTCCCAGCCTTTCGGCCTCTTTCTTTATGAGCTCCGCCCTGTGGGCGTAGACGTCGAAGGCTGCTATGCGGCCTCTGTCCTCCATCATCTCCGCTGCGGCGCAGGTCTTTCCTCCGGGTGCCGCACAGAGGTCCAGGACGGACTCTCCCGGAAGAGGAGCCAGAAGCTCAACGGCGTTTGCCGAAGCCTCCCCCTGCACGGAGAACAGCCCGTTCTTATATTCTTCCGTCTCAAGCGTCCCGCCGCCCTTTACGGTAAGGCAGCGTTTCGAGAGCGCACTGTCTTCGGCTTCCAGGCCGAGAGCCCTGAGCCTTTCCGCAAGAGCGTCCCTGCTTATCCTTACGGTGTTTGCCCTTATCGTAAACGGCGCAGGCCTGCAGGAGGCCTTCATGAACTCCTCCGCGCGCTCCGGTCCGTAGGCTTTGGTCCAGAGCCGCTCTATCCAGTCCGCGCAGGAATACCTGACCGCGCATCCGTCGTCAAGGAGCCGTTTTCCGTCCCTCTGAAAGCTCCGAAGGACTGCGTTTATGAAGCCCTGACGGCCCTTCATGAAGGCGGATGCCAGAGCCACTGTCTCGTTTACTGCCGCGTGGTCCGCCACGCCGTCCATTAGGGCCAGCTGGAAGAAGCCCATGCGCAGGAGCACCCTTTCCGTCGTCTTAAGACGCGGAGATCTTAAGAAGCGCTCTATGTTGAAGTCCAGAAGCTTCTGGTTCCTTATGCACCCGTAGACGAGCTCCCTTACGAAAGCTTCGGACGACGCCTTCTGCGATGAAAGCGCGTCCTTTACCGCAAGGTTGGACCACGTCCCCTTCGATGAGATCTCTTTTAATATCAGAAAAGCAAGGCGCCTGTCCTTATCCATTTATTTTACCCTAAAACGGTACCGATTTCAATTTTATTGCCCAGCAAATATGCCGCGGCATCCATGGCTTTTTTGCCCGGCATCTGGATGTTCGTAAGCAGCACGCTTCCGTCCCCGCAGGAGACCTCTATGCCTCTCTTTCCGCAGGAGATCACCGTTCCGGGAGCCTTGCCCGTCGGAGCTGTCTTTCCCTCCTTTGCCATGTGGACCTTCATCACCTGCCCGTCCAGCAGCGTGGACGCGGTGGGCCAGGAATTAAAGCCCCTTACCAGACAGCATATCTGCCTCGCGCTCTTCGAGAAGTCAATGACGCCCTCTTCTTTAAATACCATGGGCGCGTAGCTTGAGAGGCTGTCGTCCTGAGGCGTCCTTACGACGCTGCCGTCCTCTATGCGCGGAAGGGTCTCAACTATGAGCTTTGCTCCGAGCTCCGCAAGCTCCTCATGCAGCTGAGCCGTGGTCTTTTCGCCTATCTCCGTTTCGGCCTGAGCCAGCATGTCGCCGGTATCCAGGCCCTCCTCCATGCACATTATGGTCACTCCGGTCTTCTCGCAGCCGTCGATCACTGCTCTGTGTATGGGCGCGGAGCCCCTGTATGCAGGCAGAAGAGAAGCATGGATGTTGACGCAGCCCAGGCGAGGCAGCTCAAGCACCGCCTTAGGGAGTATCTTTCCGTAGGCGGCAACCACTATGATGTCCGGATCCGCATCAGAAAGCGCCTTCAGGAACTCTTCGTTCCCCTTTAACCTCTCCGGCGTCTCCACTTTTATCCCGAGCTCCAGCGCGGCGAGCTTTACGGGGCAGGACTGCAGCTTCTTGCCGCGGTCCTTCGCCCTGTCAGGCTTGGTAACGGCAAGGACGACGTCGTGCCCCGCGGCGCACAGAGCCCTAAGAGGCGGCACCGCAAAGTCCGGTGTACCCATGTATACTATCTTCATCTGCTATTCTTCCTCGCTGTCGGCATAGTGTATGTCGTCGGCCTTCTTCGTGTAGAGTATGCCGTCCAGATGGTCGTATTCGTGCATGAAAGCGCGCGCCAAAAGCTCCTCTCCTTCGTACTCTACAGAATCACCGTTTCTGTCAAGTCCTTTTATTTTCACGTAGTTCGGGCGCTTTACCATCCCCACATATCCGGGGACTGACAGGCAGCCCTCCTCGCCGTACTGCTCTCCGGAGGTCTCTACAATCTCCGGATTTATGAGCTCGTACATGGGCCCTTCGGGGTCGATCTGCACTATGAACATGCGTCTTGGGATGCCTACCTGCGGCGCGGCCAGGCCTACGCCGTTAGCGTCGTGCATGGTGTCCGCCATGTCGTCGAGTATCATCCTTATGCGGTCCGTCACCTCTCCTACGGGCCTGCAGACCTTGGTAAGTGTCTCGTCTCCTTCTGTAAGGATCTTTCTGAGAGCCATATTGTTCCTCCTAAATGAATGAGTATGGGTTGATATCCACCGTCAGCAGCTGCGCTACGTCCTTCGCCCCCGCGAAGACCTCCTTCAGCTCCCTGACTGTCCTGCTGGTGTCCTTCCTGCTCCCCGCCGGGGATTTTATCAGGACCTGGAAACGGTACATGCCGTTGCCCTTTACCAGCACTCCGGGCGCAGGGCCCAGCACTGCGGCCTTTCCCTCCAGCTTCCTTCTGAGCCACACGGCGCATCTTTTTGCGGAGCTGTAGGCCAGCTCCTCGTCCTCATCTGCCACCACTATCTGGTATATGTCCGAAAAAGGCGGATAGCCGGCGGCCTTCCTTATGCCTATCTCGCGCCTGTAAAAGCCCTTGTAATCGTGGGATGCCGCAAGCACCAGGGCGGCGTTCTCCGGGTCGTTGGTCTGTACCACCACGCTTCCCGGCTCGTCTCCCCTTCCGGAGCGGCCCGCCACCTGCGTCACAAGCTGGAAGGTCCTCTCCGCGCTGCGGAAATCCGGTATGTTGAGGGACACGTCCGCGGATATGACGCCCACCAGACCCACGTTCGCGAAATCCAGTCCCTTTGCAACTATCTGAGTTCCTATCAGTATATTTATCTTTCCCCTGCCGAACTTTTTCAGCACGGACTCCAGACTGCCCTTTTTATTTACCGTATCCAGGTCCAGACGGGCCGTCTGAGCGTCCGGGAACAGCTCTTTGACCTTTTCCTCCACCTGCTCCGTTCCGGCCCCGAAACCGCCGAAAAAACGGCTCCCGCACTCGGGACAGACCTTTGGCATGGGCGTCTTCCTTCCGCAGTAGTGGCAGAGCAGAGCGCCTTCCTCCCTGTGGTACGTAAGCGTTATCCCGCACTCCGGGCAGCGCATGGTGTGGCCGCACTCCCTGCAGGATACGTAGGAGGAGTAGCCTCTGCGGTTCAGGAAGAGTATTATCTGCCTGCCCGCCTTAAGCTGGCTGTCCATCTTCTCAAGAAGGCTGCGGGAGAACAGCCCCTTGTTCCCCGCCTTTATCTCGGCGGTCATGTCTACTATCTCAACCCTGGGCAGAGGGTTGCTGTTGTAGCGCTCCGTAAGCTCCAGCCTTGTGAACAGCCCGCTCTCGCTCCTGCTGTAATCCACTATCGAGGGCGTGGCGCTTCCGAGGATCATGGGAGCCCTGTGCCACAGGGCGCGCTTCTCCGCTATCTCAAGCGTATCGTATTTGGGGCTCTTGTCGGACTTGTAGGATGTCTCGTGCTCCTCGTCCATGACTATCAGCCCTATGTCCTTAAGAGGCGCGAATATGGCGGATCTTGCCCCCACCACGAGCTTAACCTCTCCGCTCTCTATCCTTTTGTACTGTACGGCTCTCTGGACCGGGGTCAGCCTGCTGTGCAGCACTGCTACGCTGTCTTTTCCGAAACGGCTCATGAAACGGCTGACGAGCTGAGGCGTAAGGGATATCTCCGGCACCAGTACTATGCCCTGCCTTCCGGAATCCGCCACCTTTGCCATTGCCTGAAGGTAGACCTCCGTCTTTCCCGAGCCCGTAACTCCGTGCAGCAGGAATATCCTGTTCTCCCGCGCGTCTAAAGCCGCGCTTATCTCCTTAAGGGCCTTCCCCTGCGCAACGGTAAGCTCCTTCGGGTCCGAAGGCTCCGCTTCGAGCCCCTCGAAGGGATCCTTTGAGCGTCCCCTTACCTCGGATACCGGAAGGAAGCACTTTATCGCCTCTATGTACCTGCAAAGGTACCTTCCGCGCATCCAGAGCGCCGTGCTGACAGCCTCCTCGGTAAGCCTTACGTCATCGCAGACCGAAGCGATGTTCTTGAACCTGCTGACGCCCTCCGGGGGATCGTCCGATACGCTTACTATGTAGCCGTCCGCCATGCGGTCGTGCACGGAGAAAGGCACCCTCACCTTCTGCCCCACTGCTATGTCCGGGATATCCGTCCTGTAGGTGTAGACGGCGTCCGTGGCGTTGGTATTGTTGTCTACTACTACGCCGGCGTACTTCATCCCTCTTCCTGCCTTGCTTTTCTGTATGCCTCGGCCTCCCGTAAGGAGAAGACACATCCGCAGTAGTCCTGCCTGTAGAGCCCGTATTCCTTAGAGAGCTCTATGGAGCGCTTAAAGCCGTCCTTTTTCTTGTAGTTTCCGGCCAGGAACTCCACGCCGTACCTGTAGGCGAAGGTGTCTCCGGCCGCCTTTATCTTGTCGTAGTTCTTGTGAGGGCTCACGGAAAGAGTGGTATCGAAGCAGTCGAAGTTATACTCCGCAGCCACCCATGCCGCAGCCTCGAGCCTTATTGCAAAGCAGAGCTCGCAGCGCTTTCCGCCTTCGGGCTCGTCCTCGTAGCCGGACACTGCCTCCAGGAACTCCTGGGGCTCGTAGAAGCCGTCCATGAACTTTATGTCCTCACCCTTTTTCCTGAGCTCCTCTATGAGCCTTATCTGCTCGGACTTCCTGTGCTCGTATTCGGCGGGGTCCGTTATGTTCGGATTGAAATAGAAAACGGTTATATCGTAACCCTCTTTAAGGAGCCTCTCTATGACTGCCGTGGAACAGGGTCCGCAGCAGGAATGCAGCAATAATCTCTTTCCGGCCATATCTTATAGTTTACCAAGAATATCCGTAAGTATCAAAGCATTTCCGTCCACACGGAACTTTATTTCCCTTCCCCTGAAGGAAAACCCATAGACTCGTTCGGGATCGCTGTGGTAGGAGGGCCTTGGATCCTGAGCCAGAAGCTCACTTAGAGTTCCTGCGTCCTCCTCCGGAAGGCACGCTAAAAGTCCCTCCGGATCCTCTACGGAGAGCGGAGTCCACTCCGCGGCCTTTGAAAAGCCTCCGAAGGCGTCCGCGGGAGCCTCGGTGTCCGGAAGGTAGGGCTTTATGTCGTAGACCGGCGTTCCGTCAGCCATGTCAGCGCCGGAGACCGTAAGCACCGTGCCGTCCTTAGTACCGAACTCAACTGAAAGGAGCCTTACCAACGACAGCCCCAGCATGTTCGGCCTGAAGGGAGACCTGCTGGCGAATACTCCCACTCGGGTGTTTCCGCCAAGCCTCGGGGGCCTTACCGTGGCGGACCAGCCTGCGTCCTCGTTCCTGGAAAAGCCCCAGATGATCCATACGTGTGACCAGTTCTCCATGCCCCGGAATAGGTCCTCACCTGAAAAGCCCTTCTCCATGACTATCCTTGCTGTAAGAGACGGCACAACGCCGCTCTGCCTGGGCAGCCCGAACTTGGTCTCAAGGCCGGTATATGCAGTTGCTATCTTTTCTATTTCCATACATTATAGGATAACACAAAAAGCGCCGCTGCGCCCGAAAAGTTGTGGAAATCCTGCCGGCAAGCGGTTATAATAATGGCTGTTTTGACAGAAAGAAGAAATACGGTAGACAAATGAGCAACGACATTAAAAAAGCAAATCTCTTTACCAGCGGGCCCATATTCCTGCCCCTGATAAAGTTCGCGGTGCCTATACTGGGGGCGCTGATACTTCAGTCCCTCTACAGCGCCGTGGATCTTTGGGTGGTTGGACAGTACGGCGTTACAGCGGACATCTCCGCTGTGGCCACGGGCTCCCAGCTGATAATGACCATAACGAATATAATCATAGGCCTTGCGGTGGGAACATCTGTAATGATAGGCCAGAACATAGGCGCGGGCAACAGGGACGCCGCCGGTGACGTGCTGGCCGCCGGAATAAAGCTCTTCACCTGCCTTGCGGTAGTCGTGATGATAGCCCTTCCGATAGCTGCACCCTCGCTTGCCGGAATCCTCAACGCCCCGGCAGATGCCTTTGAAAAGACAGTAGGCTACGTAAGGATATGCGCCCTGGGCGGGATATTCATCATAGGTTACAACCTCCTGAGCAGCATCTTCAAGGGCATGGGAGATTCCCGCACGCCCCTTCTTTCCGTAGCGATAGCCGCGGTGCTCAACATCATAGGAGACGTGGCCTTTGTAAAGGGCCTTGGAATGGGAGCCTCCGGAGCTGCCCTTGCCACCGTGATATCCCAGGCAGTTAGCGTGGTGATATGCCTTCTGATAATAAGCAGGCGCGGGCTTCCGTTTGAGTTCTCGGTCAGCAAGATAAAAAAGAAACAGGGCGGAAACATAAAGAGGACGGTAAAGCTGGGCGCGCCCATAGCGCTGCAGAGCATACTCGTCAACATCTCCTTCCTTGTGATCACTTCCCTGATAAACGACATAGGACTTACGGAGTCCTCCGGCCTTGGAGTTGCGGAAAAGCTCTGCGGCTTTATTATGCTGCTTCCGGCGGCGTTCTCGCAGGCTCTGTCCTCCGTGGTGGCGCAGAACATAGGCGCCGCAAAGCCCGAGCGTGCCAGAAAGGCTCTCCTGATAGGCATGCTGTCGTCCTTTGCCCTAAGCCTCGTGGTGGCTTACTTCGCCTTCTTCCAGGGGCAGCTGCTGGCGTCCATATTCACAAGGGACACAGCGGTAATGGCAGCTGCGGCGGACTACCTCAAGGCTTACGCCATAGACACCCTGCTGGTATCCTTCCTGTTCTGCTTCATAGGCTACTTCAACGGCTGCGGATACACGCTCTTTACAATGATCCAGGGCATAATAGGCGGGATACTCATAAGGATACCGGTATCCATCATCATGAAATCCATAGTCCCGGTGTCGCTCTTTCGGATAGGGCTGGCAACGCCCTGCTCCTCCATAGTGCAGCTGATCTTCTGCCTGGTGGTATTCATCATCAAGAACAAAAAGACCTTGCCCGTCAAAGCGGATAAGGTCTGAAGATAAAAGCAGCGGGGAAGCTCCCCGCTGTTTTCATTCTCTGTCATTTGTCCTTGAGTAGAACTCCTCTCCGCTGTCCAGACACAGCGCCGCAAGCCTTCCCCCGGGGAAGCACGCACCGCAGTCTATCAGCACGTGGCCGTCGGTCCTGTATATATAGCCCGGCCTGGGGTTACCCTCTATGCTCTGCGTGGGAGTGTGGCCGTTCACCACAAGGATGTCGTCCCAATACCTTACGCCGAGGTCCGCCCTGTCCCAGACGAGCTCCTTTAAGGTATAGTCCTCTATGTCCTTGTCCGCGGAGAAGTTCGACGGCCCGGAATGCACCAGCAGGTAGTCCTGCCCGCCGGCCTTCAGCTCCTCGTAGATCAGGAAATCCCTCATGTATTCCGTCACCTCGCGGCGGTCCTCGGGGCTCAGCGCCCTGAACTCCTTTAAGGTGCTGCCGCTGCCGTTCATCTGCCAGCCTGCGAGGTTCCTTATCATGCGGGCGTCAAAGGCCGCCGCGCTCTGCTCGGTGATCTCCCTGCACAGGTAGTCCAGGCACTCAAGAGCCATAAGCTCGTGGTTTCCCGCAAGGCAGACGGCGTTGGGCATGGACATGAGCCTTTGCAGCACCTTCACCGGGTGCGGTCCCCTGTCCACTACGTCCCCCAGTATGTAAAGGGTGTCGCTGCCCTTAAGAGCGATCCTGTCCAGAAGCTCCTCGAATAGATCAAGTTCACCGTGTATGTCGGATATAACGTATGACGCCATCTATTTCCCCGCAGTCCTCAGCCTGCTTATCACAAGGCCGCTTATTACCCCTATGACTATCCCCGCCGCCATGCCGGAGAGCACCAGCACAGGCGAGTAGACGAACACCTGAACGCTGCCCGCAAGCACCGCCGCCGCGCAGAGCTGCCCTGCGTTGTGCAGCACTCCTCCTGCCATGGATACGCCCGCGATGCTGAACGCTCCTGTCTTTTTGAGCAGCACCATTCCCGCGAGGCTCACCAGCCCTCCGCAGAGAGCATACAGGCCGGAAAAGAGGCTCCCGAAAAGAAGAGCAGCCAGCGCTATC
Source organism: Bacillota bacterium (assembly GCA_017442785.1). Taxonomy (GTDB): domain Bacteria; phylum Bacillota; class Clostridia; order Peptostreptococcales; family Anaerovoracaceae; genus RUG13409. Next base: position 94,527 of record JAFRZB010000015.1, read on the forward strand.
CTTACGACGTTTATCACCAGCGCATACTTAGGCCCCAGCCTGTACAGCGCCATCACGGCCGCAATGTTTGCAAGCCCTATCTTGATCCCCGGCAAGCCTATGTTTAAAGGCAGCAGGAATTCTATGTATGACAGTATGAGCGCTGCCGCTGTCAGCAGCGCGCAGACTGTAAGAGTTTTCGTGTCCAGGCTGCGCCTGCGGACCGGAGGCTGCTCCTCCGTTCCGAACGGATCCGCGGAAGGGCCTCTTAATTCGTCCACATGGCGTGCGTAGCGATCGATGCGTTTTTCCCTCAGCATACCCTACCTCACTACCACGTCCGGACCTTCTTCGCCGCCCTCTACCGTCACCGAAAGGTGGTGCGGAAGACAGAGTATGACGCTGCCGCTGCTTGCTGCAGGGGCAAAGCGCGTGCAGTCGCCGCCGGGGCAGTCTGCCTCGGAGACCCTCACCTTTCCGTCCTCTATCACCACGACATTCCTGCCGTATTCCGTCACTATCTCAACTGTCCTGTCCTCCGAAAGGCTGTAGGTCCCGTACACCTTTCCGTCCACGCGCACAACCGCGGAGCCGCCGCTTCCGCCTAAAGCGCGCGGCAAAAACAGGCCGCCCATCCCAAGGATCAGCAGCACTGCGGCAAGCAATATGTCGGCTTTTTTGAACAGTTTGCTCATTTCAGGAAATATAATACCATCCCAGCCGGCTTTTTTAAACATTCGGCAGGCAAAACTCAAAAAAACTTCAAAAACTATCCCCCCGGGGAGCTTACGCGGGGAAAAAACGTCTGCTATCATAATGCCAGACTCATTGCGCCCGCGCAGCTGTCATTGGGGAAGACAGCGTGCGGGCTGTTCCTTTTTGTAGTATAATTACGATAAGATATCGATTTTCCTGAGAACAGGCAGGCATACCATGAAAGAAATAAGCATCAGATCGTTTGAAGGTGTAGGCATAGGACAGACGGAGAACGCAAAGGCCGGGACGGGCTGCACGGTATTCGTTCTGGGAGACGGAATGCCGGCAGGCCTTGACGTGCGCGGCGGAGGTCCTGCGTCAAGGGAACCGCTTCTTTTGGACCCTCTCACCGCGGCACAGAAGATAAACGCGATATGCATAGCCGGAGGCAGCGCTTTCGGGCTCGGGGCTTCGGACGGAGTAATGAAGTGCCTGGAGGAACGAGGCATAGGCTATGACGTGGCGGTCACAAAGATTCCTCTCGTCTGCCAGTCGGACATTTTCGACCTTACCGTCGCGGACGCCTTTACAAGGCCGGACGCTGCCATGGGATACGAGGCCGCAAGGCTGGCCCTGGACGCGCCCAACTACCGCGACGGGAACTTCGGGGCAGGCTGCGGCGCCACTGTCGGAAAGATAGCCGGCATGCAGTACTGCATGAAATCCGGAATAGGAAGCTTTGCCGCAGACTATGACGGCCTTATGGTAGGGGCAGTCGTCGTGGTAAACGCCCTGGGCGATGTTTTCGACAGCGATACGGGAAAGCAGATCGCGGGCCTGCGCTCAGAAGACGGCAGCCTCAGAAGCACGCTCGAATACATGGAAAAGAACTCCAGCCTGCCGGGCGACAAGTTCACCGGCAACACCACCATAGCCGTAGTCCTTACCAATGCTGCGTTCTCCAAGCCGCAGCTATGCAAGATAGCCGGCATGGCGCACGACGGCATGGCAAGATCCATAAGGCCGGTCCACACCTCCGCGGACGGGGACAGCATCTACGCGGTCTCCGCAGGAAATGTCGAGGCGGACATGGATCTTGTGGGGGCATTGGCCGCAGAAGCCGTAAGCAAGGCCATAACCAGAGCCGTAAAAAGCGCCGCCGGAGCGTACGGGTACCCTTCCGCAGCGGACCAGGAGGCGAGCCATTAAAGCATGTAGGCATCACGGATCACTGCTTCAATCAGCCTGGTATTTATGTTGCCTTCGGGATCATCGTAGGTATAGATGAGATTGTCCCCCGGATAGATATCCGCGCTGGCATACAGCCCGGACTTCCAGTCGCTGCGAGCCCTGTAAGACTCCGAGTTCAGCCCGCAGTGCTCGTGGAAAACAAGCCTCCCGTCTGCCCGTGCGCCAATGAAATCAGGAGATAGCTGCCTAGAACCTATCGTAATAGTCTCATCGTAGTGGAACGGCAGCCCCAGCGACATATAGATCTCAAATATCAAAGCTTCTGATTTTGAACGGCAATAAAGGCCCGATCTTGTAAGATGAGTTTTGCTCTCCAGATGGTCCGTGTTTTCACTGTACGGCTCCGCCGCCCATTCCCAAACATCTTGTGAACCAATGCTCAGCCTTGCCTCGTCAGGATAAACACTTCTGGACGGGTTGGGATAGGAATAATCGCGTAATACCCTTTTGGGCTCTAAAACAGAATCCGGAGATAGAAGATCATAATGCGCGGGCAAAGCGCGCAGTATGCTGTTATAATCCAGCGGCAGCATAGCATTCAGGGCCGCGGAAAGCAGATCTCGATCCACACGAAGACGGCGCGCGTATTCTTTTATATACGCTTTGTGTGCAAGCCTGTAGATACGCTCCTTGTCCTTATTGATAAGCCGCCTTACGCGCCTTCCGTTTTTATACGTAACGGCAATATACTCCGTACGCCCCCGGTAATCCGTTATCATAAGCCGCGTTCTGTCGGGTGTGTTTGCAAAACTTCGGACAGTTCGATACTTTGCAGTTATTGCTGACAACAAATAATTCAATTCATTCAGAAAAGTATTGTCCATAACGTTCAAAAAAGAGAAAAAAATGGCTGTTTTGCGGAAAATATACCATTTTCAGGCTCGCTTTTCTACCACTTTTTACCATTTTGAACAATATCGGTACCATTTTCATTATTTGTGTTGTCAACAAATAAAACGCAGGCACCGATTGACCGAAATAACGTAAACATGTACCCTTAAATGAGCACAATTGACCACTAAAAAGGGTTTAGAGAGAAATAGTTAAGAGTATATACCGCTGAAAGGCGTTCTGGCGCAGGAGGTGGGATCGCTCAGCTCTCGCCTCAGGCTCCGCTTCGCGTGAACACACGTACCCCTTGAGGTAAATAGTTTTCGAGTTTTTGAAGGTACTGTTCCCCGCTGTGCGGCAGAGTGCATTTTCTGTGCGTTTCATCCCGCCGAAAACCCAGGTATTTCAAGGCTTTCCGCCGTTTTTCCTTGGAATCACGGGGCTTTCCTAAAATGTACCCTGTAAATCGGACACTTAAGGTTTTTAAAAACCCTAGAGATTGGACACATTATCTTTTTCAAAAAACAGAGATGTAGTATAATGTCCGAAATGGAGGGTTTGTATGGCAGCATCCAAATTTACAGAAGAT
>JAFRZB010000016.1 GCA_017442785.1 Bacillota bacterium
TCAGCGCAAACTCGGTGTGCTTACCCCGGCAGAAAAGCATACACAGTACATGATGGCTGCATAAAAAACTCCAGCCTCAAATCGAGACTGGAGATAAAAATTTCTCTTTTTTAATTGTCTACTTGACGAGAAGCAGTTCACGATACCGGCCGGGGCGTTTTTTATTTTATCAGCTTCAGAACCTCTGCAGCTTTTCCTTTATGGCGTCGGACACGTACTGGTTGAGGGTTATGCCTGTGGCTGCCGCCGCGAGAGAGGCTTCCCTGTGGAGATCAGAGGATACTCTTACGTTGAAGGACCCCTTGTACTCCCTTGCGGGCTGCTTTCCTATCTGCTCGCACCATTCCACGTAACCGTCTATGGCGCTCTTGAAGGTCTTTTCCAGCTCATCTACAGACGCTCCCGCGAAAGCGATGGTGTCGTCTATGTCTATTACTCTGCCGTGGAAGAGCTTCTCCTCAGCGCTGTATTCCACCTTGCCGTGATATCCCTTATACTCCATTAAACTGCTCATCTCAAGCCTCCTTTTCTTTATGCGGGTATTATACTACAGGGCGGAAAGATTTGCAACTGAAAACAGGTTGCCAAAGTATTTTTTTGCAATAAAAAACCGCAGGAGCTTGTCCTGCGGCTGTTGTTGCTATTCGGCTATTCGGTTATCAGGAGTCCGTATCCGCCGTCGTTCCTCTTGTATACGACGTTGGTGGTGCCTTCCTCCGGGTCTCTGTAGATAAAGAAGCTGTGCTCCAGCATCTCCATCTGAAGAATGGCCTCGTCGGCAGACATCGGGGAAAGGGTAAAGCGCTTGGTCCTTACGATACCGCGGGATTCTGCCTCTTCGATATCCGGGATCTCCTCCACGTTTACAAAACCCTGATCCTTGTGCTTCTTCACGAGCCTGGATTTGAAGCGGGACATCTGCTTGGACAGCTTGTCGATTACCTGGTCCAGGCAGTACAGGAGATCGGCGTTGCTTTCCTCGGCGCGGAAGGTCATTCCGCCGGCGTTGATGGTGGCCTCAAGCTTGGCCAGGCCGGTCTTTACCTCGGAGAGCATTACGGTCGCTTCGGTATCGCGGGAGAAGTACTTGTCCAGCTTGCTGAGTTTACCTTCTATCTTGTCCTTCAGCTGCTGGCTCGGATTCAGATTTCTGCTATTGATCGTGACTTGCATAGTAGAACCTCCTTCTGTCTTGATACATATATTATACACCATTAAATGTGATTATTGTGACGAAGTCCGAAAAAAGCAATAAAAAAACTGCACGCCTGACCTGATCTTTGACCCCACACCTGCCGTACCCGGCTTTGCCGCGGACTTACTTCTAAGCTATGCCATGATCGCAGGGGATCCGTGCCCCTGTTTACGTGGGTCCCTTTGCCCATAGCTGGCCTGGACTTGCAACCACAGACGCGTGCAGCTTTTGTTATTGTACCACGTTATCTTCCGCGCTGTCTATATATCCCCGCGCGGTGGACGCAAAACACAGCACGGATACGCTCCGCGCGCCGGCATCTTTTAATGCTATGGCGCAGGCGTCCGCGGTGCTTCCCGTGGTAACGACGTCGTCTACCAGCAGGATGTCGGCTCCATTGAGCTTTCCCCGGGCTCCTTCCGGGGCCTTGTAGGCCCCCTCAAGAAGAGACCTTCGTTCCTCTCCGGTGGAGAGCCTCATGGAGCGTGTCTCACGCACCTTTTCCAGCACGTCCTTCCAGACCGGAAGCTTAAGCTCCCTTGATATGTACTTCGACAGAAGCTCGGTCTGGTTGTAGCCTCGTTTTCTTTTCTTTGCGGGGGTCATGGGGACGGGGACCACAGCGGTGAAGGATCCGCCCTCCAGCTTTGCCTTTTCGGCCATGAGAAGGCCGATGTTTTCTGCTATGTAGGTCCTTGAATGCAGCTTAAGGCCGTGGATGATCTTTCTTGCGTAGAAGCCGTAGACGCAGCAGGACATCACCCTGTCGAAGGCGAACTCATCCAGGCTGGCCCGGAAGGGATCGTGGTCCAGCCAGTTCATCTGCGCGGCGCAGCTGTCGCATATGCCGTGGATGCGGCTCTTTTCGCAGGTGTCCTCGCAGCAGAGGCAGTAGAGGTTTTTGGGAAAGACAAGATCCAGAGCCCCTGATGCGGCTTTGGAAAGGATGCCTCTGATGCCGCCCTCAGGCGTCATTGTCTCCGGCCTCCCATATCCTTCTGAGCCTTACGGCAAGGCCGCTCTTCCTTTTCCTGTCGGAGTTGTTCTCCGCCATGGCGGCGGGCATCCTGGGGTCTCCTACAAGCACCGCTCCTTCTCTGGCTCTTGTTACCGCGGTATATAGAAGGTTGCGCGTTGCCAGAAGAGGAGGGAAGTGGGTCATGGGCATCACCACAACGGGGAACTCGCAGCCCTGGCTCTTGTGGACCGTAAGCGCAAAGGCGGGCTCCAGCTCCTCCAGCGTGGAATTGTCGTAGGTAACGAGCCTGTCGCTGTCGTAGAGCACGGATACGGTGCCCAGATCGTTGTCTATGGTGCTTATGACTCCCATGTCCCCGTTGAACACGCCCTGGCCGCTCTGCAGCGTCATGATGTTCTTCCAGGGGAGCATGTAGTCGTTTTTACAGTGTATCACCTTGTCTCCCTCGCGGAACAGGCGGTCTCCGTACTTTTTCTCGCTTTTGGAGGCGGACGGCGGATTCAGGGCGTCCTGGAGCTTCTTGTTGAGCTCAATGCTTCCGCATATGCCCTTCTTCATGGGCGTCAGGACTTGAATGTCCTTATAGGGGTCTATGTGGGAGAAGAACTTAGGGAGCCTCTCCCTGCAGAGCTGCTGTATGGTGTCGGCTATCTCGGCGTCGGTTCTTCTCTCCAGGAAGAAGCAGTCGCTGCCCTTGCCGTTGAACTGCGGAGCGTCCCCTCGGTTGATGGCGTGGGCGTTTACCACTATCATGCTCTCCTGCGCCTGGCGGAAGATCTCCGTAAGGCGCGTGCTGTGTATGACTCCGCTTTCCAGCATGTCCGAAAGCACGCTTCCGGCTCCTACCGGCGGAAGCTGGTCCGCGTCTCCTACCAGTATAAGGCGGGTGCTAGGCCTTACAGCGGCGAGCAGACCCTCCAGCAGCAGGATGTCCACCATGGAGACCTCGTCTATTATGACGCAGCCGCATTCCAGGGGGTTCTCGGCGTTCCTTCCGAACACCATCCTGTCCCCGTCCTCCTCGTAGGAGTATTCCAGGAGGCGGTGTATGGTCTGGGCGTCCTCGCCGGCGGCCTGGCTCATGCGCTTTGCGGCGCGTCCCGTGGGAGCGGCGAGCTCCGCGCTTATGCCTGCGTTTCTTAAGACCGCAAGTATCATATTAATAATAGTAGTCTTTCCCGTGCCCGGGCCTCCGGTTATTATGGAGACGCCGTTTTTGATTGAAGAGACCACTGCGTTCTTCTGCTTTTCCGAAAGGGTTATCCCGGAGCTCTTCTCGCAGCGCTCTATCAGCCTGTCGGGGCTTTCGGGAATTCCCTTAAGCTCGCAGCTGCAGAGCTGCAGCAGCTTTCCCGCGCAGTAGTTCTCGGCCCTTCTGTAGGCGCTGAGGATCAGGGCTCGCTCTCCGTCCAGATCCTCGCGGTAGACCTTTCCGTCTATGGTAAGCTCAAAGACAGCGTCTTTTACCGCTTCCCTGGAGACGTCCAGCGTCCTTGCAAGGTCCTCCGTGAACTCGTCCTCCTGAGCGTAGGTGTCCCCCAGGGATGCCTTGTAGCCCAGATAGTAGACGACGGCGCTTTTTACGCGCGCGGGGGAGTCCCCGGCTATCCCTATCTTTGCGGCTATCCTGTCCGCCTTTATAAAGCCTATGCCGTATATGCTGTCTATCAGGCGGTAAGGATCCTCCATGACGATGTCCGGGGCGTCCGCGCCGTAGTACTTGTAGAGCTTCATGCACACGGCCGGGCTTATGTCGAAGGGAGCAAGCTTCATGACCACCTGGGCGTAGCCCCTGTGCTGAGCGTAGCCCTCGGCTATGGCCTCAGCCCGGGCTTTTCCTATGCCGCTGACACGGGTGAGCTTGTCAGGTTCCTCGCTGATCACCCTCAGGGAGTCGTCTCCGAAGACCTTAACTATGGACAGCGCGGTCTGAGGCCCCACGCCTTTTATTATCCCGGAGGACAGGAAGGTGATGATCCCTTCCTCGGTGGTGGGCTCCAGCTCCTCAAAGGACGAGAACGCGAACTGTTCCCCGTACCGGGGGTGCGTGGTCCACTCTCCGGTGAGCCTGTATCTTCTGCCCTTTTTTGGTGAATACATGCTCCCCACGGCAAAAAACTGCTCTTCTGAGGTCTCGAAGAGCAGTATGGTGTAAAAGTTGGATTCGTTATGGAATATTATCTCCGAGGCGGTCCCGAGCTTTTCTTCCTTCATCGTTTATTTTTTTCGGTGTTAGTCATCTCGAACGTGGGCTTGTAGAGCATGCGGCCGTCCAGGGTACGGACTCTTTCGGTAAAGCTGCCGGGCTCCGCCGTCTCCAGTGCGGCTTCGAAATCGAACATCTTGGCGTCCAGCATGTCCAGATAGTGCAGCAGCTCGGCTTCCGGGAACAGCGGCTTTATGGGGCTTCCGAACTCCGGCTCGTAGTGGTGGGAGATTATCATGTGCTGCATCATTACGGTCTTTTCTTCCGAAAGACCGGCGGCCTTTGCTCGCTCCTCCAGCTTTATGGCGCCCATCACAAGGTGCCCCAACATGTTTCCGGAGGCGGTGTAGCCAGAGGATATCCCCATCTCGTTGGACTTGAGCTCGCTGAGCTTCTCCATGTCGTGCATTATCACTCCGCAGACCACCCAGTCCTTGTCCAGGTTGGTGTACACCTGACAGGCCTTAAGGCCCATGGTGAGCATCCTTCTTATGTGGTACAGAAGGCCCGCAAGCTCCGCGTGGTGGTTCCTCATGGCGCCGGGGTAGTAGAGGAGCTTCTCCCTGTTCTCTTCAAGTGCGTTTACCGCAAGCTTCTTAAGGCCTTCGTCCTTTATGGCGTTTGCGCGCTCAAGGACGTAACTGAACATCTCCTGAGGATCCTCCGGAGCGGCCTTTACGAAATCCGCCATCTGGAGCTCGTCCCTGGCCTCGGCCTTTCTGATCCTTCCTATGCGCAGCTGGCGTATGCCGTTCCATTCGGTCACCTGCGCCTTTATCTTTACTATGTCGCCCTCCGCTATGGACATGAGAGAATCAGCTTCCTCATCGCTGATGTCCCATTTTTTGCCGTTCATCTCTCCGCTGGAATCTCCGAGCATCAGATCCAGATAGTTCTTCTTGTTGGAGCCCATCTTTATTCCTATGCTCTTTACCATAAAGAAATCCGTTATGTCGCTGCCGGCGGTTAAAGCGTTTATGTAATGTTCCTTCATACTGCCTCCATTGTGTTTTTTCGGCTATTCGTAATATATCACAAATCGGCTCCGGTGTAAATGAAGAGGCGCGAACATTTGCTCACATTTATAATGTGTGTGCCGTTTTTAACGAAAAAAGCTCCGCATGCCTTGAAAAATCCGTGCAGAGCGTATAAAATAAATAATCGAAGTATTATGTAAAGGAGGCAGAGCATGGGCCAGACTATAAGCACGCTTTTTTCGGGCTTCGGCATAACCGATGTCATAGACATCGCCATAGTCAGCTTCATTATATATAAAATACTGGGCTATATCAGGCGCTCCCGCGCGGAGCAGCTTGCGAAGGGTCTCATCATAATCATCGCGGCCTTCCTTATATCGGGAGTCGCGCATCTCTACATCGTAAACTGGATACTCTCCGGAATACTGAGCGTGGGTATAATTGCGCTGGTAGTCGTGTTCCAGCCGGAGCTCAGAAGAGGCCTTGAGTTCCTCGGCCGCGGCAAGTTCACAAGGCAGTTCTCCCTTCAGAAAGAGGAGATCTCCGCCAACGTGGACAGCATAGTAACGGCCGTCGAGTACTTCTCCGCCAGAAAGGAGGGTGCCATTATCGTCGTCGAGCGCGAGACCGCCCTTCAGGACATAGCGGATACCGGCACCATCGTTGACGCAAGGATATCGACGCCGCTTCTTGAGAACATATTCTACAAAGGCTCGCCCCTGCACGACGGCGCAGTCATCCTGAGAGGAGACCGCATCCTCGCCGCGGGCTGCGTGCTTCCGCTCACACAGAACCAGAATCTCAGCAGGGATCTCGGCACCCGTCATCGCGCGGGCATAGGCATCTCCGAGGTCTCTGACTCCATAGCCATTATAGTATCGGAGGAGACAGGGATAATCTCCGTCGCATCCGACGGAAGGCTCTCCAGGTTCCTGGACGTCAAGTCCGTGGAGAAGCAGCTCTTCAACATGTATCTGAGCTCCGCTCCGGAGGAAGAGGGCTTCCTGCCAAAGCTTCGCAATCTGCTCAGGAGGAAAGAAGAAGATGAAACTGAGACGGATTGATCTTGCAGTATCCATAATAGCAGCCATAGCGCTGTGGTTCTACGTCGTCAACATCCTGAACCCGCCAATAACGGTCCAGTTCAGGGACGTTCCCATAGCCATCACCGGCGAGGCTGATCTTGAAAGCTTCGGACTTGCGCTGAGGGAGGGGACTGAGCTTAAGACGACGGTGTCCGTCAAGGGTCCGCGAAACGTTGTGAACGGAGTCAGGACAGAGGACATAATCCTTACTGTGGATGTCTCCGCGCTGGAAAAGGGACAGGCTATCGCTCCCGTGCACGCTCAGCTTCCTTCGGGAGTCTCCCTTGGAGAGCTGCAAAGCCCCAATGTGGAGCTTACCGTAGAGGAGCTCGTGTCGGTGTCAAAGCCTGTTACAGTGGTCCTGACCGGATCTTCCGAGGGAAGGGAGGCGACGCTGCTTCCCGGAACGCTCACCCAGATGGTGGTCACCGGTGCGTCCAGCCAGGTAGCTCTGGTGGATTCCGTTCTTGTCAGCGGAGATCTTACCGGATCCGAGCTTGATGTCGAAAAGGAGATGCTTCTGGCCGGAGTTCCTGTCGACGAGTCCGGCAGGAAGGTGACAGGAGTGCGGCTGGCCAATGACGCCATCTCGGTGAACGCGGTGCTGTATCAGACCAAGAGCGTCCCCTTAAGCGTACCCGTCGAGGGTTCCGTTTGGGAAGGCGCCTCTCTTACGTCCTCCAACATCAGTCCTACTATTATAATAAAAGGGCCGGCTTCTCTGCTGTCCCAGATATCCGGCATAGAGGCGGAGCCGGTAGATATAGACGGCATGTACGAGTCTGCCGTTCTGGATGTCGTGCCGAAGATCCCGGGCGGAGTATTCGTAGCCGATTCCTCGCCGAAGGCAAGCGCCGAATTCGTCATCTCGGATACCGGATCGCTGACATTCGATTTCAATACAGAAGACATAGTCCTTAAGGATCTGGCCGAGGGCCTTGATGCTTCGATAATCCTTCCCGAGGGCTATAAGAACGTGGTGGCAGTGGTAACAGGAAAGGTGTCTACTTTAAGGACGCTCGCCGCCGGGGAGATAGCCCCCGTAGTAAGCGCTGCCGGGCTGACTGCGGGAGAGCACCTGGAGTCCATACTCCCGAGCCAGAACATATCCGGTCTTACCGTGGTATACTCGCCTGACAGAGTAACGGTCAGGGTAAAATAGGACAGAGCACAGTCCCTGAAAGCAGGTGAAAGAACTTCGCCCCGATACGCCGTAAAACATCGGCCGGGGCGATTGTTATTTTTTAGCCGAAGAAATCCTGAAAAAGTGCTTGCATCGTTCGCTTTTCGGGGTTAGAATAGTGCCCGTGCGCTGCCCTTTATACAACATTTTGTGTGTTGAAAAAGGCCAAAAAAATCTTTCAGAAATGTTAAGAATTTTGTTGACAAGCAGAGGGCAAACGCATATAATATCAACTGCTCCGCCCGAAAAGACGGGGTAAGAACCTTGAAAACAACATAGTGCAAAGGACGAGTCAGAGAGACTTTTAAGTAAGTCTCAAGACTTGTACAAAGCAATCAGCAGATTGGTAAGGAATGAATAATTCCTTGTACAATTCCAAAAAACAATAATTTCGTAAAA
>JAFRZB010000017.1 GCA_017442785.1 Bacillota bacterium
AAATGATTCAGGCATTTGTTATGTATTACAACAATATGCGACCTGCATTTGCGCTGCAATACAAAACCCCAGTCCAGTACAAAACCGAATTGGGGTTCTTGTAGCTTTTTTAAAACTGTCTACTTTGTGTTGACAAGTTCAGGACTTGCCCGATCCTTTTATATTTCCTGTAAACTGTACTAGCAGCCGAGAAGTCCGGAAGCCCACGGAATGAGCACTGCTACGAGCACGACGATGATCACTGAGATAGGAATACCTGATTTCATCATGTCGCCGAAGCCGTAGTACTTGAACTTGTAGGTGAACATAGGTACGGCGTCTGTGGGCAGTACGAACGTTACCGCCGACCAGAAGGATACCAGTATGGCCGCGCCTACCGGGTTGACGCCCGCCGTAACGGCAAGCTCGACGATAGGAATTACCGCAAGGCCTGCAACTGCCGGTCCGGACGGGATGAGTATGTGGATGATGCACACGAGAGCGGAGATCATCAGGAATACCAGGAACGGGCTCCAGTTGGCAGCTCCGCCCAGAGTCGTGGTAACGAGCCACTTTGCAGCGCCGGTGTTAAGAGCGGCGTCGGCAAGAGCGCCTACGGAACCTACCATGAAGGATGCATCCCAACCGCCCTTCTCGGAATATTCGTTCCAGGTAAGAGCATCGATCCCCGGGAACATGAAGAGGCATGTACCCATCAGAGCTACACATGTAGCGTTGAGCAGGTTGGCGTTGGTGACGAAGGAGGAAGCGACCCATGCAATGAACATTGCGATAACTACTCCTATGACTCTCTTTTCCCTTCCGGTAAGAGGACCGTTGCCGTGGATCATCTCATTGGCCTTTTCCAGAGCCTCAGACTTGATCTCTTCCGGCTTGTGTATGAATGTGGTCCAAAGAGCAACTATGACGACGCATACGAGTCCGATGGGATATCCCTGAGCCATCCACTGAAGGAAGGTGATCGGACGGCCGATCTGAGCAAGATAGTTGAACGCAAAGATGTTTGTGGGGCCGCCTGCCGGTGTCATGTATCCGCCTATTACGGAGCCTGCCGGTATAGCTATCATGAGGCACTTACCGAGGTTGGAAGTACCGGGCTTGGGGTCCCCGTTCGCCTTCATTACGGCGATTCCCAGAGAAGCGAACAGAGCGCAGGTAGGAATGTTGGACATGATAGAGGAAAGGATGGCCGTGCCTACAGCGAATCCTACTACCAGCTTCCTGGGGCTGTTCTTGGCCCACTTCATGATGAGTCCTGCAAGTCTGGTGGGGACCGTGGTGGACGCCATGGCCGTGGTTATGGACATGGTACCTACCATGAAGAAGAATACGCTTCCGCCGAAACCTTTGAACATTTCGCCGGGAGTCATTACTCCGAGGAACGTAAGCAGAGCTGCCATGAATATACCTACGATGGCCATGTTCATAGCTTCTCCTACCCACAGGACGATAGCGCCTAAGATGACGCCGAATGATTGCATACCCTGCCTTGTAAGGCCTTCCGGAAGAGGAAGAACGCTGGACAGGATGATCAGTACTGCTGCGATGCCGATAAGCAGCCACTTTTTCGACATACTTTTCTCTGACATAAAAACGCCTCCATTAATATTTATTCAAATTAATAAAATAATTATATTCTCATTAATTTATAAAATCAAGACATTAACGCACTAAGACAGGTACTGGAATATGTTAAAAGCAACAAAAATGCAGAGCAGCAGGAGCAGCGCCATCCCCGCTATGAACAGTATTTTCGATAATGCATCCATATGATATATCCAAAACCTCGCTAAAACGCGTCTGAGAGCCTGTTAAGGCACCACACAAAGCCTTTAGCTGTCCTTATGTCAGGTTCTCTGAAGTGATTCCCCGCGTTCCACTCGAGTACAGTGTTCTTGCTATCCGCTCCCCCGAGAAGCGCATGCTGCCTGCGTATGCAGTCCCCTACCGCAGACATTACGGGGTTTCTGGCCTTCTCTTCCTTATCTCCGAGGCTGAGGTAGATGTACCCGGATTTAGGAGCATTCTTTTCCGCGTAGTCTATCCATCCCGGGAACCACACCGACGGAGAAGCTGCGCATACCGCGGCGAACCTGTCCGTCTGATACGACGCCCAGAGGCTGAAAAAGCCCGCCAGAGAATATCCTCCCAGGACTATGGGAACATCCCCGGATAGCTCAAGCTCTCCTAAGGTCCCGGGAAGGAGCTCCTCCTCTATGTATCTTAGCGTCTCAGAGGCGCCGGCCCCGAAGGCACGATCGCCGAATACAGGCGGAGCCTCCCAGGGGGAAAGATCCCTGTTCCAGTCCCTTACAGGAAGGACCGCGAGTGCAAAAGGAACGCCGCAGCTCCTGCGGATATGCTCAACGAGCGAGTCCATCCCCCGCATGTCGCTGTCATCCACAGGCTGCACCAACAGGACAGAAGGCTTCGGATCCCTGTACATTATTTTCCATGTGTAATAGCCTTCAGAGCTGCTCAAAACAGGCCTCCCGCGCCTCAAAACTTATTTTTCTTAATTATGATATATACCAGGTACGCTATCAGCACCGCAAGGAGCGACACGTAGTAGTAGATGTTCCTGCTTCCTATGTTGGTGAGCGCGGTATAGACCGTCTCGATAAGCGTCATGCCCGTTATTGCCAGCAGGAAGCCGTTCTTCAGCCTGTCGGACCTCTCCTTTTCCTTGGCTTCAACGGACCTTTGCAGAGATTCTATTATGGCCTTGTTGTTGCGGTTGCGTTCTATTATCACCGAGACGCCAAGGTCCGCGGAGATCATGCGCATCTCCTCGTGTATGGTGGCCCATTTAAAGAGCGATACATCGTATAAGACCGATGACTGGCCGAGCGCCGCGTCTATCCTTGTGAGCTCTTCCTTTATGGCGTCGGCCTTCATTGTCCTGAAGCGCTTGCTCAGGTCCGCCAGCCGGCTTGCTATGTTGGTAGCCGAGGCGTCTCTTAAGAGTATCTGTTCCACGAAATATATCTCGGACGCCTGATAATCTATCCTGTCCGCGTCCGAGGGCTTTTCCTGCTCGGTGCTCACCTCAAGGAGTGTCGTGGTGGAGGCATAGGTCCTGGAGCCGGAATACTGGCTGCGGTTCTGGTTGCGGACCTTGTCCAAAAGGACGCCCTCCACGTCTCCGTCGTGAGGCGTAAGCTCGTTTGCCAGGCAGTGCACGCACTCCTGCTCGCTCGGGTTTCCGTAAGCAAAGACTGCAGAGCGCTTAAGGCCGGTGACGGTTATCTCAAGGTCCTCAAGGAATTTCTGTACAAGGATGAAGTCTTCCCGCCCTTCCGGCCTTATCCAGACCCTGTCGTTGCCGTAGCATTCCAGCATCTGCACGCCGTCATCGGAATTGGGTATGTATATCTCAAGAACGCACAGCTTGGTGCTGTCGTGGTGAGCAAGCATGCACGATACCCCGTCCTTAAAGACCGTGTCCAGCCTGGGCATGTCGGGATCCGGATCGAAACGCAGCTCCGCCGTGCCGAGATTGTAACGGGTGACAGCCTTCTGCGCGGCCTCGCTCATCTCTATGGATACGTTCTTGACTATGGCGTCGATAAGATCCTTCGTGGCTTCGGAATGCTTTACGGGAAGGTCCTTGAGCCTCTGTCCGCCCGCCCTGTCCCGGCGCCCCGGTATCATAAGGACTATGTCACAGTCGGTCATCATTTTGACTTTCGAAAGATCTTTTTCACTCATTTTTTTCGGCCTCGCACTACCATTTTTGATGAATTTATTGTAACATAAATTATCATGCATATAAATTTAAAAACCACCAGAATAGTAAATGAAAAGCGCCCCGAGGCAAAGCTCGTAAAGGCGCTCTACGAACGATCCTTTCCGAAGATAGAAAGGGTGGCGTTTTCCCTTGTCTTAAAATGCGCCGGGACCGACAGGGCAGAGCTGTTCTCCTACAGCGACGGCGGAGAGTTCGTAGGCTTTGCCTTCGTGCTCCTTCCGGGGAACTACGCCTACCTGCTGTTCTGCGCCACAAAGCCGGAGCTTAGAAGCCGCGGCTACGGCTCTGCCATGCTTAAAAAACTCAGGCGCCGCTATCCGGACCGCGCCTTGGTCCTTGACATAGAACCCATGTCCGAAAGCGCTCCCAACAGCGAACAGCGCCTGCGCAGGTACATGTTCTACAAGAACAACGGCTTTATCGACACCGGCTACGAGATGCGCGATGTCACCGGGGAATACCGCATCCTTTCCGACGGAGGGGATCTGGACCTAAGCGCGTTCGTGGAGAGCTACGACATCCTTCCCGAGATATTCGAAGGCACGCAGATCTTCCGTGACGGAGAAAAAGAGGCGGTCCGTCTATAGACCCGCCTCCAGAAACGCCCTTACCTCGGGCAGCCTTCTGTTTCCCTCTTCCCTTCCGATCCTGTAGACTCTTTCGAGTTCCTTCGGATCCTTTTCAGTGCGCTTTATGCCAAGAGCCTCCGGCGGACGTATCACCAGAGACATGCCGCTTATTCTGCGCTCTTCTATGCAGCGCATCTGATCGTTATACATCAGATACCTGTTCTCCATGGCCTCGGCGGCCTTGGGATATCTGCCGAGAAACATCCGTATAAGCCCGGACAGGCTGCTCTTTTTCTTAAAATATCCCTCAGGCTGCGTAAGCACTATCACGTTGCGGTCGTAGCCGAGGCTCTCCATGTATTCGAACGGGACGGAGTCCGTTATCCCTCCGTCCAAAAGCTCGTATCCGTCCACCTTAACGACCCTTGATACCACGGGCATGGAAGCGGACGCCCTTATCCAGAGCATGTCGGTCTCCCCCGCGTCTTTGCAGAGGTGGTATACTGGTTTTCCTGTCCTTACGTCAGTTGCCCCTACGTAAAACTCCATGGGATCGGTCCTGAACGCCTCATAATCGAAGGGGTCCAGCTCGTCAGGTATTGCCCTGTAGCAAAAGTCCGCTCCGTAAAGATCGCCTGTCTTTATTAGCGACCTTAAGCTGCAGTACCTGGGATCCCGGCTGTATCTCATGTTGTACCTAACCGCGCGCCCCGGCTGGTGAGATTTGTAATTGCAGCCAAAAGTGGCGCCGGCGGATATACCGGCGGCGCCATCGAAACGTATGCTGTTTTCCATGAAGACGTCCAGCACGCCGCAGGTAAACATCCCGCGCATTGCTCCGCCTTCAAGTATAAGCCCTTTCTTAATTGCCTTTCACCCCTCTAGGATGTGCCCTTATGAGCCTTCTTTTTCATGTTGATGCGCTGGACTGCAACGCATATTAGCAGTATCACAAGGCCCACAAGGTCTGTCATGAGATTCGGGTCTATCATCATTATCCCGCCTGCGGCAAACAGGAAGCGCACCGGCGCCGGTATCCTGCAGAACAGGTAGCCGTTGAGCGCGGCGGCAAGCCCGAATATTCCGAGCAGGGAGGTGATTATGATCTCCACCACCTGAAGCACCGTAGTATCGATAAGCAGCATCGCCGGGTTAAGGCAGAACACGTACGGAACTATGAACGCGCCTATGGCAAGCTTGGTGGCGTTAACACCGGTCTTCATGGGGTTACCCTTCGCTATGGCAGAGCCCGCATAGGCCGCAAGCGCCACAGGAGGCGTAATGTCCGCGACTATTCCCAGATAGAACACGAAGAAATGCGCCGCCATTACCGGCACTCCCATGGTTATGAGTATGGGGGCGCAGGTTGAAGCCATGATGCAGTAGTTTGCCGTCGTAGGCACTCCCATGCCGAGTATTATACAGCAGATCATGGTCAGGAACAGAGCCACAAGCACAGGGCTTATGAACGTGACGCTGTTGCTGAAATTGACTATGGCCGAGATGAGCTTTGATGCAAGGCCTGTAGCGGTTATGCATCCCGCGATGACTCCGGCCATGGAGCAGGCTACCGCAACGGTTATGGTGCTCTTGCCGCCTGCCTCGAGCGCGCCGAGCACCTTGCGCCATGACATGTCGTTCCCGGTGCCGGACGCCTTGTCTATGAAGTAATCCAGTATGCTGACGACTATCGTCGCAAGGATGGAAAGCGTTGCCGCGGTCTGCATTGTCCTTGTTCCGGAGGCTACCAGCCAGACCAGAAGGACCAGCGGGATAAGCAGGTAGAGCTTCCTTGCAAGCTTGCCTATCCTGGGGAGCTTTTCTTTGGATATGCCCCTGAGTCCCAGCTTTTTGGCCTCCAGGTGGACTGCTATGAATATTCCGGAGAAGTACAGTATGGCCGGAAGTATGGCCCTTAAGGCCACCTCCGAATAGGGCTTGTTCATGTACTCCGCCATAAGGAAGGCAGCGGCTCCCATTATGGGAGGCATTATCTGGCCTCCGGTGGAAGCTGCGGCCTCAACTGCGCCCGCAAATTCCGCCTTGTAGCCGGTATCCTTCATCATGGGGATGGTAACGGAGCCCGTGGTAACGGTGTTGCCTACAGAAGATCCCGACACCATGCCGCAAAGAGCCGACGATATTACGGCCACCTTGGCGGGTCCGCCGGAATATTTGCCGACAAGGGCGTTGGCCAGCGATATGAAGAACTGCGCTATGCCCGTCCTCTCCAGGAAAGCCCCGAAGATTATGAACACCGCTATGTAGCGCGCGCAGACCTGCACAGGGGTGGTAAGCACTCCTTCCGTGGAATAGAAGAGTATGTATATCACCCTCTTAAGACGCGTGCCTGTGGCAAAGGTGTAGATCAGTATCGCTCCCGCAACGCAGAGGATGGGTATACCCACGCAGCGTCTGCAGAGCTCCATAAGGCATATCACGCCGGCAATGCCTATGGCTATGAATGTCGGCGTCATCCTGGAAGCAGAAGTCAGCTCCCAGACTATGCTGTCGTAGCTGAAGTAATAGTAGAAGAAGCAGCCTGCTCCGACCACCATTATTATCCAGTCGAACCACGGGATGTAATTAGCCTTTTTGACATGCTTGGTAACAGGATAAGTAAGGAAGCCCATGACGATGATAAGGCCCAGGAACATGGTAAGCCTTTTTTCGAGCGCCTCCGTGCTGAAAAGCGTGGACCACATGCAGTACAGGGAAAACAGCACCATTATCACGCGGATGACAGAGGCCTGCCATCCCTCCCAGATCCTGGTGTTGGACTCCCGGTCGTACTTTTTCATTATGCTGTCGACGCTTACATCAGCGGGGGCCGCAGCGTTTATTTCGTTGTTCTTCTTCCTTAACTTACCCATCTGAACCGATCCCTGCGATCCGTCTTATCTTGTCTTAACAGTTATGTTCTTCTCTGCGTAGTACTTGGCAGCGCCCTTGTGGAAGGGAACTGCGGTAACGGAGGTAGCAAAGCCCAGATCGAGGTCCGCGGCCTTTCCGTGCTGGATCTTGTCCTTTCCTTCGAATATAGTCTTTACTATGCTGTAGACTACGTCTTCGGAAACATCATTTCTTACGAGAACCATGGCCGCGATAGCGACTGTCTGCGCATCCTCGGAAAGATTGTAGACATCCTTGGAAATGACGGACTTGCTGTAATAGGGGGACATCTGGATGAGCTTCTGAACGTGCTCGTCGTCTATGGTAACGATGTACGCCTTCTTGGCAGTGGAAAGATCCACTATGGAGTTGGTGGGAGCACCGGCGACTACGAAAGCAGCGTCAATCTTGTTGTCCTTAAGAGACTCAGTGGAATCTCCGAAGTTCTGGTACTTGGGGTCGATGTCGTTAAGCGTCATGCCGTAAGCCGTAAGGACATCCAGTGCGTTGAAATACACGCCGGATCCCTGTACGCCGACAGAGACGGTCTTTCCCTTAAGATCTGCAACGGTCTTGATGTCCGGGTTGCAGGTGACTATCTGCACCTGCTCAAGATACAGAGCCGCAACTGCGGAGAAGCTGTCGATCTTGTTCTTAAAGAGATTCGTCCCGCTGTATGCATAGCTCATTACGTCGGACTGGCAGAACGCAAGCTGAACGTCTCCGCCGTCGAGGTCTTCAACGTTGGCCTGGGAACCGTTTCCGGTGATGGCCTTGATCTTTACCACGTCGGAGTTGTTGGAAACGTACTCGGCAAGGACTGTTCCGTATGCAAAGTAAGTTCCTGCGCTTCCGCCGGTAGCGAAGGTGAGTTCGGGGACCTTTACGGGCGCCGCATTATTGCCGTTAGAGGCGTTGTTGGACTGTCCCTGTCCGCCGCCGCAGGCAGCCAGACCGAGGCAAAGGCAAAGAGCCATAATGATCGCGATCGTTTTCTTCATAATACTGCTTCCTTTCTGAATAAAACCTGAATAACAGTGCTTTGTTTTTAAATCATAGTTTTTTCTGTATAATGTTTGTTATTATACCATAAATATGCATATGCCGTAAGCCAAAATATACGATATATGCAGATTTTTTCGCTTAAGCTCTGTTCGGGCCCTGTAATTCTACGCCTTCTTCTTCGTGAAGGTGATGTTCGTGCGGCTCAGAATAAGTATAGCTGCTATCAGAAGGATCACACCTGCGATTATCGC
Source organism: Bacillota bacterium (assembly GCA_017442785.1). Classification (GTDB taxonomy): domain Bacteria; phylum Bacillota; class Clostridia; order Peptostreptococcales; family Anaerovoracaceae; genus RUG13409. The sequence goes on from JAFRZB010000017.1 coordinate 8,469, forward strand.
GGCCCAGGGAGTAAGCGTTATTCCCGTTATGAGATATCCTATGGCGCAGACCACGGCCACAAGAGTCGCGTACGGCAGCTGAGTCTCCACGTGCCTTATGTGCTGGCACTCAGAACCCGTGGAGGATAGTATCGTGGTATCGGATATGGGCGAGCAGTGGTCTCCGTAAACAGATCCCGCAAGCGTTGCTCCCAGGGTCGGTACCAGATATGCTCCCGCGCCCTCCGCGCTGCAGATCATGGTCACGATCGGTATGAGCATTCCGAAGGTTCCCCAGGAGGTGCCCATGGAAAAGCTCATCAACGCCGCTATCACGAAGATGATGAACGGCAGCAGGCCAAGCGGAAGATTTGACGTGCTGACGAATCCGGATATGAACTGGCCCGTTCCTATAAGCTGGCGGCATACGCCTCCGAGGCTCCAGGAAAGGATGAGTATCAGCATCGGCGGAACGATGTTTCCTATTCCGCTTACTATGGAATCTATGTATTCTTTGGCAGTCATGATCCTGCGCGGGATATACATTATGAACGCGGTGATAAGCCCCGCGAAAGCTCCCAGAGTAAGGCCCGCGGTGGGATTATAGCCTATGGCCTCGGAAAAGCTCGTTCCCTCGAAGAAGCCGCCCACGTAAGCCATTCCCAGTATGGCGCAGATGATCAGGACCAGTATCGGGAGCACCAGGTCTATCACCCTGCCCTTCTGCTCTGTTTCCTCAGTTCCCGACGCATCTTCCGCTGCGTATTTTGCGGCGAGCTCCTCGGCCTTTTTCATGGGGCCGAAGTCTTTTCCGGAAAAGCACAGGAAGAAGACCATCACTATGGTAAGAAGAGCGTAGAGATTGTAAGGGATGGTGGAGAGGAATATGTTGAATCCTCCCGTCTCGCTCACCTCGCTGGCAACAGCTACGGCCCAGCTGGACACCGGCGCAATGATGCATACTGGAGCAGCGGTGGCATCGATGATATACGCAAGTTTTTCCCTTGAGATGTTCAGCCTGTCCGTTATCGGGCGCATTACGGTGCCGACGGTAAGGCAGTTGAAGCCGTCGTCTATGAAGATGAGTATTCCCAGAAGGGAAGTTGCGAAGGCTGCGGACTTCTTGCTTTTAAGTCTCCTGCCCGCCCAGCGCCCGTAGGCCTGGCTTCCTCCGGACTTTGACACCAGCATCACCACGCCCCAAAGCAGAGCCAGGAAGATGATCATGTAGGCATTGTCCGCGATCTTGGAATACATCATGTCGAAGGTCGTGGCCGCCACGGACACTATGCCCGCGTGGCTCGCGACGGCATAGATGATGACGCCTGAGAACAGCCCTATAAACAGCGAGGAATAAACCTCCTTGGTTATGAGCGCCAGAGCTATCGCTATTATTGGCGGCAGCAGCGACACCCAACCGGTCTCGATCATTGTAAAATCCATTTTTCTCCTCTTTTCCTTATCTCGGCGCGCCCTCGCACATGCCTTTAAGCGCGCGGTCCAAAAGTTCCTTTAATTTAAGAAGATCCTCGTCCGGAAGAGCAATGCAGCCCCGCATGGATGCGGGAACTTCTCTTGCCTTTATCTTAAGTTCCGCTCCTTCTTCCGTAAGCGAGACCATAAGCATCCTCTCGTCATCCGCAGGGCGCCTGCGGTCTATCAGCCCCGTCTTCTCCAGTCGCTTAAGCAGCGGCGCCAGCGTTCCGGAATCCAGATGCAGCCTGCATCCCAGCTGCCCCTCCGACATGTCGCCGAACTCCCAGAGCACCATCATCACGATGTACTGCGTGTAGGTAAGACCCAGCTCCGCAAGTGGCTTTCTGTAACGCCTTACCACTTCCTTGGCGCACGCGTAAAGAGGAAAGCACAGCTGGTTCTCCAGCTTTAGAGCCTCATCCGGACCGCCTGTCTTCTTTTCATCCACTTTTACGGTCATCTCTTTCCCAAAACCTGCTGTTGCGTGCATTCATATTGTGCACAACCTAACCGGTTCAATTATACACCAATTATTGCGCTTTTTTGCATATTTATTCATAATTATATTGATAACAATTTAACTATACTCCGCGCACGCGGAGCGTCAAAAAACCGGGCGGAAAATGTTATAATAAAAAAAAATAATATCACCCGTAAAAGATCAGGAGAACATATCATGTGCAGCAGTGCAAGACCGGGCACCGGCGGTGCCGAATACGTCCCCTACGAGAAGAGGACCGGAAATGAATCCATAGTATACTTTACAAGAGATCTTTCGCCGGAAGGCATAGAGAAGATGTACGGCAGAGTCTGCGCCAACTTAAGCGGCAGGCTCGCCGTAAAGCTCCACACAGGAGAGCCCCACGGCCCCAATATCATCCCGAGCGCCTGGGTAAAGAAGTTCTTTGCGGACTGCCTTAAAGACCCTGTCATCGTGGAGACCAACACCTACTACGACGGAGACCGCTACACCACCGAGCAGCACAGAAACACCCTCAAGATCAACGGCTGGGACTTCTGCCCCGTGGACATAATGGACGAGGACGGAACTGTTATGCTTCCCGTAAAGGGCGGCAAGTGGTTTACGGAGATGTCCGTAGGAAAAGATCTCTTAAACTACGACTCCTTCCTTGCCCTGACCCACTTTAAGGGCCACACCCAGGGAGGCTTCGGAGGCTCCAACAAGAACATAGGCATAGGCTGCGCCGACGGCCGCATAGGAAAAGCCATGATCCACACCACGCCCGGCCAGGACGACCAGTGGGACATCGCAAGGGAAGAGTTCATGGAGAGGATGACGGAGTCCACTAAGGCCACGATAGACTACTTCGGAAAGAAGATATCCTACATAAACGTCATGCGCAACATGTCCGTCTCCTGCGACTGCGAGGGCGTTGCCGCGGCGCCCGTAGTTACCCCCAACGTCGGGATACTGGCCTCTTTGGACATCCTTGCCATAGACCAGGCCTGCATAGACATAGTCTACGCCATGAAGGAGGACGAGCACCACGATCTGGTGCACAGGATAGAGAGCCGTCACGGCCACAGGCAGCTGTCCTACATGAAGGAGCTTGGCATGGGCAACGACCGCTACGTTCTGATAGACACGGACAACGGAGACGTGCGCATCACCGCAGCCGACGCCGTAAAGGATCTAAAGCCGTTTACCAGATAGAAGCGCAAAGGATGAGGATCGCGCTCTGTCATAGTCAGGATATGGTCGGCTGCTCTAGTACTTCTTCTTCAGCCTCAGAACAACGAAGGTATAGATCATCGCTATTATAAGCGGTATCACCATTATTCTGTACATCATGGAGTGCGCGGGAAGCTCCGCAACGCCTCCGGCCTGCAGCGTGTCGATTATAAGCCCGGAAACGTAGGCTCCGGCGAACTGTCCTATGTCAGCGCCTACGTACAGGGTGTTGCTGCCTACTCCGCTCTTCTCCTTAGGCGTGACCTTCATCCCGAGAGCCTGGACGATCGGCATCCCCGCGCCGTGGCCGAGGTCGGAAAAGACCGCGGCAAGCAGGAACAGCGGAAGAGTCCTTGCGTAGCTTATGGTTATAAGGCACAGGGCGAAAAATCCCAGGGAAGGAAGAAGGACTGTGGTAAAGCCCACCTTCTCCGGAAGCCTTCCGGTAAGGGGCCGCACCGCAAAAAGCAGCACCGCGCATACCGTAAAGAACAGACCTATGTTCTCCACGCCGCAGAGCCCGCCGTATATCGCAAGAAAGCCGCTGATGCACGTATAGGCAAAATACGTCAGCATCGTAAGCACCGCTATCGGAAGGGTCTCCTTGCATATTATGCGGTCTGGCCTTATGCGGTATCCGCGCTCCTTGGGACGGGGGTCGCTTGCGCAGAAAGAAAGTATCACGGCGGCTATGCACTCAAAGCCGAACGCGACGATGAACGCGCCCCTGTAGCCTATGGAATTGGTCAGAGCTATTCCAAGGCTGGGCCCGATCGCCTGACCGAACGCCTGACCCAGAGAGTAGAAACTTACGCCCTTGGCTATCTGGGAGCCCGGCATCTTGGTTATGGCAAAGGCAAGGAGCAGCGGGATGCAGGTGCCCACGCCAAGGCCGTGGATCAGCCGTCCTATCATTACCATGGTTATGCTGCTGCTCATTGCGTAGCAGCCGAAGGCCAGAATCATTATCCCGAGCGTCACCTGTATCAGGAGCTTTTTCCTTAGGATATCGAAGGCGGGGCTTGCGAAGGGCCTTACCAGAAGCGCCGCCGCGGAGAACAGGCCCGCGATAAGTCCTACCGTGGCCGAATCCGCACCAAGCACCTTGGCGTATTTGGGGACCAGTATGTTGGTGGTCTGGACGCCCATCTGCACGAAAATGTTTGCGATGAGCACCATAATGAACGGCTTGGTCCAGAGCGTCTGTTTTTCCAAACTGTCGGGCATGCGCTTAACCTCCTCCTTCAGGACGGCTTTAAGTGTAGGTCCGGATTATCTCCTCCGCTATCTCCTTCCTTGATAGGCATCGGTCCATGGCCTGCTTTTCTATGTAACGGTGAGCCTGCGGCTCATCCATCTTAAGCTCGGATATGAGTATCCATTTGGCGCGGTTTACCACGCGGATCTCCTCCATCTTCTCCTCTACGGAAATGGTCTTCTTTTCCAGTCTTCTGAGCCTTTCCCTGGCGCTTTCCATCCAGTCCAGAGCGGTCTCCATAAGCTGCCTCGACAAAGGCTTGGCCAGCATGAAGACTCCGTGCTCCGAGACCTTGTCGAAGATCTCGTCGTACATTTCTGCTCGCGCCAAAAGAAGCACCACTACGCCCCCGGTGTTTCCGAGGTCTATGGCAAATCTTATCCCGGGGTCATCCGGAAGCGGCGAGTTGATTATGACAAGATCGTAAGACCTGTCGTTCCAGCACCGCTTTGCTGCGCTGACGTTAGGCACGATCCTGACCGGTCTGCAGCGCGCCTCCTCAAGGAGCCCGGAAAGCGCCGTATTCAGTTTTTCTGCCGCAGATACGACAAGAGCACTGTAGGTGCGCTCTTTTAGATCCATGCAAGGTCCTTCCCGGGTCTATCCGGCGCTGTATATATCGAGTATCCTGGAGGGGATGTATTTCTTTATGAAGCTGCTTGACGCAGCCTTGCTGCACGCCTCTTTGAAGGACTCCGGCAGCTTGTCGAACTTATTTAGAGTCTGAGGATCCGCCTTGTAGAAGTTGATGTCCGCGGGCGCCGTAAGCTCAAGTCCCTTCTCTATCCCCTCAAGACCTGCGTATATCATAAGCGCGAAGGCCAGGTAAGGGTTTGCTCCGGGGTCCGGTGAGCGAAGCTCCATGCGGCGGTATTCGCCTTCCGCGGCAGGGATGCGTATCAGCTGAGAGCGGTTCTCTGTAGACCAGGATATGTACTTGGGCGCCTTATGGCCGCCCAGCCTTGCATAGGAGCCTTCCGACGGGTTCAGGAAGGCCGTCATGCCCTTGATGTTGGCAAGGACTCCGGCTATCACGCGCGGGAGCAGCTCGTCCATGCCGCTGCTGAGAGAGCAGTTTATGTGGAAACCGTTGCCGGGCCTGTCCTTAAGAGGCTTGGGCGAAAAGTCCGCGCAAAGACCGTTCCTGTGCGCTATGGCCTTTACCACTCGCTGGAAGGTCATGGCGTTGTCCGCCGCCGTGAGAGCTCCGGAATAGCGGAAGTCTATCTCGTTCTGGCCGGGGCCCTCCTCATGGTGCGAGCTTTCCGGGTGTATGCCCATCTTCTCAAGAGTAAGGCATATCTCACGCCTTACGTTCTCTCCCTGATCATCCGGCGCTATGTCCATGTAGCCGGCTTCGTCGTAGGGGATCTTCGTGGGCTTTCCGTTCTCGTCCAGAAGGAAAAGGTAGAACTCCTGCTCGGCGCCGAAGAAAAATTCGAACTCCTTCTCCTGTGCCGTTTTTACGGCCTTCTTAAGAAGGCTCCTTGTATCGCATTCAAAGGGCGTTCCGTCCGGATAGGTGATGTTGGAGAACATCTGGACCACGCTTCCGTGCTCCGGGCGCCAGGGAAGCGGCATAAGCGTCTCTGCTTCCGGATGAAGGAACAGGTCGCTGTGGGATTCGTCCCCGAAGCCCGCTATGGCTGAGGCGTCGAAAGCTATTCCGCTGTCGAACGCTCTGGGAAGCTCGTCCGGCATTATGGATATGTTCTTCTGTCTTCCGAAAACGTCGCAGAACGAAAGGCGTATGAACTTAACGTCTTCTTCTCTGGTGTATTCTATTACTTCGTCCTTGGAGTATTTCATGACATCTGCTCTCCTGACTGATGCTTAGTTTGGAACATACATCTGCTTATATGGATTCTTGCTGTCCGGCGTTACTACGGTAAACGGTCCGGCAAGCACATCTTCAACATTATATCCGAAAATGTGGCAAAATTCAGAAATATATTCGCGGATCTCCTGTATTTCTTTTGCTTCGGCCGGCCTTGCAGTTACCTGTCTGGGGAACTCGATGTCTTTGCAGTCGGATCTTAAGAACATCTTCCCGCCGTGCATGCCGGTGCAGGGGAAGTAACCTACGATCTTGCTCGCAGGATCGACGAGATTCAGAACCACGATGATGCCCCCTGCCTGATATTCTCCCAGGAAGCTGCCCGCCCTTCCGCCTATTATTATGACTGGCTTCTTCTCTTTATATTCCTTCATGTGTATACCCGCGCGGTATCCGGCGTTGCATTTGACGAAGATCTTTCCCCCGCGCATGGCGTATCCCGCGGCGTCGCCTATGTTCCCGTGGACTATTATGGAGCCCTCGTTCATGGTGTCTCCTACCGCGTCCTGGGCGTTTCCTCTTACCGTGACTGTGCTGCCGTTAAGGTAGGCGCCCAGAGCGTTGCCTGGGACTCCGCTTATCTCTATATCCTGTCCGCTCATTCCGGCAGCTATGAAGCGCTGCCCGCAGCATCCCGCAAGAACGCAGCCTCCGGGAATCTTCCTAATGGCTTCATTGATCTGTCTGTGATCCATTCCGTTCGTATCTATAAGATTCATACCATTCCTCCGAACATTTTTTCACGGGCGCCTGCCGAAAACGCTGCTGTCGTGGCGGCCTTTTTCATCATCTCGAAATCCACGGATGAAAGAGGCGTCCTGTTTCTTATCATGGAAGTGTATATCCCGGCCCTGTCGCTGCATCCTATCAGGACGAAGCCCTTAAGAAGGTCTCCTTCCGTGTAGAGGCGCTTTACCGAAGTGTCGGTCTTCTCCTCGAAAAGCTCTCCGTTGTACGACCCCGCTGTCATGGAGTGCAGTCCGAAGAAGCTTATGGAGTTCATCATTATCGCCCTGTCGAAGACCGCCGAGCCTCCCGCCATGTTGACGCCTGCCGCATATCCCTGCATGGCCGCGTTGGGAAGGTTGGAAAGGAGCTTTCGTTCTCCACAGGAAACGTCCGTGCTCTCCGTGCAGTCGCCCGCGGCGTAGATGTCAGGCAGCGATGTGCGCATGTGTTCATCCACCGCTATTCCCCGCTCCCCGGCACCTCCAATGTCTTTTACCAGCGAAGCGTTCGCTCTTGCGCCTATGGCAAGCACCAGCACATCGAAAGCAAGGACCGCGCCGCTCTTAAGCACTGCCCTATATGCTCCGGACGACGCATCCTTTTCAAAGCGGGCGGCGCTGTCGCCTAAGGCGAAGCGTATCCCGTGGTCCTCCAGGCGTCTTTGAACATATGCCGCGCATTCAAAATTCAGGAACGTGGGCAGCACATGATCCGCAAGATCACAGACCGTCACTTCCGCCACCCTTTCCGCAAGGCATTCGGCGCACTTAAGACCTATCATGCCAGCTCCTACTATCAGGACTTTGGAGTCTTTGTCTACCGCTTGCTCCAGAGCCAAAGCGTCGTCAAGAGTCGTGAAGGAGAACTTTTTTCCGACCTCATCCAGGCCTTCGAACTTCGGAACGAAGGGATGCGATCCCGCTGCCACACAAAGCGCGTCATAAGGAAGCAGTGTCCCGTCGAGCAGTTCCACCTTTTTGTCCTCCCTGTCTATGCGGACCGCTTTCCTTCTGTAAAGCATCTCGCAGCCCATGCGGTCGTAAAAGTCCGGATCTCTGTACTGCATGCGCTTTTGGTCGGTCCTGCCATCGAGAAGATACGAGATCAGCGGCCTGCAGTACGCGGGGTGCGTCTCTTCGGATACTACGGTAATACGCCCTTTTGCATCGACGCTGCGTATGCCCTCTATGCAGTTGACGGCAGCTATGCCGTTTCCTATTATTACGTAGCGTCTCATTCTTCCTCACCTCGTTCCTCGTAGACTATCGCCCTGTTGGGACAGCCCTTTACGCAGGCCGGCTCGCCGCAGCTGTTCTGAAGGCAGAGCTCGCATTTCTGCATCACCCCGTCTTCTCCCGGGGCCAGCGCTCCGTACGGGCAGACCAGTATGCAGGTAAAGCAGCTTACGCATTTGGCCCTGTCTATCTTTACTACTCCGCCTTCCTTGGAGATTGCCCCGGCTATGCAGCTCCTTACGCATATGGGGTCCTCGCAGTGCCTGCACGACACCGCGTAGCTTATTTTTTCGCCTTCCTCTATGTGGATGCGCGGGTATATGGGCTTGCCTTTGAGCGCCAGCGCCATGTCCTGCATGCCTGAGTTTGCGAAAGCGCAGTTGTACTCGCAGAGGTGGCAGCCCAGACACCATTCTTCGTTTACGTATACTCTTTTCATAAGATCACTCTCCCGCGTGCATTATTCCGAGGATGTCCAGTTCCTTCTGGTCCATGCCCACCCCGCGCAGCATTAGACGGTTTCCTCTTAAGGCTTCTATGGAGTTGATCCCCATGCCGCCCATAAGCTCCATTATCTCGTGGCGCCAGGCAGTCAGCAGGTTTACCAGGCGTTCGCTTCCTATCTCGGGATTGAGCCTTTTTACAAGGTCCGGACGCTGAGTGGCTATTCCCCAGTTGCAGCGTCCTGTCTGGCAGGTACGGCACAGGTGGCAGCCCATTGCAAGAAGCGCGGCAGTAGCTATGTAACACGCGTCCGCGCCGAGCGCCACGGCCTTCACAACGTCCGAAGCGCTCCTTATGGACCCTCCGGCCACCAGCGACACGTTGTTCCTTATGCCTTCATCGCGCAGCCTCTGGTCCACCGCGGCCAGGGCCAGCTCTATGGGGATACCGACGTTGTCGCGTATGCGGGTGGGCGCGGCTCCTGTGCCTCCGCGGAAGCCGTCGATCGCTATTATGTCTGCGCCGCTCCTTGCGATCCCGCTTGCTATTGCCGCTATGTTGTGCACCGCAGCTACTTTAACTATTACAGGCTTGCGGTATTCCGTCGCCTCCTTAAGCGAGAACACCAGCTGCCTGAGGTCTTCTATGGAATAGATGTCGTGGTGAGGTGCGGGGGAGATGGCGTCGGAGCCTTCGGGGATCATCCTTGTGCGGGAAACGTCTCCGACTATCTTTGCTCCGGGAAGGTGCCCGCCTATCCCGGGCTTGGCGCCCTGCCCCATCTTTATCTCTATGGCGGCTCCTGCTTCCAGGTAATCCTCATGGACGCCGAACCTTCCGCTGGCCACCTGGACTATGGTGTTGGGCCCGTACTGATAGAAGTCCTCGTGCAGGCCGCCTTCACCGGTGTTGTAGAGTATGCCGAGCTGTGTAGCGGCCTTTGCCAGCGACGCGTGGGCGTTGTAGCTTAAGGATCCGTAGCTCATGGCAGAGAACATGATCGGCATGGCGAGCTCTATCTGCGGAGGAAGTTCCCTTATTATCCTTCCGTCCGCGCTCCTCTGTATCTTTTCAGGCTTTTTGCCCAGCGACACCCTGGTCTCCATAGGCTCGCGGAGCGGATCTATGGAGGGGTTCGTCACCTGAGACGCGTTTATCAGGATCCTGTCCCAGTAGACCGGAAGAGGCTTGGGATTTCCCATGGACGACAGCAGCACGCCGCCGCTTGACGCCTGCTTGTATATCTCTCTTATGGTGTCGTTCTGCCAGTTTGCGTTCTCGCGGAGAACGCAGTCGCTTTTTACTATCTTAAGCGCCCTGGTGGGACACAGAGCCACGCAGCGCTGGCAGTTGACGCATTTCGTCTCGTCGCTTACCATCTTTGCGCGCGCGTCGCTGAAATGATGCACCTCGTTGGAACACTGTCTCTCGCACACGCGGCACGCGATGCAGCGGTCCTCGTTCCTTATCACATCGAACTCGGGATATATGAAGTCTGTAACCATCAGTACGCACCGTCCTTTACTCTTACTATCACCGGTTCGCCTCCGGAAGGAGCCCAGATGTTCTCTGCGTAGGGCTCCATGGCCCTTATCGCGGCCTCCTCGCTGGCTATGAACACACGGTCGTCCTTTTCACCGACTACCATGGATCGGAGCTTCAGCCTGTCGTTTAGAGCCATCAGGCCGCCCGTAAAGCCCAGAACTATGGAGAAAGGCCCTGTTATAAGAAGGCTCGGGAAGACCGTCCTCAGGTACTCCTGCTCCCGCCTCTCGTCCTTATCGTATTCCTTTTCGATGGTGCTCCAGAAAGGCGCTGCCACGACGCTTGCCGCCTCCTTAAGCGTAAGGCCCTGCCTTCGCACCAGGTAGTCCATGATGTAGGTTATTACCTCGGTATCGGTCTTGAGAGTGCATTTGTAGCCGAACATCTCTATGAACCTGCGGTTGGCGTCGTAGCTTGAGATCTCACCGTTGTGCACTATGGAGTAGTCCAGAAGCGTAAACGGATGAGCGCCGCCCCACCAGCCCGGAGTATTCGTAGGATACCTTCCGTGAGCGGTCCAGGAGTAGCCCTCGTAATCCTCGAGCATGTAGAACCTGCCGACATCCTCCGGAAAGCCCACGGCCTTAAATGTCCCCATGTTCTTTCCGCTGGAGAAGACGTAGGCACCTGTAAGCTCCGTGTTGATCTTCATTACCATGCGCGCCACCAGCTCTTTTTCATCCAGCTGGAGCTCCAAAAGCATGGATCTGAGCGGAGACACAAAGTAGCGCCATATCATGGGCTCGTCGGTTATCTCCGGGATCTTCCTTGTTGGGATGCGCTCGGAATGGACTACCTCGAAGTATTCCTTAAGAAGCGCCTCGCAGTCTTTTCTTGTAGTCCTGTCGTCGAAAAAAGTGTGCAGAGCATAGAAATCCTTATACTCCGGGTATATCCCGTAACCCGCAAAGCCTCCGCCAAGACCGTTGCTTCTCTCGTGCATGGGCTTCATGGCCTGCGTGATCATCTCGCCGGACATCTTCTTTCCGTCTCTGGAGATCACCGCCGCTATGGCGCAGCCTGACGGGATGCGTATCTCTCCTTCTCTGTTCATAAGTCCGATCTCCTTTCAAGTGTTATCATAAGGCGCCCGCCGGCCATGTCGCTCATGGCTTTGCAGTCTGCGCCGGATACATCGTAAACGTGCACTATGTCCGAGAGCTCCTCTCCGCCCTCGAACTCCCGGACCCTGTCCGGAAAAGCCTTAAGCATCTCCGGTGAGTACTTAAGAGTCTTTTCGTTGTTGAACACCGCGGTGTACAGTATCTCCGCCTCCACAAGGTCCTGGAATATGTGGCTTCCGTAGGACAGCTCCGGGTTGTAGCCTGCCTTGGTCTCTTCCGTCTCGCATATTATCTCGAACGCGCTGATGTCGGAGAACGCGGTCGGAACTCCGAGCTCCGGAGACGACGTCCCCACGCGGCCGGGAACTATCAGCATCATGTGCCTTCCTGCGTCGCGGTAATACCAGTTGATGCGGCCGATAAGGCCTGCCACCGACGGCTTGCTCTTAAACGGCATGTTATAGTAGCCTACCAGGTCCACATACACTATGGTGTCCAGCTTCGAAGTCCTGGACATGCCCATCGAAGCGCCTTTGCTGCTGAGGAATATGTGCTCCGCCGGAATGTCCTCCGGGATGACGGTGGCCGACCCGCTCTTCTGCAGCTGCAGCGGACGGCACTGCAGAAGATCTATCGAGTATTCCCCGTCCTCGGATATGTTGATGGTAAACTCCGTGTCCACAGGATAGTCGTACTCATCCTGGATGCATCGCAGCATGCGGCGCATCTGCCCCATCAACTGCTCGTTCTCCACCAGCCCTTTGCAGGATATGAACCTTACCTGCTGCCGGCGTCCGAGCTCCTGCAGCCTGTCTTCGGCCTCGTAATCGTGCTCCAGCAGGACTTTGCCCAGATAATCCGGTATCACCGGCTCTATCTGATAGAACGGGAGCTTCTCCAGCGAGCGCGACGCCATGTTTATGACTTCCGCCTTGCCCTGAGAGAACTTGTGCTTATCCGCAGAGGTGGAATACGAGGTCTTTTCCGGATCGTCCAGGTTCACCACGCGGGGATACGAGCCCTCCGTCCTGTCTACCGCAGATGTTCCAAGCCCCATTACCAGCCTCAGCATCCCTGCCGCGGGATCTATGTCCTGCATTATACGGTACGGGCTGTAGGAATAGCCTACGCCCGCCGCGCAGGGCATGTAGTACTGGCCGTAGTAGGAGCCGGACACGCGCTGTATCAGCAGCGCCATCTGCTCATCGCGCTTGTCCAGGCCGCGCCTTTTGCGGTAGTCCAGGGCCGAAAGGCTCATGGAGCTTGCGTATACTGTTTTTATTGCCTTTTCGAATTCGTCCAGCCTCTCCTCAAGGCTTCCTCTGTTAGCGCAGAACACGGATTCGTACTTGCCGGCAAAGGCGTTGCCGAAGCCGTCCTCAAGGATGCTACTGGACCTTATGATGTACGGGTCCTGCCCGTAATACTCTATGATCCTTATGAACTGCCGGCGCATCTCCTCGGAAAAGCTGCCTTTCGTGATCCTGTCCGAGAACTCACCGGCCAGTGCAAAGTAGCCTGCGTCGGTGCGCTGCCTTATGCGAAGATCCCAAAGGCCGTTATCTACTATATAGGTGTAATAAACGTCGGAGCCCACGTAGAAGGAATCGTGCGGTTCAAGAACATCGCTTATATCCGGCTCGCTGTTGCGTATTATGGCTCTTGCAAGGAGCATGCCGCAGGCCTTGCCGCCTATCATTCCGGTGCCTATCATGTGGTCCCTTACGGCAAAGTAGTCGGACGGCACGAAATGCTTCTTTACCATGCTGCGCATCTTGTCGTCGCGGGTCATCATGATGTCGCACATCCTGGCGCACTCATCCGTCATGTCAGCGCCGCTCTCGTTTAAGAGCTTTATGCGGTTGAAGAACCTGTCCCAGGAGTCGGAGTATTGTTCCTCAGCCGAGCGCTGAGCAAGGCCCAGCGCCTGATAGAACCTGCTGGACTGCACACCGTCGAGTATTGGCCTGAAGCTGCCGCTTGCCAGATCGTAGATGTGCGGAAGGAACATGGTCTCGGAGCTGCGGTTCCAGACCTTTTCCGGACGCACGTATATGTTCCTCTTGTCCGAGTACACATCTATGAAAAGCTGCGTGGTATCCAGGATCTTGTTTACCGCCTGCACGGAATGCTTGCCCCGAATTATGGGGAAGAACGCTACAGTGTCGAGTATAAAGAGGAACGGACAGGTGACCTTGAAGAAGTTCCCCATCATCAGGTCCGTTGCCCATGCGGCCTGCAGCTCCGAAAGGCAGTCGAAGACATAGAACGCGTCGAAGCCTTCCTTTTCTATAATGTTATGGATGTCTACGGTAAAGGTCTCGAACCTGTGGGAGAGCGGGACCTTTACGGTCTTTACCTCCGGGCGGTCCTTTATCAGGGGCTCGTGGCTGGCGAACCTGAAGTAGATGATGTTGCGCTTATCCTTTATCGCCTGCTCCACATAAGGCTCCATGAACAGCCTGAACTGCGAAAGGTCCGATACGCGGAACACTACATTGTCGCCCAGTCTTATGTTGTCGAAAGCCTCATCCATCTCGGGGATGCCGCTCTTTACTCTTTCGAACGCCGCCATAGCTGCCTCCTGAAAAATAAAAAACGCGCTCCATCAGTAAAGATGAAACGCCATTGCTTCAACAGTTCTTAATTTATATACGTAAAATACACCCTGCCCGGACCGTTGTCAAGCCTTTGCACGCCACAATTTGTCTGAAGGCAATAAAACATTCTGAAAAAACTTGTTGACACCACCAAAAAACAGAGTATAATGCATTGCATAAAGGCAACGGCGTCTATGAGTCAGCAGGCTCATGGGCGCCTTTTATCTTTTGATAAAGACTGCGGAATTGAATACGTATAGAAAGGCAAAGGCGTCTTTTGTGTTCACACGAAAGGAGTCTCTGCCTTTATTCATTTATTCCGGAAGTAAGAGAGAAAAGGAGAAAAGAAATGAGTACCGTATCTGATTATTTTGGAAGCCTTGTATTCGATGACCGCGTCATGCGCGCAAACCTCTCCGCCGAAGTGTACGGATCGCTGCGCAAGACCATAGACGAAGGAAAAGAACTGGACATCAGCGTAGCCAACGCGGTGGCTTCAGCCATGAAGGACTGGGCCGTAGCGCACGGGGCCACGCATTTCACACATTGGTTCCAGCCGCTTACAGGCATCACCGCTGAAAAACACGACAGCTTCATTACCAGATCCCCGGACGGAAGCGTCATCATGGAGTTCTCCGGCAAGGAGCTGATTAAGGGCGAGCCGGACGCTTCGTCCTTCCCGAGCGGCGGCCTTAGGGCGACCTTCGAAGCGCGCGGTTATACCGCATGGGACCCGACCTCCTACGCATTCATAAAAGGGAAGACGCTTTGCATCCCCACGGCATTCTGCGCTTACGGAGGACAGGCCCTCGATAAGAAGACCCCGCTTCTGCGCTCGATGGAGGTCCTGAGCAAGCAGGCCTTAAGGATACTCCGCCTGTTCGGAAACGACACTGCAAAGCGCGTCGTCTCCTCCGTAGGCCCGGAGCAGGAATACTTCCTTATCACTAAGGAGATGTACGATAAGCGCCCGGACCTTCGCTTTACGGGACGCACGCTGTTCGGTGCCAAGCCCCCTAAGGGACAGGAGCTGGACGACCACTACTTCGGAGTCATAAAGCCGGGCGTTGCGGCCTTCATGGAAGACCTTAACGACGAGCTGTGGAAGCTCGGCATACTCGCAAAGACAGAACACAACGAGGTGGCTCCCGCGCAGCACGAGCTCGCCCCGATATATACCACTACCAATGTCGCCACGGACCACAACCAGCTGACCATGGAGATAATGCAAAAAGTCGCCGCTAAGCACGGCCTTGTGTGCCTGCTCCACGAAAAGCCGTTCGCCGGCGTCAACGGATCCGGCAAGCACAACAACTGGTCCATAGCAACAGACAGCGGTCAGAACCTGCTGTCCCCGGGAGAAACGCCTTACGAGAACGCTCAGTTCCTGCTCTTCCTATGCGCTGTGATAAAAGCCGTGGACGACTACCAGGATCTGCTGAGGCTCTCCGTAGCCACCGCCGGAAACGATCACCGCCTTGGCGCTAACGAAGCGCCGCCGGCAGTGGTATCCATGTTCCTGGGCGACGAGCTGAACGCAGTCCTTGAGGCGATAGAAAAGGACAAGCCCTACGCCGGAACTCAGAAGACCCAGATGAAGCTTGGCGTGGACGTGCTCCCCAAGTTCAACAGGGACACCACGGACCGCAACAGGACCTCTCCGTTCGCTTTTACCGGCAACAAGTTCGAGTTCAGGATGCTCGGTTCTTCCAACAGCATCGCCTGCGCCAACATAATGCTCAACAGCGCCGTAGCGGAATCCCTTCGCATCTACGCCGACAGGCTCGAAAAGGCAAAGGACTTCGAGGACGCGCTGCACAAGATGATCAGAAAGACCATCAAGGACCACAAGAGGATCATATTCAACGGAAACGGCTACGACGACGCGTGGATAAAGGAAGCGACTGAAAAGCGCGGGCTCTGCAACTACCGCACCACGGCGGACTGCATGCCTCACCTTCTGGACAAGAAGAACGCGGACATGCTCATCTCGCTTGGGGTATTCACCGATGAAGAGCTGCGCTCCAGGCGCGACATCATGCTTGAGAACTACTGCAAGAGCGTGGTCATAGAGGCCAACACCATGGTGGACATGGCCCGCACCCAGATAGCGCCGGCCATAGAAAGCTACGCTGCAGACGTGGCGAAGGCAGCCTCCGCAAAGAAGGCCGTTGCGTCCGGGCTCAAGTGCTCCTACGAGAAGGGCCTCGTGGAGAAGCTCTCCGGTCTCATAGACGAGATAGCTGAAAAGACCGAAGAACTTGACGCCGCGATAATAAAGATCCACGACGCGGAAGACATCATAGAGGAATCCGAGATGGTAAGGGATACGCTGCTTCCGATAATGAGCGAGCTGCGCGTGCCCTGCGACAAAGCGGAGCTGCTTACGGCAAAGAGCTACTGGCCGTTCCCGACCTACGAGGATCTCCTGTTCGGAGTTAAATAAAGGTTAAAAAGGTAATTACATATGTCAGTTGAATTCTGGTTTTTGATAGGCGCCGCATTAGTCTTCTGGATGCAGGCCGGGTTCGCGATGGTGGAGACAGGTTTTACCAGGGCCAAGAACGCCGGCAACATCATAATGAAGAACCTCATGGACTTTTGCATAGGCACCGTAGTCTTCTCTTTGCTCGGATACTCCCTGATGATGGGCGAGGACGCGTTCTTCGGCCTTATCGGGATACCCAATCTGGAGCTGTTCACGCATTTTAAGGAGTTCATAGCCTCCCCCGCCGACGGCTTTACGGACGCGAGCTACTTCGTGTTCAACCTGGTGTTCTGCGCTACTACCGCAACGATAGTATCCGGAGCCATGGCCGAAAGGACCAAGTTCTCGGCGTACTGCGTGTACTCGGGAGTAATAAGCCTTGTGATCTATCCCATAGAAGCGCACTGGATCTGGGGCGGCGGCTGGCTGAGCAGGCTGGGCTTCCACGATTACGCGGGCTCCTGCGCCATACATATGGTAGGCGGCATAGCAGCGCTGATAGGCGCCATACTTCTTGGACCGCGCATCGGCAAATACGTTACCGATAAAAACGGCAAGGTCACCAAGGTAAACGCCATACCCGGCCATTCAATCCCGCTGGGCGCGCTGGGCGTGTTCATACTCTGGCTCGGCTGGTATGGCTTCAACGGAGCTGCGGCAACGTCGGTATCGGAGCTCTCTTCGATATTCCTGACCACTACCATAGCACCCTCCGTAGCTACCTGCACCACCATGATCTACACCTGGATAAAGAACGGCAAGCCGGATGTATCCATGTGCCTGAACGCCTCTCTTGCGGGGCTCGTGGGAGTTACCGCAGGCTGCGACGCATTCGACGCCTTAGGCGCCGCGGTCGTAGGCATAGTCTCCGGAATACTTGTCGTAGTAGTCGTAGAGACGCTTGACCTTAAGCTCCATGTAGACGATCCGGTCGGTGCCGTTGGAGTGCACTGCGCTAACGGCATCTGGGGCACCATTGCCGTAGGGCTTCTGGCAAACCCGGACGCTCCGGCAGGCCTTTCCGGACTGCTCTACACAGGAAGCTTTAATCAGCTGGGCCTGCAGTTATTAGGATTTATTGCCGTAGCAGCCTGGGCAGCCGTTACCATGACGGTATTCTTCAGGATACTTAAGAAGGCGGACTTCCTTCGGGCAGAGCCTGCGGACGAGCTTTCCGGCCTTGACATAAGCGAGCACGGACTTCCCAGCGCCTACGCGGACTTCATGCCGGCAGTCGATAAATACGCCGAGTTCGGCACGGGCGATCAGATAGTCGCCGTCACGGGGACTACGCCAGTAGCGGAAGCCGTACCCGTAAAGCGCGAAGCTGCATTCAGGGCTGACGGTCACAAGTTCACCAAGGTGGAGATCGTCTTTAAGGAAGAAAAGCTCTACGCTCTTAAGGACGCCATGAGCAAGCTCGGGATCACCGGCATGACGGTATCCCACGTAATGGGCTACGGCATGCAGAAAGGACACACCGAATACTACAGAGGCGTCGCGGTGGAGACGGACCTTAGGCCTAAGGTCCAGGTGGACATAGTCGTATCCAAGATACCTGTGCGCGACGTCATAGAGACCGCCAAGAAGGTCCTTTATACAGGCCACATCGGCGACGGCAAGATATTCGTATACGACGTGGAGAACGTTGTAAAGGTGCGCACCGGCGAGGAGGGCTACGATGCTCTTCAGGACGTCGAATGACAGACATTTAAACGAAGAATGCGGGGTGTTCGGGATATGGTCCCGGACACCCTTTGGGCTTGCGAACGTAGTCTACTACGGGCTTTACGCTCTGCAGCACAGGGGCCAGGAGAGCGCAGGGATAGTAGTCAATGACGACGGAACTTTCCGCGCCTGCAGAGAGCTCGGGCTTGTAAGCGAGGTGTTCTCGCATGAAAAGTTGGATGCCCTCGGGACAGGCGGAATAGCGGTCGGACATGTACGCTACGCCACGACCGGTGACGACAGCAGACGCAACATCCAGCCTCTTCTTATAAACCACCGCAAAGGAAGGATGGCTCTTGCGCACAACGGAAACCTCACCAACTCTTCCGCACTCAGGAAGGCTCTGGAAGACAGAGGCTCCATCTTCCATACCACTACGGATTCTGAAGTCATAGCGTACATCATAGTCCAGGAAAGGCTCAGGCAGGGCAGCATAGAGCAGGCTGTGGCCTCCGCGATGGACATACTCGAAGGCGCCTATTCGCTGGTCATATCATCGCCCAGTAAGCTGATAGGAGCCCGAGATCCTTACGGATTCAGGCCGCTTTGCATGGGACGCCGCCCGGACGGGAGCGTCATTCTAGCCTCAGAGACCTGCGCGCTGGATGCAGTGGGAGCAGAGTTCGTAAGGGACATAGAGCCCGGAGAAGTGGTGACCGTAAGCAGCGAAGGAATAAGCTCCGATAAGAGCCGCTGCGGCAAATGTCCCAAACGTCTGTGCGTATTTGAATACATTTACTTTGCCAGACCGGATTCCGTAATTGACGGAAGGAGCGTCTGCCTTGCGCGTCAGCAGGCGGGAGCGTTCCTTGCGCAGGAGCACCCGGTAGAGGCAGACGTGGTGATAGGCGTTCCGGATTCCGGGCTTGACGCCGCCATAGGATACGCCGGCGCCTCCGGCATCCCCTACGCCATAGGCTTTACAAAGAATAAGTACATAGGCAGGACTTTCATAGCGCCGTCCCAGGACCAAAGAGAGTCCGGCGTGGACATAAAGCTAAACCCAATAAAAGCAGTGGTGGAAGGAAAGCGGGTAGTCCTTATAGACGACTCCATAGTGCGCGGAACTACCTGCCGAAGGACCATAGAAACGCTGAGAAAAGCAGGCGCGGCAGAGATCCACATGAGGGTAAGCGCGCCGCCGTTCATATCCCCCTGCTATTACGGCACGGACATCGACAGCGACGAAGGCCTTATAGCAAACCACCACACACCGGAGGAGATCGCAAAGATCATAGGCGCGGATTCCCTCGGATACCTGAGCCTTCAGCACGCAATGCAGATGGCAGGAGGCTCCGGGACCGTATGCACAGCATGCTTCAGCGGAGAATATCCCACAGCTATACCGGATCTGTCTTCAAAGGACCGGTTCGAAAAAAAGATACACTCAGAGGACTGATATGTGTTCGATAATAAGCTACTGCAGGGCGGACGTGCCGCCCGAAAAGATACAGGAGAGCCTGGACAGGACCGCTTCCAGAGGCCCCGACGGGAGCCGTGTCATAGATACCGGCAAAGGACTCATGGGCTTTCGAAGGCTTTCAATAATGGGTCTTACTCCTTCCGGAATGCAGCCTTTCGAGCTGGACGGAAGCTACGTGGTCTGCAACGGAGAGCTCTACGGATTCGAAAAGCAGCGTGAGGAGCTGAAGAAAAAGGGCTATACCTTCAAAAGCGACAGCGACTGCGAGGTGATCCTCCCCATGTTCCGCGAGTACGGCACGGACATGTTCTCCATGCTGGACGCGGAATTCGCCTGCGTCATCTACGACGGAGACTGCGGAGAGTTCATCGCCGCGAGGGACCCCATAGGCATACGGCCCCTCTACTACGGGTGCGACGGGAGCGGCGCTATGATCTTCGCCAGCGAAGCAAAGAACCTTGTGGGACTTACCGAAAAGATAATGCCCTTCCCTCCGGGACACTACTGGAGGGAAGGCTGCTTCTGCCGCTACGCGGACATGACAAAAGTCGACGAGGTCTGCCATGACGATCTTGAGACCGCATGCAAAAAAATACGCGAAAAGCTTATATGCGGAGTAAAAAAGCGTCTTGTATCCGACGCGAAGGTGGGCTTCCTGCTCTCCGGAGGACTGGATTCCTCCCTGGTCTGCGCCATAGCGGCAAAGGAGAGCAAGGAGCCTGTAAAGACCTTTGCCATAGGCATGAGCGAGGACGCAATAGACCTTAAATACGCAAAGCAGGCAGCAGACTTCATTGGGGCCGACCACACGGAAGTATATATGACGCCGGAGGAAGTCATCGGCACGCTGGAAGAGCTCATTGCGCTTCTCGGCACCTTTGACATCACCACTATACGCGCCAGCATGGGCATGTACCTTGTGTGCAAAGCAATTCATGAAAAAAGCGACATAAGAGTGATACTCACAGGAGAGATCTCTGACGAGCTCTTCGGATACAAATATACGGATTTTGCGCCTTCTGCGGAGGAGTTTCAAAAAGAGGCCGAAAAGCGCATACGCGAGATCCACATGTACGACGTGCTCAGAGCCGACCGCTGCATATCGGTAAACTCGCTGGAGGCGCGCGTTCCCTTCGGAGACCTGGACTTTGTAAAATACGTCATGAGCCTGGATCCGGAGATGAAGATGAACAGGTACAACAAGGGAAAATACCTTCTGCGCCACGCCTTCGAGGGCCTGAGGTATCTTCCGGACAACATACTCTGGCGCGAAAAGGCCGCCTTCTCCGACGCCGTGGGGCACTCCATGGTGGACTACCTCAAGGAATACGCGGAGGCGAAGTATACGGACGAAGAATTTGAGAAGCTTTGCGGCAAATACATCCACGCAAGGCCTTTCACCAAGGAATCTCTGCTCTACCGGGAGATATTCGAAAAGTACTACCCTGGCCAGTCAGAGATGATAGCGGACTTCTGGATGCCCAACAAGTCCTGGGAGGGATGCGACGTAGACGATCCTTCCGCCAGAGTGCTTTCGAACTACGGGGAGAGCGGAAAATGAGATTCACGAAGATGCAGGGGCTGGGAAACGATTACCTGTATGTATACGGAGATGTGCCGGAAGACATAGAGAACCTTTCAAGAATGCTGTCCGACAGACATTTCGGCGCAGGATCCGACGGGATGATATACATATCCACATCGGAAGCCGCGGATTTTAAGATGCGTATCTTCAACGCGGACGGAAGCGAAGCCATGATGTGCGGAAACGGCATACGCTGCGTGGGAAAGTACGTCTACGATAAAGGTTACACCGATAAGACGCGCCTTACCATCGAAACGCTGTCCGGGATAAAGACTCTGGATCTGGACATACGCTGCGGCAGGGTAAGGTTCGTTTCCGTGGACATGGGGCGGGCCGAGGTAAGCGATGAAATGGAGATCCCTGTCGGAGAAGACATTGTGATCTGCACTCCGGTAAGCGTCGGAAACCCCCACGCGGTGATCTTTATCTCAGATATTGAAAAGGCCCCGGTATCAGCGCTCGGGCCTCAGCTGGAGAAACACAGCTTTTTCCCCGGCGGAGTCAACGTGGAATTCGTGCAGGTGATCTCGGACCGGAAGCTCCGCATGAGAGTCTGGGAGCGCGGGAGCGGCATCACCATGGCCTGCGGCACAGGTGCCTGCGCATCCGCTGCTGCGGCGGTCCGAAAAGGATACTGCAGATACGGAGAGCCGGTAACGGTGGTCCTGGACGGAGGGGAGCTTAAGATAAGCGTAAGCCCTGACGGCAGCATTACCATGAGCGGCCCGGCGGAATTCGTCTATGAAGGTGAGGTGCAGGAATGACTACTCCTAACATGCATTACGCGGATCTTAAGGATTCCTATCTTTTCTTCCATATAGCCCGGAAGACGAAGGCTTATCTTGATGCCCACCCGGGGACTCACCTTTACCGCTTGGGGATAGGAGACGTTTCTCTGCCCCTTTGCAAGGCCGTAATAAAGGCGCTCCATGAGGCAGTGGACGACCAGGCCTTAAAGGAGACCTTCCACGGCTACGTCTCCGAGCTTGGGCTCCCGGAGCTTAGATCCGCCATTGCGCAGCACTACAGAAAAAGAGACATCGGCCTTTCCGATGACGAGGTGTTCGTTTCGAGCGGGGCAAGCGATGAGCTTGGAGACATACTGGACCTTTTCGACAGATCCTCCTGCGCGCTCATAACAGAGCCGGCCTACCCCGCCTACGTGGACGCCAATGTTATAGCAGGAAGAGAGATAGTCCACCTGGCCTCGGGAAGGGAGAACGGATTCCTTCCCTCTCCGAGCCCGGATACAAAGGCGGATATAATATACATCTGCTCTCCTAACAACCCCACCGGAGCGGTCTTCAGCAGACAGCAGCTTAAGGAATGGGTGGACTTTGCGAACGCGAATTCTTCCGTGATACTGTTTGACGCGGCCTATGAAGCGTTCATAGAAGATCCGGACCTTCCGAGGAGCATATTCGAGATCGAAGGCGCAAGGAAGTGCGCCATAGAGATATGTTCTCTTTCCAAGACGGCCGGCTTTACAGGGACAAGGCTCGGCTACACCGTCATACCTAAGGATCTGATCAGGAAAGGTATGTGCTTCAACGACATGTGGATACGCAACAGGACCACAAAGACCAACGGCGTGTCTTACATCATACAGAAAGGCGGAGCGGCGGTATTTACCGAAGAAGGACAGCGCCAGATACGCGGGAACATAGAGTATTACAAGGAAAACGCGCGGATACTGATGTGCGCCCTGGATAAGGCAGGGATATGGTACTGCGGCGGAAAGAACGCTCCGTACATATGGCTTCGCTGCCCGAACGGAATGGGAAGCTGGGAGTTTTTCGATTACCTCTTAAATGAGATACAGGTCGTGGGGACACCGGGAGAAGGCTTCGGAGCGTGCGGAGAAGGATATTTCAGGTTCTCCACCTTCGGAAGCCGTGAGGACACCGTCCGGGCGGCGGAAAGGCTGATCCGGCTCCTGGGCGACTGAACCTGCGCGGAAGGTCCGGGGTCTTTCGCAGAATTTAAGTTGACAGAAGGCCTTTACGGGGTGCATAATTACCTTGTAAAAGGCAATGGCGTCTTTGGGTCCGGAGACTCATTTGACGTCTGTTTTTTCTTTTTGACAGAGGTATCATATGTGCGGAATTGTCGGATTTACAGGTGAACAGAGCGCAGCGCCCATCCTTTTGGACGGGCTTAAGAAACTGGAGTACAGGGGCTACGACTCCGCGGGCATAGCCGTGATGGACAAGGGCTGCATCTCCGTAAACAAGGTGACGGGGCGCATCGCAAATCTTTGCGAGAAGACCCGCGACGGAGCCGCAGTCCAGGGAGCCGCCGGCATAGGCCACACCCGCTGGGCTACCCACGGGGCTCCCACGGAGGAGAACGCGCACCCGCACCTGAGCAACGACGGACGCTTTGCCGTGGTCCACAACGGAATAATAGAAAACTACCTCGCCCTAAGGGACGAGCTGATAAAGGACGGCTACCACTTCGACAGCGAGACCGATACTGAGGTTATAGTGCACCTCATAGAGATGTACTACAAGGGGGACATGAGAGACGCCCTTATCCGGACCGCCAACCGCCTTAGAGGCTCCTACGCCCTTGGCGTCATCTGCTCCGAAGAGCCCGGAAAGCTCTACGCGGTGCGCGAGGCCAGTCCCCTTATACTGGGCGTGGGCGTGGACGAGAACTATTTCGCCTCAGACGTCACGGCGCTGGTAAACTACACCAGGAATGTCATATACCTTGAGGACGGAGAGTTCGCGGAGCTTTCGAAAAACTCGGTAAAGGTCTTCGACTGCCTGGGAAAGCCGGTGGATAAAAAGGTAAGCCGCATACTCTGGGACGTTCAGGCTGCCGAAAAAGGCGGCTACGAGCACTTCATGCTGAAAGAGATAATGGAACAGCCCGGAGCCGTAAAGGCTACCATTTCGCCCAGGATAAAGGACGGAAAGATAGTATTTGAGGAGCTTAAGCTTACCGCAAAAGAGCTTCTTAGGATAAGAAAGATAGTGATCACCGCCTGCGGCTCAGCTTACTACGCGGGCTGCGCCGCAAGATACGCCCTTGAAAGGATAAGCCACATACCCGTGGAGGTGGAGCTTGCCAGCGAGCTCAGGTACAGCGACCCCATGATAGACAGCCATACGCTGCTTATAGTAATATCCCAGTCCGGCGAGACGGCCGATACCATTGCCGCCCTGAAGGAGTGCAAGGCCAGGGGCGCAAAGACGCTCGCCGTGGTAAACGTCGTGGGAAGCACCGTCGCGAAGCTTGCGGACAATGTCATATATACATGGGCAGGCCCCGAGATAGCCGTGGCCACCACCAAGGGCTATACCACCCAGGTGGCCGTTCTCTGCATGCTCGCGGTATGGCTTGCGGACAGGATGGGCATGGAAGACGACAACTACCAGCGGCACGTCAGGGAGCTGCAGGCCCTTCCCCGCATGATACAGCAGGCCATAGACATGAACTCCTCAATTCCGTCTCTTGCAAAGAAGTACCACGAGAGCAAGTCCCTGTTCTTCATAGGAAGGAATACGGACTACGCGGTGTCTTTGGAGGGAGCTCTTAAGATGAAGGAGATATCATACCTTCACTCCGAGGCCTACGCCGCGGGAGAGCTTAAGCACGGCACCATAGCCCTTATAGAAGAGCACACGCCCGTAATAGCGCTCTGCTGCAATCCGGCCATCATGGAAAAGACTCTGAGCAACATCATAGAGGTAAAGTCCAGAGGCGCGGAGGTGCTGGCTCTTACGTTCAAAAACAACCAGAAGATAGTATCCGTGGCGGACGATCTGATGTTCATCCCCAAAGTCGACCCCCTGTTCTCCGCAGTTGTGGAGATAGTTCCCCTGCAGCTGCTTGCTTATTACGTTGCAAAGGAAAATAAATGCGATATAGATAAACCTAAAAATCTTGCAAAATCTGTTACCGTGGAATAAAATGTGTAATTATTGTTTGTTGGCATCTCACAAATCCGGAGGAGAAAATGACTAAGAAGGAACAACTCTACGAGGGCAAGGCGAAGAAGGTATTCGCCACCGAAGACCCCTCGCTTCTGATAGTATCATACAAGGACGACGCCACCGCCTTCAACGGCCTTAAGAAAGGCACCATTGAAGGAAAAGGCGTCATAAACAACCGCATGAGCAACGCCCTTATGAGACTGCTTGAGAAGAAAGGCATACCCACCCACTACGTTAAGGAGCTGAGCGACCGCGACACCCTCGTAAAGAAGGTCTCCATAGTGCCGCTCGAGGTGATAGTAAGAAACATCGCCGCCGGATCCTTCTCCAAAAGGTACGGCGTGGAAGAGGGGCTGCAGTTCTCATCTCCTACCATAGAGTTCTCCTACAAGAACGACGCCCTGGGCGATCCTCTCATAAACGAATATCACACAGTTGCCATAGGCCTTGCCGACGCTTCTGAGATCTACACCATAAAGAAGCTGGCCTTTGCGGTAAACGAGCAGCTGAAGGCATTCTGGGCGTCCTGCGGGGTCACCCTGGTAGACTTTAAGCTGGAGTTCGGAAAGCTTGCGGACGGCTCCATAGTCCTGGCGGACGAGATAAGCCCTGACACCTGCAGGCTCTGGGACAGCGCCACAGGTGAGAAGCTGGACAAGGACCGCTTCCGCAGGGATCTCGGCGGCGTTGAGGACGCTTACCGAGAGATAATGAAGCGCCTTGAGGAACACATATCGGAGGCATAGCATGAAGAACTGCGCTATAGTAGGCATCAACTGGGGAGACGAAGGGAAGGGCCGCATGGTGGACCTCCTTACCGAGGGCTACGACGTAGTCGTAAGGTACCAGGGCGGAGGAAACGCCGGGCATACGGTGGTAAACGAGAAGGGAAAGTTCGCGCTGCACCTTCTGCCTTCAGGGATATTCAGGGACGGCGTGGTAAACGTCCTCGGAAACGGAGTGGCCCTGGACCCCGAGAACCTCTGGAAGGAGATGCAGGAGGTCTCCTCCAAGGGCATAGAGATAACCCCCGAGAACCTTAAGATAAGCGACAGAGCGTCGCTTCTTATGCCCTGGCACAGGGACATGGACGCGCTGGAGGAGCAGCGCCTTGCGGACAAGAAGTACGGCTCCACCAGGCAGGGCATAGCGCCCTTCTATTCCGACAAATACCAGAAGAAGACCATACTGGCCGGAGAGCTCTTCTACCCCGAAGAGCTGGAGGGCCATCTTGAGGCCATACTTGAGTGGAAGGACCTTACCCTTACAAGAGTGTACGGCGCAAAGGCCTACACCATGGAGGAGATAAAGGCCTGGCTTTCAGATTACTGCGACAAGATAAAGCCCTTCATCTGCGACACAGGAGAGTTCCTAAGGGACGCGCAGGATCAGGGCAAAAAGATCCTCTTTGAGGCCCAGCTGGGGGCTCTCAGGGATCTGGACTACGGCATCTACCCCTACACGACTTCTTCGAACGCCCTTGCAGCCTACGCTCCGGTGGGTTCGGGGCTTCCTTCGCTTAAGCTCTCGGATGTAATAGGCGTAGTCAAGGCTTATTCCACCTGTGTGGGAGAAGGCCCCTTCGTGTGCGAGATGTTCGGGGCGGAAGCCGACGAGCTCCGCGAGAAGGGCTTTGAGTACGGAGCCAAGACCGGACGCGCCCGCAGAGTAGGCCCCATAGACCTTGTCGCAACAAAATACGGCGTAGAGGTACAGGCAGCGACGAAAATTGCGCTCACCAAGATGGATGTCCTCAGTTACATGGACAGGATACCCGTGTGCGTGTGCTATAATATAGACGGTGCGGAAACGAACCGTTTCCCCTTCCCCGCAAAGCTTTCCGAGGCAAAGCCGGTAATAAAGTACGTGCCCGGCTGGAAGTGCGACATTTCCGGCGTCCGCCGCTGGGAGGACCTTCCCAGGGAGGCCAGGGATTACGTAGAGATGATAGAAAAGGCCATAGGCTGCCCCATAACCTACATCTCCGTCGGCCCGGAAAGGGACAGCATCATCTACAGATAGAAGGCACAGGAGAAAGACATGACCAACAGTTACGAATCGCCGCTGGCGTCGCGCTACGCGTCGGAATACATGCTTAAGCTCTTCTCGGCTGATACCCGTTATCAGACCTGGAGAAAGCTCTGGGTGGCTCTTGCAAAGGAAGAGATGGCCCTTGGCCTTCCCATAACGCAGGAGCAGGTGGACGAGCTTGCGGCGCATGTAACGGATATAGATTACGACGTGGTAAGGCAGAGGGAAAAGGAGGTGCGCCACGATGTTATGGCCCACGTCTACGCCTACGGCAAAGTAGCTCCCTCGGCAGCCGGGATAATACACCTGGGCGCCACGAGCTGCTACGTAACGGACAATGCGGACCTGATCCTTTACAGGGACGCTCTGAGGTACATACGCAGGGAGCTCCTTTCGGTAATAAAGCAGCTTTCGGAGTTCGCCGAAAAGTACAAGGCTCTCCCGACGCTGGGATATACCCACTACCAGCCCGCGCAGCTCGTGACCGTGGGAAAGCGCGCTTCCCTTTGGATGCAGGACTTCCTTTCGGACCTTAAGGAGATCGATTTTGCGATAGAGAACATAAAGTTCCTCGGATGCAGGGGGACCACAGGCACCGAGGCCAGCTTTCTCGACCTGTTCGACGGCGACAGCGCAAAGATAGACGCCATGAATAAGGCCCTGGCAGAGGACTTCGGCTTTTCCGAGTGCTTCGATGTCTGCGGGCAGACCTACCCAAGAAAGGTGGACAGCCGGGTGCTAAACGCCCTGTCTTCCATAGCGCAGAGCGCGTACAGGATGGCAAACGACATACGCCTGCTGCAGCATGACCGCCAGGTGGAAGAGCCGTTCGAAAAGAACCAGATAGGATCTTCGGCCATGGCATACAAGCGTAACCCCATGCGTTGTGAACGCATATGCTCCCTTTCAAGATACCTTATGGCAGACGCCATGAACGCGCCGATGACAGCCTCCGTTCAGTGGCTGGAGCGCACCCTGGACGATTCCGCCAACCGCCGCGTATCGCTTCCGGAGGGCTTCCTGTGCGCGGACTCGGTGCTGAGGCTTGCGCAGAACGTTACGGACGGTCTGCACGTAAACGAAAAGATAATAGAAAAGACCGTGCGCGAATACCTGCCCTTCATAGCCACCGAGAACCTCCTCATGGAAGCCGTAAAGCGCGGAGGAGACAGGCAGGAGCTGCACGAGATAATACGCAGATGCTCCATGGAAGCCACCGCAAAGATGAAGAACGGCGAGGAATGCGACCTTCTGGAAAGGCTTGCGGCGGAAAAGCAGTTCGGCCTCTCCGCAGATGACATGGAACGAGTCCTGGATCCCAGTCTCTACATAGGCAGATGCCCGCAGCAGGTGGACGCGCTTTGGGAGAAGATCAGGCCGCTGCTCGAAGAAGCAGAAACTCAGAGCGTGGAGATAGATATTTAAGGAGTCGACCGATGGAAAAGATACTGGTCCTCGATTTCGGAGGGCAGTACGATCAGCTGATAGCCCGCAGAGTGCGGGAACTGAACGTCTACGCGGAGATCCGGCCGTACAACAGAATAACACCTGAAGAGATACGCGCCGAGGGATACGTCGGCGTTATCTTTACGGGCGGGCCCAACAGCGTATACGACCCCGCGTCGCCTCACTGCGACCCTGCTGTGCTTAAGCTCGGAATACCCATCCTGGGCATATGCTACGGACACCAGCTTCTTGCATGGGCGGCAGGCGGCGAGGTATGCACCGCTGCGGAAAAGAGCGAATACGGCAAAGTCACCGTAAACGTCAAAAAGCCCGAAAGCATCCTGTTCGACGGTATTCCGGCGGAGAGCGTCTGCTGGATGAGCCATACGGATTTCGTAAAGCAGGTACCGGAAGGTTTCTCCGTTACGGCGGTGACCGGAGCCTGCCCCTGCGCGGCCTTCGAGGATCCTGAGCGCAAACTCTACGGAGTGCAGTTCCACCCGGAGGTCACCCATACGGAGTACGGCTTCAGGATGATAGGCAATTTCGTCCTTAAGGTCTGCGGCTGCAAGGCCGAATGGCGCATGGACGATTTCTGCAGAAAGTCCCTGGAGGAGATACGCGCCAAGGTCGGAGACGGCAAAGTGCTGCTGGCTCTGTCCGGAGGCGTGGACTCTTCGGTCTGCGCGGCTCTGCTTGCGGAAGCCGTCGGCAGCAATCTTACGTGCGTCTTCGTGGACCACGGCATGATGCGCAAAAACGAGCCGGAAGAAGTTAGAGAAGCCTTTTCCAGGTGGAACATCAACTTCATGGGAATAGACGCGTCAGAGCGCTTTTTAGAGCGTCTTCGGGGCATAACCGAGCCCGAGCGCAAAAGAAAGATAATAGGCGAAGAGTTTATCCGCGTATTCGAAGACGCCGCCAAGCAGATAGGTTCGGTGGACTTCCTTGCGCAGGGCACCATATACCCGGACGTAATAGAATCCGGACTTGGAGACGCAGCCGTCATAAAGAGCCACCACAACGTGGGCGGGCTTCCGGACTTCGTGGATTTCAGGGAGATAATAGAGCCGCTGCGGATGCTCTTTAAGGACGAAGTCCGTCAGCTGGGAAGAGAGCTCGGACTTCCCGAACCCCTTGTAAAGAGGCAGCCCTTCCCGGGGCCCGGACTTGCCATAAGGGTGATGGGCGACATCACAAAGGAGAAGCTGGACATACTGCGCGAGGCTGACGCCATATTCCGCGAAGAAGTAGACGCTTTCGCGGCCCGCGGCAAGCTGCCCGAGGCTGCCAGCCAGTACTTCGCGGTGCTGCTTAACACCCGCAGCGTAGGCGTAATGGGAGACGCGCGCACCTACGGCTACACGGTTGCCCTGCGCTCAGTCACCACCGACGATTTCATGACAGCCGACTGGACCCGCCTTCCTTACGAGCTCATGGCCGCCGCCGGGACCCGCATCCCCAACGAAGTAAGAAGCGTCGGCCGCGTGGTCTACGACATTACGAGCAAGCCTCCGGCCACGGTGGAGTGGGAGTAATCCTATACGGCTTTACTCAAGTTCGGAAACCCCAGTAAAATAAGGGTATTTCGGACACTGGAAATGCAAAAAACAGGCGAAAAAGGTATCAGTGATACCATTCCAGTACCACTTTTCTGATTAAGTGAATAATTCCAAAGTGGCTTTACGCCCTCGTTTTTCCCTCTTAAGGGGTTCAGAACGAGGGCGTTTTTTGTTGCTTTTTTACTCTCGTTCACAA
>JAFRZB010000018.1 GCA_017442785.1 Bacillota bacterium
AAATGATTCAGGCATTTGTTATGTATTACAACAATATGCGACCTGCATTTGCGCTGCAATACAAAACCCCAGTCCAGTACAAAACCGAATTGGGGTTCTTGTAGCTTTTTTAAAACTGTCTACTTTGTGTTGACAAGTTCAAATGTTCCTCCCTTTTTTATTTCTCATGTTATCCGCCAAGCGCTTATTTGCTGCGGCTCTACCAGTATCCCGGAATGTCCGCGGGAGCCACTCCCTGCTTGAATACCTTGCCGAAGACGTCCAGCATGTCCGCGGTCTGCTGCCCGTAGACCCAGCATGCGGTGCCGGCGATACCGGCGTCCTTGGTGTACTGAAGCTTTACTGCCATGGAACGCGGATCCTCCATCCAGATCTTTGCGGTGTTGCCGTTCTCGAGTTTGTACTCTGCTATGTACTGTCCGGCCTCCTCGTCCCATACCGGTGTCGCATCGTGTTCCGAAATGTACCTCATGGAGGTGTTCATGGTTATAGCGTAGCAGTCGACTATGTTTCCGCTGGGATCGAACTCCCAGTACTGGGTAAAGAAGGGCACTCCCATCAGGACCTTATCTCCGCCTATGATCTCTGCAAGTGCGTCGGTAGTGGAGGAGAACCAGGGCGGTGACATCGTGGAGCCAGCTCCGACAGCGCGGCTGTAGTGCTCCTCGTAGGTCATCGGGCAGATGTAGTCCACCACCTTGCCGAGCTCGGCAAAATCGAAGTACCTCTGCCAGTAGGGCGAAGCTGCCGGAGTAGCCAGCGATATCGTAAGTCCCAGCTTGCTGCCGTGCTTGGAGAGCTCCTTTATGAAAGCCGTGTATCCTTCCTTTATTACGGATCTTTCCATGCCTTCGAAGTCCACGTTAAGCCCGTCCACATCGTAGATGCAGGCGTAGAGCAGGTACTGAGCCACGGCCTTGTTCCTCATTGATGTTGTGGTGAGCATCTTGGTTGTAAAGGCCGTCGAGCCCTTGGCCTCGAAATTGTTGTTTACGCAGGCCCATACCTTTACGCCGTTCGCGTGGCAGAGCTCGGTAAAGCCGTATTCGCAGTAGTTCTTTATGTTTCCGCCGCCGTCGACTTCAAGGCGCATCCATACCGGAGACATGACGTCTATGCCGTCCTGCTTTTCCGGAGCGAGGCCTGTAAGGCTGGTGTCGTTGCTTCTTAACTCGGTGGTCATCCATACCAGGTTGAACTGGGCTGCCAGCGTGTCCTTGGCGGAGGCGTTGCGGATATAGTTGGAAACGGTCTTTCCGCTCTTCTCGTCCATGTCGGCCTTGCTGACATAGTATTCGCTGCCGCTGAAATCCTTTACCTTATAGAAGGAGGTGCTCTCGGAAACAATGGTCACCATGGTGCCGTTGGCGAGCTTTACGGAGGATCCTATCTTGCCGCCGTTCATGCCTACCGCGGGCGCGTTCTTGTGCGCGACAAGTATCCTTGCTATGTCCTTGTAGGGGTAGAGGTAGACGGCGCCGTTCTCGTAGCGGTAGAAGAGCTTGCAGAGCTGGCTTACGCTTCCGAGAGAGATCCTGTAATCACCCTTGAAGTATTTTATCGGAAGGTAGACCTTTCCGGCGTTGCTCTTGATGAAGTTGGTGGTCTCTGTGTCCGCAAAGAACATGTCAAGATCCGCCGCGTTGAAGTACGCCTTAAGGTCGCCGGTGTTAAAGGTAAAGAACCCGGCGTCACCGTACTTTTTCAGGGTGTCAAGGGAGATGTAGAGATTGCCCTTTATGGTGTAGGCTTCGTCCTGTACCTTCTTGCCGTTGACGTAGACGTCGATGCGCACCTCATCGGCAACGCTAGGCGGAGTCTCCGCAAAGCAAACAGAGCCTGCGGACACCGCCAGCAGGACGAATATAAGAAACAAAGAAATTATTTTTCTCATATATTTGTTCATACTAAATTAATTATAATTTATGGTATAATTAATTGTCAATGATAATTTTACATAATATTTTGTTTGGTAACTGATTTGGCGCATCTCTACGCAATAGCAGACACCCATCTTTCCTTCGGGATAGAGGAGGGCAATAAGGCCATGGACCTTTTTGGAGGTCCCTGGGTAGGCCATGCGGACCGTCTTAAGGCGGCCTGGCTTAAGCTCGTGGAGGATCAGGACAGCGTCATTATCGCGGGTGACATAAGCTGGGCCTTAAAGCTCGAAGAAGCCATGGCGGACCTCGCCTTCCTGGACAGCCTTCCCGGAAGGAAGATACTCGTAAGGGGCAACCACGATCTCTGGTGGTCCTCCATGAAAAAGATGCGCGGGCTCTTTAAGAGCATAAGCTTCATACAGAACGATTCCGTCGAGCTGGAGAGCTGCGTAGTCTGCGGCAGCAGGGGATGGATATGCCCGGATGAGCCGGATTATTCCGAGAGCGAAGACGGGAAGATATACCGCAGGGAGCTGATAAGGCTTGAGATGGCCCTTAAGAGCGCATCCGAATGCGGAAAGCCTATAATAGCCGTCACACATTACCCTCCGCGCAACAGGTTCTCGGAGGCCTCGGGTTTTTCGGAGCTTCTGGAGAAGTACGGCGCAAGGACCTGTGTCTTCGGGCATCTGCACGGAGAGCAGGCCTTCAGGAACGCGCCGGAGGGGCTCATAGACGGCGTATATTACAGACTGGTATCCCTGGACAGGCTCAGCGCTGTTCCGCTCAGGATATTTTAGGTTTTCTCACTGCTTTAAGTCTTAGGTCAGGAGGAGACGGCATGCATACGAGAGAAGGCATACTGGAGATCATAAAGGAGCTCTTTGAGAGCGTTCCAGGCAACGTGATAAGTCCGGAGCTTGCCCTGGAGGAGAAGCTCGCCGGGCTGAGGATATTCGACGCCCCTATAGCAGGCTTCGGGTCCGCGGACGACGAACTATTTGAAAGATACAAGGATCCAAAGGCCATAGGACCGTGGTTCCTTACGCCGCGCGAATGGTTCCCCGAAGGGAATACCGTGGTGTCCATGTTCTTCCCGTTTACCGAGGAGATACGCGCCGGCAACAGGCTTCAGAAGGATCTGCCGTCCGGCGGCTGGCTGCACGGAAGGATAGAAGGCCAGGCATGGCTGACGGCCTTCATGAAGGCGTTTTCTGAGCGCCTTTCGGAGGACGGGACCAAAAGCTGTGTTCCGCTCTTCGACCCCCGCTGGCAGCAGGTGCAGGCGGGCAAGGGCATAGAGGGCTACGACTGCATAAACGAAAAGACCTTCAGCAGCCGCTGGTCCGAGAGGCACGCCGCGTTCGTATGCGGTCTCGGGACCTTCGGGCTGTCCAAGGGAGTCATAACAAGAAAGGGAATGGCAGGCCGCTTTACGAGCATCATCATCCCCGACAGGATAGAGCCGGATACCCGCGCTTACACCGGTATCTACGAGTGGTGCGTGCGCTGCGGAGCCTGCGCAAGGCGCTGCCCTGCAGAAGCGATAACGCTTGAGGAGGGCAAGGACCACAACAAGTGCTATGCCTTCCAGCTTAAGACCGGCAAGCTCTTTTACCCCAGGTACGGCTGCGGTCTCTGCCAGACCAAGGTCCCGTGCGAGGCCCGTGCTCCCGGCCTTGGGCAAAGCTGAGAATTGGCCGTCACCACTTGAAATACTGCGCGCCCCGTGTTAATATATCGAGGTACGCGCGTCAGTAACACAGGAACAATGAAACACATATTTATACTCAACCCCGCGGCGGGCAGCGGATACGCAGAGAAAGTTCTGCAGCCTCAGATAATTACTTACCTTAAGACCACGGATCTGGATTACGAGATCCACCGTTCGCTCAACAAGGAGGAGATCGGCAGCTACGTAAGGCAGCGCGCTTCTGAAGGCGAACCCGTAAGGTTCTACGCCATGGGCGGGGACGGGACCCTGTGCGACGTCGTAAACGGCGCAATAGGTATGGAAAATGCTGCGGTAGGAGTCTTCCCCTGCGGAACGGGCAACGATTTCGTAAGGAACTTCACCGAGAAGCAGAACTTCCTGGACGCGGCAAGGCAGGTCAACGGCAGGACCGTCAAGATCGACGCCATAAAGTGCGGAGACACCTATTCCATAAACATGCTCAACATAGGGGCGGACTGCGAGGTAGTAGCCAGGTCCTCCAACTACAGGGGCGGGTCCCTTTCCTATCTCAGGGCGGCACTTGAGATACTCCCCAAAGGCCCCAGATACCGCATGGCTTATTCCGCGGAGGGAGAAGAGGAGACCGAAGAGGATCTTCTGCTGATAGCAATAGCCAACGGCCACTTCTGCGGAGGAGGCTTTAAGAGCTCGCCCAAGGCAAACCTCAACGACGGCAACCTGGACGTGCTTCTGGCAAGGCCGGTAAAGGGCTTTAAGCTTATAAGGCTTCTGGCCAAGTACCGCATGGGCACCCACCTGGACGACGAGTCCGCCAGGGACATAATAACGCATATCAAGACCAGGAGCTTTAAGCTCAGGGCCATAGATAAGGTAAACGTCTCCATAGACGGGGAAGTGAACCCCTTTACGGAGGCTGAGATCTCGGTGGTTCCGGGAGCGATCAACTTCATCCTCCCCGACGGATCGGAGATGCTGTAGAGCTCGTTTAGTATAATGCTCAGACGGGCAGCAAAACATGAGCGGAGGCGGAAACGCCCCGCGAAGATGCAGGAGTAGCGAAGCGGCCGTAACGCGGTAGTCTCGAAAACTATTTATCCCTCACGGGGTACGTGGGTTCGAATCCCACCTCCTGCGCCAGTAAAAAAGCACGCTAAGGCGTGCTTTTTTACTGGCGCAGGGAGAGCGGGATGAGAGCCCACAGTGGGTTCACGCGAAGCGGAGCCGGAGGCGAGAGCTGAGCGATCCCACGCTCTAACCATACGATCAGGCAGCGCACCGTTTATGTACGTTGTCTCGAACTGCCGAATCGGCAAAAATCGTATTTTATGTCCGGAAATCATCAAACTCGATTGATAATTGGCTAGAATCTTGCTATTATATCTTTGTTATTATATAAACTTAGACCAAGGAGGGTGAAACATGGCCGTAAGCTATAAAAAGCTCTGGAAGCTGCTCATCGATAAAGATATGAAAAAGAGCGACCTTGAGCGTGAAGCCAGGATCACTCATTACGCAATAAGCAAGCTTTCTCAGGGGAAGGACGTCTCCACCGAGGTCTTAGGCAAGATCTGCTAGGCGCTCGACTGCACGATAGACGACATCATGGAATTCGTGCCGGAGGAAAACGATCGTTGATCTGGGAAAAAACAGGTACTCTATTTTTCCCAGAGCATTGAAACACTGTTAGTAAAGTGCTATAATAGGGACAGATTTGGTATTAATCTTTTCCCGGAGGTAATGAGATGGCAAAGCAGGTACACATTCGAGTTGATGATGAAGTCTATGAAGAATTGAGCAACTATTCTTCC
>JAFRZB010000019.1 GCA_017442785.1 Bacillota bacterium
ATGTCCTGTTGTGTCCGCCTTTCGGTCTTCCCATGTCATTATCCTCCTAAATCCATTCTAGCAAAGAAAAAGCAGACACTCTTTCGAATGTCTGCTTTAAGGCCGCTTTTTCGAAGTGTCTACTTTTGTTTTACCACTTCAGGCAAGTCCCGATCCTTTTTTCTTGAGTCATATCGTCTTCAGTCCAGATAGCCTTCCCTGGCCTTTACCCCGTAGCCCTTTTCCATGATCTTCAGCTGCTCGTCCGTGAGGGTGTTAAGTCTCGGAAGATGAGCGATCTTAAGGTAGACTTCCGCAGCCTTTTCAACGGTCTCTATGAGCCCGAAGGCCTCGTCAAGGTCCCTGCCCGCGCCGTATATGCCGTGCTGGGCCCAGACCACTATGCGCGCGGTCTTCATCTTCTCCGCGGTGGCAGCGCCTATCTCGTTGGTGCCGCAGAGCATCCACGGAAGGACGTTCACGCCGTCCGGGAACACCATGATGCATTCCGTGCACATGCGCCAGAGCGTACGCGTAAACTCCCTCTCGTCCAGGGTGTGGACGAAGGTCATGGCCAGGATGTTTGTGGGATGGCAGTGGAGCACCACTCTGTTTTCCGGGCAGACCTTAAGGCGCGCTGCGTGGCTCATCATGTGGGCCGGAAGCTCGCTGGTGAACCTTCCGCCGTCCTCAAAGCCCCAGAGAAGCTCCGCGGTCTGTCCCCCGTCCGCAAGGCGAATAAGTCCCAGGTCCGTCTCCGGCGTGTACTGAGCGTTCTTGAAATACTTGCCGGTCCCTGTCACCAGGAAGTACTTTCCGTTCAGCTCCGGCTGGGAAAAGCCTGTGGGTATGGCACGGATCACCTTATTGACGTTTACGTATTCCGCCGCTTCTTTTTCGTCCAGCAGCAGGGAGATGTTCCCGCCGTTGCGCTCGTCCCAGCCGTGCGCATACATGTTCGTCTGGGTGCGTATCATTTCTGTCAAAAATGGCGCCTTAAGCATGTCTTTCATGATAATGTCTCCTGAGGATATCTGTCTCCGCTCCGCAATAAGGGCGCGGGACATTTTCTATGTTACATTAAAACCGTTCAAAATGGTAGTGTTTCTTTTTCCGGGGCGGATTGTTGCCGCCACGTTAAATTTTTTATGCATCACGGCGCATAAACAAGGGTTACGATGCGCGGATATTATAGTATAATGATAACAGGAGTAATTTGTTATAGTATAAAGCACATTTATCAGAAAGAGAGTATTGCAATGAAACTTGAAAGACCAGCGCCGGGCACCGGAAAGACCAAAAAGGCCACTACTGCCTTCGGAAAGATCGATGTGGATCTTCCGGATTTTGATAAGCCCATCTCCATAAAGGAGAACTTCTATCGCGCGCTTAAGCATCAGGACCCGTGCTGGGTGCCGTTCACGCCCTTCGACATGCAGGAGAGGCACATGACGCACCTTGCGGACAAAGGCCCGGAAGGGTACTTCCTGGGACCTGACCTTTCCTGGAAGTGCGACCGATTCACCTATCTTGACCCCTTCGGGAACAGCTGGACCTTCGACCCCAACGCGGGCGGAGCCTGCATGACCTACGGCACGCGCATCTGCGACGACATCCTCAAGTGGGAGGAACAGGTCAAGTTCCCGGATTTCCACGAGTGGAATCTGGAGGAGCGCGCCGAGCGCTATATGAAGGAAGAATACGATCCTGAAAGGGTGATGCACATAGACATCTACCACGGCCCGTATCAGGCTCTGGCGGACGTTCTGGGAAGCTTCTCGGATGCGCTGGAGGCGATGTTCGTTGAGCCTGAAGCCACAAGGGCATTCTTCGACAGGTTCACGGACTGGATGATATGGCTCATGGAAAAGCTCAGCAGCCTGTATCCGGTAGACCTCTTTACCATCCACGACGACTGGGGCACAGAGAAGGACGCGTTCTTCTCCCCGGCCATGATGGAGGACCTGCTGTTCGAGCCTACCAAGAAGATGATAGACTACGTCCACAGCAAGGGCAAACTGTATCAGTTCCACTGCTGCGGCAGGGTGGACAAGTTCATGGACGCGTTCTGTGAGCTCGGTCCGGACCTCATGCAGCTGCAGCGCCGCGTAAACGATCTGCCGAAGTACAAGGAGCTCTACGGCGACAAGCTCGGCTTCTCCGCAGGTCTGGAAGGCTACATCCCCAGAAAGCCCTACACTCACGATGAGCTGATCAAGCTCGTCAGAGATTCCGCGGACATCTTCGCTCCGAACGGCGGATGGGTCCCCGGCATCTACGGACTGTCTCCCGCCCAGATGTGGGAGGTGTACTCCGAGCTGTACTGCTACAGCAGCGAGATGTACGCAAACAAGTAAAGAGACATTAGGGACAGCCCTCCATGTCATAAATTCCAACAGAAAAGCTGCTTCGGAAGACCGGAGCAGCTTTTAGAATGACACGAAGAACCGTCCCCTGTGTCATTTCTTCTTTTTCCTGATGTTCACTATTATCAGAAGTAT
The DNA here is from genome assembly GCA_017442785.1 of Bacillota bacterium. GTDB lineage: Bacteria > Bacillota > Clostridia > Peptostreptococcales > Anaerovoracaceae > RUG13409. Next base: position 2,481 of record JAFRZB010000019.1, read on the forward strand.
CACGTAGTAGACCGCAAGGAGCCCGAGGGTTATCAGCGCCATGGTAAAGGACCTGGACGCCAGGCTCACCAGCACCATCAGAGGCGCTCCGAACAGTATTCCGAAGCTGCTTCCCAGCACCAGGTTGTTGGCTGCGGGTGTCTTGAGCTCGGGGTCGAGCTCCCTTAGGAGCAATACGCCGGAGCTTATGGTGCCTGTCATCATGCCGTACATGGATACCAGGCCTTCGTAGTAGTAGTCCGGATAAGCTTTTTTGCAGACGTAGCGGAGGTGAAGCATCGTAAGCACCGCGCCGGCTGCTACCATCAGCACGAACGGCAGCCACAGTCCGGAAAGGTCTCCGAAGTCTATGGAGGCAATGCCCGCAGCTATCATCAGGTCGAAGGCAAGGCCGGAGATGCGGCTCAGCAGGTAGTTGTTCTGATACTGAGCGCTTACTACGCGCTTTTTCCGAAGCTTTGCCAGCACCAGCCTTACGACTATGGCCAGGGCAGAACCGATTATGAAATTAAAGCCCCAGAGCAGGGATTCCACAGTGGATGCAAGACCCGGGGAGATGCTCCTCAGACCCGCGCATATGCCCTTTGTGAGCAGGAAGGTGATAAGGTAGACCAGTATCACGAGAGCTACCTGTATGGAGAACCTGTCCATGGATTCTGAGATCGGGGGCTCGTCCTCGGACTGGAACTGCGCCACTGATATCTCATCCGAGATGCTGCCCTCTGTGTTTCCCTTCTTGAACTTGCCGGATCTTACCAGGTAGTTGATGTAGATGACGCCCACGACGCAGGCGCAAAGATATCCGGCCGCGGCTATCGCAAGGCCGAAGGAACGGCCGCCCGCAAAGCCGAGAGCCTCAAAGGAGGATCCTATGTTGTTTGCCTGTCCGGGGCCCTGTCCGAAGCCCATGGGAAGCAGTATCCCGCTTGCGGGGAAGAGGTTCGGCAGCAGCGTCTTGGCAAGCACAAGGGAAATCACGAGGCCTGCTACGCCCTGTATCATGTAGGATCCGACGATTATGGCGCCGCTCTTAAGACCGACGAGCGAGCCCTTTTCGGAGCCTGTCCTGTCCGGGACCTTAAGGGACATGGCTATGAAGCCTACCGCTATGCCGTGGTAGGTGAGCCACTCCATGAACTGCGTGTCCGGCGTAAGAACGCCCGCGACCTTGAGGATCAGGAGTATGAAGCCTGCCAGAACTGAGGTGGGCATGAGGCTCCTGCGTATGAACGGTACTCCGCGCCTTAAGAACATTGCGCAAAGCAGCGCTGCCGCTATTATCGCCAGTTGTATGATGCTGTTCCAAAGCTGGACGTTTGCTGCTGAATAATCCATTTTACTTCTCGAATTCCTTACCGCTCAGATAGTAATAGCTTATAAGATAGTGCAGGGCGCTTGCCTTGCTTCCGAGCCTGATCTCATAATATTCATCTTCGGCGGTAAGAAGTATGGTATTTATGAGTATCACGGCCATGTGTGCGATGCTTTTCAGCGGGAAACTGAGGTCTCCGACGTCCAGTCTGTCCTTAAAGAGCGTCATCTTCCCTTCGGCTCTTAAGATCTTTCCTTCGAGGGGATGGACCTGGTATATGGAAACGCCTTCGTCCGAGCGCACTGGGCCTTCGAAGGGCTGCTCAAGCTGCTCCTTAAGCCTTTGCTTCTGCCAGTCGTACCACGCCTCTATTGTGCCGAACGCAGGGGCGCTGCCGTCCGGTCTTTCGAAGAAGCCTTCGCCGGTAAACACGTGGGTGCTGCCGCAGCTTTTGCAGACAAGCTCCCTTCCGTAGCTGGAAAGGCTTGCCGTGGCTCCGCAGTCCGGACACATGAAGAGCATGGTCTCAAGATCCTCTGCAGGTGCCTTTGCCTTGTATGTATAGTGCTTCTCCTCCTGGTCTTTGTATGCGTCCACCAGAAGATCCCTGTTCAGGATCTCGTATACCTGCGCATCCGTCATGGCCATGAGCTCCTCGTGGGTGTACTGGCCTACAGGCTCTCCCCATACCGGCCCCTTGCGGACCTCTCTGCTCCAGCGCGGGTTTACGAAGTACCCCCCGTGGATGCGGTAGGTTATGAGCCCCGCGCCGCAGGTGCGTGCGAGCTTTGCCGTGGCTGGAGATATGTATCCGGTCCGGCCGCTGAAGGACCTGTTGCCTTCGGCCATCATGCATACGTTCTGCCCGAGAGAAAGACGGCGCTTTATCTCGCGAACGGTATTGACCGAGGATGCGCCTTTCTTTCTTGCTATTGGATCAACAAGGAATACTATGAGCCTGCTTACAAGGCCGCTTCGGAAGATGTGTTCGCTCGCAACGAAATACATGTGCCCTCGGAACGCGGCACCGAAGTACAGAAAGTCCCAGTTCGTGTTGTGGTTAGTCAGTATGAGGCTTGCCTTGGACCGGGGAGAATAGCTTTGGTAGCGGTATTTTCCGCTTACCGCGAACCAGACCCGTATGATGGCCCTCAGGACCGCAAATACTGCTCTGTGAAAGGTATACATCACTTAATTTTATCACAACCCGCGGGATATGTACAGTTTAACCATCGATTGAAATTGCAGCACATATGGGGTATAATTAATTGATTAATACTTAAATATCCGCAATATCCAAGGAGGTCTTACTAATGATCTATTCAACAGAAATCAAGGGCATGTGCCCGGTGCATCAGGGCGTTTCCCATGGTGCGGCACCGATACCTGAGGAGGCCAAGTGGGTAAAGCCGCGCGAGGTAAGCGATATCTCCGGCTACACCCACGGCATAGGCTGGTGCGCTCCGCAGCAGGGTGCCTGCAAGCTGTCTCTTAACGTTAAGGACGGCGTCATCCAGGAGGCGCTGGTAGAGACCATAGGCTGCTCCGGAATGACCCATTCCGCGGCCATGGCGGCGGAGATACTCCCCGGAAGGACCATCCTGGAAGCGCTTAATACAGACCTCGTCTGCGACGCAATAAACACCGCCATGAGGGAGCTCTTCCTTCAGATAGTTTACGGACGTACCCAAAGCGCGTTCTCCGAGGGCGGCCTTCAGATAGGCGCCGGCCTTGAGGACCTCGGCAAGGGCAACAGATCCATGGTAGGGACCACCTACGGAACACTGGAGAAAGGCCCCAGGTATCTGGATCTTACGGAAGGATACATCACACAGCTGGCTCTGGACGAAGACGACGAGATAATAGGCTACAAGTACCTGAACTTCGGAAAGATGATGGACTTCATCAAGGCAGGAGACTCTCCGGAGGAGGCCATCAAGAAGGCTTCCGGACAGTACGGACGCGTGGCTGACGCCGTAAAGCTCATAGATCCGCGCAAAGAGTAGGGCAGGGAGGATACAGAGATGATCACATTTGAATCTTACGAAAGAAGAGAAAAGCAGATCCTTGCTAAGCTCGCGGAGTACGGGATAGGATCCATAGAAGAAGCCGAGAAGATTACCAAGGACGCAGGTCTGGATGTATACCACGCCGTGGAGAAGATCCAGCCCATATGCTTTGAGAATGCCAAGTGGGCCTACACCGTAGGCGCCGCCATAGCTATAAAGAAGGGCTGCCGCAAGGCTTCCGAGGCTGCCGCCGCCATAGGCGAAGGGCTTCAGTCCTTCTGCATCCCGGGCTCTGTTGCAGACCGCAGAAAGGTAGGCCTCGGCCACGGAAACCTCGGAAAGATGCTCCTCGAGGAGGATACAGAGTGCTTCGCATTCCTTGCGGGCCACGAATCCTTCGCCGCAGCCGAAGGCGCCATAGGCATAGCCGAGAAAGCCAACAAGGTCCGTGTAAAGCCGCTCAGGGTAATACTCAACGGTCTGGGAAAGGATGCCGCTCAGATCATATCCAGGGTCAACGGCTTCACCTTCGTGGAGACCGAGTACGACTACTTTACCGGTGAGCTTAAGGAAGTCTACCGCAAGTGCTACTCCAAGGACCCCAACAGCTCCAGGGCGAAGGTCAACTGCTACGGAGCAAACGATGTCCAGGAGGGCGTTGCGATAATGTGGAAGGAGAACGTCGACGTCTCCATAACAGGCAACTCCACCAACCCCACAAGGTTCCAGCACCCGGTAGCAGGCACCTACAAGAAGGAGCGCCTGGAGGCAGGAAAGAAATACTTCTCCGTGGCTTCCGGCGGCGGCACGGGGCGCACACTGCACCCGGACAACATGGCAGCCGGCCCCGCATCCTACGGAATGACGGACACCATGGGACGCATGCACTCCGACGCTCAGTTCGCGGGATCCTCCTCGGTACCTGCGCACGTGGAGATGATGGGTCTTATCGGCGCCGGAAACAACCCGATGGTAGGCATGACGGTATCCGTAGCCGTATCCATAGAGGAAGCCGCCAAGGCAGGGAAGTTCTGATATGCTGCGCCACGTTGTGCTCTACAGGATAAAGGACGAGTTCAAGGCGGAGATACCTCAGCTTATAGAGAACTTCTGCAGCATGAAGGGGAAGATCGACGGTCTTCTGGAGCTTGAATCCGGCTCGGACATAGTCCGCAGCGCGCGCTCCTACGACCTCGCTCTTGTTACTCTGTTCAGGGACATGGAAGCATTCAGGGCATACCAGGTCCATCCGGTGCATCTTCTCGTAAAGGCGCGCATGCATGAGGTCGTGGAGACCTCGGTGTCCTGCGACTTTGAGCTTTCCTGAAGAAATAGAATGGCTAAGCAGACCGGCCCCTCGCGGCCGGTCTGTTTTTATGCGCAGATTGACAACAACGTAACGATATGCCATAATAATTTCAGAAGGTATAGCACAGAAAGAGCCTTTTAGCACGGAAAGATGACAATTAAACAGATAGAGTACTTTATCAAGACCTGCGAGAAGGGCAATATTACCCTTGCCGCAGAGGAGCTTTACGCGTCCAGGTCCGCCGTTTCCAAGGCCATCCACGAGCTTGAGGAGGAGTTCGGCGTGCGGCTTTTGGAAAGGTCCAAGAGCGGCGTCGTTCCCACCAGGGAGGGCGAGCAGGTCTTAAGGCAGGCCGTCTCGATGCAGAGCGGATACGAATACCTCAGGAAGACGCTGGAGAGCATGAACATCGTCCATGAGAAGGTGATAAGAGTCGCCCTGACGAGGTCCTGCAGCACGGTGTTTTACGAGAAGTTCCTGCTTCCCTTCATAGAGAAGAACCCCGAGATACGCTTTACCATCCACGAGTACAACGCGCTGGACGCGTTCGGACGCATGGATTCCGGTGAATACGACTTCGCCATGGCGCCGAGCGTCCTGGACATAGACAGGTTCGAGAGGGTATTCCTCTACAACAACAGGACCTGCCTTGTGGTCCCTAAGGATGACGAGCGCTTTGCCGAGAAGGAGAGCATATCCATAGAAGACATAGCGGACATACCGCTGGCGTTTGCCACCGCCTCCGCGCCCATAGAATCCACGCTGAAAAACGCCCTTGAGCCGCTCGGCAGGAGCTGCAATGTGGCACTTAAGACCTCGGATTTCAACATGATAGTGGACATGATGCGCCGCGGCCTGGTCTATCCCATAATATCCGAGGAGCTGGCCAAGACTCTTACAGATGTTAAGCTGTTCCTTCTTCCCATAAGGAAGTACATGACTTTAACAAGCGTCCTTGCGTGGAAGAAGGCGCCCATGTATCCCGGCTACATTCAGGACTTCATCAATTTCGCGACACAGATCACCAGGCAGAGCATAGGCCGCTGAGCCGTTTGCGCGTAATAAAACAGCCTGTCCTCATGGGACAGGCTGTTGTTTTGTTCAGTCCTTTTGAACAAGCTTATTACTTATTCTTGACCTCTCTCCAGATGGTCGCAGGTGTCATCTGGAAGTTTCCGCAGTGAGAATCATGAACGTCCATGGACTCGAATACCGGTGTGAACACGTGGCACATTACGGTAGCGGTGTAGTCTTCAAGCAGGAGTGCCTTCATAGCCTCAACGCCGAGCTTTGCGCGCTCCTCGTTGGTCTGGGCGTTCTGGGCCGCAAGCTTCTTTTCCTTGTAGTTGTCAAGGAAGATCATGTTCTTGCAGTAACCGGTCCCGTCCGGATCGAAGGTGGAGGCCATGGTGTTGGCCATGTTGTCGTAGTAGGACGGCAGTGTCAGCATGAAGAGTCCCGGAGTGGTTCCGTCTTTTCTTCTCTGGTCTGCGGATCCGACTGTCTCGACCTTCAGGTTGATGCCTACGTCCTTAAGGCAGTTCTGGATGGCGGTAGCGATATCGGTAGCGATGGAGATGCAGTAGATGGTGGATTCGAATCCGTTCTCATAACCTGCTTCCTTAAGGAGCTCCTTGCACTTCGCGGCGTCATAGGTATATGCAGAGTTTACGGACTCGTCATATACGAGGGCTGCCTTAGCGCCGAGGTTGTGATCCATGATACCAAGATCCGGCTCGCCGAGCTTCATGATCTTCTCGTAATCGAGACCGTACTTAAAGACTGCCTCTCTTACCTTGATGTTGGACCAGGGGTTGTTGGCATCGTGTCCGTCGAATGCCGCTACTCCGTAGATGATGAACGCGTCTGCGCCGAGTATTCTCTTGTCAGTAAAGCCGCTGGCCTTCAGCTGATCGATAACGGACTTGGTACCCATCTTCATGCAGTCGCCTTCGCCGTTGACGAGAGCGGTCATCATGGCGTTGTCGTCGTTGATGGAGAGGATCTCATAGCCGTCCAGGTACGGGAGCTGATCTCCGTTAGCGCTCTTGCCCCAGTAGCCTTCCCATCTTACGAATGATACGCTGGTATCGGCAACGTAACCGTTCTCCTTGAACTTGAACGGGCCTGTTCCGACAGGATCGTACATGTTCTTCTCTTCGCCTACCTTGTCGTAGTGGGCCTTGGAAGCGATCTTAAGGGTGAGGGCATTCTCATAGTCCAGATACATCTTGTCGAAGATCAGCTTAACTGTGTAATCGTCGATCTTCTCGATCTTGGGGCTGTGGGACTTGGAGAGGATCCTGTTCTTGTTAGCCAGCTCGTAGTTCCATACAACAACGTCTGCGTTAAGATCGGAGCCATCCTGAAATTTGACGCCCTGTCTGATCTTTACTGTGACTTCCTTGCCGTCTGCGCTCAGAGTGTAGTCGGTGCAGAGGACCTTGGTGATGCTGTTGTCCAGATTGTCGATCCAGATAAGGCTCTCGTAGATCGGGTCGGTGAAGGTGTTGCTGAGGTTTGCCGTCAGCGGGAAGAGTCCGGTGCACTTTGCAGTGGTTATTACCCTGTAGACTCCGCCGTACTTATCGTTCTTTCCGGCCTCGTTGCTGTTGTTCTGATTTCCGCCGTTGTTCGTCGGGGTGCCGCAAGCGGCAAGCGAGAACACCATAGCAAGGATCAACAGAACAGCGATGATTTTCTTTGCCATTTTTGTTTTCCTCCTGATAAGAATCAACTCAACAAATTATCCGGACACTTTCCGTGCTCCGGCAATGACCTATTTATTGAAGCAGGCTACCATGTGTCCGCCGCCGCGGTCCGTGGCCTGCGGGCATTCCGCAAAGCACTGCTCCGTGGCGTACCTGCATCTGTTGCAGAACGGGCATCCCTTAGCTCTGTTGATGACGCTGGGCACCTCTCCCTGAAGCTCTATGAAGCTGCGCTGCCTTTCAATTACAGGGTCTGCAATGGGTACAGCAGACAGCAGAGCCTGGGTGTAGGGGTGTATCGGGTCCCTGTAGAGGTCCTCGCTGGAGGCCTCCTCCATTACTCTTCCCAGGTACATTACGAGTATCTTGTCGCTTATGTGCTTTACAACGGCAAGATCGTGCGCTATGAACAGGTAGGCAAGACCCATCTTGGACTGAAGGTCCTCAAGCAGGTTTATTACCTGAGCCTGTATGGACACGTCCAGGGCTGAGATGGGCTCGTCCAGCAGGAGTATGGACGGGTTGGACGCGAGGGCTCTTGCCACGCCTATCCTCTGGCGCTGTCCGCCGGAGAAGTTGTGCGGGAAGCGGTCTCTCATCATCGGGTCCAGGCCTACGAGCGTGAACAGCTCGTCCACGCGGTCGCTCATCTCCGCCGGGTCGTCGTAGATCTTGTGGATGATCATGGGCTCAGCGACGGATTCTCCCGCGGTCTTCCTGGGATCCAGCGAAGACGAGGGGTCCTGGAATACCATGGCCATGTTCTTGCGGTAGGGGACCAGTTCCTTGGGCTTCATCTTTGAGATGTCCGTGCCGAAGATGTTTATCTCGCCCCTGTCGGGCTCGTACATCCTCATGATGGTCCTGGCAAGGGTGGTCTTGCCGCAGCCGGACTCGCCTACTATGCCGAGGGTCTCGCCCCTCCTTACGAAGAAGGAGATGTCCTCTATGGCGTTGAATTCGGCCACCTTCTTTTTCATCAGGCCCTTGTATATGGTAAAGCTCTTAGTGACGTTCTTTACCTCTATGCAGACCGTATCCTCTATTTTTTTGGGCGGACGGACCGCGGAAAGAGAAACGTCCGCCTGCTTGGCCTTCGTTACGAAATCCTCCAGTGTAAGGTGGCAGGCCGTAAAGTGATCCGGGAATATCTCGAACAGCTCCGGTTTCGGGAGCTCCCTGCACTTTGGCTCCGCGTACTTGCACCTGGGGTAGAAGGCGCAGTAGGTGGGCCTGTTGGCAGGCGAGGGCGGCATGCCTTCAATAGGTACCAGCACCCTGTCGATGGGGTCGTCCAGGCGCGGTATCGCCTTAAGAAGGCTCTTGGTGTACGGGTGGTAGGGCTTGTGGAATATGCCGACCGCGTCTCCAAGCTCTACTATGTTGCCCGCGTACATTACGTATATGCGCTCCGCGTACCTGGCCACTATGCCGAGGTTATGCGTTACTATTACTACCGAGATACCTGTCCTTACGCTTAGGTCCTTGATCATCTCAAGGAGCAGCGCCTGGGTGGTAACGTCCAGAGCTGTGGTGGCCTCGTCCGCTATCAGAACGTCGGGCTCCGCGGCAAGGACCATGGCTATCATTATCCTCTGCCTCATTCCGCCGGAGAACTGCATCGGGTACTCGTTGTATCTGTCTGCGGCGTCAGGGATCTTTACCATCTCCATCATCTCTATGGCCTTGGCTTTTCCCTCGGCCTTGCTGAGGTTGAGGTGCTCCGAGATGGACTCCCTTATCTGCTCGCCTACGGGCATTACCGGGTTTAAGGAGGTCATGGGCTCCTGGAAGATCATGCCTATCCTTCCTCCGCGGACATCGCGCATGGCGTTGCTGTTAGGCTTGTAGTCCAGAAGGTTCTTGCCGTTGTCGTCCAGTACCACGGTGCCTTCCTTTACCTTGCCGTTTCCGGGAAGGAGCTGCAGGGCGGAGAGCATGGTCATGGATTTTCCGGAACCGGACTCTCCTACAAGGCCTATTATCTCACCTCTTTTCAGCTGGATGGAGACACCGTCCAATACGCGTATCTCGGACTTGTCGCTGTTGCGGAAATCAGTCTTGATGTTTTCGATATTAAGAAGATCCTCAACGAGCTTGTCTTCTTTTCTGTTTGTTATCAGACCCATTATCTCACCATCCTATGCTTCGCCGGAGAGTCTCGGATCCATTGCGTCGCGCAGGCCGTCGCCTATCATGTTAAGGCATATTACCAGCACGGCTACGCAGATACCGGGGACTATTGAAATATACGGGTTGTCGAGCAGATAGCCTCTGCCCTGTGATACCATCGAGCCCCAGGACGGGGTCGGGATGGTGATGCCTACGCCAAGGAAGGAAAGGCTCGCCTCGGAAAGGATCGTGCCTCCCACGTTGCTCATCATCATTACCAGGTTCGGCGACATGATGTTGGGAAGTATGTGCCTTACCATTATGAATATGCTGCCTGCGCCCTGCATCTGTGCGGCCTTTACGTAGTCGCTGTTCTTTACGCGAAGAGTCATGGCCCTCGTCATTCGCACGTAGGTCGGGACCGTGGCTATGGCCAGTATCACCGCAAGAGAACCCATCGAGTGGCCGAACACGGCTACCAGCGCCAGGGAGAGCATCAGGTTCGGGATGGAGTTTAATGCCTCCATTATCCTCATTATAAGTATGTCCGCTATCCCGCTGAAATACGCGGCGCACATGCCCAGGGCTATTCCTATGACAGCCGCGAGTATTACGGCGAGAACGCCTATTATCAGGGATATCCTTGCCCCGTACAGAAGCCTTGTGAATATGTCTCTTCCGAAGTTATCGGTGCCCAGCAGATGCTCCGCGCTCGGAAGCGCCAGCTGAGCGTTCTCGTTCATGGCGTCGGGCTCGTAGGGGGTAAGGAACGGGGCGAATATTGCAGCAAGCAGGATTATCACGAAGCCTATCGTGCCGACTATTACTATGCGGCGCGCGAACATGGCCTTGAAGAATCTCTTCCTGGCCTGCTTCTTCATCTGCTTCTTTACGTCTTTTCTGGACTGGTCCATGGCAGCCTTAGTCTTAGTATCCATGCCTTACCTCCTCAGTCTGCCGAACCGTCCAGGCTTATCCTCGGATCTACCAGCACATACAAGACGTCCGTAAGAATGAACGCCAGGCATGCGACTATGGTAGATATCAGGACTATGGCCTGTATCGCGGGAATATCCTTATTGTTTATAGAGGTCATGGCCATAAGGCCCATGCCCGGTATGGAGAATACGTTCTCCACTATCATGGACCCGCTGAGTATCCTCGCCAGTCTGGATCCAAGTATGGTGACTATCGGAATGAGGCCGTTGCGGACCATGTGCTTCATGTTGACGGCGGCATTGGAAAGGCCCTTGGACCTTGCAGTCCTGATGTAGTCCTGCCTTATAACCTCAAGCATCGCGGACCTGCTCTGCCTGGTAAAGCCCGCTATGCCGCCCAGTGCCACGCAGATTACCGGCATTATTATGGTCTTTATGTGCCTTTCCCAGCCGACTCTGGCGGGCCATCCGAAACCGACTGACGGCAGCCAGTTATGCCTGAACGAGAAGAACAACATCAGCATTATGCCTATCCAGAACTGAGGCAGGCAGTTGCAGATGTTGGCGATCAGGGTGATGATCGTATCGGATGGTTTTTTTCGCCGTATGGCTGAAATGCTGCCGAACAGCACTCCCAAGGGGACGCTTATCAGCATCGCGAGGAAGGAGAGGTAAAGAGTCGTCGGGATCTTTTCCTTGAGCATGTCCCATACCGGCCTGCGGTACACGTAGGAATAACCGAGGTTGCCGGAGAGCAGGTTCTTAAGCCAGATGACATATCTGGAAGCGGTGCTCTTGTCCAGGTTGAGCTCGTAGTAGATCTGGTCGTATTCTTCCTGGGTAAGATCATCTCTTCCGGCGGCATTGTAAACGATGTCTCCCGGAACCATGTCTACAAGGAAGAACGTCAGCAGTGTTACGACGAACACCACGATGACCATCTGGCCCAAACGTTTTAACAGATACTTTCCCATATCAGATCTCCTTAGTGATCGATATTTGCCATTATTATATTTTTATTATAAAATGATAAAAAAGTGTCAAAAAGTGTATAAATGTCTTTATCCGTGAAGTTTTCTTCACGCGTTTATTTTTTCTCAAGATAGTGGTATATTTAAAAGCACTGTATTTTTCTCTTTAACAGCGCGATCTCCGGCGCTCGGCAAGAAGAATTCCAAGATCATTTCCATAAAAAAATGGGGCAGCGCGTGCTGCCCCTTTTTCTTCGGCATATATTACCGGAATATGACGTTCAGTCTGTACTCGGATGATACGGAGCTGATTATCGGCTGGTAGAGCTCCCAGACTGCCATCTTTGCGAACCTGTCGGCCTCCGCAGAGATGTTGTCATAGAGGAGCTTCTGCTCCATCTTGGCCTGCGCCTCTGACTGGATCTTTGCCATGTCTCCGGGCTCCAGCTTAATGCTTCCGAAGGCCAGAAAGCCCTTTTCCACGTCGCCGAACTCCATGTCCTCGGCCTGTATGTTTATGGGCTCCAGCTGGGCGTGAGGTATCATCAGGGTCACCGTCTTGTTGCTCTCATCCAAAATGATACAGTCGTCTGTAAGGGCGCTGAGGTCTATGGTGTAGACCGCAGTTCCGTGGTAGGTGATTATCTGATTCTTGCTGAACATCTTGAGCTTGGCCAGACCCTCGACAGTGATCGTGGCTGCGTCGGAGATCTTATACGACATTACGTTCAGCTTCCTGAGCTGCGTCCTGTCCTTTAATACCGCTTCTGCAAAGTCCGCGGCTGTATAGCCCAGGAAGCCGTGGTTCTCTATGGTAAGATCCCTGTCTTCAACGGGCTTATCCACCTCAAATATGCCCTTGATGCTGCCGGTAAGGCTCACCTTGGGTATTATGAACATCAGAACGGCTATGATGATGAGCGCGGGTATGGCGACCTTAAGCACAAGAGCCTTAATAAGCTCCTTGGCAGCGCCGGAACCGGAGCCCTTCTTTGCCCCCTCCATGGCGGCCTTCTCCACTTTTTCGAGAAGTTCCTTCTCGTTGAACTGAATATCGTTTTCCATGTTCTTTTCTCCTGACAACGGCACAATATCCCTATAGCATCATTTTAAAGCATGTGTACCGCCGCTTCCAGCAGAATCGGTGTTGATGATGTGTATTTTTTGTGGAGAAGTGCGCTGCGCGGGCATGCATAATAATGTATAATGAAAACGCAGGAGGTGAGACCATGGCGGAAGTTATAAGGATAAACGACAACAGCTGGCGCATAGACGAGGGCTTTGTGCGCTATTTCCTGCTGGAGGGGAAGGACTTTGCCCTGATGGTGGACAGCGGGGCGTCGAGCCCGGACGCGAAAAAGATCGCAGAAGGCCTGACGGATCTTCCCGTAAAGCTCATCAATACCCACTCGGACCCGGACCACATCTCCGGAAACGAGGCGTTCGAGAGCTTTTGGATGCATCCTGCGGATGAGGCCTATTACCGCGAGAAGGGCGGAAAAAGAGAGCTGCTGCCTGTAAAGGACGGAGAAGTCATAGACCTGGGCGGAAGGCCGGTAGAGGTGATACACGTTCCGGGGCACACCCCGGGGAGCATTGCGCTTCTGGATGTAAACAACGCGGTGCTGCTGTCGGGGGACTCTGTGCAGAGCAGCAACATATACATGTTCGGCTCGAGGAGGAACATAAGGGACTTCGTAAGAAGCCTTGAAAAGCTCAGGGGCATGAAGGACAGGTTCCGCGAAGTCTGGGGCGGTCACGGAGACTTTCCGTCAGAGCCGGATCTTACAGACAGACTCATAGAGGGGGCCTGCTCCATAATAGAGGGAAGAGCCGCAGGCGTTGAGACTGAACGTATGGGCATTAAGATAATGCATTACATCTTCCCGTACGCGGGCTTTTACTGCGATGTCCCCGAAAAGTAAAAAAAGAAATAAAAAGGGAGGCCAGGGGCCTCCCTTTTAAAATGCTGCATTACTAATCGAACAGTCCGCCGAACGACTCCAGCATGTTGGAGAGCATGACGTTGGCGAGCTCCTCGGAGGCGTTGCTTATCTTCCAGTTGCCGTCGACCTTTTCAAGCTCGAAGTCCAGGGAGATATCGGCTGTCTTGGCCTTTACGGACTTCTGCGCCTCCTTTATGCAGTCCACCAGGATAGAGGTCATCTTTTCCTCGGAGACCTCGTTTCCGGACAGCGCCTCGGCCATTGCCTTGGAGATGTAATTCGTAAGCGCAGTCTTAAATATCTCGGAAGCGTCGGTGTAGGTGAAATCCACCTTGACCTTTGCGTTGTCGCCGTTCGTCTCGGCTTTTCCGACCTTGTACTTAAGATCCTTAGCCCATGTCTTGAGTATGTCCATGAACTCTTTGGGGACTTCATCCAGACCGAGCTCGGACTCCTCGGCGGGGTCCTTGAGGTAGGCCTGCATCTTCTGCGCGTCGAGCGTCTTAAGGGAGTCGCAGAAACCTGAGACCACGCCTTCGGGGCTGTTCTTGGATCCGCCGCATGCTGCCAGCGACAGCACCAGCACCAGCGCGAGGATCACGGTGAGTATTTTCTTCATCTTCTGATACCTCCGTTTTATGTTTTTCTACTGATCCGGATCCGCCTTGATTATGGCCATGTCCCCGGGGTTGATGAAGATCTCGCCCTTGGTGGCCGCTATCTCAGCCCAGTATCCGTCCGGAGCGTGGTCGAGAGGAACGCCCTCGTCAATGAGCAGCTTCCTTACGCGCTTTCCGTCGATGTCTCTCGGACGTACCTTCTCGGTAACAGCCAGGGTAGCCGCAAGACCGGCTGCGTGGCCTGTTCCCATGGCAGGCCCTATGATCCTCATGCCGCCTGTAGCATGGAACTCGGCGGAGCAGCAGCGGCCCGCGCAGAGCAGGTTGTCTATCTTCTCCGGTACGAGGCTCCTGTAGGGGATGTCGCAGTAGTCGCGCGGATTGGTCCTTGCCGGAATTCCTGCGGGAACGCCGAAGGGGTGGGTCTGAGCATCGCAGAACTTGCCTATGTGCTCTTCCTCGCAGACTGCGCTTCCCATGGGCTTCTTAATGTGGTAATGCCTGATGAATACTTTCTCATCGCTTGTCGGATGGTGGGCGTCGAACACTTCGGGGAATCTGGCTATGCCGTCCTCGAACTTGTTGCCGCAGACGACGTCCTCGGCCTTGAGCATGTATTCTCCGAATACCCTGCGGGAATCTCTGTTGCCCGGAAGGGATCCGAGACCCGTAAGCCTTACGTTTTCGAAGCCCGGAACGTACTTCCTGAGGAAGTTGTGGAACTGCTTCATCAGCTGGTGCTGCTCAAGTATCTGCCTTGTAAGGTCCTCACCGTCCGTGTTGTGGCAGTAGTAGGCGTGGAATGCGAAGGTGGCGAAGTCCGCGTTATCCATGGTGGTGTTGGGGATTATCACGCGGAAGAAACCGAACGGTCCGCCTACTCTTCTGGTAAGCTCGCCTCTTGCTATCGCCTGGTTCTGCAGATCGTAGATCAGCATGTTGGGCTTTTCGACGCCCTTGGCAAGCTGCTCGGCGCGGTAGTCGTCCTCTGCCTTCTGGTATTTTACGAGATCCGCTCCGGACCAGCGGGAACCAAGAGTAGAGGAGATGTTAAGTCCGGCGAAATCCTGGCCGCCGTTTTCCCAAGGAACTCCTGCAAGAGCAGCAAGGTCTCCGTCTCCTGTGGCGTCGATGTACATCTTTGCCTTTACGGCAACGTATCCGCCCTTGGTGTAGATGATGGCGGCGGTGATCTTGTTGTCCTCCACCTCGGTGTCTATTACGGTGGATTCGTACATTACCCTGGCGCCTGCCTCAAACACCATGTCTTCCAGAACGAGCTTTCCGTATTCCGGCTCGAACGACGGATTCCTGTAGTAGGGCTTTCCGAGGTCTACCGGCTTGGGTACTGCATAGTACGGTCCGGCCTTTACCTGGCGGAGCTGGCCTATGGAATCCAGCCTCTTGGTGAACTCAAGGCAAATGCCCTCGATGTTTCCGGCTATCTGGGGGACGTAACCGTTGGTGGCAAGTCCGCCCAGGGAGCAGCCTTTTTCAAAAAGGGTGACATGCATTCCGAGGCGCGCAGCCTCGATGGCCGCGGCACATCCGCCCACTCCTCCTCCTATTACTGCTACATCGCAGTACAGTGTTTTGCTGATGTTCTGCATAGTGGTCCTCCTTATCTAAGTATGTAGAAACCTGTCAAGCTTAGTAGACTCGATCATATGATTATTATATAACGAATTCATGCGCCGTACAAACTGTTATTGGAATGGTGCATATGCATATGTTATAATTTTAATATGTAAAAAGACATCTGCTCCGGCTGTTTAAACGGCCGGTAAAAGCAAGGGAGAAGGACCATGAAAAAGTGTTTCAATTGCGGTCAGGAGCTGCAGGATGACGCTGTGTTCTGCAGCAAATGCGGAGTAAGACAGGCTGCCGATGACGGCAGCATTCCCAAGGACGGTCCGAAGGCCGTTCCGGACGATATCTCCGACAAAAAGAACAGCGCTGCGGCAGGCGCCGACCCTCACGTAAGCAAGAACGTTATGCTCTGCGCGGACGGGAAATACCGCTGGGTATACGAGCTCAATCTCTTAAAAGACCTTTCAATACTGGGCATAGTGCTGAAGATCTTCGGCGGGATAATACTTGCGGGAGCGGTGATATTCTTCATAGTGGAGCTCTTCGGAGGCCACAACTACATGTCCGTCCTTGAGATGGCGGGGATCATGGCAGGCATATTCCTGGTGCTTTCGGTGCTGGGCTACCTGCTGTATGCCGCGATAATGGGCGGGAAATACTGCGTGGTCTTTACCATGGACGACAAGGGCATACTCCACGAGCAGCAGGCGAAGCAGGCCAAGAAGGCAGATATAATTGCAGACCTTCTGGTGATAGCAGGGGCACTCTCGAAAAACATTACGACGACAGGCATAGGTCTTTCCTCCGCAAGGCGGACAGCCATGCATACGACTTTTAAGGGCACAAAGAAGGTGTCGGGCTTTGCCAAGCGCGGGCTTATAAAGCTGGATTCGCCGATGGATCACAACAGGGTCTACTGCGAGGACGAGGATTTCAACTTCGTCTGGAACTACATAAAGAGCCGCTGCGAAGGCGCTGAGATAAAGGAAAAACTGTAGAATTTCAGGGGATACGAGATGGGAAACGAGATCATAAGATGGAAAGGTGAGGACGGGCTCAAGTGGTCCGCGGAGCTTGGGATAGACGGGGGAAGGCCCTGCATCTTTTCGCTCTGCTACGAGACCGACGGGAAGGCAGTGACTCTCGCTGAAGGGCTGCACCCCCAGTTTAAGGTGATAACCGGAAAGAGGACAAGGGTAAACCCTCAGAGGGAGAAGGGTCTTGCCCCCGGTGAGAGCCTGGATTACCAGTGGGACACGTATTCGGACGACCCCATGAGCAGAAAGTCCGAGGTGGAAGAGGCAAGCGAGCAGTTCGCGTCGACAAAGCTCCGCACGGAGGAGGACGGGAGGCGCAAAAGCGTCATATTCGACGGGCTTACGATAGGGAAGTTCTCCGGAAGCTGCGTTTTCAATTTCTACGAAGGATCGAACCTTATCAGGATAGAGGCTATGGCTTCCACCGAAGAAGACGGCGTTGCCTACCTTTACCATGCGGGGCTGGACGGATTTAAGGCGGACAAGCTCTATTACGTCTCGCCCAAGCGCCGCGAGGTATTAGAGAACCCGGGGCTGCACACTAACAGCGGTCCGGACAGGGACAGGCAGAGGGTGGACGCCCGCGGCAGGGTGCTTACTCTTCAGCAGCCGAAGGGCTCCGTATCCGTGCTTCCGCCTCCGCACCGCTTCCTCTGGGCCTGCCAGACGGAGAACATAGTAGGTTACAACTATTACGCCCTGAAAAAGGACGGGAGCCTCGCGATCGGTGTAAGGCACAACAAGGAGCAGGAGAACTACAACGTGCGCTGGCCGCTGTACAACGCAAAGCCGGGCACGGTCCAGAGGATGTCCTTCTTCCTGTGCGTATGCAGCGAGACTGTATACTCCTGCCGAAGCATGGCGATGAGGTATACCAATTTCGACCATTTAAGGCCGCTTGAGGGCTATAAGCGCCTGGGCTGCCACATGCACATAGCGAGCAACGCTGCTTTTGCCAGGGACTACCGCAGGCAGATGCCCTGGGAGCTCGCCCTGAAGGAAGTGGGCTTTGACATTTTCGCTCCCTGCGATTTCTGGGCAGAGGGCAGGAACGATGACAACAAGGAGGGCAGGCTGTCGGATCTTGAGAGATACCACCTGGAATCCCGCTACGTAAGCACGCCGGACTTCCTTCTGGTGCCCGCTGAGGAGCTTGCCGTAATGGGACAGGATAAATCCAGGCAGCTTATACCCTACCACTTCATGATATTCCCCTCGCATCCGGTACTCTACTCCAGGTGGAGGGACGACGATCAGGAGTTTGCGGAAAAGCTCCCTGACGGAAGGACGTATTATCACTTAAAGTCTGCGGACGACGTAATAAGGATGTGCGAGCTCGAGGACTGCTTCATCCAGATGCCTCACCCGGACACCAAGGCCAACGACGGCCTTCCATATGATTCCAGGTATACTTCCTGGCAGACCTCGGAGCGCTGGATAGGCATAGGCTGCCGCATGGTGCCTGCGGATAATTCCTGCAAAACGATGTTCGACGGCAGGACCGACAGGGTGTGGAACGACCTTAACAACTGGTACGACAGACCTATATACGCAATGAGCGAGCTGGATACCTACACAAAGGTGGAGGAGCGCGAGGAGGACTGGGAGCAGTACGGCCTTATAAACTGCAGCTATGTAAAGCTCGACAGACTGCCGTCATCGGACGATTACAGCGAGCTCGTGGACGCTCTGAGGAGCGGACGGCATTTTTACTCGACAGGCGAGATATTGATAGAGGAAAGCAAAATTGCGGACGGGGCGGCGGAAGCTGTGCTCAGCTGGACGTTCCCGCTTCTGGACGCGGAGCTGGTATACTCCGACGGGGAGAACGTCAGCCGGGCAGTGCTTCCGCAGAGCGATACCGCGCCGTTCGGAAGGAAAACGATAAGATTTGAATTTCCACGTGGCATGAAATGGGCGAGGATCCTGGCGACTGATATCGCCGGGAACTCCGCGTTCGGAATGCCCGTATTTCTTAGATGATAAGCCCTGAGGCACGGAGGCAATGACATGACAGATCTTTACACCAAGGCAGTAAAAGCGCGCGTCTACAGAACAGGCGCGGAGATGACAAGGCAGGGAAGCGCGGAGCTTTCGAAAGGGCAGCACACGCTGTATGTCCACGGGCTGTCCGCAAGCTCCGATACCGACACGGCAAGGATATACTCCTTTGAGGGGATATCCTGCACGGACCTGCGCTTCGTGTCCCTTTATGACGACGACGGCGAGGACGCGGAGGTAAAGGAGCTGAGCGACAGGATAGCAGCGCTCGAAAAGCTCATAGAGGCCAAGGAGCTTCAGACAGAGCTCTGGAAGACCAACGGAGACTTCTCGTCAAGGACGGCCCAGCCGGTCTCCGAGGTCCAGGAATACATAGAAAAGCTCGCCGGCAGGCTCGAGGGCATAAACAGTGAGATCCTTGCCGCGCAGAAGGAGATAAAGGAGCTGAACAAAAAGCTCGAAAAAAGGAACGAAAAGCTGTCCGTTCCGGTGATGGCTGCGGACGTGACCGTCCCGGAAGACGGGCTCTACACCTTTGAGCTGAGGTATTTCGAGCACGCTGCTCAGTGGAGGTCGGTATACGAGATCCACACGGACGGCGAGGGCAGGCTGGAGATGTACCTTAAGGGAAACATCACACAGAATACAGGCGAGGACTGGAAATACGTGGACCTGAGCCTGCTTACCGGAAGCCCGGCGCTGGCAGGGACAGTTCCGGAGCTTCCCGCGCTGTTCCTCGACATAAGGCAGCCTGTCGATACCAGAAGGAACTATATGGGCGCCGGCGCGATGATGAAGAGCGCCATGGCGGATACCGCCGCGTTCGAGGCGTGCGAGGAGGCTCCCGTGATGGCCATGGGTGCAGCCGCTCCGACGGCGCGCATGAGCATGAAGCAGGCTTCCGTAAGTCAGGACGAGACCTCTACCGAGTATGCTCTTCCGGGAAAGCGCGACGTCCTTAAGGGCGGAAGAGGTACCGTTGCGGAGCTTCAGACCTATGATATCCCTGCAGAGTTCAGGATGATCTCCGTGCCCAAGATGGAGCAGTCTGCCTATCTTGTGGCTGCCGTAAAGCCCGAGGATCTCCCGATAACCGAGGCAGCGGAGCCCGCGATATACTACAAGGGCGTCTATTCCGGCAGGATATGGCTGGATCCGGACCTTACGAAGGATGAGATAGAGATAACCCTGGGGCGTCAGGAGCGCGTGCACATAAGCCGCAAGGAGACGGTGCACAAGACCTCCACGACCCTGCTTTCCGGCCAGAAGGTGGTGGAGTACGGCTACGAGACCGCTGTCACCAACGGCTTTGAAAAGCCAGTCACGGTAGTGGTAAAGGACCAGGTGCCGGTATCGGAGAACAAGGACATAAGCGTGGACGTGCTGGAGCTCTCCGGAGCGGAGCAGGATAAGGAAAACGGCCTGCTTTCCTGGAAGGTGGAGCTGGAGCCCGCGCAGACGAAGACCCTCAAGCTGGCCTATAAGGTCTCAAGACCTAAGGACAAGAACATAGAAGAACATCACAGAACGGTATAACGATGCTTACAGAAGAGACCATGCAGAAGATCCTGGCGGATAACCTCAAGGCCTACTACGGCTTTGGGCCCCGTCCGGAGGAGATAAAGATACACGAAGCCACGGTGAGCGGCACCTGGGCGCTGTTTTCGGTAGGGCAGGGCTACAAGTACGAGTTCACCGCGGCGATATTTCCGCTGAAGCTTGCTCAGATGCTGGGGAGCCGCTACTACGAGGTGGGAGGCGCTGCCATATCCGCCATGGGCGGAAAGATTCAGCAGCTTGCCGCTACCTGGGCCACCGACGAGTACGAAAGGCCCATGCGCTGGAGAGCCCTTACTCCCGAGCAGGCAAAGATAGAGTACAAAAAGGAGCTTGAGCGCATCTACGAGGAACGCAGAGCGAACAAGGAGGCTCCAGAAGATAAGTAAAACGGATCTAAGAGCGGGATGAGAGCAGCTTTTCCACCTCGTCCCGCTTTTCGTACAGGACGCAGCCTCCCCTGTGCTCTACGCTTAGGAGGCCCTCGCTCCTAAGAAGCGCGAACAGCCCCGAACCAATCGCCTCCCTCAGGGAGGTGTTTTTTATGTTGACGTCCGAATACGGCGAGAAGGGGCAGGGTTCGGCTCCTCCGTGTGAATTTATATGGAAGAACTCTCTTCCCGCGGCCATGCAGCCTCCCATGGCCAGCTCATCGCCGGGGAAGGAGAGCATCACGGCGTCATAGGCGCTCCTTAGCTTTTCCATGGTCTCTTCCATGTACTTTCTCTCCGCGTCCCCGGGAGCCAGGTGAGCGCTGTCTTCGCTTACGGGAACGTATTCTATGTAGATGACGAGCTTGCAGCCTTTGCTTATGAGGGTGTTTAAAAAGTCTTCGGACGTTACCTCGCGAATGTTGTCCGTGGTGACTGTTATCGACGCGCCGAACAGCAGGCCTTTTTCGCTGAAGAGGTCTATGTTCTTCATGAGGGTATCATAGACTCCCGCGCCGCGGCGAACGTCAGTTGCAAGCTTTCCGCCCTCGATGCTGAATACCGTTATCAGGTTGCGGCATCTGTCGAAAAGCTCCAGGTAATTTCCGTCTATGTACGTCCCGTTCGTAAAAACGGGGAAGATGATGCTCTTAAGACTGCCGGCGGCCTCCACTACGCTTCTTCTCAGAAGCGGCTCGCCTCCGGCCAGCATTATGAAGCTCACGCCCAGGTCTTCTGCCTCACTGAATACCCTGAGCCAGTCTTCGGTGCTGAGCTGCTCTTCCGGGGCGGTATCCTCAGTACCTCCGGTGCAGCGCGAATAGCAGCCCGCGCAGTGCAGGTTGCAGCTGCTGGTTATGCTTGCAATAAGAAAGCCGGGAACGTGCAGCCCTTCCTTTTCCAGCGCGAGCCTCCTTTTTGCCGCCTTTTTGCTTGCGGCCGCAAAGCCCGCCATGAAGGCGCTCTCCCTGGGGTCCTTAAGCGTTGCCTTAAGTGTGTCCGCCACTATCTTTTCCACGCCTTTTTCTATGTGCTTTTGAAGATCGAAATTGGTCTGCATGTCTGTTCTCCTTATGATATTGTTGATTATAACAGAAAGAGACGGAGTATTGCAGTTTTTTTGTCGGAAATAAACAGGAGGCCGCGGACGGCCTCCTGTCTTTGAATTAAGCTTTTGCTTTTCTTTTATCAGATCTTGGTCTGCTCGGTGCGGGCGATTATCTCGTTCTGCATCATGTTGGTGAGCGTTACGAAGTAAGCGCTGTAGCCGGCCACGCGGACTATTACTTCCTTGTGGGCCTTGGGATCTTCCTGAGCGGCGTGCAGCGTCTCGGCGGATACGCAGCTCATCTGGATCTGCTTTCCTCCGTTGGTCAGGTAGGTCTTGATCACCATTGCCAGCTTGTTCATGTCGCTGTCGGTCTTAAGAGCGCTGGGGCTGAACTTCATGTTGAACAGCGTTGCGGAGTACTCGTCCTGAGCTATCTTGCGGCCGGAGTTGAAGGCTGCAAGAACGCCCTGGGTATCGGAGCCCTGAGCCGGGGAGATCATGCCGTCTGCCAGTATGGTGAAGGCCTTGCGTCCGTCCGGGGTGGCGCCTACGGCCTTGCCGCAGGGCTGGTGGGCGGAGATGGATATGCCGGAGGGCAGGCAGCTGTTGCCGAAGCCGCTGTCGCAGGCCTTTACCTGCTTTGCGTGCTGAGCGTAGAACTCTGCCGCTATGCTGTCTGCGTAGTCGTCATCGTTGCCGTACTTCGGGGCGTTGATGAAGTCCTTCTGCATGTCTTCATAGCCTACCCAGTCGGCGTCCAGAGCCGCTACCAGCTGATCCAGGGTGTACTTCTTATCGTCAAAGACGAGCTTCTTGATGGCAGTAAGGGAGTTTGCGGTGTTGATGCCGCCTACTGTCATTACCGTAATGGCGCAGTCGAAGGGCTTGAAGCGTCTTCTCTGCATCGGGGTGGCGCACTTGATGCCGTCATGCATCAGCGGGCTCTTGATGGGCTCAGCAGCGACTATGGCCTTGGCCAGGGAGTCCTTTACGCAGCGCTCGGCTGCCAGCTTGGTGAACCAGCTCATGTGCTCGTAGAAGGCGTCCTTGAACTGTTCCCAGGTCTTGAAGCTGCTCATCTCGCCGGGCTTGGGGCCTATCTCTTCGCCGGAGAGCTTGCAGTAACCGTTGTGCAGGAAGATGTCCAGAACCTGCGGTTCGTTGTAGAACAGAACGCCCATGGTCCTTGCGTAGCCGGGTATTACGGCGTCCAGGCATCCGCAGATGCAGAAGCGCCTTGCTATCTTCTCGTCGAAGCCGAGGTTCTTGTAGAAGGTGATGTAGGATTCCTCGGAGATGAATGCGGGCATACCTATTCCGCTCCTGACGCACTCCACGCCCTTCTGGATGTACTCTATCGGGGTGTTCTTGGAGACGCGCAGGGTGATGGTATGGTGAGGAACTCCGCACTCAAGCGAGGCCTGCATGAAGAGCATGGTCAGCTCGTTGCATGCGTCCTCTCCGGTCTCGGGGTCGCAACCGCCAATGACCAGGTTGATCCAGCGGGAGTCTCCGGAGTGTCTGCCTCTTCCAAGACCGCCTCTTACCGTGTGGAAGGTGGTGGTGTGGACCTTGAGGAGCTCAAGGAGCTCAAGGGCTTCCTCGTCCGTGAGTATGCCTGCTTCCTTATCCTTCTTGTAGAAGGGATAGAGGAACTGGTCCGGACGTCCGCCGGACATGGTGTTGGAGCATACGGAAAGCAGCGTGAACCAGTATGCCTGGACTGCTTCGTAGAAGGTCCTTGCGGGGAATTCCGGCACCCTGCGGCAGGTCTCGGCCATGCGAAGGAGCTCGGCCTTTCTCTTTTCGTCCTTGCACTCGGCCGCCATCTTTTCGGCAAGATCCGCGTGCCTGTTGGCGTAGTTGATGAAGCCCTCGAATACCTTTATGACGCTGGTCCAGTATTCGTGCTTCTGATAATCGTCGTAGTGCAGGCAGCTCTCGTTTGCGAGGCACTCCTTGGCCTCGTTTATGAGGGCTCTTGCGCCTTCGTTGAGTATCCTTTCGAACTCGACGCATGCGAGGGTGAATCCGGGGCCTACGCCTATGCCTGTCTGGCCTATGGCGTTAGTCGTTCCGGAATTTCTGTCCTTCCAGATAGGCATGGTGACGCCGGTCTTCATGAACTTCTGCATCAGAGGATCGTCCCATGTGAGCTCGGCCAGGTAGTCCGAAGCCCTGTTGTTCTTGAACGCGAAATCTATGCGGTCCTTCCACTCCTCAAGCTTGGCGTAGTTCTCGTCGGAGATCTTGTACATGTCTCCGGTCTCCTCGAAGAGGTGGTCTATCTCCGGCTGGGTCCAGCGGCCCATCTCGGAATCCAGCTCAACGCCGTTGTAGGTGGAGGAGCCTGTGCCCGCGAGGATGTCGTCCTCGGGGATGGTTATGGGCATCCTGTTGTAGTAGTTTGCCTGGAGCTGAGAGCGGTAAGCGTAACCGGAGCGGTTGCGCATCTCATCCAGGGTGTCCAGCGCTATCTTGAGCTTCTCGAGCCCGATGTTGATAGGCGTATTCTTTGCTCTGTCGAGCATTCTTGCGATTCTTTCTGTCATTTTTGCCTCCGTGTATGATGCACACAATAATACAGTATGATTATACCACAAGAGCTCCGCTAATAAAACTATATTCACAAGGCTTTGTTGCAAACATCCGCTCAAAATGATATATTATTGCGTAAGGAGACAGTCATGATCCTAAGAGATGATCTAACCATAGGAAAGCTGCTGCGGGAGACTGCGGCCAGATACCCGGAAAGGCCTGCGATAAAGTCCAGGGCGGCGGAGCTCAGCTACCGCCAGCTGGACGAGGCGGTGGATATTGCCGCCCGGAGGCTTATTTCGTGCGGAATAAAAAAGGGAGACCACGTAGGGACCCTCTGTGAGACGCAGGTGGCCGAGGTGGTCCTCTACTATGCGCTGGCAAGGATAGGCGCCGTGAACGTCATGTTCAACACCTCGCTTAAGGCTGCAGAGCTCAGGGAGCTCCTCGTAAACAGCGATGTCTCCGTCCTTCTTACCGGAAGCGGCTACCGGGGAGTAAATTTCCCGGACGTGGTCCTGAAGATAAAGAAGGACTGCCCCGTGCTCAGGGACGTCCTTCTGATGGGCGACGGAATATCGGAAGATTTCAGGCACCTGGACAGCGTGGAGCCCTGCCCCGAAGAGGAACTGGCTGCCGCGGAGGCCGCGGTGCTTCCGTCGGATACCGCCCAGATACTCTTTACCAGCGGCACTACAAGCTCCCCCAAGATGGTAATGGGCAGCCACTACAGCAGGGCAAACTGCGGAAGGTTCCAGGCCAAGGACCTGGGCGCAAAGTGCGAGGACATTTTCCTCGGCGCGCTTCCGCTCTTCCACTGCTTCAGCATATCTGTAAACATCATGGCTGCATGCAGCGTGGGCGCCTGCCTGGTGCTTCCCGCGTCCAGGAGGACCAGCGTGCTGCTCTCGGATATAAGGGACTTTAAGTGCACCGTATTCAGCAGCGTTCCGACGCTGTTCTTTGCAATAATCAGAAGGCCGGATTTCGCGTCCTGGGACGTATCGTCCATAAGGACGGGATTCATAGGAGGCAGCTCCTATTCAAAGTCTCAGTTCGAGGAGATAGAGAAGAGCTTCGGAATGACCCTCCTCTCAAGTCTCGGGCAGACGGAGAGCACCGCGGGGACCACTACCTCGGATCTTACGGACGATCTTGAGGTAAGGGCGACTACCCTTGGGCACATGATGGACTACGTGGAGGGCAGGATAGCAGACCCCGACACCAATGCCACTCTGCCCGCGGGAGAGCAGGGAGAGATCTGCGTGCGCGGATACATAGTGATGCAGGGCTACTACAAGGATCCTGAGGCCACAGCCCGCGCCATAGACAGCGAAGGCTGGCTGCACACCGGCGACTGGGGATGGTTCGGAGAAGACGGATACTTAAGACTGTCAGGACGCCTTAAGGAACTGATAATAAGGGGCGGAGAGAATATAAGCCCGGTGGAGATACAGAACGCGGCCTACGAGGTGCCTTCGGTGCGGACCTGCAAGGCTGTAGGCGTGCCGGACCCGCATTACGGCGAGGAGATATGCCTGTGCGTGGCCGGTCAGAAGGGCTCGGAGATAACGGAGAACACCATCAGGGCTCATCTTTCCGAGGTCCTGTCCGAATACAAGCAGCCCAGATACATACTCTTCTTCAGAGAGCTGCCTGTAAAGAACACGGGAAAGATAGACAATGTAAAGCTCAGGAAAGAAGCCTGCGACAGGCTTGGGATAGAGCTTCCGGAGGCGCAGGCATGAGAAGACACCTGCGCTTCTTTAGAGCGGCAGCCGCGGTATTTACAGCGCTGCTGATCATTGTGTCGGCCCTTGTGCCGGCATTCGCTTCGGATGAAAAGGCTGTCTGGGATTCTGAGGCAAACAGCAAAAGACTTATCACAGCTGCTGTCTGCGCGGTCTGCGCCGCGCTCGGAACAGCGGTCGTAAAGATAAAGGAAAACAAACAGGGGGATGACGAAAATGAAGAGAGTGACAGCACTGATACTGGCTCTGATAATGCTGTTTAGTTTCAGCGCCTGCGGTACGCCTGCGGCAGAGAACAACACAGCTGATACCAATGTAATAAACAACGTCAACGAAGCAGAACCTGAGCCGGAACCGGAACCCGAACCGGAACCCGAACCTGTATACACTAATCCGCTCACAGGCGAGGTTACGGAGGAGGATATAAGCGGGCTGAGACCGATAGGGATAATGCTTAATAACATATCTTACGCAATGCCCATGCACGGCAATTCGGATGCTGACATACTCATTGAGATCACGGTGGAAGGCAATATCACGAGGATGATGGGACTGTTCCAGCAGATCACCTCCAAGACCGGAAAGATCGGAAGCATCAGGAGCGCAAGGGCGCATTACCTCGACTGGGTTGCAGCGTTTGACGCAATCTATATGTCCGCCAGCGGGAGTTCTTGGACAAGGAAAACCATCAGCAAGCGTGGCGTCACCTACGTCAATCTCCTCGGGTCCTGCGCGGACATCTCCTACAGGGACGCGGACAGGAAAGCCGCAGGGTATGCGTTCGAGCATACACTATTCAGCACAGGAAAAAGGTTTGAGGACGGGCTTCCCAAGCTCGGCATAGAGTTGATGCATAAGGAGGGCTTTGACAACGGGCTCAGGTTCACGGATATTCCGCAGACAGCTTCCGGAACAACAGCCGAGAAGGTCACTGTCAAGGTAAACTCCTCCAAGAAAACGTATTTTGACTATGATGCTGCATCGAAGAAATACATAATCAGCGAGCATGGTGACAAATACATCGACGGGAACACCAAGGAACAGGTGGGTGTGAAAAACGTCCTGGTGCTCTATGCAAAGGACTGGCATAGCTATTCCACATATAGCTTTGATCCCGCTACCAGCAGCGGAAACGGCGTATATCTCTGCGAAGGCAAGATGATAGACATCAAGTGGACTCGCGGTAAAGGCGGCTTCAAGCTGATGAAAGCCGACGGAAGCGCTCTCGCTCTTGCAGTGGGACATACCTTCATCTGCTGCGCACAGGGAACCGGCGGCAGCGTTACGGCTGAGTAGTTCTTCACAAAGATTTCAATTGACATTTCGCCGAAGCTTCTTATAATGATTCTTGATTATACAGCATCCCTTTTTCGGGGAGAGGTAATAAGGAGGAATTAAATAATGGAAAAGACAACAAAAAGGGTGGATACCAGGTTCCTTGCCCAGCTGGCACTGCTGATAGCTATCCAGATCGTAATGAGGCTTTTGGGCCTCGGCAGAGTACCTATCGGACCGCTCAACATGAGCTTCCTTACGCTTCCGATAGCCATAGGAGCAATGCTCATGGGACCGCTTACAGGCGCCATACTCGGAGGAGTATTCGGGCTCTTTAGCCTTTGGGACGCCATCTCCGGTGCCGGAGGAATGACGACGCTCTTCTTTCAGAGCAACCCGGTAAGCACGGTGATCCTGTGCGTGGGAATGCGTGTGCTCATGGGCGTGTGCTGCGGCCTGATCTTTAAGCTCGTAAGCAAGCTGGACCGCGACGAGAAGACCTGGAGCTATTTCGTGGGAGCGCTCTCCGCGCCGCTTCTCAACACGATATTCTTCATGGGCTACATCATACTCATGTTCTATAACACCGAGTACATCCAGAACCTTGTGGCGACAAAGGGCGCGCTCAACCCGCTGCACTTCGTGGTGCTGCTGGTAGGAGTACAGGGTCTGATAGAGGCAGTATCCGTTGCCATCATCGGCGGCATACTCGCAAAGGTCCTCTCCAAGGTAGTCAGATTCAAATAAACAGGCCAGAAGGCTTTTGCAAAGACCTCCGGATATGTTCCGGAGGTCTTTTATTTCATTTGTTATTTGCCTTCGCAGGCTATATAATATAACTGATAAAGAAGAGGACCCTTACATGAAGAAGATCATCATATTATCGATAGCATTGCTGATCCTGCTCTGCGGATGCATGGAACAGCCCCAGCCCCCGGGACCGGAGCCCAGGCTCATCCCGCCGGTGCACGAGACGGAGGATGAGGCTCAGGCTGCGCCACCGGCAGCCGTCATAAACTGGCTCAACGGGGAAAAGGTAGATGAAAAGCTCACCGCGCGCCCCTACGCAGTGGTGATAGACAATGCCAGCGCGGCGCTTCCCGCCAAGGGAGTCTCCGCGGCCGACATAATATTCGAGTTCAATGTGGAAGGCAATATGACGCGCCTTCTGGCCCTGTTCCAGGACATCGGCAAGACCTCCGACATAGGGCCGGTCCGCAGCTGCAGGAGCTATGACGTGTCCATGGCGATAGCCTTCGACGCCATCTATACCCACGCGGGCGGAAGTCCCATGGGCCTTAACGACATAATAATCAAGCACGTGGCGGATCTGGACGCGGTCTACGGGAACTACAGGTTCTTCTACAGGGACAGGGTGCGCAGGAGGAGCGGCTACGCCTACGAGCACACGCTCTTTGCAGATACGGCTGAGATGCAGCGGCTCGTCCCCGGAGTGGGCGTCACGCGGGGCATGGAGCATCTGGAAGACTACGAGGGGCCGCTCAAGTTCGGCGTCACGGACATGAGCCGCGGATCTACGGCTCAGGGCCTTACCGTTTACATGAACAGGTCCAAGACCACGCAGTTCGATTACAGCGAGGAGCTCGGAAAGTACCTCGTCAGCGAATTCGGAGTGGGTTATATAGACGCCAACAACAACGAACAGGTGGCTGTGGACAACGTGCTGGTGCTGATGGTGCCGTACAAGGTGATAGAGGGCGATGACAAGGGCAGGCTGGAAGCGGATCTTTCCAGCGGCACAGGTCACTACGCCAAGGGCGGCAGGGTGATAGAGCTGTCATGGCGCTTCTCGGAAGAAGAAGGGCTCATCCTTACACATCCGGACGGAAGAGAGCTGAGGCTTACCGCGGGCAGCAGCTTCATCTGCTGCGCGGACAGCGTAACGGGCAAGGTCATGGCGTCCTATGACGTCGCAAGATAGCGAGACGGGCAATAATTTGTAAAAAGATTTATATAAATCGCTTGACAAATTATACAATGTTGCTATACTAAAATTGAATCAGGAAAAAGCTGTAAGGCCGGGTATCCTGGCCTTATTCTATTATCAAAAGGAGAAAGTAATGAACAAGAGTCTTTACAGTCTGATGCTGATGGACGATGTCGTAAAAGAGGTGGACAAGCTGGCCCTAAGGGCAGGCACCAGCAGGTCCAATCTCGTCAACCAGATACTCGCGGAATACGTATCCGTCAGCACTCCGGAGAAGCAGATCGACAGCATCTTCAGGAGCATGGAGGAGCTTTTGAGCCGCACCACGGAGCTGGTGCCCATGGTGGTGCCAAACCAGCTGAGCATGTCGGTAAAAAGCAGTCTGCAGTACAAATACAGGCCTACGGTGCGCTATGTGGTTCAGCTCTACAGGACGCCGGAAGACGGCGCCATAGGGGAGCTTACCGTAAACTTCAGGAGCCAGTCCGCGGGGCTTCTCAACAACATGGCCCGTTTCTTCGTCCTCTGGAAGGAGCTGGAGGACAACTACACGGCAGGGTACTTTACGCCCGGCGCCATAAGATACGAGCTGTCTCCGTCGAAGTTCGTCAGGACCATATCCGTGCCCGCCGGAGCCAAATACACCGAGGAAGACCTCGGCAGGGCGCTCTCGGATTACGTGAAGGTCTTCGACAAAGCCATGAAGCGCTATCTTGCAGGGATGCTTACGGACAGAGACCTGGAGATGATGTACCTTTCTCACTTCAGAAACAATAAATACCTTATCTAAAGGGGTGATACCATGAACATGAACAATATGTACCAGCAGGATCAGGACAACAGAAAGCCTCTGGAAAAATACGGCTTCGACCTTGTCGAGCGGGCCAGAGAGCAGAAGCTGGATCCTGTAATAGGAAGGGATGAGGAAATCAGGAACGTCATCCGCATCCTTTCAAGAAAGACCAAGAACAACCCGGTGCTTATAGGTGAGCCGGGCGTGGGAAAGACCGCCATAGTGGAAGGCCTTGCGCAGAGGATACTCCGCGGGGACGTTCCGGAAGGGCTTAAGAACAAGACCGTCTACTCGCTGGACATGGGCTCGCTCATAGCGGGCGCGATGTTCCGCGGCGAGTTCGAGGAAAGGCTCAAGTCCGTGCTGGCGGAAGTTAAGGAAAGTGAAGGAAAGATAATTCTTTTCATCGATGAGCTGCACCTTATAGTAGGCGCGGGCAAGGCCGACGGCGCCATGGACGCGGGCAACATCCTAAAGCCCATGCTCGCAAGAGGCGAGCTGCACTGCATAGGCGCCACCACTCTCAACGAATACAGGAATTACATAGAAAAGGATGCTGCGCTGGAGAGAAGGTTCCAGCCGGTGCTGGTGGGCGAGCCTACAGTGGAGGATACCATATCCATACTGAGAGGTCTTAAGGAACGCTACGAGATCTACCACGGCGTCACCATACACGACGGTGCTCTTGTGGCCGCGGCCACGCTCTCGGACCGCTACATTAGCGACAGATTCCTTCCGGACAAGGCCATAGATCTGGTGGATGAGGCCTGCGCCTCGATACGCACGGAGATGGACTCCATGCCCTCCGAGATGGACGGGCTGCGCAGAAGGATAATGCAGCTTGAAATAGAGGAGATGGCCCTTAAGAAGGAGACCGACACCCTGTCCAAAGAGCGCTGCGAAAAACTCGCGGAAGAACTTTCCGGCCTTAGGAAGCAGTTCGAGGAGATGCGCGCCCGCTGGGACGAGGAGAAGGGCGCCATCGAAAGGATAAAGGAAGCCAAGGCTGAGATAGAGCGCGTTACGGGCCGCATAGAGGAGGCTCAGAGGCGCTACGACTACGAGACAGCATCCAAGCTACAGTATTCTACTCTCCCGGAGCTGGAAAAGAAGCTTGCGGAGCTTCAGAAGAGCGCTGAGAGCAAGTCCGGAGAGGGCAGGCTCCTGCGCGATACCGTTGACGAGGAGGAGATAGCTGAGATAGTGGCCCGCTGGACCGGCATCCCGGTATCCAAGCTTATGGAGGGCGAGCGCGAAAAACTGCTCCATCTGGAGGACATCCTTCATAAGAGGGTAATAGGGCAGGACGCCGCCGTAAAGTCCGTCAGCGAGGCTATTTTGCGCTCCAGAGCGGGAATCGCGGACCCCAACCGCCCGATAGGATCCTTCCTGTTCCTGGGACCCACGGGCGTGGGCAAGACGGAGCTTGCCAAGGCTCTTGCGGAAGCCCTGTTCGACGACGAGAAGAGCATCGTGCGCATAGACATGTCCGAGTACATGGAGAAGTTCTCGGTGTCAAGGCTTATAGGAGCGCCTCCGGGATACGTAGGCTACGACGAGGGCGGTCAGCTTACCGAGGCAGTCCGCAGAAGGCCTTACTGCGTGGTGCTCTTCGATGAGGTAGAAAAGGCTCATCCGGAGGTCTTCAACGTGCTGCTGCAGGTGCTGGACGACGGCAGGATAACCGATTCCCAGGGCCGCACGGTGGACTTTAAGAACACGATAATAATCCTTACCAGCAACCTGGGCTCACAGTTCCTGCTGGAAGGCATAGACTCAGAGGGCAATATCAGCAAGACAGCGCAGGATCAGGTGAACGCGCTGCTCAGGACCAGCTTCAGGCCTGAGTTCCTCAACCGTCTGGACGAGATAGTGATGTACAAGCCGCTCACCAAGGAGAACATCTCCGCCATCGCGGACCTGCAGCTTGCGGGGCTTTCGAAGAGGCTCGCGGACAGATCGCTGAACGTAACTGTCACGGACGAGGCAAAGCGCTTCATAATAGACAGCAGCTACGATCCGCTCTTCGGCGCAAGGCCCATGAAGCGCTTCATCCAGGACGAGGTGGAGACGCTTATCGCAAGGACCATGCTGGAGAACGACCTGTCCATGGGAGATACCCTGAAGGTGGACATGGCAGGCGGAGCGCTTGCAGTAAGCATCATAAAGGGCGAACAGTCCTAAAAGGTAATAACAGAAAAGCGGAGGCTCATACCTCCGCTTTTTTCCTGCAAAGAAAATATGTCACTATGCCCGCGGCGGCAAGTAATGCGCCCGCGGCGGGAAAGACCGCTATAAGGGGGTTGGTGGTCCCGTAGATCTCCAGGACCCCCTGCAGGAAGCTTCCGACGGTCAGTGTGATTATTCCGCAGGCATATACGGCCTCAGCTGGAGGCGCCGGTTCGGGGAGCTTAAGCAGCCAGGCGATGAAAGAGGGCAGCGCCCCTGCCAGAAGCGGCACCGCGAAAGCGAACAGCATGTACACGGACCACACGTCGTGACTGAAATATTCATATGTCACGCCTATTGCCATGCACGCCGCAGATGCCAGAAGGTATCTTCCTGTGCTCTTAAGAGCGCGGCGGGAGCGCTTTCTTTTAAGAGGCGCTCTCTCAGTATCCGATGTATACAATGTCGCTCACGCTCCTTTCGCTTATGGTCCTTCCGTTAGACGTCGGCTTGTTGACGATGCTGCCGTTGAACCACAT
Source organism: Bacillota bacterium (assembly GCA_017442785.1). Classification (GTDB taxonomy): domain Bacteria; phylum Bacillota; class Clostridia; order Peptostreptococcales; family Anaerovoracaceae; genus RUG13409. The sequence goes on from JAFRZB010000019.1 coordinate 35,089, forward strand.
GGTGGAGGATCCGCCTCCGTCCAGGTTGTACGCGGTCTTTACGCCAAGGCTCTTCATGAACTCGGCGAGCTCCCGGACCGACAGGCCTTCGCTCTCGGAGGTCCTTCCGTCCGACACCACGAAAACGTAGTGCAGGTCATCTATGATCCCTATGGCTGTGCGCGGGTTGCTGGCCATGGCTTTTCCAACCTCGTAGCTGCTGCTTACGGTGACTTCTCCGTCCTCTACTATCGCGGGCCCGAAGGACAGCACCTGTACCGCGCCGTCAGCAAGCAGCTGCTCGGCGCTTATGTCCTCTTCATTGATTATCCCGAAGCTTCCGTCTTCGTATATCACGAGGTCCTGTTTCCCTTTGACGGCGGTGCTTCTGTACAGCACGCCGTTTCTTATTACGTAGCCCTTCTGCTGCGATCCGTAGTAGTCGCCGTTTATCGCCAGTATGGCATCGTTTTCCGCAGCGGTGACTGAGGTCCTTGCGGTAACGTTCCTTCCGTACAGGCCCTTGGCCAGAGCAGTCTTCAGATATCCTGCTGAAGACAGCTGTATGTCAGCGGCATAGACCGTGGTTCCGTTCGTCCGGTATTCGGTGATCTTTATCGATATGTTTTCGTCCTGATATGTGTCCTTAGTTACTGTAGTTTCAGTACGCGCGGCATTGACTGTCTTTGAGCCGCTGTCCTGCTCCGATCCTCCGGCAGATACAGTTATGCTTTCCGTCTGCTCCGAAACGCTGCCCTCTGCGCTGTAGACCCTTTCGATGACAAAGGTATCCAGAAGGAGATATATCGAAAACGCCGCAAGCAGGGCGCAGTATGCAGTGAGAATTATTCTTTTGATCTTCAAATCTATCACTCCTTTCTGCCCTTAATGATAGACCTGCCCGGTAAACAAAATAAAAAGCCGGCGTGAAGATTTCGTGGCGGAAAGTAGCTTTATGCACGGAGCGGCAGAGCGGTTCATTTTTGGAATTACTTTTATTTGATTAATAATTGACAATAAAATAGTTTAAAAATATAATATTTTTGTCGAAAGTATTTTTTCGCCTGTACGTTATTTCTGTTTCTTTCATTATTTTTCAGGAGGGAAAAATGGGACAGAAGATCAAAACAGACAAGGATAAGCACAGGACTAAGGTCATAGGCTACATAGTTGCCCTGATCTGCATGTTTATCCTACCTCTTATCATCCAGCCCTGGGATACCGTTACCGAGATGGGCGTAAAGATGATATGCACTTTCCTGGGTGTCATGGTGCTGTTCATGACAACGGGAGACCTCGTATGCGGTTCCATGCTCGGATGCATAGCAGTGCTCCTGCATGGATATACCGATGCCGCCGGAGTATGGCAGGGCCTGCTGGGCAATGCCACGTCCGCGCAGATACTGTTCATGCTCGTGTTCTCCACGGCAGTCAGAGAGACAGGCGCCCTGGAGATGCTCGGCCGCTGGATAGTCCGCAAGACGAACCGCATCCGTAAGTATCCGACACTTTTCAACGTAGTGTTCATGCTTGCCATGTTCGTCTGCAACCTGTTCCTTACAGGTACCGTTACCGCGTTTACTCTTATCCCGATGTTCGAAGGCATCGCCAAGTCCGTAGGCTACACCATCGATGAAAAGTGGCACAAGATCATGATCACAGGTATGTACATGATCGCAGGAGCGGCTGCAATGTCCAGAGGTACAGGCGGAATGGCCGTAGGCTTTGTAGGGCAGTTCACCAAGCAGGTAAACTTCCCCTATGAGTACAAGGCGTTCCAGTTCATGGTGGCAGCCCGTGTCGCTATGATACTGTTCATCATCCTTTACTGCCTTGCCGCGAAGTTCATCTTCAAGTGCGACATGAAGAAGCTCGCCACGATGGACATGGAAAGCGTTGAAGAACTTAAGGCTGAAAACGTTAAGTTCTCAAAGAATCAGATCGTAATGCTGATATTCTTCCTCATCGTAGTCGTGCGCGGATTCCTCTCCAACCCGTTCACAAAAGGAACTGCTCTTGCGAGGATATATGACGTCTGCAACATAACCGTTTTCGCGATGATACTATTGATAGTGTCGTCTGTCATCCAGATCAAGGGTCAGCCTCTGGCAAACATCCCCAAGTGCTTCTCCAAGATGACATGGGGCGTTATCTTCTCCCTCGGAACGATGACCATAATCGCGGGATCCTTCTCAACAGAAGCCACAGGTATCCGTCCGTGGCTGGTAAAGATCCTTACCCCGATATTCGGAACCAACAACTACGTACTTTTCTGCTTCATGGTGCTGCTGTTCACCTGCTTCTTCACGAACCTGATGAGCAACCAGGCAACGATAATCATAATGATGTCCGTTACCGCAACGTTCATCGAGAAGTTCGTGGACCAGGGCATCAACCCGACTCCGCTCCTCGGAACCATAGTAATGGTCGGAATGATCCCGCTGCTCACATACTCTGCAGGACCGCTGTCCCCGCTGTATCTGGGAAGGCCGGAGATGGACAAGAAGTTCGTGTATACCGTTGGTGTATCCATGATGCTCCTGTCTGTTGTCTGCATGACATTCTCAGCGGTTTTGTTCGGAAATGTAATGCCGAGATAGCCGCTTGGCAAAATATTGTGGTATAATATTAACAAAAATAACAAACAGGGAATTGTTATCAGTTCAAGGAGATGGTATCTGAAATGTCGCATGAAACGGTCTTTGAAAAGCTGGACGAAAGGTTTTTAAAAACAGCAAAGAAAAAGACTGGCACAAGTATGGATGAGCGTGTGTCCAGGCTCTACGCACAAAAGGGGTTTACACTTGAGACCGGCCGAACGCTGAGATTCCTTGTCGGAAAGGACGCCTCGGACGTTCCCGGGGAGATTGCCGACATACTGGGAATATCACGCTCGCAGATGACAGGGATAGCGGATCATTTCGAAAAGCTCGGCTACGTTGAGCGTATCCGTGATAAGGATGACCGCAGGAAGCAGCATCTTGTACTTACCGATACAGGAAGGGCTGTCGCGCAGGATCTGGAAGATTTCTGCAGGGAATTCCATCTCACAGTATCAGACTATATAGAGGACGATGACCTTATTACGTATTTCAAGGTCAAAAAACAGATAGAAAGCGAAATGCTTGACCAGTTAGATGCCTATGAAAAAACAGGCAGCTTCCGTAAGAAAGGAGAGTAGGCGAAATGTCAGAAGAAAAGCTTCCCGTAATAACTTTCGCAGAGGATGTTCCTCAGCAGGACTTCAGACCCATCCCCTGGCAGATCAGGGTCGACGGGTGCGAGAGCGGCATGCAGTGCTTCTACTCGGCGCACTGGTGCTACCCGAGGAAGGAAGAGCCGGGCAAGGCAGATGCGCCTAAGCCCAGCAAGGTAGGGCATCCGCCTCATCTTCACAAGGAGAACGAGATCATGATGCTCATCGGGGGAGATCCCGACGATCCTTACGATCTCGGAGCTACCGTAGAGTTCTGCATCGGAAAGGACATGAAGAAGTACACCTTCACAAGAAGCGTTACCATCATGATCCCCGGCGGAACTCCGCACGGTTACTACAAGATAGTGGACTGCAGGCGCCCGTTCATGTTCGTGCAGATACAGGAGGCTCCCGTGCGCACGGAGAAGTTCCTCTGGGAGTATCTTACTCAGGAGCAGATAGATTCCATCGAGCACAAGGAACACTGGCAGGATACTGGTTTCGACGATTAACGCAAATGATGATCAGAAGGGGGATCCGGCAATACCGGGTCCCCCTTATGTTTCAGACTGAGGTAAAAAAATGCAAAACAATAAAAGCGTTCTTGACGGCGTAAGGGTGATCGACTTCGGTCAATACATAGCAGGTCCCCTGGCCGCCATGATACTCGCCGATTTCGGCGCTGAGGTGATACATGTAGATC
>JAFRZB010000002.1 GCA_017442785.1 Bacillota bacterium
ATAGATTTGGTTGACTCATGATTGTTGAATCGTCGCCTGACAGCCTCCATTTTTGTTTCGAAAGAATGCTTACGCATAGAAAAACCTCCCAAATAAACAGTTGTGGTTTTTTAACTGTCTACCTGGGAGGTAGCATATCATAAAGGTGCCGGGGATGTTTATTTTTCTTCACTGTTCGCCTCCGATGTGGTATACTGTCAGTCAAATACATTTTGACCTGTTTTGAAAGGATAGACAGATGAGCGGGTTTTTAAAAAAGAAGGATATAGAGATCTCCGCGCACAGGTATCTTATTGACGCCATGAGCGCCATGGCCCAGGGGCTTTTCGCGAGCCTTCTGATAGGCACCATACTCTCCACGCTCGGCACGCAGCTGGGCATTCCGTTCCTGGATCAGGTGGGGTCCTTTGCCAAGAGCGCCGCAGGCCCTGCGATGGCAGTAGGCATCGGATATGCGCTGCATGCTCCCCAGCTGGTGCTGTTCTCGCTTATAGCAGTAGGCGCGGCCAGCAACACCATGGGCGGAGCCGGCGGGCCTCTTGCGGTATACATCATAGCGATAATAGCCTGCGAGTGCGGCAAGCTTGTGTCCAAGGAGACCAAGGTGGACATAATAGTCACCCCGGCTGTGACGATAATCGTCGGCGGAGCGCTCAGCATACTGATAGCGCCCTACATCGGCAAGGCGGCAAGCGCCGTGGGCTCCTTCATAATGTGGGCTACGGAGCTGCAGCCGTTCTTCATGGGAATGCTGGTATCCGCAGTCGTGGGTATTGCTCTTACGCTCCCCATTTCCTCGGCTGCCATATGCTCCGCATTGGGCCTTGTGGGCCTTGCCGGCGGGGCGGCAGTTGCCGGATGCTGTGCGCAGATGGTAGGCTTTGCCGTAATGAGCTTTAGGGAGAACGGAGTAGGGGGTCTGGTATCCCAGGGCCTTGGGACCAGCATGCTGCAGATGTCAAATATCATAAAGAACCCGAAAATCTGGATACCGCCTATCCTTACCAGCATAATAACCGGCCCCATGGCCACCTGTCTCTTCAGGATGCAGAACAACGGCCCCGCGGTAGCTTCCGGAATGGGCACCTGCGGCCTTGTCGGGCAGATAGGCGTCTACACCGGTTGGGTGAGCGACGTTGCATCCGGTGCAAAGGCCGCGATAACAGGCATGGACTGGGCAGGCATGATACTTATATGCTTCGTGCTTCCGGCGGTGCTTTCCCTTGTTTTCTGCGAGATAGAGAGGAAGCTCGGCTGGATAAAGGAAGGCGACCTTAAGCTTTAGTACTTATTAATGTCTTACAAAGAAAAAAGCGTAAAATTGTAAGCAATGATAACTGTTTTGTGATAAAATATTATCGTGCATTTTTTAATCAGCCCGTCAGGGATATCGTTAAAAGGAGAAGACACAGATGAGCGCAAAGATATTGAGTGGTAAGGAAGTAGCTGCTTCCATAAAGGAAGAGTGCAAGGCTGCAGCGGAAGAGCTCAGAGCAAAGGGAATAGTCCCCAAGCTCGGCATATTAAGAGTAGGAGCAAAGGACAACGACCTCGCTTATGAGAGAGGCGCCACAAAGACCATGAATTCCTGCAGCGTGGACGTGCAGGTATTCGAGCTGCCGGAAGACGTTACCCAGGAAGACTTCGACAAGAAGCTCCAGGAGATCAATGACGATCCTTCCGTAAACGGAATACTCATGTTCCTGCCGCTTCCCAAGCACCTGGACGAGAAGAAGGCCCGCAACATGCTCAAGCCCGAAAAGGACATCGACGGCGCCACCACCGGTTCTCAGGCAGGCGTTTATGCAGGCAAGGATCTCGGATTCCCGCCCTGCACGGCCCAGGCTTCCATGGAGATACTCAAGTACTACAACATAGATCTTAAGGGCAAGAAGGCCGCAGTCATAGGCCGCAGCCTCGTAATAGGCAGGCCGGTAGCCATGATGCTCATGAACGCCAACGCCACCGTTACGATCTGCCACACCAAGACCGTGGACGTTCCGTCCATCACCAGAGAAGCGGACGTAGTCATCGCGGCGTCAGGCCAGATGGAGAGCGTAGGCCCCGAGTATCTGTCTGAGGGACAGACCGTCATAGACGTAGGCATCAGCTGGAACGACGCCAAGGGCAAGCTCTGCGGCGATGTTGACTTCGACAAGGCTGAGCCCATCGTAGGCGCCATAACACCGGTCCCCGGCGGCGTAGGATCCGTTACCTCCGCAGTACTCTGCAAGCACGTCATCAAGGCCTGCAAGGCTCAGAACGGCATCGAATAATCGCCCGTTTTAAGCCCAAAAGAGTGAATAAAGCATAACTTTACGTCCGGCGCTCAAAACAGCGCCGGACGGCCTGTTTTCGGCCTTAAAACGCGTCCGATTGTTGTGGAACGGCAGGGCAGTTTGATATATAATGTAGCTGAAGGAAACAAGACGTGTATTTTCCGGGAGATGAAGGCACATGAAAGGAAAGACATTATTAAAGATGGCTGCCATCGGGGCGTTTCTTTACGGAGTTTATCTGATGCAGCAGGACGCTACGCTTACGGATAAAACCGGAGAGGCAGAGGCCCAGAGGGAGCTTTTCAGAAAGCAGCTGGAGGAGGATATAAGAAAGGCCGAGGAGGCCATGGCCGGGATCCCCAACCCGATGAAGCTTCTTTCGATGGAGGAGTTCTCGGAAAAGAGCGGCAAGGCTCTCAACTACGCTGAGATAGAGAAGATGGATCCTCTCTATTACATGATAAACAAGGCTGAGGGTGAAAAACCGCTCTTCGGGATAAAGCTCACGGACTCGGACGGCATAGAGTACGACTTCCGTTTCGTAAGGGGCAGGGGAGAAGAAGACATCTCCGGCATGTGTTACAAATGGAGCACCGAGACTTCATACCCGGAAAAGAAGCCCAACTGCAAGGTGTTTCTCAGCGATTCGGGGCAGGGGATATGCCTTTGGAAAGACCGCAGCAAAAGATACTCCCTGTCCGCGGGCAGGGAGGCATCTCTTGTAAAGCTTGTTTGGATGAAGGACGTCCTCCTTAAGACGGAGGATCCGGTCTGATCAGCCGGCCTTTTTGACAGCGCTTATCAGGATATCGCCGAGCCCCGCAACACCTTCGGCCGAGAAGGAGAAGGGAAAGTTGTCAGAGAACAGCATCTGGGCGGAAGGCGGGAACTCCTCGTCGGGCCCCCAGAGTATTATCTGAACGTTAAGACCAGGCATAAATTCGAATTCATACGCGGCATCCCCGCCGCGTATTTCTTTTGCGCCGACCGCCTCGCATTTTTCCTTAAAGGTCCCTATCTTCGTTCCGAAGGTGAAGGCCAGCCTCTTAAGGCAGCGCCCTTCAAAGGCCTTGAAATACAGGTCTCCGCTGGGATACTCCCTGTATGATATGAACTTTCCCGAGGATGGTACGAAGCGGCTCTCCGTAAGGAAGTGCAGTATGAGCACCTGCGCGGCCTGGCTGCTCAGATAGTCCGGCTTTTCCGGATCCAGGCTCTCAAAAGAGAAGGAGGGTATCTCTATCCTGTAAGGAGTGCCTAAAATGGTGATGTATACATAATCATCATTATGCTCAAGTCCGCATCGTGCCGCTATGCTCTCCGCATCCAGCTTTGAAAGCTCCGCCATGTAGTATTTTATGGGGTTTTCCCTGTAGTTGTTAGGTATATACTTGTTCATTTCTTTGTCTTGTAAGACTGTCTCCTCGGCTTACCCCTGAACGCTGGGGAAGAGCGATATGTCGGTGTGCGGCAGGAAGCACGCGGCAACGAACGAATCCATGTATCCGGGGACCGTTGAAAGCTCAAGATAGGTCATGTTCTTTGCCAGCTCGGAGATCTTCTCCTCTGCGGCCTTTCCGGTAAGAGCGGCGTAAGCTCCGGCAAGGGAAGAGTTTCCTATGTAGTGGTAGCGTTCGCGTTCTATGTCCGGGAGCATGCCTATGCGCACGGCGTTGTCCATGTCTATCCCGCTGCCTATTCCGCCCGCAACGTATACGCTGTCTATGACGCTCACGTCCATGTCCAGAGCCTGGAGCATGGTCATGATCGCGGAGAATATGGAGCCCTTGGCCCTTATGAAGTTGTCTATGTCGCCTTCGGTGATGCTTACTTCTCTTCCGTCCGAGCGCGTTGCCAGGACGAAGCGTCCCATGCCGTGCTCGTTATGCTTTACTCTTTCGCCCTCGCGCACGAACTTGCCCTTGGCATCCACTATGCCGCATCGGTAGAGCTCGGCTATTACGTCTATGAGGCCGCTTCCGCAAAGGCCTATGAGCTCCGAGTCTCCGATGATGGAGAGCTTGGGCTCCATGGTATCCCTGTCTATGGTGCAGGCTTCGGCGGCGCCGTCGGTGGCTCTCATCCCGCAGGATATCTCGCCTCCCTCAAAGGCCGGACCTGCCGAGCAGGCGCAGCTCATCAGGAAGCTGTCGTTTCCGAGCACCAGCTCTCCGTTTGTGCCGAGGTCTATGAAGAGCTCTATCTCTTCCTTGTTCCAAATCATGCTTGCGAGCGTGCCCGCGGTAATGTCTCCGCCTACGTAGCTTCCTATGTTAGGCATGATATGTATCCTGGCGTCCGGGTTTACCGGAAGTCCCAGGTCGCTTGCGAATACCGGCTCGCAGTGGAAGAACGCGGGGATGTAGGGCTCGCGCCTTAAGGGACCCGCGTCTATTCCGAGGAGCAGGTGGTTCATTGTGCTGTTTCCGGCTATAGTGAGCCTTATTATGCTCTCTGCCGGCACTTTGGCGGCCTTCTGCATTATCTGTATGAGGGGTATGAGAGTCTCCTGGATGACGGCTTTCTGGAGCTTATCCCTTCCGCCGGGCTTTTCCTGCTCCACTATCCTGTGGATTACGTCAGCGCCGAAACGTATCTGGCCGTTTCCTGAGGAAGCCTTTGCAAGGATGTTTCCGTCGGAGAGATCCGCGAGTATTCCGGTAACGGATGTTGTTCCGATGTCTATTGCTATTCCGCAGGCGGGCGTCTTATCGTCTGATGATGCAACTCTGTAGACTATCAGGTTGCCGTTGTCGTTTATTACTGTGCAGCGCACCTTAAAGCCTGCAGCCCTTAAGGTCTCGGGAAGCGTACGGAGGACGGAGTAGGGGATATGCACCTTTTCCGCTCCGGATGCGGCCTTTATCGCTCTTTCCAGGCGCTCGTCGTCCGGCATGGTGTCGTCCAGAGAGGGCTCGTCCAGTGTTATCTCAAGGACGGAAGCTCCGCAGCCAAATTCTATGCCGGCATTTGCAATGTCCTTCTGGATGTTCGTGAAGATCTCTATCTCCTTGCCGGAGGAGATGTCTGCGACCTTCATCCTGCTCTTGTAGGCGGACGCTATGTCCGGCACCTCTACGGTAACATCTCCCTTTGCCTTTGAAAGACATGCGAGCCTCCAGCCCTGCTCCTCGTCTTCCTTGTTTATGTGCCTTGTGAATTCGCTCTCGGCAGCTCCCTCGGCTATCCTGACGCGGCATTTGCCGCAGGACCCGTTTCCGGAGCAGGGGGCGTCTATGGCCACGTTGGCCAGCCTTGCCGCTTCAAGGAGGCTTACGCCTTCTGCGACATCTATCGAAACGCTGGAATCGTCTTCGTGTTTAAAAGTGATCTTAGGCATTTGATCTTTCCTCTTAAAGTCTGAAATTAAAGTGTTATTAAAATGCCGGGACGCATTATGATATGCGCCCCGGCTTTAAAGTGCCTATTACATTATCGGATCCATACCGAGCGCGGGGTGTCCCTTCTCCTCAAGGAAGGCAAGAACTCCCTCGGTGTCTGTGGCGATGGAGTCGTCGCAGATCATGTCGGTGAAGTTGTCGATACCGTAGAGCTCCTTGGCTGTCTTGTTGAGCCTCGGTGCTACGTCGTCCTTCAGTTCCTTGGGCATCCATACGATGCGCTCAAGTCCGCCCTCGGCGGATATGAACTTCTTGGAACCGATGAAGTGGCGTCCGTGTCCCATGAAGCCCGGGGTCTGGACTCCGCCGCCTGTCATGGAGGCGAGCTCTCCGAAGGTCATTCCGGAAGGAGTCATTCCCGCGTACTCACGGTTGCAGATGATCACGCCGTTGGCCTCCGGCATGATCCCGCAGATGCACTCGAAGCAGCCGCAGCTGGTCATCGGGTCTTCTATCAGGGAGTAGAGCGTTACCTGCTCGACAGCGCCGTGAGTGGCTTCGCCGACGACCTTGTTGACCTCGGTGTAGGCGCCCAGACGCTCGTCGGTGCAGCCGATCTTCTTGATGGGCTGGCAGGGACCGGTCGGGTTCAGCTCGTTGGTAGCCTTGGCGTCGAGCCAGGAAACGGCACCGCACAGACCGAGTCTTTCCGGAGTTACAACGCAGCAGTGGCTCGGCGAGAAGCTCTGGCAGAGTATGCAGGTGTAGAAGGTGTCTACGCTCTCATCGGACATGGACTCAAGTCTTTCGTCACGGGCGTTGTAGGTGGGCATTGCGTCCTCCGCGAGGATCTTCTCTACCTGTGCCTTGTCGGTAACGAGGGTCACCTGGCACTTGTCTACTACGCTGCCGAACTCGTCCAGAATCATGGCGTAGAGCACTTCGGCCATGTCCTTGAGCCTCAGACCTGCGTCGAAGGCCGCGTTGCTGATACGGATCCTGATGAGGTTCCTCTGGCCGGTGTGCATTACGCCTTCCAGATAGTTGAACCATGCGTGGATCTTTCTCTCGATAACAGGCTCGAAGTCCTTCTGCATCTTGGAACCGGCTACTTCCACGTAGGTAGCGAGCGGAAGCTCTTTGTCTGCGGGAACGTTGTCGAAGTCCGGTCCTATGATGGTGATCTTGTGATCCTCGACCTTGTCTGCGTCTCTCATGAGAACGAGCTCGCAGGTGGGATTGGCGTGAGAGGACATCTCTACGTGCATGTCGCCCTTGCGGATGATCTCACCCTCGAATGCTGCGGCGAAGGCTACCGGTACGTTGACGGCGGCTGCCTTTACCTTGATGTTGCGCAGCTCCAGAGACCTCTTTACTGTAAGGTCGTAGTCGGTAACTGCTTCAAGAGCTCCGGGTACCTGAAGATCGCCTATGGGCTGGTCTACTACTACCGGGAAGCCGAGAGCTATGGCTCCTGCTCCGGCGGATACGACTACCTCGTTGAGAGGACCGAAGGTGTTTACGAATGCGGGAACTCTGTTCTTGGTGTACTCAAGAAGTCCTGCGAGGTCTCCGCCCTGAACGTTGCCGAATATGAGGGCAGCGCGGACAGCGACTGTTACTACGTGGATGACGGATGTCACATCGTGGCCGAGGGGGATGACACGGAACTCAAGTCCCATCTTAACTCCCTGCTCGATGCACTGCTCGATGCAGTCGCCTACCATGAATGTAGCGATACCCTTGCTCTGGTAATCCTTTACTACCTTGGCTACTACTGCGGGATCGTCAGCCTTGCCTATTACAACGGCTACGCCCGGGATGTCTCCGGTAACGAGAGGAACGCCCAGGGACCTGATGATCGGGTCCGGAACGAAGCCGATGCCGCTCTCGTTCTCATAGGGGTTTGCTCCGCCGACGTACTTGAGACCTTCGAGGATCTCGGCGCCTACTGCGGTGGCAAGACCGGCGTTGAGAGCCTGGCCTATGTCGTCCTGGTTGGTGATGAGGCTCTTGAGGACGCCGACGCATGCCGGGAGGTCTCCGAGAGTCTTTACCTTAACGCCCGTAGCCGCGAAGATGGTGGGGAAGAAGTAAGCGGTATCGGGGAATGCTACCGGAGTATCTGCTCCGTTCTTTGCTATAGCGTCGTTTACTGCGCCTTCGGTAAGGCCTGCAACGGCGTTAGAGCCTGCATAGATAAGATCTGTTAATGCGCTCATTGCTTAATGCTCCTTTGATTTTTCAGTTTATATCCAAAGCCCGTTCGGGGAAGGGCATCAGATCTCAAGATAGGAATCTGCGTACAGATTGTTGTTCTTGATTATGTCGCAGGACTTGATGGTCTCCATGAGACGGAGGTCGCACGGATTTACGATGGCGGAGGTGAGACCGCACATCATGGCCATTGCTACCATTGCGCTGTCCATGATAGGACGGATATGCTTGGGCATGCCGTTGGAGTTGTTGGAGAGTCCGCCTGTGGAGTTGAGTCCCTGCTCAGCGATCATGCGGATGAACTCAAGAACGTCCATCTGCTTGTCCTGCATTCCCTTTATTACGAGGAAGAGGGGATCGAACCACATGTCTTCGGCTTCCATTCCGAGACCGAGACCTCTTTCGAGGAGCTCCATCAGGTAGCTCATACGCTCGTCATTGTCGGAAGGTACGCCTGCCTTGGAGCAGAGCGCTACGCAGATGGCGTCGTTGGCTGCTGCAAGATCCAGATACTCGATACGGTCTCCTGCGTCTGCGGAGTTTACGATCGGCTTGCCCTTGGACCTGTTGTAGACGTTGATGCCTGCCTCGATGGCCTTCTTGTTTGCGGTATCGAATGCAAGAGGAACGTTGTCGAAATTGCTCTGGATGAGCTGAACAGCCCAGGTCATGAGCTCGGGACCGTCGCTCTCGGCGGGACCGATGTTAACGTCCAGATAGGTGGCTCCGGCATCGATCTGCTCTTTTGCTCTCTTGAGGATAGGCTCGGGATCTCTCTCGGCCATGGCCTTTCTGATAGAGGGCGAGATGCAGTGGATGCGTTCTCCGATAGTGATGAATTTAGCCATTTTTAAGCTCCCTTCATTAAAGTGATTTAGTATTATTATAGCGTTGCCGCGGCTTTATGGCCGCGGCAAAATTAACATATTACTTGAAGTTCCTGAGGAAGTTGACGAGCTCGATTGCCTCGTTGGTTCCTACGATGATCTCCCAATCCGGAAGCTTGGCTTCCAGTTCGCCCTTAAGCACAGCTACCTTTCCTGGCAGTATGAGCTTCCTGCTCTTTACCTTGTCCTGTACCTCTTCGGTTATGAACTTGGTGATGGAGTTCGGGGAGAGCTTTCCTGCTGCCCATGCGGTAAGTACGGAATATCCGCCGGCGTCGGTGATCAGGAAGTTGATGGGAACTCCGCTGCGCTCGATCTCGCCGGATACTACGAAGTAGGTGAGGGCGAAGTCTACTGTGATGGCGCAGGGGGAATTCTCGTCCGCTCCGTTCATCGGGTAGATTCCCGGGGATACGCGCATCGGCTTCTGCGGGTCGGTGAATATGTTCTGCCTGAGTCCGTAGAGCGGGAGCGCCTGAGCGTAGGACATTCCGTCCATTACGATTATGGAACCGTACTTGAGTACGAATACGGAAGCAAGAGCTGCCTGGAGATGAGCGTCTCCTGGAACGAGCTTGGAAAGGTTGACGAGGGAAGGATATCCGCAGGTCCTGTCGCCGTCCTGGATGGCTCCGCGGCGCAGCAGTACTGCGTTTGCGAAGGTCTCCTTGACGTTTGCTCCGGTAACGTCGGCTACGAGCTTCTTGTTGCCGGTCTTCTCGATGGCTGCTATGGTGTCGTAGAGCTCGTTGATATCCTTGCCGGATACGCCGAGGACTACGTCAGCTTCCTTTGCAAGAGCGCTCATGGCCTCGTAGTTGGAAGCGTTCGCTCCGTTGAGGATGGGCTTCTTGTCCTTGCAGACTGCAAGAGCAGCCTTGGCGGCGTCCGCGTCCTTAACGTCGAGGATGAGGATCTGCTCAAGATCGGCCGCCTTCTTTACGAGAGCGGTGTAGGCGTCTGCGCCCTTGGCCTCATCATAGACGATATAGAGCATCTCTACGTACATGCGCTCGCCTATGCGGTCGTAGTCGACCTTCTTAAGATCGGCGAGAGCGGCGTCTATCTGAGCGTCGTCCATGCCGCTGCTGATGCAGGCGGCGAAGGTGTTCCTGCTGACGAATGTCTTGTCGTGACGGAAGAGGACAGTCTCGCCGCCGAGCTTATGAGCGGCTGTGCCTGTGCCGACCTCGATGGTCTTCATCGGAGGAGCGGTGGCCTCGGAGAGCTGATCCAGTACGTCCTGGCTCATGTGCGGGCATTTCTCGATGGGTACTGCGCCCTGAGCAACTTTCATGGCGAAGGCCATGCAGGTGGGGGAACCGCAGTCCTTGCAGTTCGTCTTCGGTGTAAGCTTGAATATGTCAAGACCTTTAAGTGCCATTTTTCATTCCTCCCTTCAGCAAAGTGCGTCTATCATCTTGTAGATAGTCCTGATAGACTCGGGGTGCTTAAGGATAACAGCATCGCTTCCGGCAGCGAGGCAGGCGGCGGCGGTAACGACTTCCATGTCTATGCCGCGCTCTTCTCTGGCGCCCCACTCGGGAATGTCGGCTTCCTCAGCAAGAGATTCCTTTACTGCCCAGGTCTCGGTGGAGACAGGGGTGATCACAGGCATCTGTAGCTGGGTATCGTTCTGTCCGAGAGCAGCTGCCCTTACGCGGTCCATGGTGGAAGCCACGTATTCGTAGCCGTAGCCCGCGGAAGCGGAGCCGAGGTTCATGAGCATGGAGCCGGAATTGACTCCGAGCTGCATCATCAGAACGTTCAGCTGCTTGGCAAGGTTGATGTCTACTGCGGACTCAGCGCTTACCTTCTGGTTGTAAGCAAGAGCTGCGGAAGCTCCTACTGTCTTGTAGTTCTCTTCTCTGGCGCTCAGGATGACGATGTTCTTTCCTGCGAGCGCTTCGGATACCTTGCTGAAGAGCTCGGTGTCCTTCTCGATGTTCTTGCATCCCATGACTACGAGCGGCTTGTCAACTGCTTCCGCCACTGCCTTTGCGGCATTGACGCACTCCTCGACTGACTTGTTCGCTCCGAAGGGATCTGCGCCTGCGAAGTGCAGGCAGATGAAAGCTACCTCGTCCATGGCAGCGGCCTTCTTGGCTCTTTCTGTCATGTCTTCAGTTCCGAAGAAGGCCTTGTATCCCTCGGTCTCTCCTTCGTAGCCGATGTCGGAGATCTCAGCACCGATGATCGGCTTGTGCTTGGCTTCCGCGTCGAAAGTGTAGAACGGGAAGGTGCACTCGCCGCCAATGGTAACAGCCTTAGCGCCGGTGCCAATGGTCACTTCGTTGATTGCAGCCTTGAAGGCATGCGGTTTCTTTGTGAATGGCATTGTTACATTCCTTTCTGTGTGATATATAAAACTTATAGTTTCCGAATCGATCTTAAAGTCCCAGTGTGTCGAGAGCAGGGTAGAGCGCCTGCTTTATCGGGGAGTCAGCCGGTATGAATGCCGTGGGCTCGCCGTCGCTGTCCATCTGGTATATCAGGTCCTCGTGAGGGAGCACTGCCAGAAGGTCCAGCCCGTGTTCCTTTATTGCGGCGCTGGTGCCTTCATTTAGCTTTCCGCCCGGGGCGCGGTTTACGATGAGCTTTACCACCGGCGGATCCAGTCCGAGGTCCTTTACCATCTCTGCTATCCTGGATACGGCTTCAATGCCTCGCCTGGAGCAGTCCGATATGAGCAGCAGCACGTCTATCCTGGGAAGGATGCCCCTTGCTATGTGCTCCATTCCGGCCTCGTTGTCAACTACCAGGTAGTTGTAATTGTTTATGTACTTTGCGAGCTGGCTCTGGAGTATTCCGTTTACGTAGCAGTAGCAGCCCTTGCCCTGGGTGCGTCCCATCACCAGAAGGTCGTATTCATCTCCTTCGGACAGGGCATCCTGGAGCATCATCTCCATGTACTCGGGCTTGGTCATCCCCGGAGGGATGGGGCTCTTTTCCGCGAGCTCCGCGTGGGCTATGTCCTCGCGGATGTCTCCGAGTGTGGACTCCACCTTCATGCCGAGGACTTCGTTGAGGTTGGAGTTGGCGTCCGCGTCCACCGCAAGGATGGGGCCTTTGCCTTTCTCAGCCAGATATCTGATTATCATGCCGCCGGTGGTGGTCTTGCCCGTACCGCCCTTGCCGGCCAGCGCTATGACTTTTGCCATTGTCTCTCCTATACTTCAGTAAAAGAAAAGCGCTCCCTAAGGCCGTCAGCTACAACGTCGAAAATGACGGCGTCTGTGCGTACGTCCTCCTCTATCTCCACTTCCTTGTGGCTCTTGAGGATGTTCTCTACGTACGCGCGGGGATCATCCGTTTCGATCTCCTTTATGAATACATCGCGCATCTGATTGCCGGAGCACTTATTGAATATTTCAGTAACTAATTCGTAGGTCTTCATTACACGCATAATGATGGATTGTAATTGTTAATCTTTATATATTATACGGTCTCAGGGCTGAAAATACAACCTTAAAAGCGCTTTTTACGCGTAGGTCTTCTTACGAAAAAAACGATAGTTTTTTGTAACAAATGCATACGCAGGGCAGGCGAGACTTGGAAAAATAATATACATTGCCTGCATATATCCATTTTTTTACCAAAACCCCCTTGGGAGGATAAGAAAAACGCCTTCCGCACGCTTTTCAGGCGCGGGAAGGCGTCAATTATTTTACATTTTTTTCTTCAGTCGTCCAGCTTGTAGATGCGTTTGGCGTTCTCCGAAAAGAGCTTCCTGTACTCTTCTTCGGTGTAGTCCAGATAGAGCAGGGCCTTAAGCTCAACGCTTGCCGGGTGCATCGGGAAATCCGTAGCGAACATGCATCTGTCGATGCCGTAGGCATTTATGTAGTCCCTCATTCCCCAGGCTCCCTTCCAGAAGAGGGTGGAGCAGGTGTCCACGAACATGTTGTCGTACTTGGGCAGCACCTCGACGGCCCAGTCCCATACCGTGTAGCCTCCGAAATGTGCTCCCACGAAGGTCAGGTGAGGGAAGGACTGCAGCACGTGTTCCACTCTGTTGGGATTGGTGCGGTCTCCTCTGTTGTCTCCGGTGTGCGCAAGCACGGCAAGGCCCTTTGCCTGGCATATCTCGAAGGCCTTCATGAAGCCATCGCAGTCCAGGGTAAAGCCCTGCATGTCCGGATGGATCTTGATGCCCTTAAGTCCTAAAGACACCAGCTCGTTTATGTCGCGCTCCATGTCGTCCGAGAGAGGGTGCACCGTCCCAAGGCCGCAGAATCTGCCGCCGCTCTCCTTTACCAGGGACGCCAGATACTGATTTGCCGGGCTCACCTGCTGAGGCTTGGTGGCTACGGAGTGGATAATGAAACGGTCTATGCCGCTTGCATCTCCGGCCTTTATAAGGTTGTCGGGCGTGCCGCGGTGGTACATCGGGATATTGTAGAATTCCCCTATGGCTCCCACGGCCTTGTCCACCACCTTCTCAGGGAAAACGTGGCAGTGCGCGTCTATGCAGTAATACTTGCCGTTTATCATCAGAGCTTAACTGTCCAGCCGAACTTGTCCTCGGTCTTGCCCCACTGGATGCCGGTGAGGGTGTCGTAGAGGTGCTGAGTGAGTTTGCC
The DNA here is from genome assembly GCA_017442785.1 of Bacillota bacterium. Lineage (GTDB taxonomy): Bacteria > Bacillota > Clostridia > Peptostreptococcales > Anaerovoracaceae > RUG13409. The sequence continues at coordinate 13,308 of JAFRZB010000002.1, forward strand.
TATCTTTCCGCCGTTTACGACGTATTCCTTATCCTTGTAGATGAGGGCGCCGATGGGGGAGACTACGGCAGCGGTGCCGCTTCCGAAGGCCTCTTCCAGGGAACCGTCGGCCATTGCTGCAGCCAGCTCGTCCACGGAGATGAGCCTTTCCTCAACGGGGAATCCCTCGGACTTGAGGAGCTCTATTATGGACTTCCTGGTGATGCCCGGGAGTATGGATCCGCGCAGCTGCGGGGTGACCACAACGCCGTTGATAAGGAAGAGCACGTTCATGGCGCCTACTTCCTCTATGTACTTTCTCTCAACGCCGTCCAGCCACAGTACCTGGGAGTATCCCTTCTGCTCGGCTCTTTCGCCGGCCCTGTTGGAGGCAGCGTAGTTTCCGCCGCACTTGGCCTCGCCCGTGCCGCCGCGGACCGCTCTTACGTCCTGGTCCTCTATCATGATCTTTACCGGGTTGAGGCCTTCCTTATAGTAGCTCCCTACCGGTGAGAGTATGATGACGAAGGTGGCGTGCTTTACGGAGTGCACACCCAGGTTCTCGTCGTTTCCGAACATGAACGGACGGATGTAGAGGGAAGTTCCCGGAGCGGAGGGGACCCAGTCCTTATCCAGCTCGATAAGGGTCTTAAGAGCCTCCATGAACATCTCCTCGGGAAGCTGCGGCAGGCAGAGCCTGTCCGCGGAATTGTTCATCCTGCGTGCGTTCTCAAGGGGCCTGAACAGCTGTATGCCGCCGTCCGCTCTTCTGTAGGCCTTAAGCCCTTCGAAGATCTCGGATCCGTAGTGCAGAGCGGTGCAGGCAGGGCTTAGAGCAATGGGTCCGTAGGGGACTATGCGAGCGTCGTGCCAGCCCTTGTCCGGGGTATAGTCCATAAGGAACATGTGGTCCGTAAAATACTTTCCGAAACCAAGGACGGAAGCCTCCGGTTTTTCCTTGGGGCATGTGGTCTTAGTGATCTTGATATCCATTTTAAGCCTCCGTTATTTATAGTCGCGGCCAGTTTCCATGGCCTTGCGGTTGAGATCCAGAAGATCCGCGTGTCTTGCGGATATGCACTTGCCGAGAGCCTTGTCAACGGTCTCCTCGTCGTAGTCGCCCAGTTCCTTTAAGAGCTTGCCTACGAGTATCATGTTGGCGAGGGTGGAAGCGCCTATCTCTCCGGCCAGTTTGGTGGCAGGAACATAATAAACTTTTACGTCATCTCTTTGAACTTTACGCTCTATGAGGCTGCTGTCCACAAAGATATATCCGCCCGGCTCAACCTTGCTCTCGTACTTGTCGAGAGAGGGAAGGTTCATCGCAACGAGCACGTCGGGCTCAAGAACTATGGGCGCTCCTATGGGATCGTCGCTTATGGTGACGCCGCAGCTTGCGGTGCCTCCGCGCATCTCCGGGCCGTAGGACGGCAGCCAGCTTACGTTCTTATCCTCTATGAGTCCCTTGTATGCCAGGACCTTGCCGGAGAAGAGCAGGCCCTGTCCGCCGAATCCTGCGAAAAGGTATTTCCTGGTCATTTTTTAATCCTCCTTTGCGGCAAACTTGTCTATGCCATTGCTGCGGTCCTTGTAGACGCCGAGCGGGTAGTAGGGGATCATATGATCGTCTATCCACTTGAGTGCATCCTTGGGCGTCATTCCCCAGTTGGTGGGGCAGGAGCTCAGAACTTCGATGAGCGAGAAGCCCTTGCCGTCTATCTGGTTCTGGAAGGCCTTCTTAATGGCTCTCTTGGCGTTCCTGACGTTCTTTACGTTGTTTACGGTGACCCTTTCCAGGTATTCCGGTCCCTGAAGCTCGGAGAGCATCTCGCAGATCTTTACCGGGTATCCGCAGGCCTTGGGATCTCTTCCGTAGGGAGAGGTCTGGGTGACCTGTCCGGGAAGGGATGTGGGGGCCATCTGTCCGCCCGTCATTCCGTAAATGGCGTTGTTTATGAAAATTACGGTTATGTTCTCGTTCCTTGCGGCAGCGTGCACCGTCTCGGCCGTGCCTATGGAGGCGAGGTCTCCGTCTCCCTGGTAGGTGAATACTATCAGGTTGTCCGGATCGGACCTCTTGACGCCTGTTGCAACAGCCGGAGCTCTTCCGTGAGCGGCCTCTATCATGTCGCAGGCGAAGTAGTCATAGGCCATTACGGAGCAGCCTACGGGGGCTATGCCTACAGTCCTTCCTTCTATGCCGAGCTCATCTATGGCCTCGGCCACGAGCCTGTGCACTATGCCGTGCGTGCAGCCGGGGCAGTAGTGGAACGGTACGTCTATAAGTGATTTAGGTCTCTTGAATACAGTTTCCATGTTACTTCACCTCCTGAGCTGCTTTTTCTATGGATTCGAGCACCTGGGCGGGAGAGGGTATCATTCCGCCTACGCGGTAGCAGAGGTCAACGGGGACTCTGCACTCGGTGGCGAGCTTTACGTCCTCTATCATCTGGCCCATGGAAAGTTCAACGCTTATGAAGCGCTTTGCGTGCTCTGCGGCCTTCTTGAAAGGCTTGTCCGGGAACGGCCAGAGGGTTATGGGTCTGATGAGTCCGGCCTTTATGCCCTTGGCGCGGGCTTCGTCTACGGCGTTTCTGGCTATCCTTGCGGCAATGCCGAAGCCTGTTACGACTATTTCTGCGTCTTCCGTAAGATACTCTTCGGCCTTGGCTTCCTTTTCCTTTACGATCTCGTATCTCTTGTAGCGCTCGTTGTTTATGCGCTCAAGCTTCTCGGGATCCAGGTAAAGGGAGTTTGCTATGTTGTGCGGTCTTTCGCACTTGGTGCCTGTGGTTGCCCAGGGCTTGGCAGGGGGCTCCTTTATCTCGAAATCGAAGGACACCGGCTCCATCATCTGGCCTGTGGTGCCGTCCGCAAGGACCATTGCGGGCATCAGGTACTCGTCCGCCAGCTCAAATGCCTTTATGGTAAGCTCTGCCATCTCCTGAACGGAGGAGGGCGCCAGGACTATTATGTGATAATCTCCGTGGCCGCCTCCGCGGGTAGCCTGGAAATAATCGGACTGGCTGGGCTGTATGCCGCCGAGACCCGGACCGCCGCGCTGCGCGTTGACTATTACAGCGGGAAGATCGGTGCCCGCAAGGTAGGATATGCCTTCGCCCTTGAGGGATATTCCGGGGCTGGAAGAGGATGTCATGACCCTCTTGCCGGCCGATGATACGCCGTATACCATGTTTATGGCCGCTATCTCGCTCTCTGCCTGCAGGAAGGTGCCTCCGATCTTGGGCATCCTCTTTGCCATGTAGGCCGCGATCTCGGTCTGCGGTGTGATGGGGTATCCGAAGTAGTGGCGGCAGCCTGCCATGATGGCGGCCTCAGCTATCGCCTCGTTGCCCTTCATAAGTACTTTTTCGGACATTTGATACACCTACCTTTCCACAGTGATGATGCAGTCGGGGCACATCATGGCACAGGACGTGCAGCCGACGCAGGCTTCCATGTCCACGCACTCCGCGGGATGATGGCCTTTTTTGTTGATGGTCTCTTCGGACAGCCTGAGTATCCCCTTGGGGCAGGCGTCTATGCACAGGCCGCAGCCCTTGCATTCGTCCGTTCTGAAAGTAAGTCTTGCCATTGAACTTCCTCCTGTATAATAACTATTGTTTCAGCACTGTTAATCCACAGGGCGCTTCTGCAGCACCATGGGGAAGAGGTCCGGCACTTTGCCGTCCAGCTCTTCAAGTAATGAAGCCTCTATGCTCGTGGCGATGAGCGGAAGGCCGGTAGCCTCGGCGCAGGCTTTTCCGAAATCCACCGAGGAGAGCACAGTCTCCGCCGTGGTGAGCCTTCCGAGGTTCGAATTGTTTATGATGCCTGTAAACCTAAGGCCTCCGGCGGCTTCTATCTCCCATCTTACCTCTGCCACCGACTCCGCGTCGGGGGTGAGGGGACGGAACCTGTTTACCACCAGGAACATGTCGTAGTCGTTCTCCTCGGCTATCCTTTTGGAGAGCCTTCCGAGGGCCACTGCTCCGCTGTCGTCTCCGCCCACGTCTATTACGCAGGTGAGGGACCTGTCGTCCACGACAGCGTACATCTCCTGCGGCAGGGCAGGGATGTCCAGGTTGGTATTTGCGTATCTGGACACTATCATCCTTACGCCCGCGGCTTCAAGCCTTTCCCTGCTGTCAAGGGTGCGGTAGTAGGGATTTACTATGTCCAGGTCTGCTATGGCCACCTTGTCTCTGGTCTTTGACAGCAGCTCTGCAAGGTTTACGGCTATATTGGTCTTTCCGCTGCCGTAGTGTCCGGCAAGCAGGGTTATGCGTTTAAAGTGCATGTCTTATTATCTTTCCGCTGGTGGTCTTGGGGAGCTCGTCCTTAAAGACTACTATCCTCGGATACTTATAAGGCGCTGTGCGCTGTTTTACGTAGTCCTGGATCTCCTTTACGAGAGCGGGCGTTCCTTCCACACCGTTTACCAGGACTATGCTGGCCTTTACCACCTGGCCTCGTATCTCGTCCGGAGCCGCAGATACTCCGCATTCCAAAACGTAGGGGAGCTCCATTATTACGCTTTCTATCTCGAAAGGTCCTATGCGGTAGCCGGAGGACTTTATTACGTCGTCCGCGCGTCCCACGTACCAGTAGAAGCCGTCCTCGTCCTTCCATGCGAGGTCTCCCGTGTGGTAGAAACCGTCCTTCCAGGTAGCCGCAGTTTCTTCCTCGTTCCTGTAGTAGCAGACCGCAAGTCCCGGAGGCATTCCGTTTGCTATGTTTATGACTATCTCGCCGGTCTCGCCGGTGGGGGTGTCATTGCCGTCCCTGTCCACGAGCCTTATATCGTAGATGGGGGCGGGCTTTCCCATGGAACCTATCTTATGCGGAGCGCCCACCATGTTTCCTATCAGCATGGTGCCTTCGGTTTGACCGAAGCCTTCCATTATGCGAAGTCCGGTGGCCTTCTCGAACTGCCTGTAGACCTCCGGGTTGAGAGCCTCTCCGGCTGTGGTCATGTGCTTTACCGTCGAGAAATCGTATTTTGAGATGTCCTGCTTTATCATCATGCGCAGCATCGTGGGAGGCGCGCAGAAGGTGGTGATGTTATACTTCTTGAACATCGGCAGTATCTTTGAGGCGTCGAAGCGGTCGAAATCGTACACGAATATGGCGCCCTCAGCCAGCCACTGTCCGTAGATCTTGCCCCAGCCGGATTTTGCCCAGCCGGTGTCGGATATCGTAAGGTGGAGCCCCTCCGGGTCCACTGTTTGCCAGTACTTGGCAGTATGGAAGTGGCCCAGCGGGTGCTTGTAGTTATGAGCCGCCATCTTGGGGTAGGAGGTGGTGCCGGACGTGAAGTATATAAGCATCAGGTCGTCGCCGCAGGGGCTCTCGGCAGTCCTCTTGAAGTGGCTGCTGAACATGGTGTATTCGTTGTCGAAGGTGCGCCAGCCCTCGCGCTCGCCGTTAACTATCAGCTTGTACTTAAGAGTAGGGCAGTTTGCGGCGGCAATGTCCACCTGGTGGGCGGTGTCTCCGTCCGCTGTGCAGATTATGGCATTGGCTCCGGACGCGTTGATCCTGTATTCTATGTCGTGGGACATCAGCTGGTTGGACGCCGGTATCGCTATGGCTCCCAGCTTTTCAAGACCCAGTATGGCGAACCAGAACTGGTAGTGACGCTTGAGTATCAGCATCACGCGGTCGCCCTTTTTGATGCCCAGGGATTTGAAGTAGTTGGCGCACTGAGAGGAACCGCGCTTCATGTCGCGGAAGGTGAAGCGGCGCTCGGTCATGTCTCCTGCGATGTGGAGCATGGCAAGCTTGTCCGGATCCTTCTTGGCTATCTCGCCTACGACGTCGTAGGCAAAGTTGAATTTGTCGGTATTCTTGAACTTTATGGATATGGGAGTACCGTTCTCGTTTTCCTTTACGTCTATGAAGTTCTGCCATACCCTCGGCGTCTTGTCCTCAACGCGCGGACGCGGCGCCTCCTGGATTATCGGGCGCGCGGCCAGCTCGGGTATGGGCTCTCCGGTGGGATTGAGCACTATGGCGTAGAATATGCAGTCCTCTCCGCCTACGGCTATCATGCCGTGGGGAGTGCCGGAGTTGTAGTACATGCTGTCTCCGGGGCCGAGGATCTCGGTGTGGTTTCCCACCTGGACCTTCAGGTGTCCGTGGACGACTATGTCGCACTCCTGTCCGGCGTGGCTGGTAAGCTCTATCTCTCTGTCCTGAGCCGATTCATCGTATATGCTGCGCACGTAAAGAGGCTCCGCTATCCTGTTCTGGAAGGCGTAGGCCAGGTTGTAGTAGGTCATTCCGTGGGCCTGGGAGATCTTCTGACCTCCGCCGGCGCGCGTCATGGTGTACTGGCGCAGATTGGGGCTGTAGCCCTCGATGATGTCAGTTACGTTTACGTTGAGCGCGTTTGCGCATCTGTAAATAAATGTGAAGTTAAGGTCTCTGGTACCTGACTCGCATGCAAGATATTCTTCCACGGATACATCGGTAGCCAGTGCCATTTCTTCAGCCGTGCGGCCCTCTGTCTCCCTCAGCTCCCTGATTCTGGCAGCCATTTCCTGGATCTTGCTGTCAAGCCCTGTTATCTGTGACATATGATATTCTCCAATTTGCGAATTGTAATATTAAATATGTATTATATATTAATACACAAATAATTGGAAGAGTTTTTTGTTCTTTGCGACAAGTTTTACAGCAGATTCCTCTGTATCTTTCCGCTTATGGTCTTGGGCAGAGATTCGCGGAACTCCACTATGCGCGGATACTTGTAAGGCGCGGTGTGGGTCTTAACGTAGTTCTGGATCTCCTTCTTGAGCTCTTCTGTAGGCTCGGTCCCTTTTACGAGCACTATGCAGGCCTTTACCACCTGGCCGCGGACCTCGTCCGGGGCAGGGCAGACACCGCATTCCAGTACGTACGGAAGCTCCATTATGACGCTTTCTATCTCGAACGGTCCTATGCGGTAGCCGGAGGATTTGATCACGTCGTCAACGCGTCCCACGAAGTTGAAGAAACCGTCCTCGTCCTTCCACGCCACGTCGCCGGTGTGGTACCAGCCGTCGTGCCATGCCTTCCTGGTGGCTTCCTCGTCCCTGTAGTAGCCCTTGAACAGGCCGCAGGGGACGCCGTTCTGCGTATTGATGCAGATCTCGCCCGGCTCTCCTACGGGAGCCTCGTTTCCGTCGTGGTCAAGTATGTGCACGTCGTACAGCGGTGTGGGCTTACCCATGGATCCAAGCTTGTGAGTACCTCCCATGAGGTTTCCTATCGTAAGTGTAGTCTCTGTCTGGCCGTAGCCTTCCATTATCTGCAGGCCGGTAGCCTTCTCAAAGAGCTTATAGACCTCCGGGTTGAGAGCCTCGCCTGCCGTGGTCATGTGGACTATGGAAGAGAGATCGTACTTGGAGATATCCTCTCTTATGAGCATTCTGAGCATGGTCGGAGGCGCGCAGAAGGTCTTTATGTTGTACTTCTTGAACATAGGCAGTATCTCTTCCGCCTTGAAACGGTCGAAATCGTACACGAAAACGGCGCATTCCTGCATCCACTGTCCGTAGAACTTGCCCCACAGGGACTTTCCCCAGCCGGTCTCGGAAATGGTGAAGTGTAGGCCGTCCTCATAGGCTCCGTGCCAGTACTTTGCGGTGTGGTAGTGTCCCAGAGCGTATTTGTAGGAATGGTCCGCAAGCCTGGGATATCCTGTGGTTCCGGAGGTAAAGAACATCACCATGGAATCGTTGCCGCAGGGGGTGTCCTCGGTCCTGTAGAAGTGCGCGCTGTAAAGGCCGTATTCCTCGTCGAAGTTCCTCCAGCCCTCACGGTTTCCGCCTACGAGTATCTTGAGCTCCAGCTCGGGACAGGTCTTCTGCGCTTCCTCCACGTGCTGCGGTACATTATCGTCCGCGGTGGCTATGATAGCCTTTACACCGGCCTTCTGGAACCTGTATTCAAAGTCGTGAGCCTGCAGCTGGCTGGTCGCCGGGATAGCCACTGCGCCCAGCTTGTGAAGCGCCAGCATGGAGAACCAGAACTGGTAGTGGCGCTTAAGCACCAGCATCACCTTGTCGCCCTTTTTGATGCCTAAAGACTTGAAGTAGTTTGCGCACTGGGCGGAGGCTCTCTTCATCTGGCGGAAGGTGAACTTCCTCTCAACGCCGTACTTGTCTATGTGGATCATGGCCAGCTTGTCGGCCTCGCGCTTGGAGATGGCGTCCACTATGTCGAACGCGAAGTTGAACTTGTCCTCGTTCTTGAAGGTGATCTTCGTAAGCAGGCCGTTCTCGTCTGTTTCGGTCTCCACGAAGTTGTCTATTGCAAGCTTTCTGCTCTGTATCTTGGAAGGGATAAGGGTGTCGCGGATGACGGTCTCCTTAACGTTGTTGCTGCCCGCGAGTATTATCGCTATGAACACGCAGTCGCGGCCGTCGACGGCTATCATGCCGTGGGGCAGGGAACTGTTGTAGAATATGCTGTCGCCCTCGGAGAGGTATTCCACGTTGTCGCCTATCTGGATCTTGAGGCGTCCGCTTACCACGAAGTCGAACTCCTGGCCGGAGTGCTTGGTGGTGTGGATGGGCTTGTCCTGAAGCTCCTCGCTGTACTGATAGGTGACGTAGTAGGGCTCCGCCAGCTTGTTTACGAACCAGGGCGCCATGTTCTGTATCATGATGCCGTCTTCCCTGGCTGTGTCCACGCCGTGCCCCTTGCGGGTGACGGTGTAGGTGGAGAGCTTTGCGCTGCGTCCTTCAAGAAGGTCCGCCATGCCTACGCCGTAGGCCAGGGCGCACTTGTGTATGAAGGTGAAGGGAAGGTCCACCGTGCCTGATTCGTAGAGCAGATACTGCTCTTCGGATACTTCGGATTTTTCTGCCATCTCAGCGGTGGAGAAGCCCATTATCTCGCGCATCTCCTTTATGCGCTGAGCAACCTCCATCAGGTTTCCGTCTGTCTGTGCTGTCATTTCTGTTCTCCTTATAGATCATGGGCGCTGCAGCGATGGTCCTGCAAAAAAACGCCCGCCCCAATATGATAAACACATTGAGACGAGCGTATAATACACCCGCGGTACCACTCAATTTGCCGCTTTTAAAGCGGCCCCTCAACGGGGTCCATCAACCCCTGTGCATTAACGCAGCCTCACGGAAGGAGCCTAATAGGTGACAGTCCTTTCGGTCCTCCGGCTCGGAGGTGATGGGCCGTTGGAGATCTTTTCGATGGCTTGCAGCAACCGCCAACTCTCTTCAGAAAAGTGTTCTCCGGCCGTCCTCGTCACAGCCTTTGTAATTTGAGATTTTCCACAATATTAGCACTGCGGTAACTGTTTGTCAACAACAATTTATTCGGCAGCTCAGGCGCTCTCGCCGCCTTCACCGGATCCTTCCCCGGATTCTTCTCCTTCATCGCCCTGGTCTTCGTCGAACTCCTCGGAAAGACCCTCGGTAAACTCCTCTTCGGCCTCTTCAACAGGGCCTTCGGGAAGCTGAGCCTGCTCTTCAGGAGCCTCTTCCGGCTGCTTGGCAAGGACGTGCGCTGTCATGCCCCAAACTATGACGGCTATACCTACGGTAACGATTATGTGACCGACCATGTCCTGGAGCTGCTCACCGTTGCGTATCCTCTTGATCATGTCGACGACCAGGAATATCAGCAGGGCGGCAAATACGATGGCTGCTATGCCTGCATCTCTTTTGGAAAGATTTTTGCCTCCGATCCCAAACGGAAACATGTTCTACCTCCTTCAGAAGAACTTCGTTACTTCTTCAAGTTCTTTTCTGGGCCGCGGAGAAGCGTCCTTGGCTCTTTTTCCTATTGCAATAACTGACATTATCTGTTCATCCTCGGGGATACCGAGTTTCTCTCTGATGGCCGAACCGTCGCGTATGCCCATTATCAGGGTATCATAGCCGAGGTCGCTGGCGGCAAGTATGAGGAAGGCATCGTGGAAACCAAGATCGTAGGCTCCCCAGCCGTTTCCCACCTCGTTTGCCGGACCGTCGTCGTTGAAGCCTACGACTCCCTTGACGAATGTGGTCACTATGAGAGCTGCGTTGGCTGCGTTCTTCGCATTGAAGGGCGGGAGCACTTCTTCCCTGAAGCTTTTAAGCAGCTCGGGGGATTCTACGGCATAGCACCTGGATGTCTGCTGGTTCTTCCAGGACGGCGCGCGCTGAGCAGCCTTCAGCACGGCTACGAGATCCTCGTGCGGTATGCCAGACTCATAAGAGCGTATGCTGTTTCTTTCGTAGATCAGCTTGCTGAATTCCATGTCGACCTCCTTTTCAGTCCTTATGACCCTCACCGGATCCGTCTGTTATCTCTTCCGTATCTTCTTCGTTTTCCTCTTTGTCCTTTGAGATCGCTATGGTCACCATCCCGCTCTCCAGAAATCCGGCGAATGCCAGCAGGATGATGTCGTTCTTAAGATCATCAAAGGGAAGCCCGGCAACAATGTCCTTTATCAGGTTTACCGCCAAAAAGACAATTGCTATCCCGACTATCACCGATGCGATCACGGCGTCTCTTTTTGTAAGAGGCTTGAATAAAGATCTCATTTAATTCTCCAGTCCCAGTTTCTTTACTGCCTCTTCGCGCATCTTGAACTTTTGTATCTTGCCTGCGGCGTTCATCGGGAAGGAGTCCACGAATTCTATGTATCTTGGTACCTTGTGCCTTGCAAGCCGCTCCACGCAGTACTTTCTGATCTCTTCCTCGGTGGCCACGGCGCCTTTCTTCAGGATTATGCAGGCCATGGCTTCCTCGCCGTATTTCTTGTCCGGAACACCTATCACCTGTACGTCGGAGACGGCAGGATGGGTGTAGAGGAACTCCTCTATCTCCTTGGGGTAGAGATTCTCTCCGCCGCGGATTATCATGTCCTTAAGGCGTCCGGTGACGCGGTAGTTGCCGTCCTTGTCGCGGCAGCAGAGGTCTCCGGAATGGAGCCATCCGTCAGCGTCCACGGTCTCGGCGGTGGCGTCGGGCATCTTGTAATAGCCTTTCATTGTGTTGTAGCCGCGGCTGCAGAACTCGCCGTTCACGCCGTCCGGGACTTCCTCTCCGGTATTGGGGTCTATCACCTTGCATTCCACGTGCGGGAAGGCGTAGCCGACCGTCTCGGTGCGGAGCATCAGATCGTCAGTCCAGGAGGACATGGTGCTTCCCGGGGAACTCTCTGTCTGTCCGTAAACGCTTATAATGCCTGTCATGTTCATCTCGTCAGGCTGGGCGGCCCTGCGCATAAGCTCGGGCGGGCAGCCGGAGCCTGCCATTATTCCCGTCCTCATGTGCGAGAAGTCCGTCTTGCGGTAGTTCGGATGGTTGAACATCGCTATGAACATGGTAGGAACGCCGTTGAAGCAGGTTATCTTCTCCTGGTTGATGCAGGCGAGGCTCGCCTTTGCGGAGAAGTAGGGCATGGGGCTCATGGTGGCTCCGTGGGTCATGGAGGACGTCATGGACAGCACCATGCCGAAGCAGTGGAACATGGGCACCTGTATCATCATCCTGTCCGCAGTGGAAAGACCCATGCGGTCTCCTATGCACTTGCCGTTGTTGACTACGTTGTAGTGCGTCAGCATAACGCCCTTGGGAAAGCCAGTCGTCCCGGAGGTGTACTGCATGTTGCACACGTCGTTGGGCCTTATGTTCGCAGCCATTCTCAGTATCTCTGCCTTGGGAACGGACGGGGCGCGCTCCATGGCTTCCTCAAAGGTGAGGCAGCCCTTGTCCCTGTAGCCTACGGTTATGACGTTCCTCAGGAACGGCAGGCGCTTGCAGTGCAGGGGCTCTCCGGGCTTGCTCTGCGCTATCTCGGGGCATATCTCGTTTATTATCTGCCTGTAATCGGAGTCCAGCGCGGACTCTATCATTACGATCGTATGGGTGTCAGACTGCCTGAAAAGGTATTCGGCCTCGTGGATCTTGTATGCCGTATTCACGGTGACGAGCACCGCGCCTATCTTGGTGGTGGCCCAGAAGGTTATGAACCACGCGGGGACGTTGGTCGCCCAGATGGCCACCTTGCTTCCGGGGCGCACTCCGAGGGATACGAGGGCTCTTGCGAAGTTGTCAACGTCTTCCCTGAACTCGGAATAGGTCCTGGTGTAGTCCAGGGTAGTGTACTTGAAGGCGTACTGGTCCGGGAATTCCTCCGCTACACGGTCCAGCACCTGAGGGAAGGTGAGGTCTATCAGCTCGTACTTTTCCCATATGTATTCTCCGGTGCCGTCGTGGTTGGGATAGAGCTTCCTGCGGTTCTTTCTGGTCTCGCCGAAACGGCTCATGTAGCTTATGAAATGCGGGAAAATGATTGTGTGGTCGCTGAACTCCTCCTCCCAGGCCGGCTTCCATTCAAGGGAAACGTAGCCCATGTAGTCTATGGAGGAGAGGGCGCGCATCATCTTGTCTATCGGGAGCACACCTTCGCCCACTATGCAGTAGCGGCCGTCCTTGTCGGAATCCCTCAGGTGGACGTGCTTTACGTAGCCTCCGAGGTTCCTTATGGTTGTGTCCGCGCTCTCGGAATGATCGCAGAAGCTGTGGTGCATGTCCCAGAGCACGCCGAGCCTGTCGTCGGCAAAGCCGTCCAGCATAAGAGCAAGGCGAGCGGTGTCCGCGTATATGCCCTTGGTCTTGATTATTATGGATACTCCGCTTCCTTCGGAATACTTAAGAAGATCCGCTATGAGCTCCTTTGCCGCCGGCTCGTCCTCTGTCATCGCCTCGGCGCTTACATAGCGCACGTTAAGGCTTTTGGCCAGGTCTATGGTCCAGCGCATGGTCTTGGCGGCATCCTTTTGGGTAAGGTCAGCGGAGGTATCCAGACATACTATCTTTATTCCGCTGTCCCGAAGGGACCTTACGGTCGAGTTCTGGTTGTATGAGTGCAGGGGAGCGCCTTTTTCGAAGAGCTCCGGATGCTTGTGGAGGTCGTAGAGCTCTATTCCGGAGAAACGCATCTCGGCAGCCGCCCCCAAAAGCTCTGAAGCGGGCAGGAAATACCAGCCTCTTGTGGAGTAGGAGAGCTTCATTCTTCTTCCTCCTCGTAGGCTATCTTATTGAGCGCGTTTATGTAGGCTCTGATGCTGGAGCCTATGATGTCCGTGGAGATGCCGCGGCCGGAGTAGAGCTTTCCGTTAGATCTCAGCTTTACAAGGGCCTCACCCATGGCCTCGCGTCCTTCGGTGACGGCCTGGATCTGGAAGTCGTCCAGCTCGTAGTGGCGGCCTGCTATCTGTTCTATTGCAAGGAAGGCGGCGTCAACTGGGCCGTCTCCTATGGCAACGCTCTCTTTAAGCTCTCCGTTCTTCCTGAGACGGATGTGCCCCGTGGCGGAGATGGTGTTGCCGGAATTGATGATGTAGTCCTCTATCTTGTAGATCGGCGGGACCTGCATGGCGGAGGAGGCGACTATGGCGTCAAGCTCCCTGGAGCTTACCTTTTCCTTCTTGGCCGCTATGGTCTTAAACCTTTCGTATACCTTTACCTTGTCGTCTTCCGAGAGGTCGTAGCCGAGCATCTCGGTCTCACGGATTATGGCCTCTATGTCGTCGTCCTCGGTGTAATATCTGCTCTCCTGAGCTTCCTTGACGCCGTTCTCGAAGGGAGAAGTGCTGCTCTTTGTGGCGGTGAACATCCTTTCTGCCTGCGCGCATATCCTGCTGAGCTCTACTGTCCTTACACCACTCGAAAGGCTGAGCTCGGCGCCTCTTGCGCTGAGTATGTTTACTATGTTCTTGAGCGAAGCGCAGCTGCTCCCGTAGACTGAGGCCTTTATCTCGGTTGCGCCGCTTCGAAGTGCGGCTATGCTGCATGCGTCAGCCAGGGCCATCTCATTGCTGCAGGAGATGCCGAGTATCACGCCGCTTGCGGCGGAGGTGTTGGCATTCTCCAGTATGTCCCTTGTGAATTCCGCAAACTCGTCCGGAAGGAGAGTGCCTGCGGTGTCACAGAGAGTTATGGCTGTGGCTCCGGCTTCGGCAGCTGCTTCTATCATCTGATACAGGAAGCCCTTGTCTGCGCGGGTTGCGTCCTCAGCAAGGAACTCCACGTCCTTGCAGAGGCTCTTTGCGTAGAATACGGTATCCGCAACGGTATCCACCATCTTTTCGGGGGAACTGTGGTAGATGTACTCCATCTGCACAAGGCTCACCGGGGCGGCGACCTGTATCCTTGCGAAAGAAGCGTTCTTAAGAGCCTCCCAGGCTATATCAACTGACGCCCTGTCAGGGGGGCACTGCACGGAAATGGTGCTGTCCTTTACTATGTCGGCGACAGTCTTGATGTATAGGCTGTCGGTCTTCTCGTTTATTATCGCAGGCAGCTCAATAACGTCGGTCTGCAGTCGGTCAAGGAGCCTCGCAAGTTCCAGTTTTTCTTTGAATGTGAGTGTCTCCGAGCTCTTCTGACGAAGCGTTATGTCGCTTATCCTGATGTTATCCATTTTCTGTCCGTCCTTTGTGAATCATCTTCTCTGCCGCTTTTTTCGGCATATTAAAAGAAATATACTCCCGGGACGAGAGCTTGTCAAGGTCTTTTGTTTTTGAGCAATAGATTATTTTAAAAAAACTTGTTGTAAATAAACAAAAAAAGAAGACCGCAGGGATCATCTCCTGCGGCTTCTGATTATCAGTAATATAATGAGCGCGGCTGCGGCAACGATGCATCCGGCTGATATTATCAGCCTGCGTCTCTTTGCGGCCTCCTCGCAGGCGCGCTGTTCTTCCTCCTGACGCTTCCGCTCTTCTTCCAGGCGTTTCCTTTCTGCCTCTTCCTCCTGACGCTTTCTTTCTGCTTCTTCCTCCTGGCGCTTCTTTTCCGCCTCGGCCTCATCTATGCGCTGCTGGGCATAGGTGTAGACGTTCTCAAGGAAGTCTCCGCCCTTGACATCGGGTCCTACATTAGTGAAGTAAAGGCCGTACTTGCACGGCGAGTACTTTCTTATCTGGGTCGCCTTGGTTATGGGATTGCTCCTTGTTCCGCAGAGCCAGTCCCAGAACCAGTAGATGGTCTGGGTCTCGTGGCAGTCGAAGCCTTTCTGGGTCACCTGGAAGGGCGTAAGGCCTCCGAGGCTATCATACGGGGTGTCCCAGTCCATTACGATGGGGTTCTCCTTATACAGATGGACGTACAGCTTGTCCGGTACCCAGGTGCCGTATTCGGCGGCGCTCTCCGGGTACTGCGCGGGGTCTCCTACAAGCTCCATGGCCTTTGCCGTTACGTCCGCGTTGAGGATGTGCGCTGCGTGTCCGTATTCACCGTCAAAGTCGTGGGTGACTATTACATGCGGCTTGAACTTTCTTATGGTGTCCACGACGAACTTCTGGAAATCATCCCTGGCGTAGCCGTAGTATCTGAAGCTTGAGAGCAGGTTGCTGATGGCGTTGCTTCGGGACGTTCCTTCTCCGTAGACGTCGGGAAATTCGGACATGTAGGGGTAATTGCGTATGCCCACTGTCCACAGACCGTCCAGCTGCTCGTGCGGGCGCACGTGGTCGAACACCTTGTGGGCCTTGTGGAAGTGCTGCACGAAGTACACCACCTGCACGTCCACCTTGCGCTCCACCGCGTAGTAGGGAAGGACTCCGGCAAAGAATAGCTGCTCATCGTCCGCGTGGGTGGATATCAGCATAATGTCTGCGGTCTTAAGCATGGGCTCCCATTTCTGCACCCAGGATGGTTCCTCTCCGGAGAAAGCGTAGACGTTAGATATCTGCGTGCCTTCCGCAAAGCGGAGCACTACCTCCTTGGGGTGCTCTCCGAGGAGCTCCGTAATGTCCGTGAAAACATGGAGAAAGCCTTTGCTTTCGCATTCCGCGGTCTTTCCGGTCTCGGAGGATGTGATGGTCCAGGTCTGTTCCGGTATCTGGTCGAATTCGATGTAAACGGAGCTTAATCCGTTCTCACAGCTGATGGTGACCGAATTGTCCTTGCCTGCCCTGGCCCAGGTCTTTCTGAGGTCGTCAGTAAAGACCTTGTTGTTGGAAAAGCCCGAGGCAGTGATGGTGACGCCCTGCTCTTCGGCTCTTTCCTTGGCAAAAGCGAGGCTTGCGCACAGCAGCACGGCAAGCAGGGCGGTAAGTATGGTCCTTAATGATCTTTTTACGATATTCTTATTCTTTACAGTCATATTTATCTCCGGGACGCGAAGGTGCGTCCGTTCAGGTATTATACCACATTTGATGTGGATTAAAACAGCAGAATCTTATATGTACGAAGCAGCAAGCCGTGTTATAATGGCGGGGATACGGGGGGGGGAAAGAAATGCAGACGATACTTACAGTTGAAGACGACAGGGCCATAACAGCTTCTCTTGAGGAGTTTCTAAGCTCCGAGGGGTTCAGGACACTGAGCGCCTCCGGTGAGAGGCAGGCGCTTGCGATACTTGCCTCCGAAAGGCCGGATCTGCTGCTTGTGGATCTGGGGCTTTCGGACGGCAGCGGTTTTTCCGTGTGCAGGGCAGCCAAGGCCCTTAAGCTTCCTGTCATATTCCTTACCGCGCGCAGCGACGAGGACAGCGTGGTAAAGGGTCTGGACATGGGAGACGACTACATAGCAAAGCCTTTCAGACCGAGAGAGCTCCTCTCACGCATCAGGAATGTCCTCAGGCACTACGAGACGGACAGCGCCGTGGTGTACCTCGGCTTCGGCATCACCGTGGACACAGAAAAGGGCACTGTCGCAAGGAACGGCTCGGAGATACAGCTCTCCGCCCTTGAGTACAGGCTGCTCCTGGTCTTCGTTGACAACCGCGGAAGGCTGCTTTCCAGGAACAAGCTCCTGGAGGACATCTGGGACATAGCCGGGGACTACGTCAACGACAATACTCTTACCGTTTATATAAAAAGGCTGAGGGAAAAGATAGAGGAGGATCCGCAGGACCCGAAGATCATAAAGACTGTCCGCGGCCTGGGTTACAGGATGGATTGACATGGAGCTCCTAAGGAACAGGGAGATAAGACGCCAGCTTATAATATGCGCCGTAATAAGCCTTGCGGCGGCACTGACCGGGCTTTTAGTGTCCGGTCCTTTGGCTGCGGCTCTGCTGCTGTTCCTTGGCGCAGTCATTATAGCGGTGGACCTTTTATATCTAAGGAAAAGATACGGCGATTTGAAGGCGCTTACGGAGAGCATAGACCGGATACTGCACGGGCAGGAAGAATTCCTTATATCGGGAAGCGACGAGGGCGAGCTTGCAATACTTACCAGCGAGATACAGAAGATGACAGTAAAGCTGAGGGATCAGGCCGACATGCTCTCCTCGGAGAAGATAAGGCTTACCGATGCCATAGCCGACATGTTCCACCAGATGAGGACCCCGCTAACGTCCATGAAGCTCCAGCTCTCCCTGCTGGACGCGGAGGATCTCAGCTATGAAAGGCGCCTGGAGCTTGCAAGAGCGCTCAAAAAGCAGATGGAAAGGCTCAGCTGGCTTACGGAGACTCTTCTTAAGATGTCAAAGATAGACGCGGGGACCGCGGGCTTTAAGAAGGACCGCGTAAGCGTAAAGACCCTGATAAATAAGGCGGCAGGACCATTCCTGATACCCATGGAGCTGAGGGACCAGCGTCTGGTAACGCAGGCCGGAACTGAGAGCTTCGAGGGCGACCTCGCCTGGACCACAGAGGCTCTCGGCAACCTCATAAAGAACTGCATGGAGCACACACCCGCCGGCGGAAGCGTCACAGTAAGCGCTCTTGAGACCGCTCTTTACACGCAGATAACTGTCACCGATACCGGAAGCGGATTCGATCCCGCAGACATTCCGCACATTTTCGAGAGGTTCTACCGCGGGAGCAACGCCACGGACGAGAGCATAGGCATAGGCCTTTCCTTAAGCCGCGCGATAATAGCGGGGCAGGGCGGCACAATTGCGGCGGAGAACGCCCCGGGCGGCGGAGCCTGCTTTACGATAAGATTCTACAAGAGCGTTGTATAGCAAAGCTGACGCGTTTGATTCGGCCGGAAAAAACGGCCGTTTTTTTATTTATGGGGCACTAATAGCCCCGTCTCGTGCCTAAGGCACGAGACAAATAAACCACCCGCTATGCGGGTGTGCATCGAAGGTTAAACCAAAACTCTCCAGACTTGATACAATGAGAGTGTTCAAGCCTCAGTGTA
>JAFRZB010000020.1 GCA_017442785.1 Bacillota bacterium
ACGGCGGATACGGTTACATCAGGGAGTACAAGGTAGAGAACTTCTACAGAGACGCCCGCATCACCACCATCTACGAAGGAACCTCCGAGGTCCAGAAGATGGTCATCGCCGCAAACGTACTTAAGTAATAGAAGGAGGACAGGAAATGAAGATATTCGTAACAGTAAAGCAGGTTCCTGATACTTCCGGCAAGGTAGCGGTAAAGGACGACGGAACTCTGGACAGAGCTTCGATGCAGACCATAACCAACCCCGACGACCTCAACGCTGTCGAGGCTGCTCTGGAACTCAAGGATAAATACGGCTACAAGGTAATAGCGTTCTGCATGGGCCCCGGACCGGCCATGATAATGCTCAGAGAGCTTCTGGCCATGGGCGTTGACGAGGCAGTACTCGTATCCGGCAGAGAGTTCGGCGGATCCGATACCTACGCTACTTCCCAGATCATTGCCGCCGCTATCGACACCTACGGTGTTGAGAAGGACGACATAATCCTGGCCGGACGTCAGGCTATAGACGGAGATACCGCTCAGGTTGGTCCGCAGATCGCTGAAAAGCTCGGTCTGCCCCAGATCACCTATGCAGGCGAGATCACCAAGGACGGCAACACCCTTACAGTAAAGAGAATACTGGAAGACGGCTACATGATGATCAGCGTGGACACCCCCTGCATGATCACCTGCATCAAGGAGCTCAACACTCCGAGATACATGAGCGTTCAGGGCGTGCTCGATGCATTCGACAAGCCGATCGAGATATACGATTACAACAAGCTCAAGGATCACCCGCTGATCGATGCAACCACCATCGGACTTAAGGGCTCCCCGACAAACATCTACAAGTCCTTCACGCCTCCGCAGAAGGGCGTAGGAATGATGCTCAAGGGCGACGGCAAAGAGACCACCAACGAACTGGCCTCTATCCTCGCAGGCAAGCACATAATCTAAGGAAGGAGAAATAGAATGGCTTATAATAGTGCAGATATTGCTGCTTTCAAGAACGTATGGGTCTTCTGCGAGCAGCGTCAGGGCGTAATGATGCCCACAACATTTGAGCTGATCTCCGAAGGAAGAAAGCTTGCCGACGAGCTCGGCGTAGAGCTTTGCGGAATCCTTCTCGGAGACAACGTAGACGGTATCGCCAAGGAGCTCGGCGGCTACGGTGCCGACAGGGTATATGTCTACAACAGCCCGCTTCTTAAGTATTACACCACCGATGCCTATACAAAGGTCATCTGCGACGCGATCGAGGAGATCAAGCCGGAAGTAATGCTCTTCGGAGCTTCCAACATCGGCCGCGACCTCGCTCCCCGCTGCGCTGCCAGACTCCACACCGGACTCTGCGCGGACTGCACGCACCTGGACATAGACCTCAACGGTTACATCAACTTCCTGAGGACCGGTTCCTCTCTGGACGTTGACAACATGAACTTCGAGACCAAGCTCTTCGACGTCAACAGCAACCTCAAGATGACCCGTCCGGCATTCGGCGGCCACCTCATGGCCACCATCGTATGCCCCAGGTTCAGGCCGGCAATGGCTACCGTCCGTCCGGGCGTTATGGCCAAGAGACCGTTCGACCAGGCTGGTGCAGACAAGGTCGCTATCGAGCATCCGAAGTTCGAGCTCACCGAGGCCGACATCAAGACCAAGGTACTGGACGTCGTAAAGGCTACCAGGAAGCTCGTAGACCTCATCGGCGCTGACGTCATCGTCTCCGTCGGTAAGGGCATAGGCAAGGACGTTGAGAAGGGCGTTGCTCTTGCAGAAGAGCTCGCTGACGTTCTCGGCGGCGTAGTAGGTGCTTCCCGTGCCGCTGTCGATGCCGGTTATGTAACTGCCGACCATCAGGTAGGCCAGACCGGTAAGACCGTACACCCGAAGATCTACATCGCTCTCGGTATCTCCGGTGCCATCCAGCACAAGGCAGGCATGCAGGATTCCGAGTGCATCATCGCGGTAAACAAGAACGATGCTGCTCCGATCTTCGAGATCGCAGACTACGGTATCGTAGGAGACCTCTTCAAGGTCGTTCCCGAGATGATCGAGTCCTTCAAGGCTGTAAAGAACAAGTAATATAATAGACGGTCCCACATTGCATTCCTTATATGGAAGGGCGGGTGGGACCGTCCGCTTTTTTATGGAGGTAGTTTATGGCAAAATTCATTACCCCTCAGGAAGCTGCTAAACTCATACCGGACGGCGCAACAGTAGGCTTTGCCGGAATGGGACTTTCCGGATGGGCAGAAGGCGTAGCCTGTGCCATCAGAGACAGCTTCAAGGAGACAGGACATCCCTGCGGCCTGAACATCAAGCAGGGCTCGGCTCTGGGAGACTGGGGCTACGGCAACCAGTTCATAGGCTGGGACAGGAGCAAGAACCCCAACGGTCCTGATCCGGATCCCTCCACCAAGTGCGTACGCGGCATGAACCGTCTCGGCGAAGCAGGCCCCGGCCTTGTAGCCAAGTGGACCAGCGCGCACGTAGCCAGCGCTTACACCCTCTGCGACCAGATCCGCGCCAACCAGCTGGCAAGCTTCTGCCTGCCGCAGGGCGTAATAATCAACCTCTGGAGAGAGATAGGCGCAGGCCGTCCGGGACTCATCACCAAGACAGGTCTTGGAACCTTCGTAGACCCGCGTGTTGAAGGCGGAAAGATGAATCAGGCGGCAAGGGACTGCGGAGACGAAGTAGTTAAGCTGATCAACTTCGAAGGCGAAGAGTATCTGTTCTATCCGTCCTTCAACGTAGACGTAGCCATACTCAGAGGTACCATAGCCGACGAGAACGGAAACATCTCCTTCGAGCACGAATCCGTTGTAAACGAGGGCTTCGCGGTAGCCAACGCGGCCAAGCACTGCGGCGGTATCGTAATAGTACAGGTAGAGTACCTGGCCAAGAAGGAGACCCTCAATCCCAAGGACATAAAGATCCCCTGCAACCTGGTAGACTACGTGGTATGGGACGACGATCCCAAGCACTGCTGGCAGGCAGAGGGCAACTACTGGGAGCCGTCCTTCTCCGGACACATCAGAAAGCCGCTCAACGCCATACAGCCGCTTCCGTTCGACGAGAGAAAGATAATCCTCAGAAGAGCTGCCATGGAGCTCCGCAAGGGCAACATAGTAAACCTCGGCGTAGGCATGCCGGCTGAGATGGCAAGAGTCATCAATGAGGAAGGCTTTACCAACGACATTATCATGAGCACAGAGTCCGGCATGGTAGGCGGCGTTCCGTCCGCTCTGCCGTCCTTCGGCTCCGCGTTCAACCCGGAAGCCATACTTACGCCTAACGACATGTTCGACATGATCTCCGGCGGCGGCCTTGACGTCACCTGCCTGGGCATAGGCGAGATAGACAAGGACGGAAACAACAACGTTTCCAGGATGGGCAGCCGTGTCACCGGCCCCGGCGGATTCGTAGACATCACCGCGTCCACCAAGACCGTTATCTTCGTAGGTACTCTCTGCGGCTTCAACAAGAAGACCCAGACCGAGTTCCCGAAGTTCATCGACAAGGTGACGCAGATATCCTTCTCCGGTCAGTATGCTCCGGACAGCCAGAGCGTCCTGTACATAACCGAGAAGGCGGTCTTCAAGCTGATAGACCACAAGCTCACCCTCATAGAGGTGGCGCCCGGCCTCGATCCCGAGAAGGACGTCATAGCCAAGATGGGCTTCAGACCCGCAGTATCTCCGGATCTTAAGGAAATGCCGGCCGAGATCTTCCAGGAGAAGTGGGGCGGACTCGGAAAGACCATGCTTGCAAACGAGAAGTAAGCCGTCAGCGCAAGGTCTACAATAATATCTGTTATGTAACATCCCGTGCTTTTCAAGGCGCGGGATGTTTTTATCCGCTGAAAGGGCTGCTCAAACTGCGCCGCGGGCACTTGTGCATCCGCTCCGGGAATGTTAATATAAAAACAGCACAGAGAGGAGGTACCTGACATGACACCGCAGGCACAGAAACGTTACGACGAAAAGGTGGCAAGAGTGGAGGCCGCCATAGCACTTAAGGAACCGGACAGAGTGCCGATGATGCCTTCCGCGGCGCTGTTCCCCATGATAAACGCGGGCTACACCGTAGCGGAGGTCATCTACGACATAAGCCTGGAGAAGATGACCAAGGCCATAGTAAAATACCTGGAGGAGTTCGATCCCGACTGTGGACTTAACACAGGCACCAACTATGCGGGCGAGGGCCTTATACTGGAGCTGGAAAAGCCCAAGAACATGCGCTGGGCAGGAATGCCGGGCAATATCATAGACGTCAATTCCATACAACAGTTCATAGAGTATCCGCTGCTTTTGGACGACGAGTTCGATGAGTTCTTTTCGGACCGCACCGGCTGGACCATGCGCAAGCAGCTCCCCAGAAACTCAGAGCTCTTAGAGCCCCTTGCCACTCTGCACCAGGAGGGCAGGTTCTCCATACAAAGGCTTGCGGCCCAGGTATCCACCCCGGAGTTCAAGGCCATGATGCAGGACCTCTGGAAGATAGACGAGCTTGCGCAGGAGTTCAGAAAGAACGCCAAAAAGCTGGACGAGACCGTCTACGAGATGGGCTATCCGGTGTTCCGCAAGGGCGGGGCAGCCGTTCCGTTCGACAACTATTCGGACAACCTCAGAGGCACCATACTGTCCCTGCAGGACATCTACGAAAGGCCCGAGGACATAGACCGTTTCATAGAGGAGACCATAGAGCCGCAGCTTGAGATGATCAGGAAGATGGGCAAGATGCCCGGCATGAAACGCAAGCACGTGTTCATGGCGCTGCACAAGGGCATAGACGGCTTTATGGGAGACGAGCACTACAAGAAGCTCTACTGGAAGCACCTGCAGATGATAATAGAGGAGATAATAAAGGCGGACATGGTGCCCAACGTCTTCTGCGAAGGCAGGTACAACACCCGTCTGGACTGCCTTACGGAAGTTACCCCGGGTAAGGTGTTCTACCACTTTGAGGAGGTGGACATGGCGCTTGCCAAGTCCAAGCTCAAGGACGTTGCCTGCATAGGCGGAAGCTTCAACAACAACCTCCTGCAGTTCGGCACTCCCCAGCAGGTGCGCGACGAGGCCAAGCGCCTCCTGGACATCTGCGCCCCCGGCGGCGGCTTCATATTCGCCACCGGCTCCGGTCTCAGCCACGAGAAGAAGGAGAACGTAGTGGCCCTGTTCGACACGGTGAGGGAGTACGGGAAGTACTGAGGTGGACAAATGGCTCTAGGCCTTAAAATCGTAAAAGTAGCTGCTGCTGTTATTTGCGATGGTGATCGCTATTTTGCGACACAACGCGGATATGGAGAGTGGAAAGACTATTGGGAGTTCCCCGGTGGAAAGATTGAACCCGGTGAAACTGCAGAAAACGCTTTGCAGCGGGAAATTCAGGAAGAACTGTCAACCGAGATTACTATAATAGAAAAACTGACTACAATAGAGTACGATTATCCTACATTTCACCTAAGTATGGATTGTTTCTTAGCAAAGGTGAAAAGCGGAGGTTTAGAGTTAAAAGAACACGAGGCTTCTAAGTGGCTTCATAAAAACGAATTGGATAGTGTCACTTGGTTACCTGCTGATAGAGTAGTAATTAAATTACTGAAACAAGGCGAGAGTTAGCAACAAACTGATTTGAAGGGATAAGAACTTATGAGTAATCATCCTCGGTGCATGTATAAAAACAATTTCATTGATTTTATCAGCAAAGATAAGATGCATGTATATGGTGAACTGAGTGCAAATTACCATGGAGAATCTCAAACCACTTCCAGAGAAGCATGGTTAGAAGAGATCGTTATAATGCAGGATGTGTTATCTAAGCTGGAAGATAAGAACGGTCAAATCATTTTTGAGTATGATATTCCAAGGCTTGGTAAACGAATTGATGTAGTGCTGCTCTATAAAGGCATCATCTTTTGTATTGAGTTTAAAGTAAGGACCGAAGACAAGGAAATATATGCAGCAGATGTAGATCAGGTATTAGATTATGCATTGGATTTAAAGAACTTTCATAAATTGAGCGAAGAAAAAGTAATAGTCCCTATTCTTGTTGCTCCGTATTATGAAAAGTTCACATCTGTTGTGCAAGGATCCGTATACCATGATAGAGTTGTGAATCCATTGCTAACAGGTAAGAATCACATCTATGATGTCATAAAAGGTGTTCTGGATAGATTCCCAAATGAAGCTCCTGTTGATAGTAACTGGGTTATCAGCCCTTATGCTCCAACCCCAACAATTATTGAAGCTGCAAGGTCATTGTATGAAAACCATACTGTTGAGGATATCACTAAACACGAGGCTGATGGAGTAAATATTGATAAGACCATTAATTGTATTCTTAACGTAATTAAAAGAAGCAAGGCAAATCTGGAAAAAAGTATTTGTTTTGTTACGGGAGTCCCTGGTGCGGGTAAAACACTTGTAGGTCTTGATGTGGCGATAAAGCAGACATATCAAGGACAGGATGACCCAGTTGAGGATGAAGGTGCAGTATATCTGTCTGGTAATGGTCCTTTAGTTGCTGTACTAACAGAGGCCCTGGCGAGAGATAATTATAAAAAAGCCCGTGAAAAAAAGGTGCAAAAGAAGTTCACTGATTCCAAGCGTGAAGTAAGCAAGTCCATCCAAATGATCCACCGGTATCGTGATAATATGCTTGCCAAAATTAAGATTCCGGTTGAAAACGAAGTTCTTGAAATTGATCCAGAAAAAGCGTTAAAAAATGGTGAATCTGGATTTGGAGAGGTGGAACACGTAGCCATTTTTGATGAAGCACAGCGTTCATGGACACACAAACGACTTGCGGACTATCTAAAAAGGGGAGGAACGTATGGTAATAAGTTAAAGGTTCCAAACTTCCCGATGTCAGAAGCAGCATTTTTAATTTGGTCCCTTGATCAGCGTGAGGATTGGGCTACTATTGTATGCTTAGTTGGTGGAGGGCAAGAAATTAATACTGGAGAAGCAGGAATATCTGAATGGATTAAGGCCATCAATGATAGATTTCCACACTGGCAGATTTATATTTCTCCCAGGCTTACTGACAAAGAGTATGCTGAAGGAAAAATAGATGAATTATTAGTAGCTAATAAAAACGTCCATAATGAAGAAGATTTACACCTGAGTGTTCCTGTTCGCGCAATAAGGGTAGAAAATTTGTACAAATTTGTTCAATCGCTTTTAAACTTCGAAGATAACGCTAGAGATTTGTATAATGAGATTAATAAAAAATATCCTATAAAATTGACAAGAGACATGGAAACCGCCCGGAAGTGGCTTCGTGAACAGGTTCGCGGAAGTGAGCGGACTGGAGTTCTTGTGACAAAAGAAGCTGCAAGGTTTAAACCGCTTGCCATACAAATACTACCATCAGGCGATGAAAACGCTATCCATTGGTTTCTTGACGATAAAACTGACACAAGATCCTCAAATTATCTTGAAGATGCTGCTACAGAAATTCAGGTGCAGGGCCTGGAACTTGATTACACATGTTTAATGTGGGATGCAGATATGAGATATGACAACGGGAAATGGAGGTTCTATTCTTTTAAAGGAAATACAAAATGGGTTGAGCAGACTGGTAATAGCGAAAGCAACAATGAAAAACGGAAATATATGCTGAATGCTTACAGAGTATTACTTACACGTGCAAGGTTTGGAATGATAATATGTGTTCCAAAAGAAAATCCAAATAAAACACTAACAGGGTTTTGGGAGGATAGCACTCGATTACCAGAATATTATGATAGTACATATAACTATTTGAAAAGTCTGGGGATTGAGGAAATATGAATGCCCAGAGATAATCGTCTCCAGATGGAACATTTTTTCGCATTTGCTCAGGTTAAGTAGTTTAAATTGTCTTATATATGAACAATTAATATACTTGTTGACAAACCATTACGGGTTTACTTTTCTCCCTCCTGCAGAACCTTTTCAATGATCATTTCTACTATCCCGCAGGAGGGCGTGTCTGCATCGAAGCCGGGAACAGTGAATAACGGAGATTCTTTGTCCGTAAACAGGTAATGGTTTCTGATATACAGCCCAAGCGAAAAATGATAGTCCAGCGGATCAGGGTGTTCCCTGATATATGCTTTATCCTTTTCGGAAAGCTTGCCGAAGACTTAGGACTCGTTTACCAGCTTGCCTGTGATATGCTCCGGCACCAGCGCAAACATCAGTGTTCCCGGGCCGGAGCGTTCTATTTCCCTGCGGATGTAGGCTTCGTCGTCCGTAAACTTGCGGCTGAGCTCCGCGGATATCCTGTAGATCTCTTCCCGGTCCTCCACGAACTCTATGTGTCCGAATACTATCACGGACTTTATGTTTAGAGCCCATTCGCCGTCCCTGCGGAAGCCTTCGTCGAAGACGCAAAAGGAGGCCTTGCGGTACTTTTTCAGGGCGTCTGTCCTGTGGCCGGCCCTGCCGCTGTGAAAGTAGAGCCTGCCGTCCTGCTCGTTGTAGTAGTGGTTGAGCGGCATGCCGTAAGGGTAGCCGTCGTCGCCGAGCACGGACAGCACGCCCCGGAGCTGATCCTTCAGTATCCGCACGCATTCTTCTCCGGTAAGCTGCTGCTTTTTCCTGAGCATTTCTCTGAACATCATCTTACTCCTTATCCTGAGCTGTGTTTGGATCCATTATACCCTAACGCCGGCGGATCGGCAATTTGTACCGCTCGGCTCCGGATGCCGGGTTTGTGTTCATTTCCTTAAGCAGAACGGTGAAAATGCGTCCCGGAAGGCAGCTACTTGTTTAGTGGGACACAGGGAAAAACGGTTTTGAAAGAATAAAACGCGTCCCATCGATTGCTGTATCAGCATAGCGGGACGCATTCTATTGGGAAAATTGGGTGTTTTTAAGGCATTTTGGCCTTGTGCACGATTCCGAGACGGATATTTAAGCGTCCCGTTTTTTATACTATATGACTCGGGACGCATCCGTTGCAGGCAGCAGGAGCCTTCTCAGTAGCCCAGTCCTTCCAGCCAGTCGTTTACGGTCTTTCTTACGCTGTCCTGCCTGTTCTGGCAGTCGTTTCCGCGTATCGCCTGGCCCTTGAGCACGGTGCTGCCGGGGCAGGAGGAGGCGAGCTTTTTGTCGAAGCCTGAAAGGCCCGATCCTTCGTGGGTGGAGAAGGGGACCAGTTTTTTGCCTTCCAGCGCCTTGGTGTTCTGCTCAAAGAACGTGTACATTATCATCGGCCAGTCTCCCCACCAGACAGGAGCGCCTATGAATATGGTGTCGTAGCCGGAAAGATCCGGCACGGCCTTGGCATAGGCAGGCCTGGCTTTTTCGTTCTGTTCCTTTTTGGCAACGTCCGTGAGCTCCTTGTAGGTCATGGGGTAGTGGTCTTCCTTCGGAAGGATCTCAAAGAGGTCCGCCCCGGTCTTTTCCGCTATCATCTCCGCAACTATGGCGGTATTGCCCTTGTCGATGACTCCCACGGTGTACTGCTCTCCCGTGCGGGAGAAGTATACTATAAGGGCCTTGGATCCGATCTTATCGTCCGCCGGAGCATCGTTTGCAGGAGCTGTGTTGTTGCTGACGGGAGCCGGGGATGGCTCCGCGGAGCTGTTGTCATTATTGCTGACGGCGGGAGCGCCGCAGGCTGCCAGGGACAGAATCAGAGCTGATATCAGTATCATGCAGATAAGTTTTTTCATGGTCTTCCTCCGTCAATAGTCCGCAAAGCGTCTGTCTTTTTCCAGAGCGGTCATCTGCGCCATCTCTTCCTCCGTAAGCTCAAAGCTCCAGACGTCGTAGTCCTCCTTTATGTGCTGTTCGTTGGAGGAGCTCGGGATGCATATGTTTCCTGCCTGCAGATGCCAGCGTATTATCACCTGCGCGGAGGATACGCCGTGCGCCCCGGCTATGCCGCTGATGACAGGATCGCTGAAGAGCGTTTGAGTGTTGCCTCTGCCGCCCAGCGGGAACCAGCTCTCCAGCACGGTGCCGTACTGAGCGATGTGCTCCTTCATGAGCCCGCTCTGGTGGTAGGGGTGGGTCTCGTTCTGAAGAAGGGCCGGCTTTATCGAAACTGCGCTCACCAGTCTGTCGAAGTCCTCCGGATCGTAGTAGTTGGAAAGCCCTATGGACCTGAGCTTTCCGGCCTCTACCGCGCGCTCCATGGCCAGGTAGGCGTCAACATCGTTTCGGGGCTGGCTGTGATGCAGTATCATCAGGTCTATGTAGTCAACGCCCAGCCTTTCGAGCGACGCGTCTATTGCAGCGTCGCCGTTTCCGAAATCGCTGGTCCACATCTTGGTGGTGATGAAGACTTCATCGCGGGTAACGATGCCTTCCTCTATGGCGCGTCTTAAGCCTCTTCCGACAGCGTCCTCGTTGCCGTAGATGCGGGCGGTGTCTATCAGGCGGAAGCCTGCCTTAAGTGCCCAGTAGGTAGAGTTCTCCGCCTGGCTGTCTGTGAGGCTGAACATCCCCAGGCCGAGGATCGGCATGTCATAGCCGCTGTTGAGCTTTACAGTCCTGCTCCCGAAGTCGAAAGCGGGGTATCCGGAGGCTTCTTCGCTGCCTGGCTCGTTCACCAGTATCCAGCTGCCGTTTCTCAGCTCGTAGTAATGGGTCCCCTTAATGCGGTAGGTGCCCTTGGCGCCGTAAGCGTTTGCATTTAGGACGGAGGTATAGGTGATGCTGCCTTTATTGCCGCTTACCTATATCACCGGATCTTCCATGCCTATGGTATAATAGCGGAGCCTGCCTCCGGCGATGTCCGCGAAGTATTCCTCCCTGGTCTGCTGCGTCCCGCTCATGTGGGTGTAGATCTTATCCTCCGATACCAGTTTGCTCATGGTGTCTATATCCGCTTCCGTCATGGCCTGGCAGTACATGGCCTGCGCGCGAAGTATGGCCTGTTCTGCCTCGCTGAGCGAGGAGCTGTCTATACCGTATATGGTGACATTGGAGAATTCCGTATTATCGTTTCTGTTCATCGGTCCTGCTTCCGTGTTATTGTTTACCGCTGTCCCGCAGCCGCACAGGCCGAGTATTATCATCAGGACAGCCAAGGTCTTAAAGAGCCTCATGGCTTATTTCTCAAAGGCCGGTCTCCAGCCCGCGAACTGCACGAGCTGCTCGTCCGTGCGGTGGTAGTAGCGGACACCCTTGTCGAGCTTCGCGATTTGAGCCATCTCATCGCTGGTGAGGGTAAAGTCCAGTATGTTAAGGTTGTCCTTAATATGGTCGACGTTCCTGCTTCCGGGGATAACGGCAAAGCCCATCTGGGTGTGCCAGCGGAGTATCACCTGAGCGGGGGACTTGCCGTACTTCTTTCCGAGCTCCGCGAATACGGGCTCGCTTATAAGCGCCTTGTCTCCGTGGCCAAGCGGGTACCAGCTCATGAGCTTTATTCCGTACTTGTCCAGCGTCTTGCGGAGCTCCTTTTGCGTAAAGTAGGGGTGGGCCTCCACCTGGATGAACTGCGGAACTATCTCCCACCTGGTCTGAAGCTCTTCCATGTATTTTCCCTCGAAGTTGGAGATGCCTATGGCCTTTGCCTTGCCTTCCTTATAGGCTTTTTCCAGCTGTCTGTAGCCGGCCAGCCAGTTGCCTGCGGGCTGGTGGATGTAGAGAAGATCCACGTAGTCCACGCCGAGGCGCTCCAGCGTTTCGTCCACGGCGCCGGGGTTTTCGTATTCACTGGGCCAGAGCTTGGTGGAGAGGAATACGTCTTTGCGGTCCGCGCCGCTTGCCTTTATGCCGCGGCCTACCGCGCGCTCATTTACGTAAGCGTTTGCGGTATCTACCAGGGAGTAGCCCATCTTAAGAGCTTCGCGAACGCTGTTTTCCGCGTCAGCGGGAGAGAGCATGTATGTCCCTATCCCTACCGCAGGGCACTTTATTCCGTTATTAAGTGTTATGTATTCCATTTTATTCTCCTTTCGTTTTTACAGCAGACCGTTGGCGGAGAGCCACTCCTGCACGCTTGTCTTTGAATCTGCCGCCATGCTTCCCGTGATCGACAGTCCGGATCTTACGGTCGCTCCGGGGCAGATCTTTTTGATGTCCTTTACGCTGCCGCCCATGCCGCTCCCTTCGTTTGTGCAGAGGGGTAGGATGGTCTTTCCGGTAAAGTCGAAGGCCTCGAGGAAGGTGAACACTGCCATCGGCATGGTGCCCCAGTAGTTGGGATAAGCAAGCACTATGGTGTCGTAGGCGTCGATGGAATCCGGCATGGATACGAGCTCGGGCCTTGTGTTTGCGCGGAGGTCTCTCTTGGCCTCGTCTATGCAGGTCATGTAGACGGGTGAGTAGGGCTCCTCCATCTCTATCTTGAAGCTGTCCGCGTCTATAAGGTTATTTATGATGCGGCAGACTATCTCGGTGTTTCCTACCTTTACGTAGCGCATGGCGCCGCTGAAGTAGTTCTCATCCGCTCTTGAGAAGAATGCGATAAGTGTTTTAGCCATTTTTTTTCTCCTTGTTGTTTGTGATCCGCTGTTTTTTCTTACGGTTCGATTATATCGGCGGTATATTGCAAAGTCCAATTGAAACATGTTATAATCTATTTAATTATTAAATAACAGGAGAGTCATATGACTACAAAACAGATAGATTACTGCATAGAGCTTGCACGCACCTTAAACTTCAGCAGGGCGGCGGAGAACATGTTCGTAAGCCAGCCTACGTTTTCCTATCAGATAAGGCTTCTGGAAGAAGAGACGGGGTTTGCGATATTCGAACGCAGCGGCAAAGGCGCTGCACTTACGCCTGCGGGAGCGCAGTTCGTAAGCTTTCTTGCCGGCATGCGCCAGGATCTAAAGCGGGCGATCGAACAGGGGCAGAACTTCAGCGCAAGGTACAAGGACAGCATATCGGTCTGCATGTCGGTAAGACAGTCCCTGTATCTCCTCCCGGAAGCCATGCGGCTTTTCGCGGAAGCCATGCCGGACGTGCAGATAACGCCTGTCTTTCAGTACGGAAACAGTATGGAGATGTTCCTGCGCGGCGAGGCGGACGTGGTCTTTGCGCTTAAGGAACAGACCAGGCAGATCTCAGGGGTACAGGTCCACGATCTGTTTGAGAGCAGGATATACCTTATAACGGACCGTGACGATCCACTGGCGGAGAAGAATCTGATAAGGGAAGAAGACCTGTACGGAAGGACGCTGATGGTGGGCGGAGGCTCGCCCGCGGCGCTTCAGACCGTGCAGCACAGGCTCATAAGCTCCGGAAAGATAGAATACTTCAACAGCAACGATCACGACACCACTCTTACGAATGTGGCAGCGGGGCGGGGCGTCTGCCTGGCTCCGGGTTTTCTTAACGACCACAGCGGACAGTTCGCGTGGATCCCGTTCGACTGCAGCGAGTCGTTCTCCTGCGTCCTGTGCACCCACAGAGAAGACCGCAGGGACAGCCTCAGAGAGTTCCTTTCTATCCTGAATGGCCTTTACAGGGACGCCGTTGCGTTTCCTTTGTAAAATATGGGCTGCGGGTATGCCGGTCCTGCGTGCTCAGGGCGTACGGATGCGCGGTTTGTGGGCATTTCCTTAAGCAGAAGAGTGAAAATGCGTCCCGGAAGGCAGGTGTTTGTTCAGTGGGACACAGGGAAAACCGGTTTTGAAAGAATAAAACGTGTCCCATCGATTGCTGTATCAGCATAGTGGGACGCATTTTATTGGGGGAAATGGGCGTTTTTAAGGCATTTTGGCCTTGCGTACGTTTCCGAGACGGATAATTAAGCGTCCCGTTTTTTATTCTTTATGATTAGGGACGCATCCGCTGCAGGCAGGTTGACTGAGTCGTTTTTTATGTGATATAGTCAGGATACAAAAGGCACCACCGATAGGCGGTTTGCCCTAAGATTATTACAAAGGAGTAAGCACCTTAGTGCGGCGGCTTACTGCTTTGCGTTTTTGAAGAAAGAAAAAGGACCATCCGTCGAATGGTCCTTTTCTTTTGGTCGGAGTGTCGGGACTTGAACCCGAGGCCTCTTGACCCCCAGTCAAGCACGCTACCAAACTGCGCCACACCCCGATGCTGGAGCGGAAGACGAGATTCGAACTCGCGACCCTCGCCTTGGCAAGGCGATGCTCTA
>JAFRZB010000001.1 GCA_017442785.1 Bacillota bacterium
ATGACGTTGTCATCGTGCAGGAAGGCATGTAAGGACTTCGAACGGATAGACCTGTAAGGAGGATAGGGAAATGCTTAAAGATAATCTGGTAATGCTCAGAAACATCCACGGGTTCTCTCAGGAGACCATAGCGGAGAAGATCGGGATCTCCAGGCAGGCGTACGCCAAATGGGAGACCGGAGCTACTGTCCCGGACATTGAGAAATGCGGTCTTCTTGCGGAGGTATACGGCACTACGATCGACAGCCTCGTAAGGACGGAACCGGTAGAAGGAATAGGGAGCATCCCGCCCGCACCTAAAGGGAAGAACATCTGGGGCTCTGTTGCAGTAGGCGACAGAGGACAGATCGTCATTCCCAAGGGCGTCAGAGACATGTTCGGGCTTACCGGCGGACAGCGTCTGATCGTTCTGAGCGATGAAAACGGCATCGCCCTGATACCGGACGAGGCATTCATGGTACGCATGAGGAAGGCTGTGGAGCTTGGCCTCGAAAAACAAGATTGAAGAAACTCGCCCGTTATGATAAATTCAAATCTAAGGGATGATACCGGACCGCAGTCCGAAACGGAGAGATCTATGGCAGAAGAAAACAAGAATGAAATAAGGGCCGCCCGGCGCGGCGACTGGAAAACGAAACACATGCCGCTGAAGCGCGAGACCTTCGTGCTGTGCAGGTCTTTCAGCGCTGAGGAGATGGATGCTCTTCGCCTGGGCAATGTTCCGCAGGCCATGGAGGATAAGTGGTTCTGGTACATGAGAGGATCTACTCTTTGGGCATACCGCAGTTGGACGGGTCACTGCATCTACCGCATCGACTTTAAGGAAGACGGCAAACACGTCGTAACGGTCAATCGCGACCCGGGGCAGTACAAGTGCACGAGCATAGAAGAGGATAAAGAGTCCCTGAACAAGCTTCTGGACTGGTGGACCCGCAGGCCTTACGATCACTACAACGAGTGGCTTTCGGAAACATACGACGCGCTTAAGAAAGCCGGCAGGGGTTAGGACAGAAGATGACGTACAGCGAACAGGATCTGAAACATGCGGCTGAGTTCAGGGACGAGATCCACAGGGAGGCTCTGGCTAAGGTCAGAGGTGTCTTTCCGGGTGCGGAAGATGTAGTCGACCGGTACCCGGCGGAGGAATACTTTCAGGAGGTCTGGGATTATCCCGGAAAATGGTACACCATGGTCGGAACACCGCTCGGAGCCGGAAGCCGAAAGCATCTCATCGATTCCATAGTCTGCGATACGCTGGAGTATTACCGCGGCAGCGGAGCAAGCTTCTCGGACAAGGCGTTCTGCCGGCTGATAGCGGAGCATCCGGATATAGTCTGCGAATACTGCATAGTAAAAGCCGGAAACGAGCATGCTGACGCGCTCAACGTATTCCCGTACCGCGGAGCTGATTCGCACCGTCTCGCCCTGGACTGCGCGGCGCGGAAGCTTATCGAAGAAAGCGGGGGCGAAGAGCTGACTTACGATACGGGACTCGCAAGATGCAGGAAGATCAGCGGAAAAGCGCTGTTTGCTCCGGCAGAGTCGGACGAGTGGCTTAATTACAGGAGGGCTTTCCTGGACCCGCCTCAGGGAAGATCCTATCCCGACAGTCTTTTCGATCAGGTAAACGCGTTGCTTTTTCCCGCGGGGGCAGATGTTTTGGAAGTATACAGGTGGACTACCGACTGGTCTAACTTTTTTGACGACGGCCGTGAGTGGTGGGGGACTCTGTGCCTTACCGTTTACGACAGGACGCTCGAACGCTTTACTGTCATAATGGCCTCGGCAACAGACTGACAGACCGGGTGCGGACAATAAGGAGAGGATAAACAAATGGCATCGAGCAAGGAATATCTGGGATTCATACTTGATCAGCTTTCTGGCCTGGACGGGATAACCTACAGGGCGATGATGGGAGAGTACATCATATACTATCGCGGCAGGATAGTAGGCGGTATCTACGATGACCGCTTCCTTATAAAGCCCGTAAAGGCTGCCCTGGACCTTATGCCCGATGCGCCGAGGGAGCTGCCCTATGAAGGCGCAAAGGAGATGCTTCTCGTGGATAATGTGGACGACAGGGAGTTTTTAAAAGAGCTTGTTCAGGAAATATACGGGAAAGATAGTACGAAAGGAGTACAGGCGATGGAGAATTATCGATTCATGGAGCTTGTTGAAAAGGAGAACGGCTTTGAGTTTTATCAGGCCTTCCGCGATGAAGTTGACTGGATAATAGGCGGCAAGGGCGATACCTTCTGGTTCGCGGTGATGAAAGACCAGTCCGTTAAGGAAACGTATATAGGAACGCTGAAGGACGGCGTATGGACGGACCGCCTGATAAAGGGCAAGGGTAAAAAGAGGACCGAAAAGGAGATGCCCGCCGGCAGCACCATAAAGCGCATAGAGGAAAGGGCGTACTTCATGCAGGACGAGCCGTGGGTAAAGGACAGAAAGCCCAGGCTCATAGAGGACTCTCATCCGCATTATCACTATGTATACGGCATGGGAGACAAGGCTCTGGACGTGTCCGAGGCCTACGGCGTAAGCATCGCTTACTCGGATATAAAGGATCTTTCGGCAGGCTATCATCTGAGGTCTCTTTATACCGGCGAAGAAGTAGAGATGCCGTAAGGATCCGCATCGGAAACGCGATATGTTATCATCCGTTGCTTGCGGCAACGGGTGTTTTAGGTTTAGTTTGACTGCGAAAGGAGGTTTTCGGACATGCTGAATGAAAACATTAAGGCAATAAGAAGATCCAAAGGTATTTCGCAGGACGAACTTGCGGTAAAGCTTAACGTGGTGAGACAGACCGTCTCCAAGTGGGAGAGGGGGCTGTCCGTGCCGGATTCCGACATGCTCATAGACATTTCGGAGATACTGGAGGTGCCGGTAAGCACTCTTTTGGGCGAGACCGTCACGGAGGAGTCCAGGCCGGAAGACATTAAGGAACTTTCGGAAAAGCTTGAGGCTGTAAACCTGCAGCTTGCAAGGCAGAAGGCAGCAAGGCAGAAAAGGCTTCACCGGGCTTTCATTATACTGTGCGCCGTGATCGTCATAGTCTTCGGGCTGCTGTGGCTGGAAGGCGGCTCCTACATGGACTGGGACTACGCAGACCCCGAGAAGGCCGTAATGGGAACGATAATGCACGCCTTCGTATTCGTATTCGTAAGGCTTGCTCCGTTCGCGTTCATAGGATCGATCGTCGGCGCTGTTCTGACAAGAAAGAGAAGCTGAGGAAAGATGCATTTTGTGGATGCCAAGGGAATACTGAGCGGAAGCGGCGGGCGCGTGGGGATGAACATCTACCGCGGCTGTACCCACGGCTGCATATACTGCGACAGCAGGAGCAGGTGCTATCAGTTCACGCATCCTTTCGAGGACATAGAGGTAAAACAGAACGCGCCGGATCTTCTGGAAAAGGCGCTGAGCTCCAAAAGGAAGAAGTGCATGATAGGCACCGGCGCCATGTCGGATCCCTATATGCACTGCGAGGAGCAGCTTCAGTTTACGAGGAAGTGCCTGGAGATAATACTGCGGCACGGCTTCGGCGTTGCCATTCAGACGAAATCTGACCGCATACTGCGTGACATAGATCTTCTGGACGAGATAAACCGCAGCGCCAAATGCGTGGTGCAGATGACCCTTACGACCTGGGACGATGAGCTCTGCAGCATCCTGGAGCCCAACGTCTGCAACACAAAGCGCAGGATAGAGGTCCTGGAGGAGATGCGCAGAAGAGGCATCCCAACTATAGTGTGGATAACGCCCATCCTGCCTTTCATAAACGATACCGAGGAGAACGTCACGGCCATACTCAACGAATGCGCCCGCGCAGGTGTCAAAGGCGTCATAGATTTCGGGATGGGTCTTACGCTTAGAGAAGGCGACAGGGAGTACTACTACGCAGCGCTGGACAGGCACTTCCCGGGCATGAAGGAGCGCTACATCAGGCGCTACGGAAACGCGTACGAGCTGCCTAGTCCAAACGCAAGGCGGCTCAAGGAGATATTTCAGGACATCTGCAGGGCAAACGGCATGATGTCGACTCCGGATGAATGCTTCCGCTTCATGAGCGAGCTTCCGGAGAAGGACACGCAGCTGAGCTTGTTCGATATTTGATCACATGCGGGAGGCAGCATATTGAAAAAACGATCCTCTGATTCTGAGAAAACAGGCCTTTTCAGGATATTTGCGGCCGGGTGCCTGTGGGGAACGATAGGCCTGTTCGTCAAGCTTATGGAAGGGCAGGGATCCTCGTCATCCTACACGAGCTTTCTCAGGCTGT
The DNA here is from genome assembly GCA_017442785.1 of Bacillota bacterium. Taxonomy (GTDB): domain Bacteria; phylum Bacillota; class Clostridia; order Peptostreptococcales; family Anaerovoracaceae; genus RUG13409. Next base: position 4,289 of record JAFRZB010000001.1, read on the forward strand.
TTTTCGGTTTTCTGCTGCTTGCGCTCCTTACCCTCATATTTGAAGGTCCGAAGGCTTTCCGCATAGGACGAAGGACTCTCATCTCCTGCATACTGCTGGGGATAGTATGCCAGGGGATCTTCAACATTCTGTACAGCATGTCGATAAGCATGAACGGTGTGTCCGTAAGCTCTGTACTTCTTTATACCGCCCCGATATTTACCAGTATCGCATCAGTGCTGTTTTTTAAGGAAAGGCTCGGCCGATCAAAATGGCTGGCTTTGCTGATCAATGTCATCGGATGCGCGCTGACAGCCACAGGCGGAGAATTCAGTGCTTCTGCGTTCGTTCCTGCCGGTCTGCTTGCAGGAGTGGGCGCCGGCCTTACTTACGGCATGACTGCGGTATTCGGAAAGATCGCCATGCGGGAGGAGTCATCGCCGCTTGCGGTAGCCACGTATAATCTTCTCTTCGGATGCATATTCGTCGCGCTGGTCAGCAGGCCCTGGAACACTGTGGAAAGTCCGTTCGATACCGGTATTCTGCTGTATGGCCTGCTTTTCGGACTGGCAGCTACGGCGCTTGCCTACTGCTTTTATTTCAGCGGGCTCGCCAAGATATCGCATCCGAGCAAGGTAACGGTAGCAGCTTCGGTAGAGCTTGTGGTAGCGACGTTTTTCGGAGCCGCTGCTTTCAGGGAGGATATGACTGCGGTAAAGATCGCGGGGATCATTTTAGTGATCTTTTCCATCATTCTGTTCAGCAGGAGAACGATGTCTGAAAAGACGGAAGGGAAGCAATGAAAGAGCTGTTCGGAACCGAGAGGATCAGCTTTGTCGAGCTGTCGGAGAGCCTTGTTGACGAGTATCTTGCCATGGTCAATGACTATGAGAACGTTAACAGGTTCATAGGCGGCAGTAAGACAGCATTTACCGCGGAGCAGGAGATCCTGTGGGTGCGCAGTAAGCTTGACAGGAACGAAACTGTCTTTTCCATGATCGAAAAGAAGACAGGAAGGTTCATAGGCAACGTAGAGCTGATGGACCTGACTGATACCGAGGCCGAGCTCGGGATAGCCCTTACCGCGAAGATGCAGGAAAAGGGTTTCGGGACCGAAGCCATACTTGCGCTTGGAGCATACGCGGCGGATAAGCTCGGCCTTGAGCGCATTTATCTGAGGACCGCGCCATTCAACAGCAGGGCCATCCATGTATATGAAAAGTGCGGGTTTAAGGAATACGGCTGCACCGAAGACCATGTTTTCATGGAAAAACTGCTGAAACAGCCCTTCCTTTAAAAGATCCTCTTGATTTTCCGTAGAAATGAGTTACAATATACCCTTCGGTTAGTTAACACTAACTAAAATAACTGATCCCTTGGAGGTAAAGAGAATGAATAAGGTAATACTGAAGATAGACGGCATGATGTGCGGCATGTGCGAGGCTCATGTAAGCGACGCCTTAAGAAATGCTGTCCCGTCCGCAAAGAAGGTCACTGCTTCCAGAAGCAGAAAGGAAGCGTCATTTATCACGGAGGAAAACGTTGACGCCGCCGCTCTTAAGGCGGCCGTGGAGGCTACAGGATACGACTGCCTCGGAGTTGAGATAGTTCCTTATGAAAAGAAAGGCCTGTTCGGGCGGAGATGAAGACTGTTGTCCTCGGGCTTATAATCCCTTTCATCGGTACCGCGGCAGGCGCGGCATGTGTATTCTTCCTTAAGAAGGACCTTAAGTCCGGCGTTCAGCGCGCTCTTACCGGCTTTGCCGCAGGCGTCATGGTGGCTGCTTCCGTTTGGAGCCTCATAGTGCCCGCTATAGAACAGTCCGCAGGAAAGGGCAGGTGGGCATTTCTTCCGGCCTTTACCGGCTTTTGGCTGGGCGTTCTGTTCCTCCTTCTTCTGGACCACGTGATCCCGCATATCCATATGATGATAGACCAGGAGGACCAGACCGAAGGCCCGAGGAGCAGGCTGGACCGCACCATAATGATGGTCCTTGCCGTTACTCTTCACAATATCCCGGAGGGAATGGCCGTGGGCGTGGTATACGCCGGGCTGTTTTCCGGCTCTGCAAACATTACTGCGGGCGGGGCGCTTGCACTGGCTCTCGGCATCGCCATACAGAATTTTCCGGAGGGCGCCATAATCTCCATGCCGCTGTTTGCGGAAGGGAAGAGCAAGCCCAAGTCCTTCTTTCTTGGTGTACTTTCGGGAGCGGTCGAGCCCGTGTTCGGAGGGATCACAGTGCTTATTGCAGGCATGGTCGTCCCTGCCATGCCTTATCTACTTTCTTTCGCTGCAGGCGCCATGCTTTACGTGGTAGTGGAGGAGCTTATCCCGGAGATGTCTGCCGGAGCGCACTCCAATATAGGCGTCGTATCTTTTGCCGCAGGCTTCAGCCTGATGATGGCGCTGGACGTGGCGCTCGGATGATCCTTTAGCATCTTCAAAACCTCCTTGTTTTTTGATACAATATAGACGATGTGTAATAACGATCGCAGGCAGTGTATCGGAATGCCAGAGGAGGATCAAATGGCTAAAAAGATAGTAGTAGTAAACGCCGGCCCGCGAAAGGGCTGGAACACTGATACCCTCATAAGTGAGGCCGCAAAGGGCGCCGAGTCCGCGGGTGCCGAGATAATTAGATTCGATCTGTTCAAGCTCGAAAAGTTTACGGGATGCATATCCTGCTTCGGCTGCAAGAGGGAGAAGTTCAAGGGACACTGCGTATGCAGGGACGGCCTTACGCCTGTGCTGGACGCCATAAGGGAAGCGGACGGACTTATAATTGGCTCTCCGAACTACCTTTCCGAGCTCACTTCATCGTTCAGGGCTCTTTACGAGAGGCTCATATTCCAAAATCTTACTTACAATGTCGAGACGCCCTGCTGCAGCGGGCGTCCCGTTCCCGTGCTTTTGGTAATGACCAGCAACGCGCCTGACACCATGTACACGGGCCTGCTGGGCAGATACAGGCAGACTCTCAGCCGTTTCGTGGGTCCTGCAGAGGTCCTGGTGAGCGGAAACACACTTCAGCTTAAGGACTACAGCAAGACAGACTGGCCGTGGACCATGTTCGACCCTGCGGCAAAGAAGGAGCGCCATGAGACGGTCTTCCCGAAGGAGTGCAAAAAGGCCTTCGAGATGGGAGCAGCGCTTGCCGGCGGCGCAAAATGAAGATACTTGTGCTTAACGGCAGCCCCAAGAAGAAGAGCGATACCTTCCGCATGACGGATGCGTTTCTAAAAGGGACCAGCTGCTTGCACGCTTTGAGAAGGCAGGGGAGGAGTACGCTTCTTCGCTTACATTGTCTTCCGAAACAGCAGCCGGGCTCGAAGCGCCCATGATACCAAAGGAAACATACATAAGGATAGTAAACGGAAACTGACAGGAGTACCGCATGAAGACTAAGACCAAAATAGGGCTCATAGGCGCGGCGGCCGCGGTCTGCGGCTGTTTTGCAGCGCTTTTGGAGCTCGGAAGACGCGATGAGCGGGGCCCGTTCTTCTATCTCAATTTCAAAGAACGCGAGAAGGAGATCGTTAAAGAATACGACGCCCGCGAACGAAAGCACGAGATCATATTCTACGGCGCTTCCAATTTCCGCCGCTGGGAGGAGATGGAGCAGGACATGCTCCCCTACAGGGTGCAGAACCACGGCTTCGGCGGAAGCACGGATGCGGAGCTTATCAGAAGCGCGGGAAGGCTTCTCTATCCGTACGAGCCTGCCATAGTGGTGCTTCAGACCGCTTCCAACGACTGCGCCAGGATGATATGGCCCAAAAGAAAGCTTTACGAGAAGGTCCTGGACAGGAAGATAAGGATGCTTCAGACATTCAGAAGGAAGCTCCCGGATACGATCTTCATAGTCATAAGCGGGGTGCTGATGCCCGGAAGGCGCCAGTACGACGGCATAATAAAGAGGATAAACCGCTCTGTGGAAGGGTTTGCTTCCCAGACCGACGGCATCTATTACGTCGACGCCGAGGGCATGACGGTAAAGGAGAACGGAAAGCACAGGAAGGATCTGTTCATAGAGGACGGCGTGCATCTTACGCACCAGGCCCGCGTCATGTGGGCGGAAGAGTACATAAAGCCCGCGCTGGACAAGGTGATAAAGGACCATCCCGAGCTGGCTTATCTTCGCGGGGAATGATCATATGATAAGGATAAAAAGGATACAGATACCGGAGCTTCCGACGAAGCAGAAGAGGCGCCTTTATGTTTACCTGCCGCACGACTATTACCGTTCGGACAGGCGCTATCCGGTGCTGTACATGTTTGATGGACATAATGTTTTTTATGACGATCACGCTACATACGGCAAAAGCTGGGGCATGAAGGAGTACCTGACCCGCGAAAAACTGCCGCTCATACTCGTTGCCGTGGAGTGCAACACGGAGGGCGAACGAAGGCTGAACGAGTATTCTCCCTGGGACATTGACGTCATCCCGGAGCTTGGGCATATGGAAGGCCTTGGCAGGGTAATGATGGACTGGATGAGCGGACCGCTTAAGCATTATGTGGACGGTACTTACCGCACGCTTTCGGACAGGGAGCACACACTTATAGCGGGCAGCTCCATGGGAGGTCTGATGGCGCTTTATGCCGTAAGCGCTTACAATGACGTATATTCCCGCGCCGCGGCTCTTTCTCCCTGTTTTTGGATAGGCGGGGAAAAGCTCCACAGGCTGCTTGCAAAGACGCCTTTTGCCCAAACTACCAGGGTCTACATGGACTACGGCACTGCTGAAGAGGCGGAAGGCAACACCGAAGACATTGCGGAAATGTTCCTGGGCGCGCAGGAGCTTACGAAAGCCGGGGCAGATGCTGCCGCGCAGGCAGTGCCCGGAGCGGCGCACAACGAGGCTGCCTGGGAGAAGCGCATACCGGTATTCATGGATTATCTGTTGAAATGAAAAGCATTGAAACAAAAGGAATAACATACATAGAGGCCGTGCCCGGCTGCAAAGGTGAGTGGTATTTCGGACTGGACCGTCCGCACGGAGACCTGTATGAAGCGGAGGAGATGTTCAGATCCGGAATGCCGGTGGAGGGCAGATCCCTGGTCCTGATCCGCTACCCGGACGGGACCGTATACAGACCCCTGAAAAAAACGGCCGGAGAATACTCCGAGGCACCGGTATATTCGGACGGAGGCATATACATACTTAACGTAAGCTTTAAGGATTCTGAGATACGCGTGCTGCGCTTCGACTGCGAATCGCATATGACAGAGACTGTTTCCGTTCTGCCGCTGGATGCGGTAAAGGACTGCTACAACCTTCAGCTGCACGTTTTTCCTGTTACGCTTACGAGGCAGGGCGCAGAAGGCAGCTTCGACATCGTCTGGCCCGAGCGTTGCAGCTTTGAGATGGGAGAGCGCGAGTCCTTCTTCCTGAGGAACGGAGACAGGCTGTATTTTAACAAATGGTACGAGGAAGGCGACGGCGCGGATTACCGCTATTGGGAAGAGACCGTCGTCCGCAGCCTTGACGGCAGGGTGCTGGAGGTCCTCTCCGGAGACGTACGGCTTATGCCGAACGGAGAGCTGTGGCATCTGGAATAAAGCCTGCAGGTGAGTTCTATGGATGGCAAACTACTTAAAGAAGCAATAATAAAGTTCGTTTCGGGCGTTATACTGATAGGCGTTCTGCTGTTCCTTCCCGCGTGGGACATAAGGTGGAGGAACGGATGGATGCTCATGGCGATACTGTTCATCCCCATGTTTTTCGCAGGGATCATCATGTATAAAAAGGCGCCGGATCTTCTGCGCAGCAGGCTTAAGGCCAGGGAGACACAGAGCGAGCAGAAGGACGTTATAAGCCGCAGCGGGATAATGTTCCTTGCTGCTTCGTGCTGGCGGGCCTTAACCACCACTTCGGCTGGACGGCGCTTCCCGCATGGATCGTATGGGCAGGTGTCGTCATCTTCCTTCTGGCATACTGCCTGTTCGGGGAGGTGCTCCGCGAGAACCGTTACCTTTCCAGGACCATAGAAGTTCAGGAGGATCAGGAGGTCGTAAGCACTGGCCTTTACGGTGTGGTAAGGCATCCCATGTATACAGCGACGGTGCTGCTCTTCCTTGCGATGCCTTTGGTGCTCGGGTCCTGGCCGTCGTTCATAATAATGCTTGCATACATACCCATAATCGTAAAACGCATCAGAAACGAGGAGCAGGTCCTGGAAGGGGAACTGAAGGGCTACAGCGAATACAGAGAAAAAGTAAAGTACAGACTCATACCGCACGTCTGGTGATAAACAGATCTGCCGGACAGCAGCAGATGTTTAGTGCTTTTCAAGCAAAGAAAAAACATTTATAATTAAATTATTAAGACATTTTTATCACAGGCAGCGGACGATCCATGATCATAAGATCGGAAAGGCGGACCATCATGCAGGAAAACATATCATCGGACAACAAGCGCTACAAGAAGCTTACGCTTCTCCATTCCAACGACATGCACGGAGACTTCCTGGCGGAGAACGTGGACGAGAAGCTGACCGGAGGAGTATCCATGCTCTCCGGCTACCTTACCAAATGCCGCAACGAGGACCCGAACGTTGTCTACGCCATAGCAGGCGACATGTTCAGGGGCTCGGTCATCGACAGCGAGTTCCACGGTCTTTCGACCATACAGATCGTAAACCTTCTTGCGCCTGACGTAGTGACTCTCGGAAACCACGAGACAGACTACGGCGTGGCGCATCTTCTTTTCCTTGAGAAGCTGGCGACCTTCCCGATAATCAACGCCAACCTCTACATCAAGGGCAACGACACCAGGCTCTTCAACTCACACTACATACTTGAGCTTGACGGCATGAAGATACTCTTCATAGGCATACTTACGGAGGAGGTCATATCCCAGACCAAGAGCGAGAACCTGATAGGATCCTTCATAGGGATACAGGACGCTGCGCAGGAGATAGGAAAGATATGCAACGCCTATAACGCGCTGGATATAGACTTTACCGTGCTGCTTACCCACATAGGTTTCGAGGAGGACAAGAAGCTGGCTGCCATGCTGGATCCCTCGTGGGGCGTGGACGTAATAATTGGCGGACATTCCCACACATTCATAACCGAGCCCGCGAAGGTAAACGACATACTGATAGTACAGGCAGGCACCGGTACGGACCAGATAGGAAGATTCGACATAACAGTCGATACGGATAACAACTGCGTGGCTGAATACACCTGGAAGCCCGTTCCCATAAACGCGGAGAACTGCCCCAGGGACGAGAGGATAGAGGAGCTGATAGGTTCCATAAAGGCAAAGACAGACCTTAAGTACGCCAAGGTAGTGGCGAACTTCGACTCCGAGCTTACACATCCGGACAGATGGATGCAGACGGCTCTTGGAAGCGTGTTCGCGGACGCCATGAAGGATTCTCTGGATGTGGATCTGTTCTTCATGGGCTCCGGTTCCGTGCGCAAGGAGCACCTCGGTCCCATCGTTACCTTCCAGGACTTTACCGAATGCTATCCCTACGACGGAAAGTCCTTCGGAGTTAAGGTGACCGGAGCGCAGCTAAAGCGCATGCTTCTGCACATCTACCGCGACGAGGCCTGGCTTGGGGACCATACGGAGTTCTACCAGCTCTCAAGGGGCATGCATGTAATATACTCCAAGTCTAAGCACCAGCTCCTCAAATGCGAGCTGAACGGCGAGGAGGTCCAAGACGACAGGATCTACGTCGTGGGCATACAAGAGTTCCACTACAATAACCTGGAGGATTTCTTCAACGTTACCCACGCGGAGGTGGAGGCCAACGGCAAGCCGTCCATACTCACCACCAGCGATGTCCAGACTCTGCTTGGGTACTTTGAGGAAAACAAGCATCTGGGGCTCGGCGTGGAGGGCAGGTTAGAGGTTATTGATTAGATGACGGAGAACAAGATATACATAGGACTAAACGATTCACAGACGCGCATGCAGATGTTTGATACCGAGAAATACATCAGTATTCTTAAGGACGTCTGCAGGAACTATCATGTGGGATTCTCGGTCTCTTCCGATCAGGGCGGGTACTTTTTCGAGGACGGAAGCTACACCCAGGAGACCACTCTGGTGCTGTCCCTTATCGATGTTGACGTGCAGACCGTCAACGAGATAGCCAAGGACATATGCGTGTTTTTCCGCCAGGAGTCCGTCCTGATAACAGAGAACGAAGTGAGGGCGTATTACGTCAGAGAGAAGCTTTGAAAGAGGGATGAACTGATGAGCAGAAAAAGTGTTTTCATAAGATCAGCTATCATAATAGCGATTGTCATGGCGCTGTGTTTTACCGCATCTGCCTGCGGCAAAGAAGATCCCAAGCCATCGGATGATACTCTTAAGGTGGAGGGATTGGAGATAGAGCACGAGCCGGAGTTCGGCGGCGTCTACATCAAGATGACGATAGATGAGTTCAACAAGCTGGGCTTTGTTTACGGCGACAGCGTAAAGGTGGTATTCTCCAACGGATACACGCTCGAGGATGTTCCTTATTACAACGGATACTATGTGGACGCGGGAGAGGCTCTCCTGATTGCGTATCCCGGCTATGACTACATCAAGGCCGCCATCAACTACGGACAGGACCTCTGGGATGAGGGTGATCTCCATGCGGGGCTTATAAAGAGCCTGTATAAGGAGGCCGGGCTGGATGAGCACTGCACTGCCAGCATCTACCTTAACGAGCACGGCACCTACAGGGGCATACAGGAAGCGTGCGACATTCATTATTATGACGAGAGGGAAAGGTATCCCAGCGACGAGGTCTTCGCCAACTTCAGGAACATGAATGTGGGGGATCTTAAGGAAGGAGCCATTTACCGCTCCGCGTCCCCGTGCGACAATCAGCACAACAGGGCTCCGTACGTGGACAGGCTCATATCCGCCTCCGGTGTCAATTGCATACTGGATCTAGCCGACAACGATACCAAGATAGGGAAGTACATGGCCTCTGCGGATTTCAACTCCCCGCATTTCAAGTCTCTGTATGAGAGCGGAGGAGTCATCCCCCTGGCCATGAACATGAATTTCACCTCCGAAGACTTTACCGCCAGGATAGTCCGGGGCTTTACTGCAATGGCGGAAAAAGACGGTCCGTATCTTGTCCACTGCGCCGAAGGCAAGGACCGCACCGGCTTCGTGTGCATGCTGATAGAGATGCTCTGCGGCGGCAGCTATCAGGAGATAGTAGACGACTACATGGTGACATACGACAACTACTATGGGATCAACGAGGTAAAGGATAAGACCAAGTACGACATCATTCTGGACAGGAACCTCATAGCCATGATGTACACCGTTGCGGGCAGCAAGACAGTGGATCTTAAGACAGCGGACCTGTCCGCCTTAGCCAGAGCGTATCTTGTCAAGGCAGGAATGGAGGAAGCGCAGATACAAAGATTCACAGACAAACTGACCAAATAGAGAGTTCGAATAAATATTTTATTGACTAATTATTTTCAGGTGGGTATTATAGAAAAGGGTATTGTGTCATTTTTTTAACCAACAGGAGGGTCTCGTAAAATGAAGTTGGAAGGAAAAGTTGCTATCGTTACAGGCGCTACCTCAGGAATGGGCAGAGCCACTGCCTATCTTTTTGCCAAGGAAGGCGCAAAAGTAGTTATCACCGGAAGAAATGAAGCGCGCGCCAAGGAAGTCGTCGACAACATTAAGGCAGACGGCGGTGAGGCTATATATGTACTCGGAGACGCTTCCGATCTCAGCTTCTGCGACAAGATAGTCAAGGAGACTGTAGATGCTTACGGAACCGTGGATATCCTTGTAAACAATGCCGGAATGCTCAGCCTGTCCGGTGTTGGCGCCGTTACCATTGAGGAGTGGGATAAGGTGTTCCGCGTAAACGTGGACTCCGCTCTCAAGCTCTGCCAGCTCGTAGCTCCGATAATGAAGGAGAAGGGCAAGGGCGTCATCGTAAACGTTGCATCCGTTGCTTCGTTCGCGGCACATCACGGATTCGCTCCGTATGTATCCTCCAAGCACGCAATGGCAGGACTCTCCAAGTCTATGGCATGGGAGCTCGGTCCGGAGATCAGGGTAAACGCCATTGCTCCGGGACTCATCCATACCGCTATGGTAGACGGACTCGGCGGACCCTCTGCGCTTCAGGGAATGATAGACAACTGCCCGGTGAAGAGATGTGGACAGCCCGAAGATATCGCTACAGTAGCTCTGTTCCTGGCAACTGATGATTCCTCGTTCATAGACGGACAGGTCATCAAGGTGGACGGAGGCTTCGAGATCTGATCCCGGAGCATTTGCTCGGAATTATCAGACATAAAGAAACAGCGAAAAAATAAAGAAGTCTTCCGAATGACGGAAGACTTCTTTTTGTATAGTAAAACCCCGCGTTAGACGCGGGGTTCGGTGAAGCTATGCATTTGACCAAAAGTTCTCCAAGTCTTAGACTAACAGTGCGGTCTGCCAACTGCACAAGCTAAGAAAGGAGAACAAATGGGTCTAAATGACATA
>JAFRZB010000021.1 GCA_017442785.1 Bacillota bacterium
CCCGAACACAGTAGTTAAGCCCTTCAGAGCCGATGATACTTGGTGGGAAGCTGCCTGGGAAAGTAGGTCGTCGCTCCTTTTTCCTTAAATGGCCCCATGGTCAAGAGGTTAAGACATCGCCCTTTCACGGCGGTAACCCGGGTTCAATTCCCGGTGGGGTCACCATAAAAGGGCCTGCACATCAGTGCGGGCCCTTTCCATTAGCGGCCGTGGCGGAATTGGCAGACGCGCAGGATTTAGGTTCCTGTGGCAACACCGTGCAGGTTCAAGTCCTGTCGGCCGCACCATGAAAACAGAGCCCATCGGGCTCTTTTTTCATGGCAGGGAAATGTAAGGACTTGAACCTTAAGAAGGCGCGAGCGAGGTGAGAAGCTCCGGTGGAGCTTAGAACAGCGAGCGTGTTGAGGAGGCCGGGAGGGCCTCCGAGGCGACAGTATGCAAGCGCAGCGAAGCAGACGTGTCCTGTCGGCCGCACCGAGGCGGCGAGGATGCTCCGCATAGAAGGCGTCCTTTAGTTTTGAGCTGTCCTTTTCCTTTACACATCAAATGCGAACAGGTATACTTAATATATTAAGGATGCCTTAGGGCGGAAAAAGGAAAAGAAATGAATCTATATGCGGCTTTCTCGCTTTTTACCCTAATAATACTGGTCTATCTGACCATTTCAGAGCTGTTTACGATACTGTTCAGGTTCACCGGGCTTCCGGACGAGAAGGCGCGCTTTCAGGTGACGTCGCTGCTTACGGGAGCGGGCTACACCACAAGGGAGAGCGAGCTCTTCGTATCCTCAAGATCCAGAAGGCGGCTTGCCAGGGTGACCATGCTCTTCGGCTACGTCTTCAACATCACGATAGTATCGTCCATAATCAACGTATTCCTGTCTCTAAAGCAGAGCCAGCTTAAGGACTTCATGCTGGGCTTTCTTATCCCGATAGTCATCTTTGCGGTGATACTGGTGCTCTTCCGCATACCCGCCGTAAAGTCGTGGAGCCAGAGGGTGCTGGAAAAGCTGGCAGGAAAGGTGCTGGGAGTCGACGCGGAGAACTACGCGCTGGTGATGGATTACATAGACGACAACACCATAACCCAGGTGAGGATCAACAAGGTCCCCAGGAGCTTCGTGGGAAAGAGCCTTGCCGAGACCGCGCTCATGACCGACTATAACATTCTGGTGCTGCTTATAGAAAGGCCCGGAAGAAAGGCTGTCCCTGCCAACGCCAGGACGGTCTTTACCAACGGCGACAAGCTGACTGTATTCGGCAGATACGACGTCATATGCAAGGCCTTCGAGGCCAAGGAAGCATTTTCGGACATAGATAAATAAAGGAAAGGAGCATCTTTCAATGAAGAAAACGACATTAAGGCAGCGTTTCTCCTATTGGTTCGACAACCAGATGTCGAAAGGCATGCGGTCGCTGGTAAAACTGCTGGTATTTTTTACGCTGACCGTAGGCATCGTGGTGGCGCTGCTCCTGTTTTTCCTTAAACTTACCAACGAGGATACCTTCGGAGGGGTGCTGTGGAAGAGCCTCTATACGGTGCTGAGGTCGTCCTTCCCGGGCTTCCATGACGGAAACGGCCTGTACCTCTTCCTGATGACGTTCTCGGCGATCTGCGGCATGCTGGTGACGAGCGTCCTCATAGGTATAGTCTCCACGGCCATAAGGGAAAAGATCAACAACCTTCGCAGAGGAAACTCCAGGGTCCTGGAGGAAGGGCACACAGTGGTGCTGGGCTTTTACCCCGGCGAGTATACTCTCCTTAAACAGCTGGTACTTGCGGCGGCGGAGCAGCCTGCGTGCATAGTGGTAGCGGACAGCATGTCGCGCGACAAGATGGAGGAGTATATAAACAATAATGTAAAGCATCCCAAGAACGTGCGCATAATCTGCCGCACGGCGGACATATTCGATCCAGCGACCCTTGAGAAATGCTCCATCTCCACCTGCAAGTCCGTGATAATAAGCCCCACCAGCGACGAGAGGACCACAAAGGCCCTTCTTGCTGTCTCCGCCATAATAGGAGAAAAGGACGGCGGAAACGCCAACGTAGGGGCGATCATCTCCAAGGAGGACTACAGGTTCCCGCCCTCAATGGCGGAGCGCCACAACGTTACTACGCTGCAGACGGACGATACTCTGGCAAGGATAATAGCGCATTCCTGCACTCAGCCGGGCCTTTCCGAGACATTCAAGGAGGTGTTCAACTTTGAGGGCAGCGAGATGTACTGCATAGATCTTCCCGGCGCGGAAGGAAAGAGCTTTGCGGAGCTTACCATGTCCGTCGACGGCGGCGTGCCTCTTGGCTACAGCCGCGGAGGAGAGATAAAGATGGCCCCTGGTCCGGACGCTGTCTTTGAGGAAGGCGACAAGCTTCTGGTGTTTGCGGAGGAGAACGATACGTCAAAGCTGGTGCCTGCGCCCGAGCTTCCCGCGCAGGAGACGGAGTCGGATGTCAGGCCGGAGGTCAAGGAGCCCGGCAGGGTAGTGATCATAGGCTGCAATGAGACGGTAGGCACCATACTCAGGGAGCTTCCGGAGGACGTAAGAGAGGTGCTTATAGCCGGGCGCTGTGACAAGGATGCTGTGAGGGGATCCGTTGCCGACAGGGAGCTTGAGATATCCTTCTTCGACGGCGACTACACTAAGAACTCCACACTGCTTAAGCTCGCAAAGATGGCTGCCCACATAGTGGTCCTTTCCGACCACAGCATGGACGAGGAGAAGGCGGATACGCAGAGCATTTTCCTGCTCCTTAACCTCAGGGATTTCAAGGTGCGCTACGGTCTTAAGTACAACATAACCGTTGAGATGCGCCGCGAGCACAACCAGAGGCTGGTGGTGAGCGATGACAACACGGACTATGTGGTATCCTCCAACATGGCGGCGCTCTTCCTTGCCCAGCTTGCGGAGAGCCCGGAGCTTACCGGAGCCTTCAGGGAGATACTGTCCAACGAGGGCAGCGAGTTCTACCTTAAGCAGGCGGCGAGCCTGGGCTGCGCGGGAGAGCGCAGCGTGGCGCAGATACGAAAGACGGCGCTTTCTCAGGGCTACATAGTCCTTGGATATATGAGGAACAGAAGCTTTAAGTGCACGTTCAATCCCCCGCTTGAGCAGGTGATAGAGCTGGACGGCGAAGACAGCATAATAGTATTAGGAGAGAAATGACATGAGCTTAGTAAAACTGACCAAAGAAGACCACATAGCAGTAGTTACCATGAGCCACGCCCCCATAAACGTCCTGAGCTTTGAGCTTCTGGACGAGATGGCCGGAGTATTCTCAGACCTGGAAAAGGATGAGGATATCTGGGTGGTGGTCTTAAACAGCGACCAGAAGATCTTCGCCGCGGGCGTGGACCTTAAGAATCTTCAGGCGGTGGACAGGCAGGGCAATCTGGACACCTCAAACAGGATACAGAAGGTGTTCCTTCAGATAGAAGCCTTCCCACATCCTGTCATCTGCGCCGTCCACGGCAACTGCATGGGAGGAGGCCTTGAGCTGGCGCTGTCCTGCGACCTTCGCGTTTTCGACGCACGCGTAAAGGCAGCCTTTACCGAGTGCGGTCTTGGCATATGCACCGGAGCCGGAGGCTCCCAGAGACTCACTAAACTGGTGGGTGCAGGCAAGGCAAAGAGGCTTATCTATACAGGTGAGCTGCTTACCGCAGAGAGCGCTCTCGGCCTTGGGATATGCGAATACGTGGCTGAGGAAGGGCACGTGCTGGACAAGGCTCTTGAAGTCGCCCGCGTCATTGCCTCCAAGGGTCCCAAGGGCGTTGCGACTGCAAAGAAGTGCATAGAGTTCGCGGGGACACACGACCTTGCCGAGGGCCTGGTCTACGAGAACGAGGTGAACTCCGCGCTGTTTGAGACCGAGGACAAGAAGGAGGGCGTTGCGGCGTTCTTCGAGAAAAGAAAGCCTGTATTCAGGAATAAATAGCAGATAAAAACCGTATCTGACTGAAAAAAACCGGCCGCGTGCCGGTTTTTTTTGTTGCGTATTTGTCATTTCGGTAGTAAAATGATGATGCATGTAAGTGTACGCCGCATTTTTGCGTTGCTGACAGAGGTTATAAATAACGTTTACATAGATGTCAGTTATATCTATTTATTTAGGGGGACTCTATTATGAGTAAGAAGAAGTTATTGGCAATAGTCCTGACGCTCGTCATGGTGCTGAGCCTTGTGCCGCAGGGTATTTTTGCTGCAGGTGAAGATGATCCGCCAGCTATCGGTGATGCACCTTCTACCAACAAGAGATTAATCGACAATGAAGACGGCACATATACGCTGGCGTTGAGTGTCACAGGCGAGGCTGCATCCAGTACTGTTTCACAGGTGGACAAGGCTAATATTATTCTGGTTATCGATACTTCGAGCTCCATGAATAATAGTGCAGGAAACACGTATTATACAGTGCCCGGAACACCGGCGGCGCCCAGTTCAGACGGTGTTGCGGCGACATACTACCGTAATGACAATGGTACTTATCGGCAGCTGTACTATGTTAATGGTGCTTGGCGAACTGAAAATCGTAATAATGCCCAGACCTTTACCGGGCAGTTCTATTCCAACTCTCGTCTTTGGGCGGAGAAGCACGCAATGACCGATGATGATGGCATTATCGATAAGCTTCTTGCGCAAAATGTTGCAGGCGACTCTAATAAGTCAGATATTATTGAAGTGGCGATCGTAGACTTCGGTCGGGGGGGTGTAACACAGCAGACTTTCACAACGAATGCGACCAGCCTGAAAAATACTATTAATGGGCTGACCACATCTCAGGGTACAAACTGGGAAGAGGGCCTGCAGCAGGCTAAGGCATTAGCCGACAGCATCCATACTGCTCAACCGAATGAATCCGTATATGTCATTTTCCTGACTGACGGTGAGCCGACCACTCACAATAATGACTATACAGTAAATACAAATTATGCTCAGGAATGGGATTATGCCAAAGATGACGCGCGTGGTTTAATAACTTCAGGATATACTTTCTATGGTCTGTTTACCTGGGGCAGTTCTGGCAGTACCCATTATCTGTCCAGTCTTGTCCAGTACGCATATACTGGATCGGGTAACTCCAATACAGCCATTTCTTCTGAATACGCACAGTATTATACGGACGCGAGCGACACTAATACTCTTATTAATGCGCTGAATCAGATCGTTCATAATATTACTACAGGCGTCGGTTTCACCAATGTCGAGATGACAGACGGTGTTACCAGCATGACCACATCCAACATTAAGGCTTCGGCTGATGGAAAGGTCTCCGGCGTCAAGTATTATCGCAGCGGCGGCAGTTACAGCACAACAGCAAATGGCGGTCTTGGTGATGAATGGACAGACGCACCGACTGCAACTATCGCGGAAGAAGATGATTTAGATGAAAATGGTAACGGAATTCACAAGGGCGATATCGACTGGGATCTCGGCGACATTGTACTTGAGGATGGCGTCACCTATACCATAACGTTCATAGTTTGGCCCAGCCAGGACTCTTTAGACCTCGTGGCAGATCTTAACAACGGGATCATTAGCTATGACAGCCTTACTCCGGCGCAGAAGTCGCAGATAGCTGTCAGCAGTGGTCATTATTATCTTAAGACGAATAAGGATTACCCGACTGTTACTTACAGCACGGTCACGACCACTACGATCGACGGGCATACGACTACGGTCACATCAGATCCTGTTAGCACAACAATAACTCAGCCCGATCCTGTAGGACTTGCAGAGGAGAGGCTTAATGCTGTAAAAGAATGGGAAGACGATCTTGATCCTACCCAGCGTGAAGAGGTCGGTAATTCAGTTACACTGTACCTCATGGTTGACGGTGAGTATTATTTCATAGACCCTGAAACTAATAAACCGCTTGGAGTCAAACTCAAAGGAGAGCCCGAAGAGGGTGATGATCCCGAGACTTTTGTGCCGTGGACCGAAACGGATTATCTGGCCATCGCCCCTGGTATCATGGTAACGGACAAAAGTCCTGCTTGGCCCGGTGATAATGTCGAAGGTGTAACCTATGTGACTTGGGAAGAAACGAAATACGCT
Organism: Bacillota bacterium; assembly: GCA_017442785.1. GTDB lineage: Bacteria > Bacillota > Clostridia > Peptostreptococcales > Anaerovoracaceae > RUG13409. The sequence continues at coordinate 6,060 of JAFRZB010000021.1, forward strand.
ATCCTTGAGGAAGGCCACGATTATGTCTGGGAAGAGAGTGAGATCAACTATCACTTCGAATTGACCGCATACCATCATCACCCGATGATCATGGGATATAAGGACGGTCAGCCAATTACCAACGATGTTGTTTTCACATATGCTGCAGATGGCAAGACTATTACCGGAATTGAATCTGTAAAGCCCATGACTGACAATCTTTCCGCCACCAATACTCTGAAGGGCGGTATCAATATCACCAAGAAGGTTATTAAGCTTAACGAGGACGATACAGAGACAGTTATTGCTGACTATGAAAATCCGGTCGATCTGAACCCCTTCAAGATCACTGTTACAATGACAGATCCTGATGGGAACACGCTGCCGGAGAAGACGGCTGCAAACGGTACTAAATTCAATATTGACTATCGTATCTATTACGGAAAGAACAATCCAAAGTATGGCACAGAAGGAACATCTGCTAATCTCCCAGGCGGTCGTTCCGGACACATCTATGTCTCAGGAAAGGAATTTAAAGAGACCTTGTATGTTGGTGATGTTATTCGTGTAGTAAACGTTGAGGGCAATACGATCTACACTGTAACAGAGGCAACCGATGATGTTCCGCAAGGATACGAGCTCGTCAGGACTGATTACGAGATCGCCTATGCAGGTAAAGAAGAGAATCGTAAGGCTGATCCTGATCATACCGTTCAGGGCAACTCCGCAAGCTATGCAGAGGTCGTAAATAAGCTGACCTATGGCACGCTGGAGGTAACAAAGACTGTAACTGCTACAAATAAGGCGGATATCAACGCCGATAAGGAGTTCGAGTTCACATTCAAGCTTTATTCTGATAACACTAGTGCAAAAAAGGAGCTCACTGGCACAAAGTATAATTATACTCTCACTCCTGCCAGTGGTACAGCAACCAAGGATGTTATCGAAGAGGGCGGAACATTCACACTTAAGCATGGAGACAAGATCCTGATCGATCTTCTCCCCGAAGGTTCGTATTATGAGATCACCGAGACTGCTGATGCAGCTTACAATACTACATCTACAGGTTCCACAGGAACGATCGTAAAGGATACAAAGAGCACTGCAGCGTTTACGAATGCCACAAAAGAAGGCAAGCTGACACTGGAGAAGACTCTTGCATCCGGCAGCGCGCAGGTGACCATACCCAGCGGGCTCACGTTCACGATCACAGGACCTGTTATTGGTAAAGATGCAGAAGGTAAAGATGTCAACTGGACGAAGACTGTAACTTATGCACAGCTGCAGGCAGAGGGTGGAAACACCTGGACAGTTCCGATCGGCAGCTACTCTGTAACAGAGGATGCGACCACAGGCACTGTCGCCGGATATACGATGGGCACCCCCAGCTACACCAGTCCGGTAACTGTCGCAGAGAACGGCACCGGGGCTCTGAAGGTCGAGAATACCTATTCTCAGGATATGGCAAAGCTGACCCTCAAGAAGGTCCTTGGCGCTAATAGTGAGCAAGTGACCATACCTGCCGGTACGACCTTCACGATCAGCGGAACCACAGCAAGCGGAGCCGAGTATAAGATAGAAAACATCAAGTACTCCGAACTGGGAGAGAACGGAAAGACGTTTGACGTGCCGACCGGAAAGTACTCTGTAACAGAGGATGTCACCACTGCCGCGGTGACCGGTTACACTCTCGGAACGCCGACATACTCTGCTGAGGTTACTCTTACAAAAGAGAACAATACCGGAACCCTTACGGTGACCAACACCTATACGATCAACACTTATGACGTAAAGGTCATCAAGACCTTCAGCGGGATCACTGAGGATCTGGTGCCGAGCGATACATTCAAGATCACTCCGACATTTGACGGAACAGCTCAGACAGATCTGACGATCAGCGGAGCGACCCACGAGAAAGGCAC
>JAFRZB010000003.1 GCA_017442785.1 Bacillota bacterium
AAGCCCCTTCAGGGGCGGCCAAAGTGACAAGGACACTGAGGCTTTTGAACGAAGTGAAAAACCCGCGTCTTTAGGCGCGGGTCAGTGTCAGGGGCTTACAGCCCCGGTTCGAACCACCCGTTTTACGGGTGGCACCGATTTTATTAAATATGCTCTGATCAGCCTGTCTATGTCGAAGGATCTGATTGGCGAGCGGGCGGTCTCGAAACTGCAGATAAGGTCCTTGCCGGGAGTAAGGCCGGAGTTCAGATAGACCGACAGTTTTTTACAGGTCCTTTCCGCGTATCCTGAATCGTCCATCATTCCGAAATGCTCCCAGAAGACCTCCCGGTCTGTGCGCACGTCATACAGCGTAAAGTCCGGAAAGAGCGGGGCGCGCAGGATGTCCGTGCAGAACGGGCGTTCATAAAGATATGGTATGCCGTAGTGGTACAGCGCGTCCGATATCAGAACCTCTGATTTTGAGCGCACCAGATCTCCCCGCAGTGTCTCGAATCTCAGATCCCCGTCGTATCCAGGCCGCTGCGTCCAGGTCTGGGCCAGCCAGGTTTCGCTGCGTTTTTCCGGGGACGTATAGATGCCCTCGGACAGTGCAAGTACGTATTCCGGCAGCTCTCCTGCGGCGTCGTCTTCCTCCATGCCGCTGTAAACGGACATGAACCGGCAGGCTGCCCGGAGGTTGCTTCGAAGCTTCGGCAGGACTTTTCTTATGTAGCGTTTTTCGGCCAGCGATGCGGCCGTTTCCTTGTCTGCGATCCTTATGTACTGCTCCGACAGCTTGTAGTCTTTGCAGGTCCTGACATAGAAGGCAGTTCTTTCCCCGTGCCTGACCGCGTGCAGTGAGCCTTCCGGTGTTGCTGCCAGGCGCTTTTCCAGCATACTTACTCTCTTTTGCAGTAGATCGCGGTATCTCGATACCTGTTCATATATGTCCATAGCCTTGCTCCTTTTGTACCCATATAGTACCATAAAAACTGGTAAAAAATGGTACAGACATGTCCCCGGGAGCCCGAAATGGCAGAAAAGGCGGATGGGTCAGCGATTGGACAGGCGGATATCTCCGGCAGGACAGGAGAGCACAGCCGGTAGGAAAGGAGGATACAGCCAGCAGGAAAGCGTCGTTTACCCAAAAACAAAGAAACAGGCTGTTTTTGGGGTACATATCTGCGGTTTTATTACCCCAAAATCAGGTAAAAAGGTTCTTTTAGGGGTATCTCTTTTTTATTCCAGTACCCCAGAAACTGATAAAACATGGGCTTTAGGGGGAGGATCATTCTTTTTCCGTACCCCTAATACTATAAAACAGAGGGTTTAGGGGTAAAACCGCCGGGCAATCGTTCATTGAGGGGTGAACTGCCGCGGTGGCTGCGCCCTGAGTGACAGGATCGCCGGGCTGCTCCCCGAAGGTCGCTCTTCCTAATAACTGCCGCGGAGCCCCGGCCAGGTACAGAAAATTTGACAGGAACTGCGAAATTTCATATAATATCATTTTGCCTAATAAAGACAGGAGACAGAAAATGAAGAAACATCGCGGAGACAGAAGAGACGGCGTTCTGCTCAGGGACATCGACTCCATGCACTATATAATGCCTCTTATGTATCCCAACAGGTGCGACAACGAGGCATTCATATCCGAGCGGATAGACCTTGAGGATCTTGACCGCTTTCTTGAAAAGAAGAACGCGGACAGCCCGGAGTATAAATATACAGTATTCCACATAGTCGTAGCGGCCGTCCTCAAGACGATAACGCTGAGACCGCAGCTTAACCGGTTCTATGCAAATTACAACCTGTACCAGCGCAAAGAAGTCTCTGCCGCGTTCACGATAAAGGTGCAGTTCGACGATTCCAGCGATGAGGCTCTGGCATTCATACACAGCAAGCCGGAGGATACGCTGGACAGCATACATGCGGAGATACAAAGACAGGTCTCCTACGTCCGCAGCCAGGGCAAAGATCAGTCTACGGAGAGCATGGACGCCATACAGAAGATCCCGGGCTTCCTAAAGAAGCTCATCGGGCGCGGCGCCAGATTCCTCGACCGTCACGGATGGATGCCCCAGTCTGTCATTGCGACCGACCCCTACCAGTCTTCCGTAGTCCTTGCAAATCTCGGATCTATAAAGCTCCATGCAGGGTACCACCACCTCACCAACTGGGGCACCACCTCGGTATTCTGCATCGTGGGTGAGAAGAAGCCCCGCTGGACCGATATGCCGGACGGCACCAGAGCCCTCAGGAACAGTCTCGATATAGGGCTCACGATAGATGAGCGCATTTCTGATGGATTCTACTGCGCGAGGTCTGTAAAGCTGCTCAAGACTTTGCTCGAGTCTCCGGAGCTTCTTGAAAAGCCGCTGGCAGAGCCCGTCGATTTCTAAACAGAAGGAATAGATGAAAAAGAGATCTTTGCTTTTTAAGTTGATAAAGGCGATCGTAAGGTTCTTTTACCCGAGGACCGAGATGCTGTGGACGGAGAACATTCCGGATGAGCCGTGTGTGATAGTGGCTAACCACTCTCAGATGAACGGCCCGATAGTCTGCGCCCTGGATCTGCCCGGGAAGAACTATATCTGGTGCGCCGCTGAGATGATGTCTCTTAAGGAGGTCCCGGCTTACGCCTACAGAGACTTCTGGTCCCGGAAGCCGAAGTGGATAAGGTGGTTCTACAAGATCCTTTCTTACCTGATAGCGCCGCTTTCGGTAAGCATATTCGGGAATGCGGACACGATACCGGTCTATCGCGACACCCGTGTGATAACGACTTATAGAGAGAGCCTCAGGAAGCTGGACGAGGGCGCGAACATAGTTCTGTTCCCGGAGCACGACGAGCCATATAACAACATACTTTACGATTTCCAGGACCGCTTTGTAGACCTTGCCGGCATGTATTACCGCAAGACCGGGAAGATCCTGAAGTTCGTACCTATGTATCTTTCCCCGCAGAGAAGGGAAGCCTACTTCGGCTGCCCCGTGAGCTTCGACCCCTCCGCAGCCAAGGAGGAGGAGCGGGTCCGCGTCTGCGTTGCTCTCAAGGAGAGGATCACAGCCATAGCGCGCGCACTCCCGAAGCACAGGGTGGTGCCTTACCGCAACATAGGAAGAAAATACTATCCCAGCAATCTAAGCTCCGAGCCCTGCGGCACCCTTATAAAGACGCCGGTCGTGGACTATAGGCAGCTGCGTCCGAAGCTGATGTTTACCGACAAGCGTTTCAGCCATCTTAAGCTGCTGGGCGGCTGGCTGGTGTATTTTGTGATGTATTTCCTCAGCGAGAAATTGATACCTGTCGAGAGCTGTCACGTGATCCACTGCGCCCTGGACGACCTGATACCTTTCAACGAGTTTTTCCTGTTATTCTACTGCGCGTGGTATGTCTGGATAATATGGTCGCTGCTGTACTTTTTGCTCTACGACATCAACAGTTTCAAGAAGCTGCAGACGTATTTCATAATAGTGCAGGCGATAGCCATGCTGGTCTACATACTCTATCCGAGCGTTCAGCTGATGCGTCCGGAGAGCTTTGAGCGCAGCAACATCCTTACATGGCTGATGGGCTTCATATACAGCTTCGATACGCCGACAGGAGTCTGCCCGTCGCTGCATGTGGCATATTCCATCGGCATCTGCGCGGTCTGGCTGAGGCGCCGCGATACCGCAAACGGCTGGAAGCTGCTGCAGGTATTCCTCTGCATAATGATTTCGATATCCACGGCTTTCGTTAAGCAGCATTCCGTGGTGGACATAGCGGCCGCGATACCGCTGAGCGCCTTTGCGCTGATCCAGCTCTACGGAAGCTTCAGGGGACACAGACCAAAGCTTCAGGAAAAGCTCGACAGTATCTAGACTGACATGAAGAACAAAGAACTCGTAAGAGCCATAAAATTCGCGCTGTTCTCGGCAAGCGCAGGGGTAATACAGCTGGGCTCCTTTACCCTTCTGAATGAGCTGCTGCACCTTCCGTACTGGCTCAGCTACCTGACCGCGCTGGTGCTCTCCGTGCTGTGGAACTTTACTCTCAACAGGAAGTTCACCTTCAAGTCCGCAGCCAATGTGCCCAGGGCAATGCTTAAGGTCGCCGCGTATTATGTGGTATTCACGCCGCTCTCGACGCTGCTGGTTAAGTATCTTACTGATACCTGCGGCTGGAACGAGTACCTGGTGACCATACTCAACATGCTGATCAATTTCTCGACGGAATTCGTATACCAGAGGTTCTTCGTGTTCGGGAACAGCCTGGACACCCAGCCTCAGGCGTCAAAGGATAAGTCGGAATAGATCGCTTTTTGCAAAACAAAAGCAGGAGAGCCGGCCTCCTGCTTTTTTAGTGCTTTTATGCAGATCAGAGCGCTGCAGTGATGATGGCCATCTTGTAGACTTCTTCCGCATCGCAGCCGCGGGAGAGGTCGTTGATGGGAGCGTTGAGCCCCAGGAGTATCGGGCCGTAGGCCGCGTATCCGCCGAGCCTCTGAGCTATCTTGTAGCCGATGTTTCCTGCCTCGATGAGCGGGAAGATGAAGGTGTTGGCATAGCCTGCAACCTTGGAGCCGGGGAACTTAAGCTGGCCGACTGTCGGGGAGACTGCGGCGTCGAACTGCATCTCGCCGTCTATGAGCATGTCGGGGTTGAGCTCTCTTGCGATCTTTGTAGCTTCCGCTGAGAGGGCTACTGTGCCGCCCTTGCCGGAGCCCTTGGTGGAGAAGGAGAGCATGGCCACCTTGGGGTCTATGCCGAATACTCTTGCGCACTTCTCGACTTCTACGGCAACTTCTGCGAGCTTGGCGGCGCCGGAGAGTGTAACGTTTCCGTCCTTATCGACGGTATCGGTGTAGTCCAGGTTTACTGCGCAGTCGCCCATTGCTATGGTTCGGAGCTCTTCCGGACCTTCCTCGCGGTTGAGTATGAAGCAGGAGGATACAAGGTGGGAGCCCGGCTTGGTCTTTACCAGCTGCAGTGCAGGACGAATGGTGTCGGCTGTGGAGTAGGTGGCTCCGCCGAGCAGGCAGTCTGCCTTGCCTATCTTTACCAGCATGGTGCCGAAGTAGTTGCCCTTAAGAAGCGCGGCGCGGCACTCTTCCGGTGTCATCTTGCCCTTGCGCAGCTCTACCATCTTGGCTACCATGTCGTCCATCCCCTCGTAGGCGGCGGGGTCCATTATAGTGGCCTTGCTGACGTCGAAGCCGCCCTTGGCTGCAGCGGCCTTAACCTCGTCGACGTTTCCAACGAGCACTACGCCCATGAGCCCTTCGGCAAGGAGCCTGGAAGCGGCGCTTAAGATCCTGGCGTCGGTACCTTCGGTGAAGACGATGGTCTTCGGCTGTGCCTTGACTTTTTCAATAAGCTTATCGAACATTGTTTTTCCTCCGTTAAACGCTTAGAAAGCATAATTATCATCCCTACAAGTATATACTAAAATGCGCTGAAAATAAAGGGCGCGGATGTGTTATAATATCAACATGCCGAGCAGAAACAGAAAACTTAAGATATGCGCAGCGGCGCTGGCAGTGCTTATGGCGCTTCTGTGTGCCTGCGGAAAGACAGAGTCCGCGGAGAATGCCGTTCCGGAGAGCTTTTCGCCGAAGGCGGCGGCTGCCGAAGACCATGCGCGGGAGGACTGCGACGCCTACTGCAGCTATGCGCTTGCGGGCATGACGCTCCGCGAGAAGGTCGGCCAGATGTTCATAATAAGGCCGGACCAGCTGGTGACATCCATCCCGCCGGCTTCCACGCACACCAGCAAGGGCAGCAAGGTAAAGAGCATGTCGTCCGAAATGCTGGAGGTCCTTAAGGACTATCCGGCCGGAGGCTTCATAATATTCGACAAGAACATAGAGAGCAGGACCCAGATAATGAATTTCACCGCGCAGATGCGCGAGGTCTCGAAGTACCTGCCCTTCGTTGCCATAGACGAGGAGGGCGGCAAGGTGACGAGGCTGGCAGGCTCCACGGACAAGGGCATCTACGTCAAGACCTACAGGAGCATGGGCGCCATAGGAAAGACCGGAGACCCCGCCAACGCGCTGGAGGCAGGGCAGACCATAGGAAAGTACCTTAAGGAATACGGTTTTAACCTGGACTTCGCGCCTGTGGCGGACATCAACACCAACCCCAGAAACGTGATAATAGGGGACCGCGCCTTCGGATCTGATCCCGAGCTTGCCGCAAAGATGGTCTGTGCTTTCATAGACGGCCTGCACGAGAGCAGCGTGCTCTCAAGCGTAAAGCACTTCCCCGGGCACGGGGACACCACGGCGGACACCCACTACGGCATGGTGGCGGTAAAGAAGACCTGGGAGCAGCTTAAGGAGGCGGAGCTGATACCTTTTTCGGCCAGCTTCGGGACCACGGATTTTGTGATGATAGCCCACATAAACCTGCCCAACGCCACGTCCGACGGGCGCCCGGCATCGCTTTCAAAGGAGCTCATAACGGATAAGCTCCGCGGGGAGCTCGGATATACAGGCCTTGTGACGACGGATTCCCTGGCCATGGAGGCCATTACGGACCAGTATTCCCAGGAGGAGTCCGCGGTGCTTGCCGTGGAGGCGGGCGTGGACGTTCTGCTGATGCCTTTTGATTATACGACAAGCTTCGACTCGATAGTAGCGGCTGTGGAGAGCGGCAGGATACCCGAGAGCCGCATAGATGATAGCGTATTGAGGATACTCCGGGCAAAGGCCGGAGTGCAGTGACAGCTGCAGGAGGACGGATATGACAGTTTACGATTTCGTTATGAAGGACGCTAAAGGAAACGATGTGTCCCTTGCGGATTATAAGGGCAAGGTGCTGCTTATAGTCAACACCGCCACCGGCTGCGGCTTTACGCCCCAGTACAACGCGCTGGAGGCGCTCTATGAAAAGTATAAGGATCAGGGCTTCGAGATCCTGGACTTCCCCTGCAACCAGTTCGGGGAGCAGGCTCCGGGCACGGACGCGGAGATCACCGAATTCTGCGCAATAAACTTTGGCGTCAGTTTTAAGCAGTTCTCCAAGATAGACGTCAACGGTGAGAACGAAGCCCCGCTCTACACCTGGCTGAAGAACGAGAAGCGAGGCGTCTTAAGCAGCAAGATCAAATGGAATTTCACCAAGTTTCTTCTTGACAGGGACGGTAACGTGGCGGAGCGCTACGCTCCCACGGTAACGCCGGAGAGGATAGAGCCGAGGATAAAGGAACTGCTGTAGGATGCGAAGACCCGGTCTGTATCACAGAAACTACAAAAATACGGCGGGCATTCTTCACACAGGCTTGCCGCAGATCACATATAAAGGGTCTATACTTTAGCCATCAGGAACAGGAAAACACAATTCTTCATATAGACCCTCCTTTAAGAACAGAAATAAGAAGCATCAGGGCGGACTCCAAAGAGCCCGCCCTTTTGTTAGTCAGAAGCACGTTCCGATTTTTTGTGGAATCCCACAAAAAAGTGTTGACATTTTCGTCCGCCGGGAGCATAATACACGTAATTTCATATTGAAATAAACCTGTGAGGAAGAGTAGTACCCTGCAAAGCAAAGCTATAGCTAGCTCCGGACGGTGGAAGCGGAGCGCGGCGCGGCAGGCGAATGGACTTCTGAGGGCGGACCGAAAAGCATCCTGAAAAGGAGCGCTCAGTAGGGACCGACGGGATCCCTCCTGTTACAAATCGGGGTGCCTGTGATGGCAGGCATAAGTGAGAGGCGCGCAAGCGCAACTCGGGTGGCAACGCAGAAGCAGACGCTTTTGTCCCGGGATACCGTGGATGAAAGCGTTTTTTTATCCCACATTCCATCACATACAGGATGGCGGCAGGCGCAGGGCGCCCCGCAGAAAAGGAAAGAGGAAAACAAAATGGCAAAGAAAGAGGCAGCACCGTACAAGATCTATCTTACAGAGAACGAGCTCCCAACAAGTTGGTATAACCTGAGGGCGGACATGAAGACCAAGCCCGCTCCGTTCCTTCATCCGGGAACTCTTAAGCCCCTCAAGTTCGAGGAGATGCAGCCGATATTCTGCGACGAGCTTATAAAGCAGGAGCTGGACAACGATACTCCGTACATACCCATTCCGGAGCCCATCATGGACTTCTACAAGATGTACAGACCTTCGCCGCTGGTACACGCTGAGTTCCTGGAGAAGCTCCTGGATACGCCGGCAAAGATCTACTATAAGTTCGAGGGCAACAACACTTCCGGAAGCCACAAGCTCAACTCCGCCATAGCTCAGGCCTACTACGCAAAGCAGCAGGGCCTTAAGGGAGTAACCACCGAGACCGGAGCCGGCCAGTGGGGCACGGCGCTTTCCATGGCCTGTTCTTACTTCGACCTCGACTGCAAGGTGTTCATGGTAAAGGTCTCCTACGAGCAGAAGCCTTTCAGAAGAGAGGTAATGAGGACTTACGGCGCTAACGTCACCCCGTCCCCCTCCATGGAGACAGAGGTCGGCCGCAGGATCAACGCGGAGCATCCGGGGACCACAGGATCCCTTGGCTGCGCCATCTCCGAGGCCGTTGAAGTTGCGGTAGGCACCCCGGGCTACAGATACGTTCTGGGAAGCGTGCTCAACCAGGTGCTCCTGCACCAGTCCGTCATAGGCCTTGAGACCAAGGCTGCCTGCGATAAGTACGGAATAGAGCCTGACATCATCATAGGCTGCGCAGGAGGCGGATCCAACCTGGGCGGACTTATTGCTCCGTTCATGGGCGAGAAGCTTCGCGGCGAGAAGGACTACAGGTTCATAGCCGTAGAGCCGGCATCCTGCCCCAGCTTTACCCGCGGCAAGTACGTTTACGACTTTGCTGATACCGGCAAGGTGTGCCCGATGGCCAAGATGTACACCCTGGGCCACGACTTCATCCCCTCCGCCAACCACGCGGGCGGCCTTAGGTACCACGGCATGAGCCCGGTACTCTCCGAGCTCTACGACGAAGGCCTCATGGAGGCAAGGTCCTACGAGCAGACCGCTGTGTTCGACGCGGCAGTCAAGTTCGCCAGGGTAGAGGGCATCCTCCCCGCTCCGGAATCCGCCCACGCCATAAAGGGAGCCATAGACGAGGCCATAAGGTGCAGGGAGACCGGCGAGGAGAGAACCATAATCTTCGGTCTTACCGGGACCGGTTACTTCGACCTCGTTGCCTACCAGAAGTACAACGACGGCCAGATGAGCGATTACATCCCCACCGACGAAGACCTTGAGAAGGGCTTCGCCAGCATCCCGAACATCGGGCTGTAACACAGGGGACGGTTCTCTATATCACTGTATAACAGCAGCAAGGGAGTCTTCGGGCTCCCTTTTTTATTGGTCTTGCTTATGCCTGACGCGCAAAAAATGACACAGAGAACCGTCCCCTATGTTATAATGTAAAAAAAAGGAGGTCGTGAAATGAAATACGAGATAACCGGAGACAACGCCCCTGTCGTGATATGCACGCTTGAGAACGGAGAGTCCATGATAACCGAGGGCGGCGGCATGGCATGGATGAGCCCCAACATGGAGATGGCGACCAGCGGAGGCGGAAGCCTGGGAAAGGCCCTCGGCCGTATGTTCTCGGGAGAGAAGATATTCCAGAACATATACACCGCGCGCGGCGGACAGGGCATGATAGCCTTTGCGCCGAGCTTCCCGGGACAGATACTTGCCCTGGACGTAACGCCCGACAAGCCGCTCATACTTCAGAAGAGGGCATTCCTTGCCTCTGAGAGCGGAGTTGAGCTTTCGTTATACTTCCAGAAGAAGGGCATGACAGGCTTCTTCGGAGGAGAAGGCTTCATAATGCAGAAGGTGTCCGGCAAGGGCAAGGTGTTCATAGAGGTGGACGGATCTGCGGTAACATATGACCTCGGTCCGGCGGAACAGCTTATCGTAGACACCGGGACGCTGGCCGCCATGGAAGCGACCTGCACCATGGATGTTGTGACTGTCAAGGGCGCCAAGAACATACTGTTCGGCGGAGAGGGCCTGTTCAACACCGTCGTCACCGGCCCGGGAAAGGTGACGCTGCAGACCATATCCTTCACCAACCTGGTAAGCGCCATAGCAGCATCCATTCCGTCAAAGAGCTGAAAAACATATAGATAAAAGGGGGTAAAAAGATGAAGACCGCAAAACAGCGCTGGTACCGCAAGTGGGACCTGGACATTTCAAAAGAGGACGTTAAGAAGGCAATAGATTCCAGCCTTGATCCAAAGGAGTACACCCAGATAAGGTTCGACGGGCCGTACGCGCCCAAGGACAACGACGACCTTAAGGGAAAGACCCTGGTGTTCGAGGGCGAGGGGCATGTGTTCTCCTTCCGCGTCACGGACCTTAACACATTGTTCTTTGCCGAGGACGGAGGAGAGGAGAAGGAGTGCTACGTTCAGGTAAGGACTCTGGACAAGGAGCTCTACTTCCTGAACTTCCTCGTGCCCGGAGCCGAGACCGCAAGGCAGATAAGCCTCATAGCCGACACCGTTACAGGATACAGCACGGTGTGCGATGCCCACATAGGCACGGAGAACTCCAACAGGGACGTAGGCCGTGAGTTCATCTTCGGGCGCCTTAAGGGAAGCTTTAAGGACGGCACGCCGCACTGCTTTACCAACGACCTTATCGGAAAGGCTGTCATATGGGACTACGGCGACGGAGGTCCGTGCATAAAGCACATCTACAACTCCAACCTTTACTACACCTACATGATGGATTCCCCCAACGGAGCGTGGGTGGCGTCCAACCCGGCGGACTACATAAAGGTGAAGGACAACATCTACATCTTCTCCTTCATAGAGGAGCGCCAGCCCGGACTGCAGATGCTGCTTCTGATCTACATGGACAAGCTGCACGACCTCGGATCCTGCTTCGGAGTGGGCAAGGGACTGCGCAGTGCGTGCGTGGGAGCCGTAGGAAAAGAGGCCGATCCGTACGCTGTTTTCTAGTTAAAATTTCTACTGAATGATAAAAAGAAGACATCCGGACATCGTTCGAATATTACAGAACATTTTAAAAGGCAGACCGGAAATCGGTCTGTCTTTTGGCCTGTTTTACGCAGAAAAAGCCCTCTTTGCTGTATAATAAATACGCAGTTTTATTTTCGGAGGAAACACATGAAAAAAGTCGGAATAATAATGGGAAGCGACAGCGATATGCCTATAGCTCAGAAGGCTGCGGACATGCTTAAGAGCCTGGGCGTTCCCTACGAGGCGCACATCTTTTCCGCGCACAGAACGCCGGAGCAGGCAAGGGAATTTGCCCTCAATGCCAGGAAGAACGGCTTCGGAGCGCTGATCGCAATGGCAGGCATGGCGGCCCATCTTGCGGGAGCCATAGCGGCCAATACCACCATCCCCGTGATAGGTATCCCCTGCAAGTCCGGAGCGCTTGCCGGAATAGACGCGCTGCTTGCTACCGTGCAGATGCCCACAGGCATACCGGTAGCTACCGTTGCGATAGACGGCGGAGGCAACGCTGCGCTGCTGGCTGCCCAGATAATAGCGGTAGAGGACGCGGAGCTTGCCGAAAAGCTCGACGCAAAGCGCAGGACGGATTCCGCCAAGGTCCTTGCAAAGGACGAGGCCCTGTCTCTTTAATACAGTTTAAAAAACATTTCACATAAGTTCCAAAGGAGAAAGAAAATGGAAAACAAGCTCGTTTACACAGGAAAGACCAAGAACGTTTACGCAATGCCCAACGGACATTATCTTCTTAAGTTCAAGGACGACTGCACCGGAGCAGACGGTGTGTTCGATCCTGGCATGAACACCGTAGGCCTCACCATCGAGGGTGTCGGCGACGTAAACCTCCGCATGACTGACTACTTCTTCAAGCTCATAAACGAGGCTGGCATCCGCACCCACTTCGTAAAGGCCAACTTCGAAGACACCACCATGGAAGTCCTTCCTGCAAAGGTATTCGGCAAGGGTCTTGAGGTGATCTGCCGCTACAAGGCAGTAGGAAGCTTCTTCCGCCGCTACGAGCAGTACTGCACCCTCGGCCAGGATCTTCCGGCCTACGTTGAGATGACCTTCAAGAACGACGAGAAGGGCGATCCGCTCGTCACCAAGGAAGGCCTTATCGTTCTTGGCGTAATGACCGCCGAGCAGTATGACGCCATCGTTGAGATGACCAAGAAGATCACCAAGATCGTCGCCGACGAGATGACCAAGCGCGGCATGGACCTCTACGACATCAAGTTCGAGTACGGCTACGACGCCGACGGCAAGGTAATGCTGATCGACGAGATCGCCTCCGGCAACATGCGCGTTTACAAGAACGGAGAATACATCGACCCGATGACGCTCTCCAAGCTGTTCTTCGCGTAATGGGCGGTTTCTTCGGCGCAGTCTCAAGCGGAAGAAGTGTGGTCCTGGACGTTTTCTTCGGAACGGACTATCACAGCCACCTTGGAACAAACAGCGCGGGGCTTATGTTCTGGGACAGCGAAAAGGGCTTTTCCAGAGAGCTTCATAATATCTCAAATACGCCTTTCCGCACCAAGTTCGAGAACGACCTCTACAAGTTCTCCGGAAGCTGCGGAATAGGCTGCATAAGCGATTCCGACCCTCAGCCGCTGCTGGTAAAGTCGCAGCTCGGGGTATACGCGATAACCACGACAGGCCTCATCAACAACGCAGATGAGCTTATCGAGGACGTTTTCAGAAGGGATCACAACCAGTTTATGGTGCTGAGCTCGGGCAAGGTAAATACCACCGAGCTCGTTGCAGCGCTAATAAACCAGCAGAGCACCATAGCCGAGGGCATAAAGCACGCCCAGCGCGTCATAAAAGGCTCCATGAGCATAGTGATCATGACGGACAAGGGCGAGATCATAGCGGCAAGAGACGCGCTCGGCCGCACCCCGGTGCACGTGGGCAGGAGCCAGGACGCGCAGTGCGTATCCTTTGAGTCCTTCGCCTACGGAAAGCTCGGGTATCACGACAGCAGAGAGCTGGGCCCCGGAGAGATAGTAAGGCTCACCGCGGACTCCCAGGAGGTGCTGGCAGAACCCGGCAAGGACATGAAGATTTGCGCCTTCCTCTGGAGCTACTACGGCTATCCGAACTCGGACTACGAGGGCGTCAACGTGGAGCTGATGCGCTACCACAACGGCGAGAGCATGGCTCAGGCCGAGATGGACCGAGGCACGCTTCCGGATGTGGACTACGTGGCGGGAGTGCCGGATTCCGGCGTTCCGCACGCCATAGGCTATTCCACCAGGAGCCGCAAGACCTTCGCAAGGCCATTCGTAAAGTATACGCCCACCTGGCCGAGATCCTTCATGCCAAACGACCAGTCCGTAAGGAACATGGTCGCCAAGATGAAACAGCTGCCGGTAGACAGGCTGATAAGAGGCAAAAAGCTGCTGTTCGTGGACGACTCCATAGTCCGCGGGACTCAGCTCAGGGAGACCGTAGACTTCCTCTACGAGTCGGGAGCAAAGGAAGTGCACATGCGCTCCGCCTGCCCCCCGATAATGTACTCCTGCAAGTATCTCAACTTCAGCCGCGGCAACTCCGACATGGACCTGCTTGCGAGAAGGACCATACAGGAGATAGAGGGCGACGAGGGCTCAAAGCACATAGCGGAATATGCCGACGCAGGCACCGAGCGCGGCAAGTGCCTGCTCTCCACCATCTGCAAAAAACTGGGCTTCGATTCCCTGGGCTACCAGAGCCTTGACGGGCTGCTGGACGCCATAGGGCTCGACAGGGACAAGGTGTGCACTTATTGCTGGACAGGAAAGGAATAGAGAACATGAAGAGCAGATCCGAGTCTTACGCCGCCGCAGGCGTGGATATCGAAGCGGGCTACGAGGGCGTCAAGCTCATAAAGCCCCTGGTAGAAAAGACCAACATCCCCGGCGTGGTCTCCGGAATAGGAGGCTTCGGCGGGCTGTTCGCCCCGGACGTTAAGGGCATGGAGGAGCCGATACTGGTCTCCGGTACCGACGGCGTGGGCACCAAGCAGCGCATAGCGCAGATCCTCGGCAAGAACGACACAGTAGGCATAGACTGCGTTGCCATGTGTGTAAACGACATCATCTGCTGCGGAGCAAAGCCGCTGTTCTTCCTGGACTACATAGCCATAGGAAAGAACATACCCGAAAAGGTGGCGGAGCTTGTGGCAGGCGTTGCCGAAGGCTGCGTGCAGGCGGGCTGCGCCCTGATAGGCGGAGAGACAGCCGAGCACCCGGGCACCATGGCCGCCGACGACTACGATCTTGCGGGCTTTTCGGTAGGCATGGTGGATAAGAAAAAGCTCATAGACAACGACCGCATGCAGGAGGGCGACGTCATAATAGCGCTTCCTTCAAGCGGCATACATTCCAACGGCTACTCTCTGGTAAGGAAGGTCTTCGACGTTGAGAACGCGGACCTTTCCGTAAAGCCGGAGGAGCTCGGCGGGCAGACCCTTGGCGAGGCGCTTCTTACGCCTACCAGGATATACGTAAAGCCTGTCCTGGCGCTTCTTGAGAAGGCGGACGTAAGGGGCATAAGCCACATAACCGGAGGCGGCTTCTACGAGAACGTCCCCAGGTCCATACCCGACGGGCTCTGCGCCGTGATAGACAGGGCGTCCGTAAAGATACCGCCGATCTTCAGTCTTCTTCAGAAGAAGGGCGGCATACCCGAGCGCGACATGTTCAACACCTACAACATGGGCGTGGGCATGGTAGTGATAGTTGCCCCGGGGGACGCGGACAAGGCTCTTGAGGTCCTTAAGGAAAGCGGCGAGGACGCCTACGTAATAGGAAAGGTCGCAAAGGGCGAGGACAAGATAATAATCAAATGACATAGGGGACGGTTCTCTGTGTCATTTCATCGGGAGGAAATGATGGCTGGCGAAAAGAAAGCAAGGATAGCCGTGCTGGTATCCGGCGGCGGAACTAATCTTCAGGCGCTGATAGACGCGCAGAAGTCCGGGATCATAAAGAGCGGCGAGATAGTCCTGGTGGTATCCAACAAGACGGGGGCGTATGCCCTTGAAAGGGCGGAGAAGGCGGGGATAAAGGCCGTAACGCTTACCAGAAAGGCCTGCGGCGGAAAGGAGGGCTTCGAAAAGGCCCTTTGCGAGCTGCTGGAGGCAGAGAAGATAGACCTCATAGTGCTTGCCGGTTTCCTTGCGATACTGAGCGCGGACTTTACCTCAAGGTATCCGGAGCGCATAATAAACGTGCACCCGTCTCTTATCCCGAGCTTTTGCGGCGAGGGCTTCTACGGGCTTACAGTGCACGAGAGAGCGCTTGAGTACGGCGTGAAGGTCACCGGAGCCACGGTGCATTTTGTCAACGAGATCCCCGACGGAGGAAAGATAATACTCCAGAAGGCGGTATACATAGAGGACGGGGACACCCCGGAGGTGCTGCAGCGCCGCGTAATGGAGCAGGCTGAGTGGATCATCCTGCCTCAGGCGGTGGAAAAGGTCAGCGCGGACATAGTAAACAAAGCATAGCAGATATACAGGAGGAAAGAGATGGATCTTATTAAGTTCCTTAAGGAAACAAGCTACCCCGGACGCGGGATCGTCATCGGAAACAACGTGGCGTACTACTGGATAATGGGCCGTTCCGAGAACAGCCGCAACCGCATATTCGCGCTCACTGAGGACGGGATAGAGACCCGCGCCTTTGACGAGAGCAAGGTGGCGGACCCGAGCCTTATAATATATCATCCGGTGCGCGACACCGAAAAGGGTCTGATCGTAACCAACGGCAACCAGACCGACACCATAGCCGACATGGGATGCTTCAAGAAGGCCCTCATGACCCGCGAGTACGAGCCGGACGAACCGAACTGGACTCCGCGCATCTCCGCCATGATATACAAGGATGGAAGCTTCGACATCTCCATCCTTAAGCACTTAGGCGGCACGTGCCTTCGCGAGTTCTTCTGCTACGAGAAGGCAGCCGAGGGCAAGGGCTACTTTATAAGCACCTACCAGGGCGACGGCAAGCCGCTGCCCAGCTTTGCGGGCGAGCCCATAGAAGTGGATCTTCCCACCCCGGACGAGCTCTGGAAGGCTCTTAACATCGACAATAAGGTCTCGCTGTATACCAACGTGGGCGGCGAGGTAAGGATATTCAACAAGCACCTGGGAGATTAAGGAGAAAGAGATGAAAACATTTGAACTAAAGTACGGATGCAACCCCAACCAGAAGCCGGCCTTCGTAAGCATGAAGGACGGATCCGAGCTTCCCTTCACCATACTCAACGGACGCCCCGGATACATCAACTTCATGGACGCCCTCAACTCCTACCAGCTGGTAAAGGAGCTCAAGGAGGCCACAGGCCTTCCGAGCGCTGCCAGCTTTAAGCACGTATCCCCGGCAGGAGCTGCCGTGGCAAAGCCGCTTACGGACATCGACAGGAAGATATACTTCGTGGAGCAGGAGAGCGTATCTCCCATAGCAAGCGCCTACATCAGGGCCCGCGGAGCCGACAGGCTCTGCTCCTACGGAGACTGGGCAGCGCTCTCCGACGTCTGCGACGCGGATGTCGCCAACTACCTTAAGCTGGAGGTGTCCGACGGAATAATCGCCCCGGGATATACCGACGAGGCCCTTGAGATACTCAAGACCAAGAAGGGCGGAAAGTACAACGTCATACAGATAGACGAGAACTACGTCTGCGCTCCTCAGGAATGCAAGGACGTCTACGGAATAACCTTCGAGCAGGGACACAACAACTTCAAGATCAACGAGGACCTGCTCAAGAACATAGTTACAAAGAACAAGGAGCTCCCCAAGGAGGCCGTCACGGACATGATAGTCTCCCTGATAACCCTTAAGTACACCCAGAGCAACTCCGTCTGCTACGTAAAGGACGGCATGGCCATAGGCGTAGGCGCCGGCCAGCAGAGCCGCATCCACTGCACAAGGCTTGCCGGAAGCAAGGCCGACAACTGGTATCTGCGCCAGTGCCCGAAGGTCCTGAGCCTGCCCTGGAAGGAGAACGTGCGCCGTCCCGACAGAGACAACGCCATAGACGTATACACCTCCGACGAGTACGAGGACATACTCCGCGACGGCGAGTGGCAGAAGGTGTTCACGGAAAAGCCCGAGGTCCTTACCGCAGAGGAAAAGAAGGCCTGGATAGCCACTCAGAGCGGCGTCACGGTAGGCTCCGACGCGTTCTTCCCCTTCGGTGACAACATCGAAAGAGCCCGCAAGTCCGGAGCCGCATACATTGCCGAGCCGGGCGGATCCATAAGGGACGACAACGTCATAGAGACAGCGGATAAGTACAACATGGTGATGGCCTTTACAGGAATGAGGCTCTTCCACCACTGATAAATACATTCCCGGGATCATGGGACGCAGCGAAAAAAGCAAAAAGAAAAAAATAATACTTGCGGCGGTCATAGCGGCAATTGCCGCTGCTGCCGTCATAGGGGCGCTGACGGCTACCAGTAATCTGGTCTGGTTCAGGCACGGCGTGCACTTTAAGAACACCGCCTCCCTGTCCCACAGGCTGGAAGCGGGGGAGACCGCAAAGCTGGACCTTCTTCCGCGGCTGTCCACAGCGGACTTTAAGGACAGCGAGAGCTACGAGGAGCTCTACAGCTGGGCCAAGGCGCATCCCGATATCCACGTAGTCTACGACGTAAAGCTCCCGGCGGGGGCCTCATACGATCCTGTAAGCCGCACGGCGGATCTTTCTGCTCTGGACCACGATGCCGCGGAGGTGACGTCCAACCAGAAGGTCCGGTACATCCTGGGGCTCGAGGGCGTCAGGCTCGGCCTTTCGGACTGGACCCTGCAGCAGATGGAAGCCTATGCGGAGCACTATCCGGACTGGCGCATAGAAGGAAGCAAGGAGCTCGGCCGCGTGGGTGCGGAAGAGTTCGCTGCATACAGAAAGGCCATGCCCGGGGTCGAGCTTACCGGCGAGGTAATGCTTGGAAATGCGGCTGTCCCGATAAAGGCCGAAAGCGCTGTGCTGGCCGGCCTTGACGAGGCTGGCTTTAAGGACCTTGGCGAGGCGGCTGACTTTATGCCGGCTCTTAAGAGCGTGGATTTCGGGGAGGATCCCGAAGGCCATGCGATGCTGCCTCAGGTCTACGCCTTCCTTAAGGCTCACCCGGACATTAAGGTGGACTATAAGTTTACCGTCTTCGACCGTACCCCAGGGATACACGACATAAAGCTGGACTTAAACCACAGGAAGATGACGGACCAGGGCGCGGAAGTCCGTGAGGTGATAGCATGCATGCCCGACCTTAAGTGGCTGGACATGGACAGCTGCGGCGTGGACGACGAGCACATGGCCGCCATCAGGGATGATTTCCCGGGCGTAAAGGTGGTATGGCGCATATGGTTCGGTCCGAGGAAGACCTATTCCGTAAGGACGAACGTCATAAGGATACTGGCAAGCGCTCCGGAAAGCGCGGGCAGCCTTACACCGGCCTCAACGCAGTCCCTTAAGTACTGCACGGACGTGAAGTATCTGGACATAGGCCACAACGAGTACCTGTACAACATAGATTTCGTAAAATACATGCCTGACCTTGAGGTGTTCATAGTCATGGACGGCACCATAAGCGACATCTCATTGCTGGCGGGCTGCAGGCATCTGGAGTATCTGGAGCTGTTCACCAACAGGATAACGGATCTTACTCCGCTGTCCGAGCTCAGCGAGCTTAAGCACCTGAACATCTGCTGGAACAGAAAGTTGGCGGACATAAGCCCGATCTACGGACTGGATCTTGAAAGGCTCTGGATAGGATGCCTGACGCAGGTCCCCAAGGAGCAGATAGATAAGTACAGGGAGCTGCACCCGGACTGCATAGTAAACGACGAAGTACTGGATTCCCATACCGACTGGCGCTGGGACAAGGACAGGAACTACTATCCAAGGTACGCGCTTTTAAGGCAGCAGCTCGGGTATCACTACCCGGAGGGCGGTACGGACTACGTGTTCTACTGGATGGATCCTTTGTACGCGCCTCACGACGATTCCGTAACAGATCCGCTCTGCCCGTACTGATCCCGGGCGCAGGAGCATAGAAAATAAAAGCATTTGATATTCAGAAGGGAGAAGCAAACATGAAGATCCTTGTTGTAGGAGGCGGCGGAAGAGAGCACGCCATAATCAAGAAGATAAAGGAGAACCCGTCCGTGGACGCCATCTACGCGCTGCCCGGAAACGCCGGCATGGCGGAGGACGCGGACTGCGTGAATATAAGCGCCTCGGATCTCGACGGGATAGTGAGCTTTGCCAAGGGGCACGGCGTGGACTACGCCGTAGTTGCTCCCGACAACCCGCTGGTTGACGGATGCGTGGACAGGCTCGAGGCAGAGGGCATACCGTGCTTCGGACCGCGCGCAAATGCCGCGATAATAGAGGGCAGCAAGGTCTTCTCCAAGAACCTGATGAAGAAATACGGCATTCCGACGGCTGCCTACGAGGTGTTCACTGACGCCAGGAAGGCCCTGGAATATGTAAAGACCTGCCCCATACCCACAGTAGTAAAGGCCGACGGTCTGGCTCTGGGCAAGGGCGTAATAATAGCAGAGACCCGCAAGGACGCCGAGGACGCCATAGTCTCCATAATGGAGGACAAGAAGTTCGGCGCCAGCGGCAACAGCATAGTAATAGAAGAGTTCCTGGAAGGACCGGAGGTATCCGTGCTGTCCTTTACCGACGGCAAGGTGGTGGTGCCTATGGTATCCTCCATGGACCACAAGAGAGCCCTGGACGGAGACAAGGGACTCAACACCGGCGGCATGGGCACCATTGCTCCTAACCCGTACTACACGGAGGAGATAGCGGAGCGCTGCATGAAGGAGATCTTCATCCCCACCATGGACGCCATGAACAAGGAAAACAGGACCTTCAAGGGCTGCCTTTATTTCGGCCTTATGCTGTGCAAGGACGGCCCGAAGGTGATAGAATATAACTGCCGCTTCGGAGACCCGGAGACCCAGGTGGTGCTGCCGCTACTTAAGAGCGACCTTCTTACCGTAATGCAGGCCGTGACTGACGAGCGCCTTGCCGAGACTCCGGTAGAGTTCTCAGACGGAGCGGCGTGCTGCGTGGTAGTAGCGTCCGAGGGCTATCCGGGAAGCTACGAGAAGGGCAAGCCCCTCGTCATCGAGGACGAGGTAAAGGACAAGGTCTTCGTTGCCGGAGCTGCCTTCAGGAACGGCATCCTGGTGACCAACGGAGGCCGCGTGCTGGGCTGCACGGCTACTGCGGAGGATCTCCCTTCTGCCATAGAGGCCGCCTACAAGGTAGTGGAGAAGGTACACTTCGAGAACGCATACTGCAGAAAGGACATAGGCGCCAAGGCACTTAAGGCGCTCAGATAAAAGGAGCAGACATGGTCTACAGAGTTTATTCAGAGAAGAAGAAGGAGTTCGCGCACGAGGCAAAGGCACTGCTGCTGGAGGCTAACAAGCTTCTGGGCATAGAAGGGCTTAAGGACGTAAGGGTAATAAACCGTTACGACGCGGAGAAGATAAGGCCGGAGCTCTTCGAATACGCCAAGACGGCGGTGTTCTCGGAGCCCCAGGTGGATATCTGCACGGAGACGCCGGACCTTAAAGGCGCTTCGGTCTTTGCGGTGGAATATCTTCCCGGACAGTTCGATCAGCGCGCGGATTCCGCGGCGCAGTGCATACAGCTGATCTCCCAGGAGGAGAGACCGCTGGTGCGTTCCGCCAAGGTCTACGCTCTCTACGGAGATCTTTCGGACGATGACATAGCCGAGATAAAGAAGTACGTGATAAACCCTGTGGAGGCCAGAGAGGCTTCGCTGGACATCCCCGATACTCTGGAGATGAGCTACGCGGTGCCCGAGAGCGTAGCGGTCCTGGACGGCTTCCTTGCCCTTGATGAGCAGGGCCTTTCCGACTTCATAAAAGCCAACGGCCTTGCCATGGACCTTGCGGACATAAAGTTCTGCCAGGACTACTTTAAGACCGAGGGCCGCTGCCCCACGATCACCGAGATAAAGGTAATAGACACCTACTGGTCCGACCACTGCCGCCATACCACCTTCGGGACCATAATCGACAGCGTCACCTTTGAGGACGAGCTGCTGCAGGACACCTGGAACGACTACATCGCCGTGCGCAAGGAGCTCGGCAGGACCAAGCCGGTATGCCTTATGGACCTTGGCACCATAGGCGCTAAATATCTTAAGGCGAAGGGCCTTCTGGACAAGCTGGACGAGTCCGAGGAGGTGAACGCCTGCACCGTAAAGCTGGATGTTGAGATAGAGGGCAAAAAGGAGCCCTGGCTGCTTCTTTTCAAGAATGAGACCCACAACCACCCGACGGAGATAGAGCCCTTCGGCGGCGCCGCCACCTGCATAGGCGGAGCCATCAGAGACCCGCTCTCCGGAAGGTCTTATGTATACGCGGCCATGAGAGTCACCGGCGCTGCGGATCCGACAGTTCCGATCAGCCAGACCATACCCGGAAAGCTCCCCCAGAGGAAGCTCGTATCCACCGCAGCCGCAGGATATTCCTCCTACGGCAATCAGATAGGCCTTGCCACAGGCATAGTAGACGAGCTCTACCACCCGGGCTACGCAGCCAAGCACATGGAGATAGGGGCCGTGATCGCCGCCGCACCTGCTGAGAACGTGCGCAGGGAAAGGCCGTCCGCAGGAGATGCGGTGATACTCCTGGGCGGAAGCACCGGACGCGACGGAATAGGCGGAGCCACCGGTTCCTCCAAGGCCCACGACGTCCATTCCGTAGAGAACTGCGGGGCGGAGGTCCAGAAAGGAAACGCGCCCGAGGAAAGAAAGCTCCAGAGGCTCTTCAGGAACGCTGCAGCCGCAAAGATGATAAAGCGCTGCAACGACTTCGGCGCGGGCGGAGTATCCGTTGCCATAGGAGAGCTGGCTGACGGTCTTACTGTGGACCTTAACGCGGTGCCCAAGAAGTACGAGGGTCTGGACGGCACGGAGCTTGCAATAAGCGAGAGCCAGGAGAGGATGGCGGTGGTAGTAGCCGCAGAAGACGTTCCTGCCTTCCTTGAGCTTGCCGCATCCGAGAACCTTCAGGCAGTGCAGGTGGCGACTGTCACCGAGGAGCCCAGACTGGTGCTCTCCTGGAACGGTCAGAAGATAGTGGATATCAGCAGGGAGTTCCTCAACTCCAACGGCGCTGAGAAGCATATAGAAGTAGAAGTAGCGAAGTCCTGGCCGGAGAGAAGGAAGATCAACGGCGAGACCTTCGCCGAAAAATACATAGCCATGGCCGAGAGCCTCAACTGCTGCTCAAGGCGCGGCCTTTCCGAAAGGTTCGACTCCACCATAGGCGCGGGCACCGTCCTGATGCCCTTCGGCGGTAAGAACCAGATGACGCCCATCCAGGCCATGGTCAACAAGATATCCGTAGAGGACAGGGACACGGACACCTGCTCCGTAATGTCCTGGGGCTACAACCCCTTCCTCACCGAGAGCTCCCCGTACCACGGCGCGTACACCGCTGTGGTGGAATCCGCCGCCAAGCTGGTTGCCACGGGCGCGGAGTTTAAGGACGTATACCTCACCTTCCAGGAGTACTTCGAAAAGCTCGGAAGGGACAGCAAAAAGTGGGGCAAGCCGCTGGCTGCTCTTCTGGGAGCCTTCAGGGCACAGAAGGAGCTCGGCATAGCTGCCATCGGAGGGAAGGACTCCATGTCCGGTTCCTTCGAGGACATACACGTTCCGCCGACGCTTGTATCGTTCGCGGTGACAGACGAAAAGATAGAGAATATCATAAGCCCCGAGTTCAAGTGCGTGGGAAGCTCCGTCTTAAGGATCTCCCCCAGGCTTGGAAAGGACAGGCTCCCCGAGGCACAGTCCCTGCTGGCGCTGTTCGGGTACATCACCATGCTCCAGAGGAGCGGCGCGGTCCTGGCCTGCTATACACCCGGCATGGGCGGCACTGCGGAGGCGATATTCAAGATGTGCATAGGAAACGGCTTCGGATTTAAGTTCGACGACGGCCTTGCCGCCGTGGACACCAGGCTGTTCAACTACGACTACGGCAGCTTCATAGTAGAGCTCGGAGAGGCGCCGGACGGCATATTCTCCCAGGATCAGATCCCCGAAGGCGTGAGCGTGGGCTTCCTCGGAAGGACCACTGACGACGGAAAGATCTCCCTCGGAGAGGAAGAGGTAGGCGTGGACATCATAACCGCGGCCTACGAGAACAAGCTCGAGGGCATATACAGCTGCAACATAAAGCAGGAGATAGGCAAGGTGGAGAACATCAGCTTTGAAGCAGACGCCTGGGCGTCTCCTGCCGTAAAGACAGCAAAGCCGAAGCTCCTTATACCGGTCTTCCCCGGCACCAACTGCGAGTACGACAGCGCCAAGGCTGCCGCGGCCGCAGGTCTTGATCCGCAGATCATGGTCATAAGGAACCTCAGCTCCGACGACGTTTCAAGAAGCGTAGACGAGTTCGCAAAGGCGGCCTCCCAGTCCCAGATAATATTCATACCCGGCGGATTCTCCGGCGGAGACGAGCCGGAAGGCAGCGCCAAGTTCATTACAGCGTTCTTCAGGAACGGCGCTGTAAAAGAGCAGGTCACGGAGCTGCTCGAAAGGCGTGACGGACTGATGCTCGGAATATGCAACGGCTTCCAGGCGCTTGTAAAGCTCGGTCTGGTTCCCTACGGAAAGATCGTCGATACCGACGCGGACAGCCCGACGCTCACATTCAACATCATAGCAAGGCATCAGTCGCGCATAGTCCGCACCCGCATCGCGAGCAACAAATCTCCGTGGCTGGCACTCACAAAGCCGGGCGAGATCTACAGCGTGCCCATCTCCCACGGCGAGGGACGCTTCATAGCAGGCGACGAGGAGCTCAGAAAACTCATCGAGAATGGTCAGGTCGCTACTCAGTACGTGGATCTCGACGGCATGGCCAGCGCTGACGTGCGCTTCAACCCCAACGGATCGGTGATGGCGATCGAAGGCATCACCAGCCCGGACGGAAGGGTGCTCGGAAAGATGGGCCACTCGGAGCGTGTCGGCAAGGGCCTCTACAGGAACGTTCCCGGAGACTACGACATAAAGCTCTTCGCTGCAGCGAAGGAATACTTCAGGTAAAGAATGATATCCCCCAGGGCAAACGTCCAGGGGGATATGACGTTTTTGGGCGAAAAGGCCGGCGATGGATTATTTTCATTGTGCTCCAAATTTTTCGTCACGACTTGACATTTTTTCAACTATAATGTATAAAGAAATATATTTATAAAAATGATTTTTATAAAGAGGGGACTATTTTGAGGAAAAACAGAATTCTTGGCATCCTGCTTGCGATCGTCATGCTGCTGAGCGTTTTCCCGGTCGGAAAGCTCGCCTTCGCAGCAGACGAGCAGAGCTTTGATGTCAACGGGTCCAAGAAGGCAGACCCGACAGAATTGGACAGCGCAAACCGCGAGACGACAGTCACGCTCTCGCTGCCTTCAGCAGAGTACCAGAACGAGATCGACATAGTATTCGTCACCGACAGTTCGACTTCTACCGATCTCGGATCACAGTTCATACAGTCTGCAACTGAGCTCTTCGAGAGCATCGTTAAAAACAATCCGAAGGTCACACTTAAGATCGGTGTGGTACTGTTCACCGGAAGTGCCAACGACGCCATCGAGTATGTATCCGAAGGTGCTCACAGCAAGCTCACTGTATACAATGAGGAGACAAAGGATCTCTTCAGCAAAGTCTTCAAACTCTCTGAGGACATGACCAAGGACGCTTTCAGGAACCAGTTCGGACGCGGATCCGGACCGCATGTCGGACTCGACATGGCCAACATGTGGCTCGAGGAAGATTCCGAGGTCGATGACAGCCACAAGTATGTAGTGCTCTTTACTGATGGAAAAGGCTATATGTGGGCCAATGAGGACCACGAGTCCATGACCATCTATTCGCAGTACTATACCAGCAATAAGTATCAGCTGGCCAGCAGCGGCAAGCCGTCTCTGAGCCAGGTCATGGGCTACAATAAGATGAGCTATTCAGTCGATGTGCTCGATAAGACAGGAAAGAGCAACATCGTCTGGTTCCCCACTTATGAAGATCTTTACAACTCGACTAATCCGGAGCTCACCGGTGTGACCGAATATGATCAGCACTGCTTCTATGCCTATGGCGACACATGGGAAGCCGGACAGCCTGACGGCACTGTCGTAAAGCACGAGACCACGAACGGAGAAGCGCTTTTCGGACAGGGCGGATCGGAATACGGATATCACGATCACTACCGCTACTGGTTCGAGTTCACCCCCAATGAGACCTGGGCAGGGATCAAGTATATGGAAGCAAACCCCTTCGAAGTGATCAAGAACGAAGACGGTACCTATACATTTGACACGGAAAACGTCAACCCGGATTACTATCAGTACCATGTAGATAACCTTCAGAAGGGTATCTACAAGGCAGGACATCTCTGGACAGAGATGGGCGAAAAGTATAACCAGGCTGTCATAACATACGACAGCAGCACCGGCGGCGGCCTTGAGCTCGTCGGACCTTTCAAGGCGTGGCTCAGAGCGAACAGCGATTACAGCGCGAGCAAAGATGACGCGACCCAGGTCCAGGAGCTCTTCAAGGGCATCGACAACTCCATCCGCTACATGGTATCCACCGGTGTCGTTACCGATAAGATCACCGATGATTTCACTCTTAAGAACGCGGACAACGAGAACGCATTCCGCATGACCCTTACCGGTGAAGCTCTTGACGTCACCTACGAGGACGGCAAGTGGTATTTCGGCGAATCGGTCGAAGGAAAGTATCCGTACGAAGTTTCCTACGATGAGAGCAAGAAGACCATCACCTGGACCATCAACGTTCCGATCGAGAACGTGAACCCGATAGCGCTCTCCTACGATCTGATCATCGATGAGGATGCTGAGAGCGGATTCTACGATACCAACGTATCCGCGGTCCTGGACTACAAGTCCACAGACGGCAAGAGAGACGGTTCCTATACTTTCGAAGTGCCGAAGGTCTCATACATCAAGCTCATAGACATACCCGTGTCGAAGACCTGGGAAGACGCTGACGATCAGGACGGCAAGCGTCCCGGAAGCATCAGTGTGAACCTGATGGACGGAAACGAAAAGGCTGCTTCCGCTACGATCTCCGAAAGGACTCAGTGGACATTCACCTTCGAGGGCATGCCGGACAGCAAGATCGTTGACGGCAAGATGCAGAGCATCACTTATTCACTGACAGAAGATGCTGTTGAAAACTACTCTGCAGGCATCACCGCCACCGTAGCCGGAGGCTTCACCATCACCAACACCCACGCGCCCGAGAAGATCGACATAGCTGTTACGAAGACCTGGGAAGACAGCGATGACCAGGACGGCATCCGTCCCGAGAGCGTCAAGGTCCAGCTGTATGCAGGCGAAGAAGCAGTAGGCGATCCTGCCGAGCTTACCGAGGCTGAAAAGTGGACCTACACCTGGACAGGGCTGGATAAGTATGCCGCAGGTGAGGAGATAGTCTACTCCGTCAAGGAGGTCGGCGAGACCGAAGGCTATGAAGCAGGTTCTGCCGGATCCGCAGCTAAAGGCTTCACCATCACCAACACTCACTCGCCCGAGAAGATCGACATAGCCGTTACGAAGGTCTGGGAAGACAGCGATGATCAGGACGGCATCCGTCCTGAGAGCGTTAAGGTCCAGCTGTACGCAGGCGAGGAAGCAGTAGGCGATCCTGCCGAGCTTACCGAGGCTGAAAAGTGGGCCTACACCTGGACAGGGCTGGATAAGTATGCCGCAGGTGAGGAGATAGTCTACTCCGTCAAGGAGGTCGGCGAGACCGAAGGCTATGAGACAGAGACCTCCGGCACCGCAGCAGAAGGCTTTGTGATCACCAACACCCACGAGACCGAGAAGATCGACATAGCTGTTACGAAGACCTGGGAAGACAACGACGACCAGGACGGCAAGCGTCCCGAGAGCGTTAAGGTCCAGCTGTACGCAGGCGAGGAAGCAGTAGGCGATCCTGCCGAGCTTACCGAAGCTGAGAAGTGGGCCTACACCTGGACAGGCCTGGACAAGTATGCCGCAGGTGAGGAGATAGTCTACTCTGTCAAGGAAGTCGGCGAGACCGAAGGCTATGAGACAGAGACCTCCGGCACCGCAGCAGAAGGCTTCGTGATCACCAACACTCACGAGGCAGAGAAGACAGACATCACCGTAGAGAAGGTCTGGGTCGACAACGACGACGAGCGCGGGCTCCGTCCTGAGAGCGTCACCATCAACCTCCTTGCAAACGGCGAGAAGGTAGATTCCAAGAGCGTCACCAAGGCTGACGGATGGAAGTACACCTTCCCCGGACTGCCGAAGTACGAGGACGGCAAGGAGATCGAGTATACCGTTACAGAGGAAGCTGTCGAGGGTTATGAGACCACAGTCGACGGACTCACAGTAACCAACAAGGTGAACGCTCCCAAAGAGTACACCATCACCTACAAGCTCAACGGCGGCGAGTTCGGCGGAAAGACCGACGATATCCTTGAGGTATACCCCGGCGGCACAGTCATCTCCATCCACGAGGCTCCGACCAGAGAGGGCTACACCTTCCTCCGCTGGGAAGGCTCCAGCTATCAGCCGGGCGACAAGTATACCGTGACTGAGGACCATACCTTCACCGCTCAGTGGGAGGCAGATCCCGAGATCCCGGATACCGGAGACAACAGCCTGATACTGCAGTGGACCTCACTGCTCGTCATCTCCGCGTTCAGCCTCATAGGCGTCCTGCTCATGGACAGAAAGCGCAGAGCAGCTAAATAATAAGAGCCATACGGCTTGAATGAAAAGATCCCCGGACGATGAGTCCGGGGATCTTTATTATCCTTCGTTTTTATTTTCCGTAATACTGGTAGTAGCAGACCTCAAGGTCTCCGTTGTAGAGCTTGCGCCGTCTGTCCGCGGGGCGTCCCATGGCCTCCTCGACGCTCTTGTCGGAGGTTATGAGGAAGAGGGACCAGGCGGGATGCTCCTCAAGCCAGCTTCGAAGCGCCGCGTATATGCCCGGAAGGTCCTCGGACTCCCCTATGCGTATGCCGTAGGGTGGGTTTGCTATTATAACGCCGCGCCCGGCATCAATTCCCGGAGCGGAAGATCCGCGTCCGAGAAGCTTTCCCGCGGAGCCTTTAAGCTCCCGAACGTCCAGCACTTTAAAGTCTATGCAGTCGTCCACGCCGGCCTCCTCGGCGTTTCTTTTGGCCGCCTTTATGGCCCGCGCGTCTATGTCGGAAGCGACTATCTTAAATCCGGCGTCCTGGTCTATCGCCCTGTACGCGAGCGCCTTCTCTTCCTTCCATAGTTCCTGCGGGATCTGCTCCCAGAAGCTGCAGTCGAAGCGCCTGGAAAGGCCGGGAGCGATGTTTCTCGCCATCATTGCGGCCTCTATGGCTATGGTCCCGGAGCCGCAGAAGGGATCAAGCAGCAGCCTTCCCCGCTTAAAGAAGGAGAGGCTCACCATGGCGGCTGCCATGGTCTCCTTAATGGGGGCGGGGACGTCTTTAACGCGGTAGCCGCGGTCGTGCAGACCCGGCCCGCTGGTGTTTATCATCAGGACGAACTCGTCCTTTTGCGCCATGAACCTTACTGCATAGACCGGACCGTTCTTCTTAAAGCGCTCTACGCCGTAGTGCGCCCCGAGCCTTGTAACAATGGCCTTTTCAATTATAGACTGGCAGGCAGGCACGCTGTGCAGGATGGATCTTGCGGAGCTTCCCGTGACCGAAAAGTGCGCGTTCTCCGGCAGCCACTCCTCCCATGGAAGGGCTTTTGCAGCCTGAAAGAGCTCCTCGAAGGTCTTTGCGGTGAATTCTCCCAACTTAACATATACTCTGTCCGCGCAGCGCAGCCAGAGGTTTGAGCGCACGATGGCGCGCAGGTCTCCCTCGTAGGTGAGCCTTCCGTTCCTGGAGTCCGTTATGCGGTAGCCCAGGGCCTCTATCTCCCTCTTTACCACGGCCTCCAGCCCGAAGGTCGCTGTAGCTATAAGCTCAAAGCTGTCCATATGCCTACTTAAGAACGAAGGTCATGTCCACGGGGTTGTGGTCGGAGTACTTGAACTGAGTGTCTATTACGTCGGATCTGTTCACCTTGATGTTGTCCGTCACAAGGAAGCCGTCAATGGTGAGCACGTACTGCCCCTTGTGGTAGGGTCCGTCCGCGTTGCGGCAGGAGGGCACGGGAGAAGCTTCGTTGAACGGAGCCACCAGCTTAGCCTTGTATCCTGCCAGGACTTCCTCCGGGATGGGCTGTGCCCAGGTGTACTCTATGTCGGACTTTCCGAAGTATTTTGAGGAGTCTCCTAAGATGTCCTTGTTGAAGTCTCCTCCTGCTATGCAGTAGTTGCCCTTGTTGTATTCAGCCTGGATGTCGTCCAGCAGTATCTGAAGCTGCTTGTTTGCTATGGTTCCGTCGGAGGTATATGCGGACAGGTGGAAGTTGTAGAGCACCAGTTCCTTTCCTCCGCTTACCGGAATGCGGCTCTTGCTGTAGCAGCGGTCCAGATCCAGGAGCTTCATAAGAGATTCCTCTATGGGAAGCTCCACTCTCTCCGCGCTGTTGATGTCTGCCTTGGAGAAGGTCATAAGGCCTGCCTTGCTTGCTCCGTGAGGCTGGGTTATGGGGTACATCAGGAAGGGCGAATCGTAGTTCTGCGCAAAGATGAAGCTGCTGTCTGTAAGGACGTCCGTAAGGTATATCCTCTCGTCGAAATGGTAGCTCCTCGTGGCGTCTATGTCCACCTCCTGGATAAGGTAAAGGTCCGCGGCCTGCTCGGAGAGCTTGGCAGCTATGTTCTTAAGGTTGGCGTCCAGGCGTTCCTTGGACCATGCCCAGCTCTGTGTGCCTCCGTCCATGAAGAAGCCGTAGTCGTCCTCGTAGGCGCCGAAGCCTATGTTCCAGGACACTATCTTGTACTCTTTGCCTGCGGAGAGCTCGCCCTCTCCCTTTCCCTGGACAGTCACCGGACCGTCTCCTATCCTGTGGTAGGCTATGAAAACGTAGGCGAAATAAAGGGCGGCTATAAGTACTATTACTATGATAATGCTGAGTATTACTTTCAGAAGTCTTCTCATTGCGTGAGTTTCCTTTCGCTATACGAGTCTGGTCCGGAAGTTCCCGGTCTCTATCATGCTCTTTATGCCTTCAAGAGAGCTCTGTACCATGCCTGTAACGGCAACGTCCGTGTAGAAAGCCATGTGCGGCGTCATTACCACATTGGGGAACTGCTTAAGGTAGGCGTAGTCCTTGTTCTTGAGTATGTCGGTGCGGTGGTCTGCGTGTATTATGCCTGTCTCGCCCTCAACGGTATCAAGGCCCAGGCCGCCTATTTTCTTGCTCTCGATCCCTTCTATCAGGGCGTCCATGTCCATAAGCTCGCCCCTTGAGCAGTTTATGAGCACTATGCCGTCCTTCATCTTAGCAATGACGTCCCTGTTTATCATGTGGCGGGTCTGCGGAGTCAGGTGCAGGTGGAGGGTTATGACGTCGCTCCTTGCAATAAGCTCGTCAAATTCCACGTATTCGGCATACTGACGGACCTTATCATTGGGGTGGGGGTCGTAAGCCAGGAGCTTTCCTCCGAAGCCGCTTAAGGCCTTTATGACAGAGAAGCCTATCCTTCCGGTGCCTATTACGCCTATTGTAAGGTTGTTGATCTCTCTTCCCTGAAGGCCGGCCAGCGAGAAGTCGTTCACCTGGCCGCGCCAGAGGGCGGGCTTGTAGTTCCTCAGCACCAGGAGCATCATCATTACGGTGTATTCGGCCACGCCCGTGGGCGGGTAGTCGCTGTTGCAGACCATGAGGCCTATGTCCTTTGCGTGCTGTATGTCCATGTGGTCGTAGCCTACGGTGCGGGTGGCTATTGCCTTAAGTCCCATTGCCTTCCAGGCGTCCAGCAGGGGAGAGTCTATCTTTCCCTGGCCCAGCATCGCGGCTCCGTCGCAGCCCGCGGCAAGGCCTGCCGTCTCAAGAGAGGGTATCTCCTTATGGAGCTTAAGCTCAAGGCCCAGCGCCTTTCCTATGTTTTCAAAATCCTTAAGCTCGTCCGCGCGCGCTTCGTAGATGCAGATCTTCATTCTAGTCCTCCAGAACCTTTGCGTAAACCTTTCCGGGGTTCTCCTCCACGTTCTTTAGGAAGAAGAGGCATTCCGGAACAGTGTCTTCCGTTATGTCCTGTGCGGGGCCGGAATGGCCCAGGCCGCTGTATATTATGAGCTTGCAGTTGGGGAGGGCCTTTGCGGAGCGCAGCATAAGGTCCGGCCTGCTTATCATGTCCTCCATGCCTCCTACTATGAGGGTGGGGGTCTTAATGGTGGAGAGCGCTTCCTTCAGCTTCTCCTCCGTGCCGAGCTTCTTAAGGGGCCGTCCGTAGTTCATCTCAAGCTGATGCCTGCGGCACTCCTCGCCGTATTCGGCGTAGCCTGCGCGGCGCTTGAGTATCGCCGGATCCTTCCAGTTGTCGCTGAGGAAGTTGATCTCCGGATGCTTGCTGGCTATCTCCCTTAAGTTGCTGGAGCCTTCTTCTATGTTGTGGGGGCCGGGCACGAAGGCTATGAAGGCCGTTACCCGCTCCTGATGTCTGAGAAGCAGGTGCCATCCCGTTCCTGCGCCGTGGCTGTTTCCGGTGTATACGAACTTGTCTATGCCCTTCTTGTCGGCAAAGCTAATGACGTCGTCCGCCCAGACATCGTACCAGCCGGGGCCGAAGTCTTCCGTTGCGGGAGATGACGGGCCGGAGCCTCTGTTCCACAGCAGGAACACGTGGTATCCGTGGTCCGCGAACTTTCTCGCGTAGAACTGCTCGTTAAAGCCCATCTGGGTGCACAGAACGTACTTGTCGCCCGTGCCGAGCTCCTCGTAGCCGATCTCGATCCCGGGCTGTACCTCCAGTTTCTTTATCCTGGTCATCTGAAGTTCATAATCAGTCATAACGTCCCTCCTGAAACATTTTTTCTCATTAACAATATTATAACAGACTCTATGCATAAATAAGTAAAGAATAAATATTTATTGTTGCGCCGGAGGCGGAAAAGAAATTATAATATACACAATATATTCATTTAGTTTCGGTAAAGACAGGAGGAAGAACATGAAAGTCGTTCTAATGGGAACTGAAACAAGGCAGACCAAGTTCGGATATGACATAGATACCAAGGGCGCGGAGCTTATCCCCGTAGCGGCGGACGCCAGCCCGGCGGACCTTGCCGCAAAGGCAGCGGACGCGGAATACGCCGTAATAGACGCCATCTCGCTGTTTACGGCCGAGCACATGGACGCCATGCCCAAGCTCAAGCTCATACATTCCGAGGGCGTATCCATAAACAAGATAGATACTGCCGCTGCAGCCGAGAGGGGCATAATAGTATGCAGCAACAAGGGCGCCAACGCCGTATCGGTAGCCGAGCACACCCTTACCCTGATAATGGCCCTTACCAAGAGCATCTACCCCGCGTACAAGGCAGTAATGTACGGCAGGCAGATAGAGACAAAGACCAGCATGATAAAAGAGGGCATCAAGGAGCTCTCCGACTACAGCCTCGGCCTTATCGGCTTCGGGGACATAGCCAAGGAGCTGGCCAGGATGATCCAGCCCTTCGGGACCAAGGTCTACTACAACGACCTCTTCCGCCCGTCAAAGGAGATAGAAGAAAAGTACAACGTCACATACATCGAGAAGGAAGAGCTCATTGCGAACTGCGACATCATAAGCCTGCATGTTCCTGTGCTTCCGTCCACGGAGAACATGGTAAACAAGGAGTTCCTATCCAAGATGAAGAAGGGATCCTTCTTCATCAATACCGCAAGGGGCGAGCTTATGGTCAACGAGGACGTAATAGAGGCGCTCAGCATAGGAAAGCTTGCCGGAGCCGCGTTCGATACCATAGCTCCTGAACCCGTGCTTGCGGATAATCCGTGGCTGTCCATACCGCAGGAGATAGCGGACAAGGTCATAATCACCCCGCACATAGCAGGCGTTACCATCAACATGTTCCGTAAGGCCTACCGCACCATTTGGAGCAACATCTTCAAGGTGGAGGCAGGGGAAGAGCCCGTAAACTGGGTAAACAAGAAGAAGTAGGAGAAAAGAGATGCTTATAGACGCAAGGATGTTCCGCCTGGGCAACGCCAGGAACGTCATACGCGAGACCTTCGAGTACGGAAAGAGCCGCGCAGAGGTGGTCGGACGCGAGAACATTTACGATTTCAGCATAGGAAACCCGGCCGTGGTGCCCCCCGAGGTGCTGAACAGGACCATGGAGGAGATACTCGAAAACGAGCCTCCAATAGACGTCCACGGCTACACCTCCGCGCAGGGAGACGCATCCGTAAGGCAGGCCATAGCCGAAGAGCTCAACAGCCGTTTCGGCACGCACTTCCACAAGGACAACTTCTACCTTACCTGCGGAGCTACGGCTGCCATAGCCATTTCTCTGGGCGCCATACTGGTGCCGGAGTGCAACGAGGTGATAGGCATAGCGCCTTACTTCCCCGAGTACGGCGTGTTTACGGAAAATTCCGGCGGAAAGTTCGTAGTGGTGCCGCCGGATACAGTCAACTTCCAGATAGACTTTAAGGCTCTGGAGGAGGCGATCAACCCGAGGACCAGGGCGATAATAATCAACTCGCCCAACAACCCCGCGGGCATAGTGTATTCCGAGGAGACCATCAAGGCTCTGGCGGCGCTTCTTGAAAAGAAGTCCAAGGAGTACGGAAACGCCATAGTCCTTATAAGCGACGAGCCCTACAGGGAGATAGTCTACGACGGACTTAAGATACCTTTCGTAACTAAGTACTATAAGAACACCATAGTCTGCTACTCCTTCAGCAAGTCCCTGTCCATACCAGGAGAGCGCTTCGGCTACGCTCTGGTGCCGGACGAGATGGAGGACAGCCAGAGGGTATACCTTGCGGTCTGCGGAGCAGGAAGGAGCATGGGCTACATCTGCGCTCCAAGCATTCTGCAGAGGACGCTCGGAAAGATCGTTGGAGCAGTTTCGGACATAAGCGAATACAAGAGGAACAGGGACCTTCTGTACGGAGGCCTTACAAAGATAGGCTTTGAGTGCGTAATGCCCCAGGGCGCGTTCTACCTATTCGTAAAGGCGATGGGTGGAGATTCCGCGGAGTTCTGCCAGCGCTGCAAGGATCTGGACATCCTGGTGGTGGACGGAGCGGGCTTCGGCTGCCCGGGCTACGTAAGGCTTGCCTACTGCGTAAAGCCCGAGATGATAGAGCGCTCCATGGGAGCCTTTAAGAAGCTGTACGATTCCTACAAGTAAAAAGGACAATATATAGCCCCGGCGCGGATCATCGATGATATGCTACCTCCCAGGTAGACAGTTAAAAAACCACAACTGTTTATTTGGGAGGTTTTTCTATGCGTAAGCATTCTTTCGAAACAAAAATGGAGGCTGTCAGGCGACGATTCAACAATCATGAGTCAACCAAATCTAT
>JAFRZB010000022.1 GCA_017442785.1 Bacillota bacterium
ACCTCGGAGGTTCCTTCGTAGATGGTGGTGATGCGGGCGTCTCTGTAGAAGTTCTCTACCTTGTACTCCCTGATGTAACCGTATCCGCCGTGGATCTGAACTGCCTTGGCAGCTACGTCGTTAGCCGCCTCGGAAGCGAAGAGCTTAGCCATTGAGCACATCTTGCTGGCTTCGGGATCGTTGACGTTCTTCAGCTCTGCAGCGTGATATACGAGCTCTCTGGTAGCAGCGATCTTGGTAGCCATCTCGGCGATCATGAAGCTGATAGCCTGGAAGTCTGCCAGTCTTCTTCCGAACTGCTTTCTTTCCTTAGCGTACTTGACAGCCTCTTCGAAAGCGCCCTGAGCGATACCGAGGGACTGAGCAGCAACGCCCAGACGTCCGCCGTCCAGTGTAGCCATTGCGAGGGGGAATCCCTTGTCTACCTTACCGATGAGGCAGTCCTTCGGAACGCGTACGTCCTCGAATACTACGTCGGAGGTCGGGTAGCCCATGATACCCATCTTGTTCTCGTGAGCGCCTACGGAAACTCCGGGCAGGTGCATGTCGACAACGAGGAGGGATATTCCGCGGCTTCCCTTCTGGCTGGGATCGGTCTTTACGAAGGTAAGGCACCAATCTGCCATCGGAGCGCCGGAGATGAAGCACTTACGGCCGTTAACAACATACTCGTCTCCGTCCAGGATAGCGGTGGTCGTAGTTCCACCGGCGTCAGAACCGGCACCCGGCTCTGTAAGAGCGAATACCATCATCTTCTCGCCCTTGGCGACAGGGGTGATGTACTTCTTCTTCTGCTCTTCGGTACCGCCGATGAGTATCGGGCCGGAGCCGAGGGAGTTGGGTGTGTTGGCGTAAAGGGAAAGGACCGGGCTTACGCGGGCAAATTCCTCTACCATCAGAGCGTAGTCGATGTAGTCTCCGCCTGCGCCGCCGTACGCCTTAGGTGTCTTTACACCGAAGAAACCATACTTGGCCATCTTTGCGTTGATCTCCCAGTTGAATTCACCGGTCTCCATGAGTTCATCCATGATCTCCTTGGTGAATTCTGTCTCAGCGAACTGGCGGTATAGCTTCCGGAGCGTTTCGTACTTCTGGTTTAAAATCATAACTTCTTTCTCCTTGTTCTATAGAAATACCATTAATTATAAGCGATATTGTACGACTGAATAATTATATTATATTACGCGCTTTTCCACAAGTTCTTTTATTTCATCATCTGAAAGTCCGAGAACTCCGCCGTATACTTCCTTGTTGGCGTTGCCCAGAGCCGGGGAAGCCTCATAGTCGATGGTGACTGCGGACATCTTGGAAGCAAAGCCCGCGAACTCCATCTTGCCCTTCTCGTAGTGGTCCACTTCGATGACCATTCCGAGCTCCTTGTACTGTGGATCATTACGGAAGTCGTCTATGTCCAGTACGGCGCCTGCGGGAACGTCCGCCTTGCCGAGGATCATCATGGCTTCTTCCTTGGTCCTTTCGGCGAACCATCCGGCCATTATCTTGTAGAGCTCTTCCCTGTGCTCAAAGCGTGTGTGCGGAGTGGCGAAGCGCTCGTCCTTAAGCATCCAGTCCATGTCCATGGCGTGGCAGAGGTTGTCCCACTGGGTGGATCCGGGAGCTCTGGAGGTGTAGACGTGGCAGTAGTCATTGGGGCCGAAGGGCTTGCAGGCGAAGGTCTCGGAGGGAGCTACGTCCTCAAGAGGCATTCCGTTTCCTACCCTTCTGGGCGGCTTGCCGCTGTCGTAGTAGGGTTCCCAGCCGCTGCGGCAAAGACCGATGATGTAGTCCTGCATAGCAAGGTCTATCCTCTGGCCTACGCCTTCCCTCTCCTTCTGGAGAAGAGCGGCTATAATGGACATCGCCATCTGGATGCCGGAGCCGGAGTCCGCGACAGAGGCGCCGGACTTGATCGGCTGATCCGGAAGACCGGTGACTGCGCAGAATCCGCCGGTGTGGGTAGCTATCGGGTCGAACGCTGGGAACTCCTCGAATCTGCTGCCCTTGGCGAAGCCCTTTATGGAAGCGTAGATGATGTCAGGCTTGATGGCCTTGCATTCCTCGTAGGAAAGTCCAAGGCGCTCCATGGAGCCGGGGCCCATGTTCTCTACGATGACGTCTGCCTTTTCGAGCAGCTTCTTGATGAGAGCTATGCCCTCGGGGGCCTTCATGTTGCAGGTGATGGACTTCTTGTTCATGTTAAGAGCAAGGAATCCGTAGGTGTCGTCGTTGGGATGAAGTCCGCTGTGGCGTCCGAGCTCGCCTCTGCCGGGTCTTTCTACCTTCCAGACCTCGGCGCCGAGCCATGCGAGGTTCATCGTGCAGACGGTGCCTGCTTCAAACTGAGTGAGATCCAGGATCTTATATCCTGTGAGTGGTCCGTGTCCCATGGTTTACTTCTCCTTCTTCATTACGCGGTTCTCAATAAAATCTTCTACCAGGCCCGTCATGGTATCCCTGTTCCACTTTCTGGGGTCTACCGGGTCTGCATTGAACGCCAGTACCGGGATCCCGGCATCTTCAAGCGTCTTTTTGATGAAGTACGAGCCTTCCACTGCCTGCATGCAGTTCTCCGGCACCATGTATACGACGCCGTCGATCTCGTTTCTCTTTGCCTGCTGCAGGAACCACTGAGCGTTCCACGGCGGCATGTGGAGGAAGTCCTCCATTCCTATGTATCTGGCGGCAAGAGCCCTTAAGGGATCCGCCTCCACGTTGTAGCGCCTGTAGGCATCCGCGCCCATTGCAAGGTACATGCTCCAGACGAATACCGCTCCGTACTTCTTCTCGAAGTTCTGATAGAACGGGAAGTCGTGCCAGAGTCCGCGGCCCAGCCACATCAGACGGTACTTCTCGTTGGGTACGGCTACATCGCCCCTGTCCGCGAGCTCCTTGATCTCGTAGTACAGTCTTTCGGCGTGGTCCGCTGCCCACTCGCTTCCGCGCTGCCACTGTGCGGGCATTACGGCGTTGATGGTATCTACTACTGTTACGGGGGCCGGGTGGGAATCCGCGATCAGGTCTCTGATCTTTCCGTACCAGGTCTCCTGCCTGTTGATGTTGTCCATTACCACCTGCAGCTTGTTGATGTCGAACATCTTTCCGGTCTTCATCTCCAGGTAGCGGATGAGTTCCTTGAGCTCTTCCACGGCGGCATCCAGGCGGTCCTTATCGTAGAGCTCCTCCCACTTGTCGGTGGCGTAGTCCCACCAGTTGAGCGGGAAGGTCCTTGCAACGGTGTTCTCCATTGCGTAGAAGTCCGCTCCGTGGTTCTTCGCGAAGAGCTCGAATATCTTGCTCTGGCAGTCGCAGGTGAGCCTTGTGATGGCTATCGTCGGGTCCGGCAGACCTCCCCACGGTCCGAGCGGCTTGCCCTCGGCGTCGTAAGCGTGGTCGTCCGGATCGAGGCTCTCGGCAAAAGCTGTAGCGCAGTAGCTGCAGAGATCGTCTCTGTAGCCGGCGTCTCTTAAGAGCCCGAAATACTTCTTCGTCATCCTCTTGGCACCGCAGATGGCAGCCCACCACTGATTGACGACGAACGGGATATCCATTGCCTTGAGCACCTCCATGGGCACGTCGGCGTTGAGGTATCCGAAATCTTCTCCGGCCTCTACTCTTGCCTTGAGGCCCTGGAACCATTCCTTCTGATAGGCGCTCGCCTCAGCGGTAGCCTTGAGCTTTTTCACTGCACCGGACGGGCTGGCCTTCGGCATTTCCTTTTTGATCTCTTCCATGACTAAGTCCTCCTATCCTCTGAAAAACTCGGCTATGCTGTCAGCAAGGCCATCGTTGTTCTGCGCGGGGTACTGCATCTTGGCGAAGCAGATGTTCCTGATGCCCTGCTCGTCGAGGCTCTTCTTCTGGCTCGGGTAATCCCAGCTGGCGGAGTCCTCGTAGATGTTGGTGTAGAACACCACCGCGTCGGCCTTGGCTGCCGCTACGCTGTTGTTGAGGGTCTCCACTCTCTGGGAAACGAACGCCTTCTTGCTGGAGAAGCTCCTGAGCATGTAGCGGTCCACTATCGCTCTGACAACCGGATAATCCATGTTGTAATCGCGCTCGTAGCTGCGGTCGCCCCAGTCGTGGTCTTCCGCTACTACCACGGCGCCTGCGTCCTCTATCATGGAGTAGACCTTAAGATCCTCGTGGACGCTGCCTGTTACGAATACCCTCTTGCCTGTGATAACGGGCCAGGAGGCGGCGTCTTCGGCCAGCTTGTTGACAAGATCCGTGTGCTCCTTCTTGTCCATGAAGAAGCC
Source organism: Bacillota bacterium (assembly GCA_017442785.1). Classification (GTDB taxonomy): domain Bacteria; phylum Bacillota; class Clostridia; order Peptostreptococcales; family Anaerovoracaceae; genus RUG13409. The sequence continues at coordinate 4,257 of JAFRZB010000022.1, forward strand.
GGAGCCTATTATGACAAGAGCCTCGGTGCCGTTTACGCGGACCTGCTCTGCGTGCCTGAGCTCGCCTATCTTTCTCAGAGCGGCGCGGTTCTCGTTGCAGATCTTTGCGGCGTCGACTATCTCTTCGTCCGTGATCTTCTTTCCGGTCCAGTCCTCGAGCTGAGCCTTGAAGATGTTTATGGTCAGCTCGTTCCTCTCCTGGTGCATCCTGTTCCTCGTGAACAGCCAGTCTATGAAGGCTGTCGGGGGAACGGGCATCTCGGGTTCCGAACGGATGAGCTCTCTCAGGTACAGGAATACTCTGATGAGAACATCTGTGGAGTTGGATACGACAAGGTAGTCCGCAAGATCCTTATAGGTACCGTCTACCATCTTCTCGAACTGCTTTCTGACCATTGGGTCGAAAGCGTACTCCAGGATCTTGTTGGTATACACCAGCTCCTTGTCAGGATCGGCATACACCTGCACGGGCATCAGCCCTGCCGCAAGGACCAGTTCGTCCGGCACATCGAAGCCCAGTTTTGCAAGGACCTTTCCGCCTTTTGCCTTGAATGCAAGAGCGGCGGCGTCCCTGTTCCGGTAAACATCGAAGAGCTTTGCGAAATACGGGTTCTTTAACGCACACTCACGAATCGCCATTAAGTTGACCTCCTTTTATATTGAATGTTATTTATAAACGACCTATCTCTTATGACCTTCGAGGTCTTCGAGCCTTATTATCCTTACAGGCCTGTGCTTAAGCGCCTGCGCCGCGGACTGCACGCCGTTCTTTGCCGCAAGCTCCATGTCGTAGCGGGCGTTCTCCGTCCTCAGAAGCATCGGAAAGTCCCTTAGCTTTCCCTCGGACTCCACGGCCACGGCCTCGAAGCCCTCCTTGTCCGCGCATATCATGGCGCGGATGAGTATGGGCGGGAGCGCCGGCATGTGCGTAGACAGCACGAATGTCCAGGGCTGATCTATCTTTTCCAGGCTCTCCGCCAGCCTTCCGCAGAGGTCTCCGTCCGCGCTGCAGTTAGCCTTTTCGGGCACGTCCGCAAGAGCTCCCTCTATGTCCGCTGCCCTGTGGCGCCCGCCTTCGAGCGTCAGGAGTGCCATGGTGCTGAAGGTGCATATGTATTCCGTCTTTGTGGGGTCGGCCTTTATGCCTGCCGCCCTGCACTTTTCTTTTATGGATGCCCTTATGTGGTTGGCGAGGATCTCCGGGCTGTATTCCAGCCTGCCCGCGGCCACCTTCATTAGAGCCCTTGCAAGAGCAGCGCCGGAAGGATCGAAGGCATGAGGCTCCAGGCACAGTTGCGCAACAGCGGCAGCTATATCGCACTCCGCGTATCCCTTCTTGCACTGCTGAAAGTCCGTGCAGACAAGACCGTCTCCCGTCAGGATGAAATCCTTAAGGTCCGCTCCGCCCAGGCAGAAGCCGGTCTTCTTCCTGAAGGCGTTATACCAGTCCGCCCAGAGACCAAAGAGCCTTGAAAGCTCAGCGGCATCTCCCTTTGCGTCCTGTATCCTGTCCCATAAGGTCTCCCCTTCCGGGATCTGATATTCTATGCAGTTATCGAAGGAGTACAGAAGCTTGGGAGCAAGCCCCGTGCCTCTTAGGAGCTCGTAAGCCCTGTCCTCGTTTATGTATTCCGTTCTTCCGGTAAAGGTCCTTACGACCCTTCCGTTCTTTATCTCTGTTGATGTGCTCATATGCCGAGTACCAGGCTCGCCAGGTTCATGTATATCATGAGCGAGAGCGCGTCCACTATGGTGGTTATGAAGGGCGACGCCATTACGGCGGGGTCGAAGCCCACCTTCTTGGCAAGAAGCGGAAGCGTGCAGCCCACGAGCTTTGCAATCACTACCGTAAGCGCCAGCGCCGCGCATATGACGAAAGCCACCACCGCGGTTATGTCGTCGTTGTGCATCAGGAGATGATCCACCAGCATTATCTTTCCGAAGGCCACAACAGAAAGCGAGATGCCGCAGAGTATGGATACGCGGAACTCCTTCCAGACTACCTTAAGGATGTCCGAGAACTCTATGTCTCCCAGGGAGAGTCCGCGGATTATGGTGACGCTTGCCTGCGATCCCGAGTTTCCTCCGGTGTCCATCAGCATCGGTATGAATGCCGTCAGGGCCACCTGAGCGGCCAGGGACTTCTCAAAGCTGGTTATTATCATGCCCGTAAACGTTGCGGACACCATAAGGAGAAGCAGCCAGGGTATCCTCTGCTTCCATATCTCGACTACGCCGCTCCTGAGGTACGGATGCTCGGACGGCGTGATGGCCGCCATCTTTTCGATATCCTCGGTAGCCTCTTCGGTAAGTACGTCGATAGCGTCGTCTACGGTTACGATACCGACGAGCCTTCCTTCCCTGTCCACTACGGGGACGGCTATCATGTCGTACTTGGAGAGGACGTTGGCCACCTCCTCCTTGTCATCCGTGGTCTGGACGGAGATGACGTTGTCGTCCATTATGTCTCTGATGACAGCCTCATAGGGGTTCAGGAGCAGGTCCCTTACCGACACGAAGCCCACCAGTTTCTTCTTTTCAGTCACGTAGCAGGTATAGATGGTCTCCTTCTCTATGCCTGTCTTTCTTATGTGATCGAACGCGTCCTTTACAGTCATGTCCGGCAGAAGGTCCACGTACTCGATGGTCATTATGGACCCCGCGGAGTCCTCGGGATAGTTGAGTATCTGGTTGATGTTGCTGCGGGTCTCTGCGTCTACATTCTTGAGCATTCGCTTTACGACGTTCGCAGGCATCTCCTCGATGACGTCTACGGTATCGTCCAGATACATGTCGTCGAGCACCGCACGCAGCTCCTTATCCGACAGCGCCGTGATAAGGGTCTCCTGCATGTCGGAGTTCAGCTCAACGAATGTATCCGCGGCCAGATCCTTGGGCAGCAGCCTGTAGATGCGGATGAGGTCGTCGTTGTTGATATCCCCGTCGTCCATGAGCGCTTCCACGGCTTCTGCTATGTCCGCGGGGTTGAGCTCATCCAGGAGCGCACGCAGGCTCTGATACTGTTTTTCTCTGAGCTTTTCGAGTATGCTCTCCATCAGCCCGTCCTTCAGTTCTTCATTCTTTTCCGGCATGGCTCCCTCCTTTCCGCACTATATACCAAACTGCATTATAACATATAAAACGGGGATTGTCTTGAACACTTTTTATCCGAAGCAAAGAAAAAAGACTGCCTTTCGCAGTCTTTTTTGATAAATGGAGGCGACACCCGGATTTGAACCGGGGAGTAGAGGTTTTGCAGACCTGCGCCTTACCACTTGGCTATGTCGCCTTAAAAAATTGGCGGGGGTAGAGGGATTTGAACCCCCGGATGACGGAATCAGAATCCGTTGCCTTACCGCTTGGCGATACCCCTATGATGCGGCATAGATTATGGGGTGGGTGGTGAGATTCGAACTCACGTATACTGGAGCCACAACCCAGGGTCTTAACCGCTTGACGACACCCACCATATTAAACAAGTGGCGACCCGAACCGGGCTCGAACCGGTGACCTCCAGCGTGACAGGCTGGCATTCTAACCAACTGAACTACCGGGCCGTAAAATGGTAGCGGGAGAGGGACTTGAACCCACGACACCTCGGGTATGAACCGAGTGCTCTAGCCAGCTGAGCCATCCCGCCACAATAAGCCGCCGAAGCGACTGCACGAAAGATATTAGCATTTATAACGGTTTCTGTCAAGCAAAAAAAGGTAAATTACCGGTCTAAAATTTGGCAGCCCGATTTATATCTTGTGAAGCTCCCAGAAGCATTTGTCCGGATGGTATTTAAGCTGGTATCTCCTCTCCCTGCCGTCTATGGTGCTCTGGCAGTCGTAGCTGTAGACGGGAGATCCCGCCACCGTGCTCTTTTCAGCCAAAAAGATGCGGCTGACCAGCACTTCCCTGCTCTGTCCGTCTATGTCCGTGTATCTGAACTTGTATGGCAGCGGCTTGCTGCTGCCTCTGAATACGACTATCGCATCTATGGTGCTGGCCAGCCTTCTCATAACATCCCTCCGGATGTTATTATACAGAACATATGTTCGCGTTGCAAGAACAAAAACAGGCGGAGCGCTGTTTTTCCGCCTGTTTTTTCTCTGTTCCTACTTAAGCGCCTTGCCTGCGGAGAAGGCCTTGCCCGCTGCTTCCCCGAAGCCCCAGTAGAGATGGTTCTCTATGTCGTAGATGATGGGTCTGAGCTTCTTCGGGTCCACCTTTCCTTCCGTAAGGATGCCCTCGTCCGCCGTGACGTTTACGATGTTTCCGAAGAGATGGCAGTGCACCACCTCGTAGGAATCCAGCTCGCACTCTATGCAAAGAGGAAGCTCGTCCACCGCCGGGGCGTCTATCTTTTCCGCCTTGTGGGTGTGCAGCCCGGATCTTTCCACCTTGTCCGGAACATCGTTGCCGGAGACTATGCCTACGTAATCGCAGGGCACCAGCTGATCTTCCGTAGCCGGGCTTACGGTGAACACCTTGTTCCTGAGTATGTTCTCAACAGTCTTGTGGTTCCCGGAAAGGCAGAGGAACACCTGGTGGTCGTCCCCTACCGCGCCCCACGCTGCATTCATAAGGTCCGGAGTGCCGTCCTCGTTGTAGGTCCCTATTATGAGCACGGGCTGCGGAAATATGAGAGGCTTTTTGCCGAAATTCTTTTTCATGTCTGTCCTCCTTTTGACTGATATGTTTTCCGTGCGTCTATTATACCACAAAACGCTTTGGAACGGCGCTCTTCCATGGTATAATCATCGTATGATAACTACTCTTATTTTTGACGTATACGGGACCATAATAGCCTTCGAGCGGGGAAGGAACGCGGAGATAGTGCGGGGATTCATGCGCCGCGCGGGCGTGGAGACTCCAAAGGAAGAGGTCCACAGGCTCTGGGGAGAATACTACAAGGATGCGGAGCTTAACGACAAGGTCTTCCGCACCGAGGCGCAGGTATTTCAGGAGCGCATAGCGTTTCTGTACGATCGCTACGGCTGCAAGGCGGACCCCCTTGAAGCCTACAACGCCACCTCCGCCCTTTCGGAAAAGCGCGTGGCCTACCCGGAGGCAAAGGACGCCATAGCCTCCCTTCGCAAAAAATACCGCGTGGTGACGGGCTCCAACGCAGACGACTATCCGCTGCGCCTCAACCTGGACGGGGCCGGCATAGAGATGGACGCATATTACACCTCGGAAGGCTTCAGGATATACAAGCCCCGCCCGGAATTCTATCTTGCCATACTCGAAAAAGAAGGCATACGCCCGGAAGAGGCGGTGTTCATAGGGGACTCGGTCCTTGAGGACGTTCAGGCGCCCAAGGCCCTGGGCATGCGGACCATATGGGTCAACAGAAGAAAGCCCCCGGAAGACTTCGGCCAGGACGCCGAGGTAAAGGGACTGGACGAGATAGGGATCGCGTTGGAGCACATAGACTGAAATTTACAGAAAATGGGCAGGAAGTACATCGCAGCGACAGTTTCCGTAATTCTTATCATCCTTTTACTGGCAGGATGCGGTGCTCTGTCGTCTGCCGGCAAAGAAAACTCAAACACTGTCACGGACACCGAACTTATACGTTATCCGACGTCATTAGACCTTCTGATCTCGGATGCTCCGAACATTTACTACGGAACATGCGTTGAAAAGTCAGTGGACACCGAAACAAATACCGCAAAAATGGCATTTAAGATAGCCGATATCTATCGGGGATCATTTGACGGAAGCATCACCGAATTCCGGTCGATAGACCACAGCGGTATCGAAAAGGGTCGGAACTGCATCATATTCTGTTGGGAACGCGCATCTGTTTTCGACCAAACTGACTTCTATACTGTCGGGACCGTCATTTGCGATAAGAACGGGACCATCTTTTGCAACACTGCATCGGACTGTAGCTTCAGGAACATGGAGGAAGCCCGGAAGTATGTTTCCACATATGCCCTGGAGCACCCGTTTACGGGCGACGCGGCTGTGCTTGGGGATTATTGCAGATCAGAAGACCTGAACGATATCTTCGAATACTCATCAAATGTTTTTACGGCTGAAATAACAGGTGATCTCGGCGATCCCGCCCCCGACCGCACAGCTTACGGTTACAAGCTGTTATCAAACCTGAAAGGAAAGATCGACAATGAACAATGGATAGTCGCGATGAACGGATCCATGGAAGTCGGAAAAAAATACCTGCTCCTTTTAAGCAATAACGGCGGCGGATCATCATTTTTCGTGATCACGTCAGTCAAAAGCGTTTTGCCGCTGGATTCGGACGATGCGAAGTACGTGCTTTCGCTGGCAAGGTAAAAATATTAAAACGAAAACAGCGCCGCGAAGGCGCTGTTTTTTGTTGCTTTTTGCGAAGGGGATCTCTACAGAGCTGCAAGCTCGTCCTTATATATCTGCGTGTACATGGCCTGAAACCTGCACAGCGCGTCCGGAGACATCACGAACGGGTTGGGAACGCCGTCTGCAAGCCTTCTGCAGAGCGCCAGCCTTTCCGCGGCATTGTCCACGAACGGATGCGTGGATATGGCCACGTCCGCGCCGCGGGCCGTGAAGGCCTCGGTGAACTTATAGCTGGACTGGATGTGATCCTCGAGCGCTTTTCTATCGCCCTTTACGGGGCCTGTGCCGCCCCAGAGAGTGGCTATGTGCGCCCTGCCCTCGTCCCATACCGGGAAGATGAAGGACATGCATCCGGGAGTATGCCCCGGAGTCCATACGCATTCGAACCACATGTTGCCGAGGCGGAAGATCTCGCCGTCGCTGATGTATCCGTCTATGTCGAACTGGCGAAGGTCGCTTAAAGGCGCATTCGGAGGAAGGGATACCGGGTTTTTGGACCACGCGGCATCGATCTCCGACATGTAGATCTTAGTCCCGTACTTTTCCCTGAAATATCCGGCATTTCCGAAGTGGTCCATATGGCCGTGGGTTATGAGGATAGCCTTAAGATCGGCCGGATCCGCGCCTGCCTCGATCATGGACTGCTCTATGTACTGAGCATCCTTGTTGCACATGTTGTCCAGCATCACATAGCCCTCGGACGTCTCCACGAGGAAGCATCCCACGTATGTGCTGCCGATGAATGTAAGGTTATCGAAGAACTTCGTGGGCGGGATGTTCTCTCCCTGTCCCATCCTTACTCTGTTCTCCGCATGGGGCCTTCCCGGCCTCCAGGATCTGAACTCTGCCATTGCGTCCACCTACTCGGAGAGCGGGTTGGGAGCCGGCTTGGGGTCCATCTTGCCTGCGCAGAAGTCGTAGAACATCCTTGTGTACCTGTGGCAGGCGTCACGGCCGATGACGAACGGATTGGCAACGCCCTCGGTAATGTGATGGATGACGTTGAGTCTCTCAAGACCGTTGTCGATGATCGGATGGTTGGATACCTCAACGTCGCACTTGTACTCGTCGCAGACCTCGGTGAAGTGTATCGCGGACTGCAGGTACTGCTCCTGCCAGTCTCTCTTCCTGGGAACGCCTGTTCCGCCCCAGGTGCAGCACATGTGCGGTCTGCCCTCGTCTGTAACGGGGAAGATAAAGGAGAGCACGCTGGGAGAGTGTCCGCCTGTTCCTACGCAGTGGACCGTGGTATCGCCCAGTGTAAAGTCGTCTCCGTCCTCCAGGAAGCCGTCCGGAGTAAAGGTGAGCGGTTCATGGTCGTCATCCTCCGGAAGATGAGTGTAGTAATAGTACTCCTTGCCGGACATGTAGATCTTGGTGCCGTACTTCTTCTGGAAATAGTCGCAGCTGCCGTAGTGATCGAAATGTCCGTGTGTTATGAGTATAGCTTTGAGGTTTGCGGGGTCGAGCTCCAGCTTCTTAAGGCCGTCCTCTATCATGTCCACATACTTCTGGTACGGATAGAGGCAGTCTATGAGGATGAGGCCTTCAGTGGTCTCCAGGACGAAGCACCATACGAAGGTATCGCCTATTATGGAGAGCTGATCGAAGATGCGGGTGGGCTCTACATCATCAGCCGGTACGGGTCCGAGGACCTTCGGCGGCGGGGGTGCCTGGTGCATCTTTTTTACTCTCCATGTATTTCTGATCTTGAACTGTTCTGCCATTTCGATTCTCCTTTATAATATCTACTTTGAATTCTTAATGTTCTTTTTATAAACGTTCCTGAGAAGGAAAGCTATTACCGCTGCTGCTATAAGAGGTATCATCATGAATCTGTAGGAGCTGGCATAGGCGTTGACATCCGTCATGCCGCTGCGGAGGAACATGTCCACCACTGCGCCGGCGATAGTCGGCCCCAGGAACTGTCCTATGTCCTGCATGAAGAACATCGTGTTTGCGCCTACTCCGGACCTGTCTCTGGGCACCATCTTCATGCACAGAGCCTGGATGCTGGGCTGAGCCATTCCGTACCCCAGAGCGGCCACGACAGCCGCTGCTATGATCAGGACTATGGACTTGGCAAGGCTGAAGAGCAGGAAGGTCATGGAGAACAGTATCAGCGAGGGCACTATCACCTTAACATATCCGTGCTTGTCGGCAAGTCCGCTCACAAGAGGCCTTAAGACAAGAAGTCCTATGGCGTATACCGTAAAGTAGATGCCTATCCCGTCTATCCCGCGAAGTCCTCCGTAGATCGTCAGCAGAGCGTTTATCGTGGAGTAAGACATTGCAAGGAACGTCAGCAGCAGGGCCGCGGGGATGGCGTCCTTTATGAGTATGGTATCGAACCTGATCTTATACCTTGCGTCCGGAGCTACATAAGTATCGCTGCAAATGAAGCACAGAGCAAATGCTATGAGCATCAGACCGGTGCAGATCCAGAACGTGGTGGAATACCCGTACCTGTTGCTTATCGCAAGCCCTACGCTGGGGCCTATGGCCTGGCCGAAAGCCTGGGCAAGGGAGAATATGGTTACGCCTTTGCCGTATTTATCGTCCGGAAGAGATTCGCAGACTATGGCCATGGACAGAGGCGCGGAGCACCCTACTCCGACGCCCTGAAGGCATCTTCCGACAATTACGAGCGGAATGCTCTTTGCCAGAGCGAACAGCGTATACGCCGCAGCGATGCATGCTATGGCTGCAGCAAGCAGCTTCTTTTTATTTACTATGTCGTACAGCGGGCTCGTAAACGGCCTCATTGCAAGTGCTATGCCTGCGTAGAGCCCGGAAATGAGACCTATGAGGCTGGCGGCAGCTCCGAGGGAGCCCGCGAACTTGCCTATGAGGGTGTGCGCGGTCTGCTGTCCCATGTTCATGAACAGATTTACCACGAATACCGCTATGAATGCCCTGTTCCAGATGGTAGCAGGCTTTTCTCTAAGGACAGTGTTATCCTTTGACACTTCTAACCTCTTTCACTTCTTAAAGAACGATCCCGCCGCCATGACAGCGGCGGGATCACGGATGGTTCGTTTATCAATAGTACCAGCCTGAGAACAGTCCGGAGAAGATGCTCATTCCGCCTACCGCGGCGACTATCGCCATTACGATAGGTCCAAGGAATGCCATCTTGAACATGTTCTTTGCGTAAACGTCGCGCTCCTCGTCAGCAACTGTTGAGAGGAAACCTGCGCCGGAGCTGGAGATCGGGGAGATGCCGGATGCGGCAAGTCCGAGAGCTACGCAGGAGAGATACGTCAGGGCCTGAGCCGGAGTCTGAGCCATCGCGGCTGCCATCGGGAACAGCATGGGCTGTACGGTGGGAGCTGCCACGAAGAAGCTCAGGAACGCACAGATTATCAGGAGCACCGGAGCTATGAGCCAGGTGGGAACGGAGTTCGCGATGTTGGTGCAGAGCTCCTGCAGGCCTGCCTGCTGTGCTACCTTTACCAGCATGGTAACGCCGGTGATCATTACGATCTGTCTCATGGAAGCCTTGTTTACCATCTGCCTCCACTCACCGAGGCTGAGGCCGAGCACGGCCAGGATGCCGAGGATGAATATGGTGTAGTTGCAGAGTATAGTGGACAGCTTCATTGTGAAGGCAGATTTGATTATGGTGTTGAGGAGCGGCGGGACTATGAATACCACAACGGTGATGGCAAGCAGTATGAGGCTCTTCTTCTGCTCGGCATTGATCTCGAGCTTTGTGTCTTCAGTCTTATACTCCACATTCTTGAGCTTGAAGCTTCCGGTGATGAGATATACTACGAGGTGGGTAACGATTATCGCAACGAGGAGGTTGAGCCATACAACGATGCTTACGCTCTGAGCGTTCTGGAGTCCCATGTCCTGGAAGATGCCGAGCCTTGTGGCTGCGTCGATGTTGATGAACGGATTGAGGGATCCTGCTATGAACGGCATGTAAGCGGTGGAGATAGCCATAAGTGTGCTGCATCCGCCGGCCTTAGCTATCGAGAACACAAGAGGTCCGATTATGTAGCGGAGCGCGCCGCCGTCGAGGCAGAAATAGAGGACAGTGCTGAGGACGAACATGATCCAGGGGAATGCCTTCATGTTGCCTTTTACGACACTGAGTATCTTCTTAGCCATTATCTGTGATGTTCCGTTAGACGTGAACACAGAGAAGTAGATCATGGCGAGAATAAGAGGCATGACTACTGTTACCGGGAAGTATCCTACTACTGTCCTCGGAGCCAGATTGAGTCCGAAATAGCCGATCACGAATGCGAAGAGCATGCATGTCATGCCGAGCGTGAACTTGGTTTTGTTGTCCAGTAATATTGCCAGTACCAGAGCAACACCGCAGATGATCAGAACTGTCGGGTTCATTACGATAGGTGCAGGTGCCATTTTGTTTAGTCTCCTTTACAGAACTATTACGATTGCGTCAGTCTTTGGCCAAAACTGTTTTTACGATGTGATAATACCATTCGTTTTTTTTAAACGAAATGACGAGTTCTTCGAATGTGCAAAGAATGTGCCGTTTTGTGAATTATCCGTCCTATAGTGTACACAAGTGCACAAAAATGCTATAATTCTCTGGAATACAGGAGGTGCGAGATGATAAGTACAAGATATCTTACCACACAGTTCGGCAGCAGATACCTGGGATCGAGCAGGATAGCGATACCGGATTTCCTTCCTACAAGGGCCGAGATCGTAGACGGACAGCCCGCGCTGAGAAAGGACACCCTGTACCTCTGCACTCAGGAGGATGTGATCGAAGACCGAATACCGGAGTGCGACGGCCAGACCGTACTGCTAATATGCGGCTGCGGGCAAGGGTTTAAAGCCTCGCTCATTCCGGAGGAATGCGTCGGGCTTATGCTGAGCTGCCCTCTTACCGAGGCTCTTAACTTTACGCTCAGGCTCTCCGGCATCGAGACCGACTACACCGACAGGCTGCAGATGCTTATAGCGGGGGGCGGAAACGCTCATCAGTTCGTAAGCGAGATAGCCATGATCGCCGGAGGAGATACTATACTTCTCGATGAAAAGCTGCGAGTAATATTCACATCTGAGCTCCGCCTTGGAGGACTCCTTAAGACTTCCCTTTCTAAGGACGGGCAGATACCTGTAAAGCTTGCGGAAGATCTGCTCCTTAATCCGCACAGATACAAAGGAAACGTGGGCGTCAGCACGTTCAACCAGTACGGAACGTCCGTATTCGCCACAAGGTCCACGTCTCCGGAAGGAATGTCAGTCACCCTGCTCCTTGAGATACCAAGCAAGCCGGGAATGGATGTTTTCGGGCTCATGAACAATGTCCACCGAATGATGAAGAACTGGCTGTTTTCCGGAGGATTCGACTCGGTGACCAAGATATACACGAGCTTTCAGAAATGCTGGGACAAGATACGCCTGGGAGACGCAGCCAACAACTCCGAGCTAAGGGATATCTTCGCAAAGCTCCCCCACCCCATAAAGGGCGACATATGTATCGCAGGTATGACGCTCCCCGCAGGAAGGAACATTCCGTTCAATTACATCCTTGCAAAGCTCAGGAACATGGATCCGGACGTCAATGTGGCAGTAGACAAGAACGATATAGTCATGGTGCTTCCTCACAGGCTAATACAGACCGGGGTCCGGAGCACTGCCTTTGAGCAGAACGAGAACCTGAGCGAGCTGCTGGAGGATTTCGACGCCTGCCTGATGTACGGAAATTACACGAGAAAGCCTTCCCATATAAAGGATGTTTTCTATCTTACAAAAAAGGCTCTTGTAATAGCCAGGCGCATAGACCCGGACAGGAGGATATTCTTCTACGAGGACTTCGCGTCGTACTGCGCCATAGACATAGCGGCGCAGAACTACCTGAGGGCAGACATAAAGCAGGACGCGTACATGCTTATAAACCCCGCCGTGCTGGATCTTGCCATACACGACAAGGAGACCGGAGACGATCTGAGGGATGTGCTGTTCTACTACCTTACGTGCGAGCGTAACGTAAAAAAGACCGCAGAGACGATGCACATGCACCGCAACACGGTCCTTAATAAGCTTAAGAAGATAGAAGGCATGATAGACGTAGACCTCGAAGACTACCAGCTGCGCCAGCGCCTCATATTCTCCAGCCAGTTCATAAAATACTACGAAAACGTCCTGGAGATGCCGCTTCCGATAAGAGGCGATCAGGATGCCTGATCCTCTTTCTTTTCCTCCTTCGGCACGTAGTAGTTCCTCTGCAGCACCTTCCTGAAGACTATGTACAGCACCGCCGAGAGCAGCACCGGTATAACTACAAGGTAGAAGGTCTTCGAATAGGACGCAACGTCAGTATTGCCGCCCGCCTTGAAGGCGTCTATTATCATGCCCCAGAAGAACGGTCCCAGGAAGAGCCCTATGTCCTGCATGAAGAACATCGTATTTGACGCAGTTCCGGAGCGCTCTTTGGGAGCGGTCTTCATGCACATGGCCTGGGCCGTGGGAAGGCAGAGGCCGTAGCCAAGAGCCGCGACCACAGCTGCCGCGATTATCACCGGAAGAGTCCTTGCCGTACCCAAAAGCACGAAGGTCACCGCGTACACCACCAGCCCTGGGACTATCACCTTTATGAAGCCGAACTTGTCCGCAAGGCCGCTTATGAACGGCTTGAACACCAGCAGTCCTATTGCGTAGACCGTAAAGTACAGACCTATCCTCTCAAGCCCAAGAAGTCCTCCGTAGATGGTTATCATGGACGGGATGGCGGAATAGCCCATAAGAAGGGGTATCATTATCGCCGCCGCAGGCAGGGTCTGCTTAAGGAATATGGTGTCGAACCTTATGCGGTATTTGGCGTCCGGAGCCACGTAGGTGTCGCTGCACAGCCTCGTAAGGCCGGCGGATACCAGCATCAGAGCCGCGCAGAAAAGGAAGGTCTTGTTGTACCCCACCTTGTCAACAAGTGCAAGTCCAATACTGGGTCCTATGGCCTGGCCGAAGGCCTGCGTAAGCGAATAAATTGCAACGCCCTTTCCGTAGAGCTCGGACGGCACCGCGCTTATGGCTATGGAGAGTGAGATCGGGGAGGCAACGCCTATGCCCAGGCCCTGCACCGCCCTTCCTATCAGTATCCATGTAACGTTGGGCGCCATGAAAAAGATAAAGAAGGACAGGCTCGTCATAAGCAGGGCTATGGCGAGTATGTTCTTCTTGTTGAATGTATCGTACGCGGGGCTTGTGACAGGCCTCATGGCAAGCGCAACTCCCGCGTAAAGACCGGAGATGAGCCCTATTACGCTTGCGCTGGCGCCCATGGAGTTGGCAAACTTGGGCACCAGGGCGTGCGCGGTAAGCTGAGCCATGCTCATGAACATAGCCGCAAAGAATATCGATATGAACGCCCTGTTCCAAATGGTGGGCTTTTTGCCCTGCTGAGCCTTATTCTCCATGATACATCCTTTCTTCCGGGGCCTCGGTCAGCCTATATCCGGGTCCTTAGACGACAGATAGCTGAGCGACGCGCAGTACGCCGTAAGGAGAGCCGCCGAAAGCAGCACGCCTCCGATTATATCCGTAAACCAGTGCACGCCGGAGATCGTCCTTCCCACCACCATTATAACAGCCAGCGCCCAGAAGACTGTCCTGCAGATCTTCTTGAAGGCCGCCGCGCCGCGTCCTCTGGATATCTGGACGGCCGCGCTTATGAACACGCACACCGCCAGCATGGTATGGGACGACGGATAGGAAGCCTCCAAAGCCCCGTCCTCCAGCACCGGCCTGTAGTTGACTATCACCTTGTTGAACAGCACGTAGAATACCGCCACCGCTACGTAGAGCGCGCCCAGCATCAGTATGCCGTTGCTCACCTTTCCTATGCTCTTCTTAGCGACAAGCTCCATTATTCCAAGTGCCGCAAAGAATATCACCACCAGTATGGCAAGGTATCCCAGATACTTGGTGAGCTTGTAGAAGGTCTCATTGTATGCGAACTTCTCCGCAAATGCTCCGTTTATACCCGCAAGGCCGACGCTGCTGCCCTGGGGGCCTATGGCCTTAACGTCCACCAGGCACACTGCCGCCGTAAACGCTATGAACAGCACGAACAGCGCTATCGAAGCCGCAAGGTATTTACCGCTCTTTCCCATCTTACTGTCTTTCTCCCCCTATCCTCTTTTTGAGAGGAAACTGTTTATATGTCCCATCACCTCGGCAACGCTCTCCTCAAGAGACGCGTCCGACGTGTCTATCTCTATCGCGTCAGCCACCTTGACGAGCGGGCTGTTTGCCCTGTGCATGTCACGGTAGTCCCTGGTCTCTATCTCTTTCTGTATCTGATCCACGTCGCAGGGCTGTCCCGCAAGCTCCATGTCTATAGCTCTGCGCTCCGCCCTTACGCGTGAGGACGCCGTAATGTAGAACTTGAGCTCCGCGTCCGGGAAGACCTTGGAGCCTATGTCCCTGCCGTCCATAACAAGAGACTTTCTTTTTCCCATGGCCTGCTGAGCGGCCACCAGCTTGTCCCTTACCGCCTGCACGGCTGAGGATACGGAGGCCATCTCGGACACCTCCTGCGTGCGGATGAGTCCGTCCACGTTCTCCCCGTCAAGGAAGATGCTGCCGCCGGCGTAGTCCACGTCGGTGTCTTTGAGGAGCGCTGCAAGCGCGTCCGCGTCCTTAAGGTCCGTTCCGGTGCGCAGTATCTTCAGAGCAAAGGCCCTGTACATGGCGCCGGTATCTATGTAGTCTATGCCAAGCTCCCTTGCGACACGCTTTGCTATGGTGCTTTTGCCGGCTCCCGCGGGGCCGTCCATGGCTATGCGTACTATGCTCATCTGTCCGCCTCGGTAAGCTTTTTAAGCTTCTTCTTGTCCGCTCCGTTGGTGCCCAGGAGCTTTTCTATCTCGGCCACGAAGGTGCTCACGTCCTTGAACTGCCTGTAGACGGAGGCGAAGCGCACATAGGCCACCTCGTCCAGATCCTTGAGCCTGTCCATGACTACCTCGCCTATAAACTGTGTGCTCACCTCTTTTTCCATCATGTTGTTAAGGCCGCGCTCCACGTCGTCTACTATGGACTCCATCTGCGCAAGGGTGACCGGCCTTTTTTCGCAGGCGCGGATTATGCCGTTTAAGATCTTGTTCCTGTCAAAGGATTCCCTGCGGCCGTCCCTCTTTACTACCATGAAGAGGACCTCCTCCACCTTCTCGTAGGTGGTGAAACGCTTGCCGCACTTGGGGCATTCGCGCCTTCTTCTAATGGCTTTTCCCTCCTCTGTAGGTCTGGAATCTATGACCTTGGTATCAGGCTCATCACAAAACGGGCACTTCATAATCTCATCTCCTGCCTTCCGGCACACTAGTTTTAATATCCAATAAGATATTTTACGCTATATGTTGTGGTTTATCAAGAGCGAATTGTGTGATATAATATTCCGGCTGCACCGCAGAACAGGAGAAACAAGATGACAAGAGAGGAAATGGCGGCTCAGATAAGCCGCAGACGTATATTCGGAATAATATCGCACCCGGACGCCGGAAAGACCACGCTTACGGAGAAGCTCTTGCTCCACGGCGGAGCCATCCGCGAGGCCGGCACCGTAAAGGCGCGCAAGAACGCCAAGTTCGCAACGTCGGACTGGATGGAGATAGAAAAGCAGCGCGGAATATCCGTTACCAGCTCCGTAATGCAGTTTGAGTACCAGGGCAAGGTGATCTCCATAATGGACACCCCGGGCCACAACGATTTCGGCGAGGACACCTACCGCATACTCACCTCCGTGGACAGCGCGGTGATGGTGATAGACGCGGCCAAGGGAATAGAGGCCCAGACCAAGAAGCTCTTTGCGGTCTGCAAGATGCGCGGAATACCCATCTTCACCTTCATGAACAAGCTGGACAGAGAGGCAAAGGACTTCCTGGAGCTGCTCTCCGAGCTGGAGGACATACTCGGCATGCCTGCGGCGGCGGTCACCTGGCCGATAGGCTGCGGCCTCAACTTCCAGGGCGTATACAACATACTCAAGAACGAGGTGTACCTCTACAGGGAAAAGAAGACCTTAAAGCTCGGCGAAGACGGGGTGTTCGGACCGGAGTTGGAGGATATAATAACGATAAACAACCTCAGGACCTTAAGGGACCAGATAGAGCTGCTTGAAGGCGCGGGCTACCCGGTGGATCCGGAGGCGATCTCCGCGGGAGAGCTTACACCGGTATTCTTCGGATCTGCTCTGGCGGACTTCGGCGTGACCGCCTTCCTGGAGCATTTCCTTGAGATGTCCCCTGCCCCCGGCCCAAGAAAGCTGGAAGGCGGCGGAGAGGTGGACCCGCTGGATCCGAACTTCTCCGGCTTCATATTCAAGATACAGGCCAACATGAACCCCGCGCACAGGGACAGGCTGGCCTTCTTCCGCATATGCTCCGGCATCTATACCCACGGAATGACGGTCACCCTCTCCAGGACCGGCAAGCCCATAAAGCTGTCGCAGTCCACGCAGCTTATGGCAAACGAGAGGGAAAATGTATTGGAAGCATACACAGGTGACATAATAGGTATTTATGACACCGGAAACTTTCAGATAGGAGACACCCTCTGCACCACCAAGGAGCCCATATTCTTTGAGCCCCTGCCCACCTTCCCGCCGGAGCTTTTCGCAAAGGTTTCCCCCAAGGACACCATGAAGGCCAAGCAGTTTACGAAGGGCGTGGCGCAGCTTGCCCAGGAGGGAGCCATCCAGGTCTACCACAACGAGTACAACGAGGTGATAATAGGCGCCGTCGGACAGCTGCAGTTCGAGGTGTTCAAGTACCGCATAGAAAACGAGTACAACGCGCCGCTGCGTATGGAGGAGCTGCCCTACAGCGTGGCCCAGTGGCTCAAGGACGGGGACGCGACAGCCGCCAGGAAGACCGGAGACAGCCGCACCATGCTGGTCTACGACCGCTTCGACAGGCCGCTGCTGCTCTTCCCCAACCAGTTCACGCTAAACTTCTACAGGGAGCGCTTCCCGGACATCAAGCTCGTGGATGCCACGGAGATATAAGGCTGCCCGGTTTTGTCAGTATTTATGCTCATTTTGCCCTTAATACCCGTCCTAACAGGGCCATTTTGAAGGCAAAATGACAGAAACCCTAAAAATGCCCCGTTTTGTCAGTACTATTGGCAAAAAACACTGACAGATCGTCCGTTTATAAGACGATCTGTCATTTTTATGTCTTTATTCGTGGATTCGAACGGCCAAACACTGAATTTTTGCCGTTTTGGATGTCAGAACACACCGATTCCACTCATTTTGGCGGTTTAGCGGCAGTTCAGACGAAACTCCCGAATGGCAGTTCAGCCGGAAAAGCCGGAATCAACACGCGGTCCGGCCGGGCAGTCCGAAATCCGAACGCTGTCCCTGCCCTATTCCAGCGCCTGGGCCAGGTCCGCTATAAGGTCCTCCTTGTCCTCAAGACCGCAGGACATGCGTACAAGGCCTGCAGGGATACCTGCGGCGGCAAGCTGCTCGTCGGTCATCTGGCGATGGGTGGACGTAGCCGGGTTTAGGCAGCAGGTGCGAGCGTCAGCAACGTGGGTCTCGATGGCTGCCAGCTTAAGCTTCTTCATGAAGGCCTCCGCGGCCTTTCTTCCGCCGGCGAGCTCAAAGGATACCACTCCGCAGCCGCCGTTTCCCATGTATTTCTGCGCCCTCTTGTAGTAGGGATCGCTCTTAAGCCCGGGATAGTGTACTGCCGTTACCTTCGGGTGCTTCTGAAGGAACTCCGCCACGGCCTGGCCGTTCTCAACGTGCCTGGGCATGCGCACGTGCAGGGATTCAAGGCCCAGGTTCAGGTAGAACGCGTTCTGCGGGGACTGTATGCATCCGAAGTCCCTCATAAGCTGGCTGGTGGCCTTGGTTATGAAGGCTCCGCCCTGCCCGAACTTCTCCGCGTAGACTATACCGTGGTAGGACTCGTCTGGCGTGGTGAGCCCCGGGAACTTCTCCGCGTGGGCCATCCAGTCGAACTTGCCGGAATCCACTATGGCGCCGCCGACGGCAACGCCGTGGCCGTCCATGTATTTGGTGGTGGAGTGCGTTACTATGTCCGCGCCCCACTCTATGGGCCTGCAGTTTACGGGCGTCGGGAAGGTGTTGTCAACTATGAGCGGCACTCCGTGAGCGTGCGCCGCCTCAGCGAATCTTTCTATGTCGAAGACCGTCAGGGCCGGATTTGCTATGGTCTCGCCGAACACTGCGCGGGTGTTGTCCTTAAACGCAGCCTCAAGTTCCTCGTCCGTGCAGTCAGGGGATACGAAGGTAGACTCTATGCCCATCTTGGCCATGGTGACTGCTATCAGGTTGAAGGTGCCGCCGTATATGGAGGAAGACGCCACTATATGGCTTCCGGCCTCGCAGATGTTGAACAGCGCAAAGAAGTTGGCCGCCTGTCCGGATGACGTCAGCATGGCCGCGGTGCCTCCCTCCAGCGCCGCTATCTTAGAGGCGACGTGGTCGTTTGTGGGATTCTGGAGCCTGGTGTAGAAATAGCCGCTCGCCTCAAGGTCGAAGAGCTTTCCCATGTCCTCCGATGTGTCGTATTTGAACGTGGTGGACTGGATTATAGGCACCTGGCGCGGCTCGCCGTTTCCGGGAGTGTATCCCGCCTGCACGCATTTAGTCCCCAGCTTCTGTTCTTTCATTTTTTATCTCCTATGTCATTATTTCCACTTGAATCCTACGAGTCCTATCACGTACAGAACGATGACGATGACAGGAACCACGAACTGGAAGATAGGTTTCATCCAGTTCCTTACCTTAAGGCCCTTGCCGGCGTTGGCTTCCTCAACGAAGTTTTCCCAGCCCCAGCCGAAGCGTCTGCTTACGCAGAAGACCGTCATTATGAACGCGCCTATGGGCAGCAGGTTGCTGCTTACTATGAAGTCCCAGAAGTCCAGCCAGGCAGTTCCTTCCGCGAAGGGCTGGAAGTGGAACTTGCTGTATCCCAGAGCTGTGGTTATCGCAAGCACGAATACTATTATTCCGGAGACTAAAGCGCCCTTCTTCCTGCCCCAGCCGGTGAGCTCCCTTATGCAGGCGAGTATGTTCTCGCATACCGCAAGTACCGTGGAGAACGCGGCGAAGGTCATGAACAGGAAGAATATGGTGCCCCATACCCTGCCGCCTGCCATGCTGTTGAACACGCCCGCCATGGTGTTGAAGAGCAGCGCCGGGCCGGCATCTACCTCAAGACCAAGAGACGTGCAGGCCGGGAAGATGATCAGGCCGGACATGAGAGCCACGAAGGTGTCCAGAACGATCACGTTCACGGACTCGCCCATGAGGCTGCGCTCTTTTCCGATGTAGCTTCCGAATATCGCCATGGAGCCTATGCCCAGGGACAGCGTGAAGAACGCCTGGTTCATGGCCGCCACAATTACGTTGAAGTTTATCTTGCTGAAATCCGGGACCAGGTAGAACCTGAGGCCCTCGGCAGCGCCCTTAAGGGTAAAGCTCCTTACGGCCAGGACTATCATGAGTATCAGCAGAGCCACCATCATGTACTTGGAGACTCTCTCCAGGCCGGACTGCAGCTTAAAGGACAGCAGAACGAATGCTATCACTACTACCGCCGTCATGTAGCCCATGTTGAGCCCGGGGTTGGTGATCATCGGGACGAAGCCCAGATCCGCGGTGCTTCCGCGCAGGAAGCTCACGAAGTAGTAGAGTATCCAGCCGGTGACTACGGTGTAGAACGCCATGAGGGCGAAGTTTCCTATCATGGCCAGAACGCCGTGCCAGTGCCATTTCTGGCCGGGCTTTTCCAGCTTCTGGTACATCTTTACGGGGCTTGCCTGCGAAGCGCGCCCGAGGGCGAACTCCACGGTCATGGCCGGTATGCCCAGCAGTATCAGGCAGATGATGTAGACGATAACGAAGGCCGCGCCGCCGTTCTGTCCTGTCATCCAGGGGAACTTCCAGACGTTTCCGCAGCCGATGGCGCATCCAGCGCTCAGGAGTATGAAGCCCAGACGGCTTCCCAGTCTTTCTCTTTCCATAGGTATAAGTCCGTTCCTTAAAACTGAAAAAATAAGAATAATATAATAATATAGCACTGCCGCTTGTGTTTTTCCACAAAAAAATAACATAGGGGACGGCTCTCTGTGCCAAAATCAAAAACACCCCCACACGGTACTTACGTCACACAAAAACACCGCCGTACGGCGGTGTTTTCATGTGGTGGTCTGTGAGGGACTCGAACCCGCGGCATCATGGTTGTGACCCATGCGCTCTACCAGCTGAGCTAACAGACCCCAAACGCAAGGAGTATTATACTATCACGCCGCGCGGATTGCAAGTGGTCTTGTGTTTATAGTATAATAATCTTGCCAAGTTAATTCATCGAAAGATATACGGAGAAGAGAAATGACAGACAGAATTCGCAGGATGAAAGAACGCTGGGAGACTACCACCTATCCCCTCTGCATAGACAGGATGAGGGTGTCCTTCCCGGTGATGGAAGCCATGAAGGGCCAGCACCCATATAAGGTGCGCGCTGCGGTCCACGAGGCAATACTTACCAAATGCCCCATAGCCATAGAGCCGGACGACCTTATATGCGGCGTAGGCGCCAGCAAGGCCTTCGGGATAGAGATGGACTACGAGATGGGCACCTGGAACAAGGAGGAGATAGACTCCCTGCGTTCCGAGGGCTACACCATAGAGCCGGAGGAGGAAGCCGAGCTCTACGAATACATGGCACGCGTGGAAAAGGGAGACCTTTTCGTAACATCAAACCAGCTTCTCGGAGACTTCCTGGGCGACGACCCTGAGATGTGGGCTTTCATGAGGTCCGGTCTGGTGCTGCCCCCCTGGAAGGACAAGAAGAACGCCTCAGGCGGCGGCAGAGCGCAGTCCGGCATGGGCCTTAATCCTCTTGGGCTCTACGTTACGGACTATGAAGTGATGCTAAAGCGCGGCGCCAGGGACATGATAAACGAATGCAAGGAGCATCTCTCAAAGCTCAGCTATTTCGACGAGGACTGCGTACGCAAAAAGTACTTCTGGCAGGCCTGCATAACCTGCCTTGAGGCGCTGATCACCTACGCCAACCGCTACGCGGACCTTGCTCAGAAGATGGCGGACGAGGAAAAGGACCCCGTGCGCAAGGCAGAGCTTGAGCGCATGTCCGCGGTATGCAGGCGCGTCCCGGAATATCCGGCTGAGAGCTTCCGCGAGGCCATCCAGTGTTTCTGGTTCATATTCCTCATGATGAACCCCTCCTCCACCGCGGCCGCAGGCAGGTTCGACCAGTACATGTATCCTTACTACAAGAAGGACATAGAGGAAGGAAAGATAACCGAGGAAGAGGTCCTGGAATACCTGGAGATACTGCGTCTTAAGGACTTCCAGCTGAACCGCGTCTCCGGCTTCGTGCTGCGCCAGAAGAACTCGGGCATGGCCAAGTGGCACAACTGGACTCTCGGCGGCGTCACCCCGGAGGGAGACTGCGCGGTAAACGAGCTCACCTACCTGGAGTTCAAGGCAGCGACGGAAGTACGTATTCCGCACCACACGATAACTCTCCGCGTAGCAGAGAACACCCCCATAGAGACCATAGTGGAGGCCCTCAAAGTGGTAAAGACAGGCATAGGCATGCCGTGCTTCGTGGGAGACAAGAGCTACATGAACTTCTTCATGAGCCGCGGCGTTCCCATCGAAAAGGCCCGCAACTACTCCATGGCCGGCTGCGTGGACGGCTACATAGCAAACGCCACCAGAGGCCAGGTGGCGGCGATGTTCATAGTCACCCTGGTCTACGACATCTTCCTGCACAACGGCTACTGCCCGTGGCTGAAGGACTACGCAGGCCCGAAGACCGGCGAAGTTACGAGCTTTAAGACCTTTGAGGAATACAAGGAAGCCTTCTACAAACAGCTGAAATACCAGGTCGAGATGGCTGCAAAGTACTTCTTCTCCTGGATGATACTAACAAGGGATCAGACACCGGACTTCATACGCTCCGCCCTCACCCCGGGCTGCCTGGAGCAGGGCAAGGAAGTAATGTCCATACACATGGAGCCGTTCGACGCCCTGACGGTGTGCTCAGCCGTAGGCGTAGTGAACGTGGCGGACTCCCTTACAGCGGTAAAGACACTGGTCTACGATCAGAAGAAATACACCATGGAGCAGCTGCAGACGGCGCTCGAAGCCAACTGGCAGGGCTACGAGGACATGCGTCAGGACTTCCTCAGGGCTCCCAAGTACGGAAACAACGAGGAGGAGCCGGACCGCATGGTGGCCGAGGTCTATGAAAAGTACGCCGAGTACTTCTCCGCCTGTGACAGCGCCTGCGGCGGAAAGTGCGTTCCCAACGCCATCTCCATAACGGCCCACCAGCCGGGCGGAAAGTCCGTTGGTGCCACCCCGGACGGACGCTTTGCAGGAGAGATACTGGCAGACGCGGCCACCTCACCCGCCCAGGGAAGAGACCACATAGGTCCTCTTGCGGTGTTCCAGTCCGCCATGAAAGTGGACCAGGACGCCTACCAGGCCATGCTCATGAACATGAAGTTCAGTCCCACGGCCATGAAGTCCGACGAAGACCTTGAAAAGCTCGCTCAGATGATCAAGATCTACCTTACCAACGGCGGCAAGCACATCCAGTTCAACGTCGTGACCAAGGAGACTCTTCAGGCCGCAAGGAAGGAGCCGCAGAAGCACAAGGACCTCATAGTCCGCGTTGCCGGCTATTCCGCATACTACATCAGCCTGTCCGACGTGATGCAGCGCGAGGTACTGGACCGCACCACCTACGAATCGATATAGCGGAAATATAAAGAAGGCCCGCGCCAGCGGGCCTTCTTCTTTTATTCTTACATGGCGTCGTCCAGCTTTCCGCTGGATGCCGCGTATTTTATCCATATCTTCATGCCCTGGATGGAGCGTTCAAGCTCGCTGAGCTTCTCCAGGATCTCATCGAAATCCCTGCGCTCGAAATCGTTCACGCGACCGTCGCGGGCAATGGCTATCATCCTGTCCTTCTCCTCGGACAGGGCGTTGAGCGATGCAATTATATCTATAGTCACCTGCGAGAAATCGCTTAGCCTGGCCTTGGGCACGTATTTCATGCCTATGGGGCACTCGTTGGTGCAGTAGTAGTTGCACAGCTCGGGGTTTTCGTACTGCTCCTCCATTGTGAGCACCTCGTCCGGGTGAGGCATGGACTTGCCGCTCTCTATCTTTTCTATGCGCTCTGGGCTTATGTACTCCAAAAGCTCGCTTGCGGCCTCGCGGCTGAGCTCTTTTGCCTCCCTGCTCAGCTGGTATATGTTCTTGTTCTCTTTTACCGATCTTTTACCCATGTTACCTCCTGCGCCCGCTCTTCGGGCTTCGGTCAGGGATAATTATACACGCTGCGGAAGCGGTTTTAAAGAATAAAAACGTTGATAGGACAGCCTCTTGGTGGTATAATACAAAAATATTATTGCTTTTTTGTTTGGAGAAGATATATGAACAGAGAGCTTACGGAAATAAAGGACGGCAGGCTGTTCTTCGACGGATGCGACCTTACGCAGCTGGCCGAAGGCTTCGGCACACCGCTCTACGTGTATTCACAGAACGTGATCAAGGCGCGCGCCGCGGAGCTTCGCGAGGCCTTTCTTGACGGACATCCCAAGAACCGCGTGGCCTACGCCGCCAAGGCCTTCTGCTGCACCGCGATGCTTAAGCTTGCGGAAAAGGAAGGGCTCTGCGTGGACGTGGTGTCCGGAGGAGAGCTCTTCACCGCAATTAAGGCGGGCTTTCCGGCCGAGCGCATAGAGTTCAACGGCAACAACAAGACCGAGGACGAGCTGAAGATGGCCGTGGGATACGGCATCGGAAGGATAATCGTAGACAGCCTTCAGGAGCTGGACCTTCTGGAGAAGATCTGCAGAGCCGCCTGCAGAAAAGCGCGCGTGCTTCTGAGGATAACCCCGGGCGTAAAGGCAGATTCCCACGACTACATAGTTACCGGCAAGAAGGACTCGAAATTCGGCATTCCGCTGGATGATGACGTAATCCTGCCTTATGTAAAGAAGGCTCTGGATTCCGAATGGATAGACTTCCTCGGTCTGCACTACCACGTGGGGTCCCAGCTCTTCGACAATTCCGCGCACCTGGCGGCCCTGGACATCACCCTGGACCTTGCTCTTAAGATATTCGACAGCTTCGGATACGCCGTGGAGGAGATAAACCTCGGCGGAGGCTTCGGGATACAGTATACGACGGAGGAGAGGAAGCCCTACAGATACTTCCTGGAGCCTCTGATGGCCCGTGTGAGCGACTTTTGCGCAGCTCACGGGGAATTCTCCCCTGCCCTCGTAATAGAGCCCGGAAGGAGCCTTGTAGGCGAAGCCGGGGTGCAGCTCTACACCGTAGGATCCACCAAGGACATAAGAGGCGTGCGCAATTACGCAGCCGTGGACGGAGGCATGTGGGACAACATACGCCCTGCCCTCTACGGCGCAAAGTACGACGCCCTCCTCGCCAACCGAGCAGATGAGCCTGCGACAAAGACAGTGACGGTATGCGGCAAGTGCTGCGAGTCCGGAGACATACTCATACGTGACATCAAGCTCCCCGCACCCAAGGCGGGAGACGTACTGGCGGTATTCTCCACCGGAGCCTACGGATATTCAATGGCATCCAACTACAACAGAAACACAGTCCCGGGCGTGGTATTCATCAAGGACGGCAGGGCCGAATGGGCCGTAAAGCCTCAGACCTACGAATACATCACAGCCCTGGACGTCATCCCTGACAGCCTTTCGGAGGAATAGAAAATGGAAAAGATAAGGATAGGAATAGCAGGCTACGGCAACCTCGGAAGAGGCGTGGAATGCGCCGTAAAGCAGAACCCGGACATGGAGATAGCCGGGATATACACAAGGAGAGACCCCTCCGCGGTAAAGCCTCTCACAGAGGGCGTAAAGGTGTTTAAGACAGACGCCCTGGAGGAAAAGCAGGACATAGACGTCCTCATCCTCTGCATGGGAAGCGCCACGGAGCTTCCGATATATACTCCAAAGTACGCCGCCATGTACAACGTCATCGACAGCTTCGACAACCACAACGACATCCCGAAGCATTTCGCCAACGTGGACGCGGCCGCAAAGAAGGCCGGAAAGCTTGCCGCCATATCCCTCGGTTGGGACCCGGGCCTGTTCTCCTTAAGCAGAGCCATAGCCACCCTCGCCCTTCCCAGGGGTGAGAACTACACGTTCTGGGGACGCGGCGTAAGCCAGGGCCACTCCAACGCCATCAGAAGGATAGAAGGCGTTCTGGACGCAAGGCAGTATACCGTTCCTGTCGAGTCCGCCGTCGAGGCCGTAAGGCGCGGAGAGAACCCGGTGCTCACCACAAGGCAGAAGCACACAAGAGAGTGCTTCGTGGTGGCAGCCGAAGGAGCGGATAAGGAGAAGATCAGGCAGACCATAGTAAACATGCCGGACTATTTCGCGGACTACGACACCACGGTCACCTTTATCACCCAGGAGGAACTGGACAGGGACCACAAGGGCCTTCCGCACGGCGGCTCCGTAATCAGATCCGGAAAGACCGGCTGGAACGAGGAGAACGATCAGGTAGTGGAGTTCAAGCTCACACTGGACTCCAACCCGGAGTTCACGTCCGGAGTGCTGGTGGCCTACGCAAGAGCTGTGGCAAGGCTCGCCAGGGAAGGCCGGACAGGCTGCATGACCATATTCGACATACCGGTATCCTACGCGCTTCCGGTAAGCCCTGAAGAGATGCGCGCGCACATGCTGTAGAGGCGCCTTAAGACGATAATGGGTCAGGAAGAAAAGTATAAGAACATGATCACCATGGACCCGTCGGGCTTCACGGTGCTTGCGGAATACATACCGTCCGTGGTGCAGGAGATACGCTACTACTCCACGTACAACTTCGTGGGAGACCGCATCGACGGCTACGAGGAGCCCTGCGCCATAGTGACTAAGGAGGCTGCAAGAGCCCTCAAGGGCGTCAGCAACGAACTGGCCGCCCTCGGATTCCGCCTGAAAATATTCGACGCCTACCGTCCGGTAAGCGCCGTAAAGCATTTCATATTCTGGGGGATAGAAGATCAGGACATACGCATGAAGCCCTATTTCTACCCGGATCTGGAAAAGCAGGAGCTCTTCGTAAAGGGCTACATAGCAAGCCGCTCCAGCCACAGCCGCGGAAGCACCGTGGACCTTACCCTTCTGGACATGAAGACCGGCATGGAGGCGGACATGGGAAGCCCCTTCGACTTCTTCGGGGAGATCTCTCATCCGGACTACGAGGGCATCACCCGCCGGCAGTACGAGAACCGCATGCTGCTAAGAGACGCAATGCTCAGGAACGGCTTTGAGCCTCTGGACTGCGAGTGGTGGCACTTCACCCTGAAAGACGAGCCCTACCCGGACACCTACTTCGAGTTCCCGGTCTCCCGGGCATATCTTCTCAAGTAGCTGCTAAGGCAAAGCAAAACCGCATATCTCGAACCCTTCGGGCGGATCCGCCTCGAAGGGTATTTTATTTTCCTTAAGTATAGCGGCGAACTGCTCCGTGTAGCGCGGATCATCATTGCGCTGCATTACGCATACGCTGAAGGTCTCCTCCAGGGAGAATATCTCTATGGATATGCCGCCGCTCAAAGACATGTCCAGGAGCGGGATGATGTCCGCCATATACTTTTCCAGACCGCACCATCTTACGTAGCCGGTGTAGCTCACCTCGAAGGTGTTCTTTCCTATCCCGTCCACCACCACGCGGCGCATGTAGTCGTGCTTTTCAGGGATGGTCATGTACTTTATGGCCTTCTCGTTCAGGATGTGAGCGTTTACGGTAAGCACGTCGTTGAGATCGTCAGCCTGAGTTATGAGTATCCCCCTCCCTATAGTGTTGAGCATGTCTATAGGCTCATCCCTGAGCATATCGGGATAGACCATGGGGACTATGTTTACGTGGCAGAGATGGCTGTGTCTTCTTCCCACGGCTCCCCTGAACTGGTGCTGCATACCGCAGACCACGGGAAGCGTCTCATCAGGATGCACGGCGGTTATGGCCTTGTACATGAGGGTGGTTATGAAGGTCGCGGGGCTTCCGTCCACGCCGGACAGGAAGGACATCATGTCCCTGTTATTTATCCTGAACCTGTAAGCCCTCCAGGAGCTCATGGTGTCGTAGCCATTAGGCATGTCCAGAGTCAGGAGCTCATCCGGGCGCTGTATTATACCTAAGGGCCTCTCCGGGAGAGCGTCCTTTGGGTACGGATCGTCATCGGACTCATCCGGGGGGATCTCGCTGTCCGCAAGTGCTATGTTCTCCACCGCTATCTCGGCGTCCGGATGCATGGCCGTGATGTAATAATACAGCAGCGTCCTTAAGAACTGGAACATTCCGTTTCCGTCCGTCATGAAGTGCGTTGTGTCTATGTATATCCTGCAGCCGTCATAGGCAAAGGCGAACACGTGATAATTGCTCTCGGCCGAACCCAGCACCACGGTCTTCCCTTCCGGGGACACCACGAAAGGCAGAGGGTTCTGCTCGTAGATGTACTTGTCTCCGTCGCGCAGCAGCCTTACGGCGAAGTACGGGAACCTCTTTATAGCTCTTGCGGCCGCGGCTGCAATAGCTCCGGGGTCCACAGGCTCTGTCATCACTATGCCCATGCGAATAGTGCCCAAAAGATCCGGGCCGGCGGCGTACAGTATGTTGTTCACCTTGTAGGTCATGCGGTAAGCCCTCCTTTCGCTGAATGGTGCAGATCAATTTTGCTTTCGGACTCTTAAGAACTGATACGGTCCGTCAGCTATCCCCTTACGGTTGAGCCGGAGCATCAATATCCCGCAGGCATCGGAGCAGAAGCTATTTATCGGGACGTATTATCACTTCGCCCTTTGCCGAAGGATCGTCCATTATTATCTCCCCGACTTCGGGCAGGCATACCTTGCCGGAGGCGGGGTTCTTTATGCTGTCCACGCGGGACAGTATCTCCGCGTCCACCTCGGACTTCTCAAAGGAAAGGTCGCAGCCCTCCATGCGGCAGTTTATAAGCTTAAGGCCTTTGCAGTAGCACAGAGGCTGGGTCCCTGAGATAAGGCAGTTCTCGAAGGTGACATCCTCGCAGTACCACGCCAGATACTCCCCTTTTACCACGCTGTCCTTTACCAGCACGTTTCTCGCGTGCCAGAAGGCGTCCTTGGTATCGAAAAAGCAGTTCGTAAAGACGGAGTCAGAGATGTACTGGAAGGAATACTTGCCCTTAAGCCTTACGTTATCGAAGCTGAGGCGGTCGGAGCGCATCATGAAATACTCCCCTTCCGCGCTCGAATCCTTCATTGATATGCCCCTTACGGACCAGCCGAACTCGGGGGAGACTATGTCGCAGCGCTCGATCTTAACGTCCGAGCATTCCCTCAGGGCCTTTATGCCGTGCATGACGGTATCGGTGATCCGCAGTTTGTTCGAATACCAAAGCGCGGCCCTGCACTGAGGAGTCATCTCGCAGTTCTCTATAATTACGTCGTCATCGTGCCAGAACGGGTAGCGAAGATCGAACCTGCAGTCCTTTACCTTAAGACTGCGGCTCTCCTTCATGGCGCTCTCTCCGTCCGCCGGGCCCTCGAAACGGCAGTTTATTATCTCCGCGTTCCTGATGCCGTACAGCGCGCGCTCCTCATCGAAGCTCCTGTCTCTTATTATGTTTTCCATCTGTCCCTTTTCCCCTTCTATTCTGCGATCCACCTGACCGCAATTGATATAACTGCTATAAGGCACGTAAGCGCTGCCATCCACATGACGGTGGACGACGCCTTCTGCGTGCGGATCCTGAAGAACGGATACGGTCCGTCAACTATCCCCTTATGGTTGAGCCAGAGCATCAGTATCCCGTAGCCAAAGGTGACTGCGACCGGCACCGGCCACAGCCTGCTGTGCGGCTCAAAGAACACATAGGACACGAAGTTCAGCACGGGGCACAGGAGGTGGTGAAAAAGCCCGGTCCCGGAAAACAGCAGCTCCTTGGGAGACCCGCCTAGCGGTATCAGCACGAAAACAACGACAAGGAAGGTCATAGTCATCATGCAGGTGCTCAGATATCTCAGGATCTGCAGCCCGCTGATCTCAAGTGCCAGCGCGCAGGATATCAGCGTCAGGATGTTCGACAGTACCGTGTAGAACGCAAGCACGCTCCAGCTGAGGTCCTTAAGCCTCATAAGAAGCGATATCACCTCCAGGACTATTATCGCTATGCATAGTATTTCAGCAGCAGTGCCCATCATTCAGCCTTTATCCATTCTCCCAGCTCCGAGGCTGACCTTACTACCCTGGCATCGGCTATCTGCGCGCCCTTAAGATAAGGAGCCAGCTTTTCCGCGGTCTTTCCTATCCCGCTGCCGCCTGAGGTCGCAAAGATATATACCTTCTTTCCGGTCCAGTCATAGTCCCTGCAGAAGGTGTTTATGATGTTCGGTGCGCCGTAGTACCAGATGGGAAAGCCCAGCATTACAACGCCGTAGTCCGAAAAGCCTTCGGCCTTTCCTTCCACGGGCACGAACTTTCCTCCCAGCTTTTCCCTGTTGCACCTGGCAAGCGGATTGGTCCACTTAAGATCTGCCGCGGTATAGGGCAGCTCCGGCTTTATCTCAAAAGTATCGGCTCCTGCAGCCTCCGCCAGAGCCCTTGCGACCGCTGCGGTAGTTCCCTCCGCGCTGAAATATGCTACAAGTGTCTTCATTTACCTGCCTCCTTCGGCACGCAATGCGCCCGTACGAATAAGTGCTTAATGATCGCTGTTTAGTATACCACATCCTGCGTCCCTTCCGAATGACAAAAAAAAAGACCTGCACAGGTGATTTCACCGAAACTACACAAAAAAGCCGTTGACAATGTTTAGGTACCGAAATATAATATGGCCGTAAGATATATTTAGGTACCGAAAGAAAGGAGAACTACATCATGGATAATATAGACATCAGACAGAAAGTTATCGAATCTGCATTCGGGCTTGCAAGAGCCATCAGGCGCGGTCCCAGGCACATGGAGCACGATCTTCCTCTCCCCGTGGAAAGGACTCTGGCAGTCATATCCGAAAACGACGGCTTAAGCTCCGGCGAGCTCTGCGAGCTCCTGGACATGCGTCCCTCCTCCGTTTCCGAGCTTACGGACAAGATGACGGAAAGAGGCCTCATAGAGAAGTCCCAGGATGAAGCGGACAAGCGCGTCAGCAGGATATTCCTTACCGAGCTCGGAAAGGCTCAGGCAGTCAGGATATCCGAGGTAAGGACAGAGGCTCTTAACAGCTTCTCCGCCTGTTTTACGGATGAGGAAGCAGCTCAGTTCTGCGAGCTTGCGGCTAAGCTCTCCGCCCACCTTAAGGAGAGCGCAAAAGACACAGCCCGCGGATGCGGACATCACGGCCACGGCTTCGGACCCCACAAGGGACCCAAGTGGCACGGACACTGCATGCATCATCAGATGCACAGGCTGTAGAGCCTGATCAGATAAAGGACCCGGGGACGTTTTCGAATGGCCCCGGGTCCTTGATATTTTTTGCACAACTATTGTATTTTTCGAAAAATATGCTAACATAAGACTGTTATGGCATTGAAAGGATGAGAGGTGCAATGGCAAAGAATTACATCACCCGCGAAGGCGGCGCCACCGTTACAGTGTTCGTGCCCTACGACTGCAAGAACAACTGTCCGTTCTGCATCAACAAGCAGGAGTACAAGGACAAGACCGGTTTCAGCGTAGAGAAGATATGCAAGAGCATACGCAAGCTCCACAGGGTAACTCCCAAGTGCGATTTTGTTTTTACGGGGGGAGAACCTCTTTCTGATCTTGACGGTCTGCAGGTAATGATGGACTGCATCCCCAGGGGACACAGAGTATTCATCAATACCACCATGCCGGTATCCGAACACTTCCCGGAAGAGGCTATAATAGAGTTCACCAAAAAGAACCAAAAGAAGATAAGCTGCATAAACGTATCCCGCCACATGGTGCACTACGTGGAGGAGAGCAACGACGAGCTCCTTTCAAAACTCTACGTTCCGGTAAGGGTAAACTGCGTTCTGTTCAAGGGCTATGAGCACAAGAACATCAAGCAGTTCGCGGACCGCTTCGCCAAGTACGGCATTCCCATCCAGTTCCGCGCTGACTACACCGTCACCACCCTTGACAACCTCTACAAGCGCGAGGGGGACAAGATCCTCGAAGATCTGATGAACAACTTCGAGTATCTGGGCATAGACGGCTGCCGCATACGCTGCGGATACCACTTCAACAACGGCGCCCAGCACATAGCTTATCACCGCACCCTGCCATACAGCACCATAACCGAGGTAAGAGACGGAGTATCCTACGACATCCTCTACGACGTGCTGATAAAGCAGAACGGCGACATGCACTCCGACTGGACCTATGTTCCGCTGGACTTCGAAGCCTACAAGAACGTCACCTTCGAGCCCTACGACCTGAAGGTCCTCGAAGGCAGGATAAAGTAAATAACAAAGACCGCGCATCATCTGCGCGGTCTTTTTTATTTCTATATCACTGCGTGATCACTATCCTGCCGTCTCCGGCAAGATCCAGATATCCCGCACCGACCTCGCCGGCAAGATCGCCGGTTATATATTCTATAAGCAGCTGAACGTCCAGCTTTACGCGGTCCTGAAGGAGCTTTGCACCGTCGAAGGCGGTAAGCCCGTCACCGTTGGAGAGGAGGACGTAATCCGTGGAAGCTACCGTATAGAGCTTCTGAGGATCTATCGGCTCGCCGCCGACCTTTACGTTGCTCACCCTGCGCGGTCCTTCTATGACGGTCTGCATGTTGTTCTCATCGGACTTGCAGCCGCTCGGGACAGAAGCATCTACCTCATAGCTCATGCCTGATACCTGCAGAAAGCCTCCGAACTCTCCGGGTATCTTCTGGACGCCCCACTCAAGAGCGTCTAATATCTGCTGACCTGTCGCCTCTATCACGCAGAGGTAGTTTCCGAACGGGAACAAGTTTATGAGGTCTCCGTAGGTGATATCGCCCTTCTCCACGCTGGTCCTTACTCCGCCGCCTCCGAATATGCCTATGTCAGCCCGACCTGCAGCCCTAAAGGCGTCGGCGCAAAGATCACCGAGGTTCGTCTCCGCACGCCTTACCATGCGTATGGGAGAGCCGGAATCGTCTTTTTCGGCAGGGTCGTTTATAGTGAGCAGCACATTGGTCCTTGCTATCACCTTATCGAGCGTCTCGCTTAGATCGTCCATGGCCTTATCAACCGCAGCAGAAGCTTCGTTCTCTATGCCGAAAAGCTCCGGGAAAGACTTGCTGTTGGGCCAGCTCCATATGTTGGTATCGACTATGCCCTTATCCTTTGAAATGAGGCTGTAGCCTATACATGACAGTTTGGTGCCGCAGGCTGAACGTACGACATCTTCACCGTCCTTGTTCTTCATAACGACCTGCTCCGTATCGTGGCTGTGGCCGTCCAGCAGCACGTCTATGCCGTTGGTGTTCGCAATGATCTCCGCGTAGCTCCAAAGCGTTCCGTAGCCGAACATTCCGAGGTGTCCAAGCAAATACACATGGTCCGCCCCGGCTGCCCTGGCGCTGTCTACCGCGTCCTGCACGGCCTTGTACAGAGCTTCTCCGGTCTCATCCTGTAAGAAGCCGTAGATGTAGTTACCGTCATCATCCTGGAAGTAAGTAGGCGTAGATGTAGTTATGGTCTCGGGCGTAGTGACTCCGACAAAAGCGATCTTCTTCCCCGCAGCCTCTATTATGGTATAGGGCTCGAAAAGGAGCTTGCCTTCCTTATTGAAATTGCAGCTTATGTAGGGGAACTTCGCCTTCCCCGCAAGCTCAAGGAAACGGTCCACGCCGTAGTCGAACTCGTGGTTACCCGGTATCGCCA
This sequence comes from Bacillota bacterium, assembly GCA_017442785.1. Classification (GTDB taxonomy): domain Bacteria; phylum Bacillota; class Clostridia; order Peptostreptococcales; family Anaerovoracaceae; genus RUG13409. Next base: position 37,464 of record JAFRZB010000022.1, read on the forward strand.
CGTCGTAGCCAATGATGTTCATGAGCTCTGTCATGGCCTCGCCTCTTGTGAGAGTACCGATGGATTCTCCCTGTATGGAGTCTCCGTTATCGACCAGGATGGTTGTATATCCCTGGGCCTCAAGGCTGTTCCTGAGCTCCATCAGGCCGCCGTAGCCAAAGCCGCGATCCACTCCGCAGTGCACGTCGCTTGTGTAGAGTATGTAGATGTCTCCATTCTTCTCCGCGGGAGCAGGCGCGGGCGCGGGAGCAGGAGCCTCGTTCTGCCGGTCTGAGGGCACCTGTCCGCATGCGCAGACAGAGATGATCAGCAGCAGAGCAAGAACCGCCGCGCATGATATCCTGAATCGTCTCATATATCCTCCATTATCCCGATACTATTTGATTATACATTAAACAGGCGGCAGAATACAGTCTTTTTCATCTGTTTTACATATTAAACCAGCGGTTCAATGACATTCTGCGCCCAAAAGGCCATAATAAACAGCGTCATCTGAAAAACACATAACCTTTAAGATAAAACTCATACGGAGGTGATAAGTATGAATCTAAAAGAAGCTTTCCGCTTTCAAAACAAGCTGCAGTCCTTCATGGACGAGGTCCAGAGCATACTCTCGGACGAGTCCAACATCACAAAGGTGGAGAACACGAGCCTTCGCCACAAGGTGATGGCAGACGCCGCGGACGAGACAGTAAGGGTCCGCCCGTCCAGCGAGTACCATCCGTACATAACGCAGATGACGGAGTTCCTGATCTGGCTGCTCTCGGAAAAGGCCCGCCTCTTTGAGGCCATCCGAAAGGGCAAGGAACAGCTCCCCATAGACCTGGACAGCGAGGTGAGCCTCAACGCCTTAAGGCAGAGCATAGCCCGCACCTTTAGGCAAATGAACAGCCTCAGAAGCAGCGAGCAGATAATATCCGGGGGAGGCTCCGGATACCGCTTCAACACCGACGGCAACCAGGTCTCGTACCGCTGCGACGTAAAACGCGTGGTGACGATAAACTTCGACAGGAACAAGGTCAGAAAGGAGCTCGAAAAACTCGATAAAAAGTCCGATGAGACCTCGGCGCAGCTGGATCTGTGTCTTGTGACATCCAAGGTGGACTACGATCCGCCCTTCGATGTCAACAGCAGCTTTGCCGAAGCCTTCGAAGGCTTTATGGGCGCCGGGGCTTAATGCTCCGGCCCCTCCGGGAGGACCCAAGAACGGCAAAAAGGCCAATGGCCGGTTCAGGTGCAGATGAACTATAATGCTGCACGCACATCCAAAGGATGAAAAGAATAATGTACCGGATCTAAAGAAACTCATTCTTCGGCAGCCGATACGCAAAGCGCCATGCGCAAAGACGCTAATACCGTCAGAGACGCACCCGCCCGATAAGCATCTTTCAAGCTTACATCTCAATAAAATATGCTCCGCAGAGCGCGGAGCATAAGGATCATTTCAGCCGTCCCTTCCGGAAAGCAAAAAGGGCAGCAGACAGTGCGCCTGCTGCTCTTTATATTGTTTGAGATCAGATGTTTTTGCCGAGCGAAAACGCCTTTGCCTCGAAGTCCGTCTTGTCGAGGTCGTCCGCCATAAAGCAGCCTGTTGCATTAAGAATGCCGCAGTCCTTCCAGTCCAGCCAGCTTACTATGGCGCGGTAGGAAGCATTTGCGGGCTCAACGCCTTTGGTGCCCTCATCCGCCATGGCGGTTATAAGCGCGGTCTTCTGGTTCTTTCTGATGGAAGGCTCCACCGCGAAGAACCTGTCTATGACGGTCTTCATCTGCGCCGTAAAACCATTGTAATATATAGGTGTTACGAATACCACGCAGTCCGAGTCCATAAGTGCTTCCCCTACCTCTATCATATCGTCCGGAAATACGCACCTGGCCTTTTCCGTCTTGCAGACATTGCAGCCCATGCAGGGATGGATGTCCATGAACGCCACGTCAAAGCGCTTTACGCTGTGGCCGGCCTCACGTGCGCCCGCGATAAAGCTGTCCGCCAGCCTCGCGGTGGTCCCGTGCCTGTGAGGGCTTCCGGATAGCAGTACGATCTTCATTTACATACCCCTTTTATGCCCGGTATCAGCCGAGGAGCAGCAGGCAGAACACCAGCGTGAACAGAGCTACCGTTTCTATGATACCTACGACAATGAAGTAGTTCGCCGTACCTTTGCCTGTTGAACCGAGAGCGTCGGATGCGGCAGCCGCTGTCTTGCCCTGGAACAGAGCGGAAAGACCTATCGCAAGGCCCCCGAAGAGACCTACGCCGAAGGCCAGACCTGCGTCTGCGCCGTTTGCAACTGCGTTCCTTATGAAGTTCATTAGAAGGAAGCCGTAGATGGTCTGCGTCAGCGGAGCTCCCGAGAACGCGATCATGATGAACGGAGCCGGCTTACCTGCCGCGTAGCACTTCTTCCAAGCGCCTACGGAAGCCATTCCCGCGAAACCTGTTCCGAAAGCGGAACCCGCTGCCGAAAGTCCAAGCGCAGCAGCCATACCTACAAATGCCAGATTCATAACTTATCTCCTTTAGATCTCTTTATTATCAGTTTCTTTATTATCGTTCGTATCGTTCTTCTTAAACGGTTCGTATGCAATGCCCGTCCATTCCAGACCTGCCTGGCCCGAGAACTCAAGCACGTTGAGCCTTACGCCGTGCACTACCACAGAAAGAAGCCCCATTATCAGGTTGAGTCCGTGGCCTATCACCAGCACCACTATCGCAAGCACGAACCACGGTCCCTTGAAGTTCTCGGCTATGCCGTTGAAGCTCTGCGCTATCGCAAGCGATGCCATGCCTACCGCAAAGAGCCTTATGTAGCTCATCACGTTGCCGAAGCAGCTTATCGTATCCAGGAACACGGTGAACGCATTGCCCAGACCCGCCTTTATGCCCTGGCCGAAGCTCTTGCCGGGCTCCATGCCGCCGAACAGCACCACTATTATGAAGGCCGCGATTATCACTATGAACACCGGCTTTACGTCTATCTTCTCCCCTATCACCAGGAAGAGCGACAACATGTACATGGCACAGGCCGCGAACAGCCAGCCTATGTCGGCTACGAAGCTCAGGTTCTTTTCGCTTATCTTCTTACGCACGCTCAGCAGGCAGCCCAGAGCTATCTGTATGACGCCGAGGGTGAACGAGAACTTCATTATCGTATTCTGCTGCGCGCTTGCCGTAACTCCGAAGTACTGCGGATAGTTGGCGAAGCTCGGTATCACCAGGGACCGCAGGAACGGAACGTTCATGGCAGCCTCGGAGCCGAACCACGTGCCTGTTATGGCTCCCCATATTATCGTGGCGATCGACAGCACGTAGACCAGGAAGACGACATTGTTCACCTTCTTCATCTTTATGGTCATGACCACTGCGGCTATCAGGAAAAGGAAGCCGTAGGCGGCGTCGCCTATTATCATCGCCGTGAATATCGTGAAGAATATCAGGAACCACAGCGATACGTCCTGTTCGTGGTATCCGGGGAGTATCCCCAGAACGTCGAACAGCGGCCTGATTATATTCGTTAACTTGTTGTAGCGGACCTTTGTCGGGACCTTGTCGTCCTCGTCGTCGGGATCGTCCGCGGCCCAGGCGGTTCCGTTAGCCTTTGCGAAGTCCGCAAGCTTCGGGATATCCTCCTCGGGCATGTAACCGCTTATCCAGACCAGCTCGTCCTCGCTCTGCGCAGTGGCTTCGGCTGAGGAGAACTCCGCATTATCCTGAGCCTTAAGGATCTGAGCCTTAAAGCTGTTTCCGTATACGGAGGCTTTCCTGAGCTCCTCGCCGCATTCGGCGGCCTTTGCGTCGCAGTCCGCCATATATGCCCTGAGCTCTTCCAGGCCCTTTTCCGGCACAGCCAGCTCCATTGCGGAAAGCTGCGGCGGAAGCGTTCCCAGCACTGCCACAACAGGCATCTTTTCCACGTCCGCGAGGCGTATGAACCTTATCTCCTCATCCGCCTTCAGGCTTTCGAGATCCTTCTTCCCCACGCGGTAGAAGTGGAAGTCCAGACCCGCATTCTTAAGCTCCTTTATATGCTCCGGAGAGAAATCTCCCCAGGGAGCGAGCCTTTCGGCCTCCACGGCTGCGGCGTTCCGGTCTGCAGTAAGAGCGTCCTTTCTGTCCGCGGCGGCGCGTATCTCGGCGTACTTTGCCTCGAACTCCTCACCGGTAAGAAGAGGAGCATCCTTCTGCCCTTTTTCCGCATATTCCTTAAGAAGCAGCTCGGTCTTTGAAAGCTCCAAGAATCGGTCCAGGACCGCCCTGTCCGCGCTCTTCTTCTCCGCTATGTGCAGCACGCCCAGATCCATCAGTGAAGCAAGCATCTGCTCCTTTTTGGAGGCCGAGGATACCACGAAGACCTTTTTCATCTTTTCTATCATTTGGCGGCCTCCGTAAGTTTCTTCTTCGCTATCTTTCCGCGTACCACCGCGGCGGTCTGCTGATCACCCAGATAGACCTCTATGACGCGTATGTTCTCTATCGCCTCGGGGATCTTCACCTTCTCGAAGAGGTTCACGCGCTGAGACGTGCTCCTGAGCTCCTTTTCCAGAAGCTCCTCCTGTATGGCCAGAGTCTTGCATACGGCGTCGAGCCTTGCAATGTCGCGCAGCTTTACCACGGCGTAGTCCACCCAGAGCGGATAATCGTCCACGCTGTAGTCTATGTCCTTAAACGTCAGTTCCCTGAAGTTCGGGACCTCAACGCCCGCGATGTTCTCGGTGGCATACTCCACGCGGTCCGGCTGCACCAGCTTCTGGATCTTCAGATCGTCCGGGAACCTCTCGTTCTCCCCGAACACCGCCACCCAGTCGTCCAGCCCGGAGACTACGCTCCTGCGCTGCTCTTCGGCGGCCTCGTGGTCCGCCCTGACCTTCATGATCACGGACTGGAGCTGCTGCTTCTTAAGCTGCAGCGTCGGAAGATAGCGCTGATATTGCTTGAGATGGTCCTTCTGCGTCTTTAATTCATTTTTGGTGAGTTTGACGTTAGCCATTAGTTCTCCTGCGGCAGCGCATCCTTCTTAGGCCATCTTTCCTTTATGAGAGCGGTCTTAAGACCGGTCTCGTTCGGCTCGAAGCACTCAGCGAGTATCTCCCAGCCTATGTCGAGGGCTTCCTCAAGCGGGATGTTAACGCTCAGGTCCATGAGCCTGGACTCGAACAGCTCTCCGTACTTGAGCAGCTTATCGTCCCACTCCGACATCAGGAATCCCATGGATCTCTTCTCCAGGCACTCCTTATATGCGGCGTAGAGCTTGATCATTCCGTCCATCAGGGCGCGGTGGTCGTCGCGGGTGCTGCTGTTTACGTTCTGCTTAAGACGCGACAGCGATCCGAACGGCTCTATCCTTCCGCCCTTGAGGTAGTACTGACCTTCTGTTATGTATCCGGTGTTGTCCGGCACCGGGTGGGTAACATCGTCTCCCGGCATCGTTGTGACGCCGAGTATGGTAATGGAGCCCGCCCCCTCTATGTCCACGGCCTTCTCGTAGCGGGAGGCCAGGCAGCTGTAGAGGTCTCCGGGATAACCGCGGTTGGACGGCACCTGCTCCATGGTTATCGCCATCTCCTTCTGGGCGTTGGCGAAGTTCGTCATGTCCGTAAGCAGTACCAGCACCCTCTTCCCGGAAAGCGCGAACTGCTCGGCTACCGCCAGCGAAAGGTCCGGCACCAGCGTGCACTCTACGGTCGGGTCCGACGCGGTGTGCACGAACATTACCGTGTGGCTCATGGCTCCGCCCTTCTCCAGGGTGCTGCGGAACTCCAGATAGTCGTCATACTTAAGACCCATGCCTCCGAGGATTATGACGTCTACCTCAGCCTGCAGCGCTATGCGCGCCAGCAGCTGGTTGTAAGGCTCTCCGGATACCGAGAAGATAGGCAGCTTCTGGCTCTCCACCAGAGTGTTGAACATGTCTATCATCGGGATACCGGTGCGTATCATCTTCCTGGGGACTATGCGCCTTGCGGGGTTGAAGGACGGCCCGCCTATGGTTATCATGTTTTCGGTAAGCTCGGGGCCTCTGTCTATCGGAACTCCCGCGCCGTTGAAGATGCGTCCGAGGAGGTCGTCCGAGAACGACACCATCATGGGCCTTCCGAGGAACTTCACGGGGTCGGTGGTGCTTACGCCCTGGCCGCCCGCGAACACCTGCAGGGATACTATGTCTCTGTCCAGCTTAATAACGTTCGCGAAGCTGTCTCCAACCATGGCGATGTCTCCGTATCTTACGCCCTCGGACCTTACGGTAACGACATTTCCTACTATGGATTCTATCCTGGTATGTACCTTCTGCATAGCTACGCCTCCTTCTAAACGGCTCTGCTCTTGTAGAACTGAGATACCTTCTCGCCCTGAGCGTAGTACTCGGGAGTCTTGTATACCGTTCCGTGCCAGTCCAGGAACTCCTGCCTTAGCTGGTTGAAGAACGCCCTTATCTCTTTCTTGTCGCTTATGTCATATATGCTCGTAAGAGCGTCGTAGAGCACGTCGAATTCCTCGCGCTGCCTGTCGGGAACGCTTACGGCGTCCACTGGGTCGAAGGAGTTCTGCTGGAGATAAACGGAATCCAGGAGCTCGCCCTTCTGATAGAGGATGTAGTCTCCGGCGGAGGTGCCTTCCTCGCCTATTACCTTCATCATCTGGTTTATCTCGGTGCTGCGGATGAGCATGGAACGGGCTTCCTCCACCCTTTCCATGTCTACCACACCCTTGTATTTGGACCACGATTCCATCGGATGGATCGCGGGATATTTTCTTGCGTCGGAACGCTCTCTTGAAAGCCCGTGGAAGGCCCCCACTACCTTAAGCGTAGCCTGGGTGACCGGTTCCTCGAAGTTTCCTCCGGCGGGGCTTACGGTACCGCCTATGGTTATGGAAGCGGTGCTTCCGTCCTTTAAGCGGACCTTGCCTGCCCTCTCGTAGAAGGCAGCAATGGTGGAATCCAGGTAGGCAGGGAAGGCTTCCTCACCGGGGATCTCCTCCAGTCTGCCGCTCATCTCTCTCATGGCCTGAGCCCAGCGGCTGGTGGAGTCCGCAAGAAGCAGGACGTCCAGACCCATCTGCCTGTAGTACTCGGCAAGTGTCACCGCAGTGTAGCAGGAAGCTTCTCTTGCGGCTACCGGCATGGAAGATGTATTGCAGATGATTATCGTCCTTTCCATGAGGGATCTTCCGGTCTTGGGGTCTTCCAGCTCCGGGAACTCCTTAAGTATCTCCACTACCTCGCCGGCACGCTCTCCGCAGGCCGCCACTATTACGACGTCCGCCTCGGAGTTCTTTGCCTCAAGGTGCTGGAGCACGGTCTTGCCTGCTCCGAAGGGCCCCGGAACGCAGAACGTTCCGCCCTTTGCCACCGGAAGGAAGGTATCTATGCACCTGATCTTGGTGATCAGCGGCTCGTCCGGATGCAGGCGCTCCTCGTAGCACTTTATGGGTTCCTTTATCGGGTGAGTGAATACCATCGTAAGCTCTTTGGTATCACCCCTGCCGTTCTCAAGAACTGCAACTTCGGACCTTACGTTGTATGTTCCCTTTTCCTTTACGGACTTGACCTTCCAGTCGCTTCCCTTAAGGGAGAACGGTACCATTATGCGGTGCGTGAACAGCCCCTCCGGAACGGTACCTATGGTATCGCCCGCAGCAACGCTGTCGCCCGCCTCAACGGCCGGAGTGAACTCCCAGTCCCTGTTCGGGATGGGGTCCAGATAGACTCCCCTCTCCAGGAAGAATCCGCACTTTTCCGCAAGCTCCGGGAGCGGATTCTGCAGACCGTCGAACACCTGGGTAAGGAGCCCAGGTCCAAGCTCTACGCTCATCAGCTCGCCCGTGAACTCGACCTCGTCTCCGACCTTAATTCCGTTGGTCATCTCGTAGATCTGCATGCTGGCGCTTCCGCCGCTTACGCGTATTACCTCGCCCTTCAGGCGCTTGCCCTCGACGAGTATGTAGCCCACCTCGTTCTTGCGGATAGATCCGTCGAAGCTAACGCTGGCAAGGTTGCCGTTGATGCCCGTCACTTTTCCTTTTACTATATCCATTAGATCCTCTCCGTTACAGACTCATGACCTGGTCTTCCAGGCCTTTGAGAATATCGCTGAATTCTTTTTCACCTTTTTTCTTTTCGAAGCTGCATGCTCTTTCCAGGAGCCTGAGCTTAAGTGCGTAGCCGAACAGCACGAAGTCGTCGAAGCTGTGCAGACCGACCATGTCGTCGAGCCTGTCGAACTCGTAAGCCAGAAGTATGCGCTCGGCAGTAAGCGGATCGCCCGCAGCCACGGCCGCGGAAGCCACAGACGAGGAAACGGGATCCTTGTCGAAAACGACCGGATAAGCCTTTCCGAGCTTTACGCTCCTCTGGAGGTTCAGCTCCTTTGAAAGGCTTCTGTAGAATGCTCCCCACTCATCCAGGAGCGGGCCCTTGTCCGAGGAAAGATCGAGCTCCTTCAGAAGCTTGTAGGTCTCGCCGCTGACGTTCGACTGGCATAGCCTGAGGAACTCCTCGTACGAAAACGGCATCCCGCCGTCTGCGGAAAGCGTCGGAAGGCTCGATATCAGGTAGTAATAAGAAGCCATCTTGCGTCCCCTTCTACAGGCTGAGATCCTTGAAATACGGCATCAGCATCTGGGTTATGACCTCGTCGGAGCAGTCGAAATACCCGGAGCCGTCCTTGTCGGCAAGCCTGAAGCCCGCCTTTACGCCCTTGACCGGCCTTATCTCCAGGCCGTTCCTTATCTCATCGGCAAGCTGAGCCTTAAGGCTGTCGCTCACGCTGCTGACCTCTGCTGCATACTTGGAAACGTCCTCGTCCGTAAGCACCGCCTTTATAAGCCTTGCGAGAGCTTCATCGTTAAGAGACCTGCTGACGTCTTCCGAGAGCATCTTCTCGTATTCGGACTGTATCGCGGCCTTGAAGGAGAGCACGGCGTCGCGTTTCGCCTGCTGAGCGCTTACCAGGGCGTTCTCCTTAAGCAGGGCAATCTCCCTTTCGGAGGTCTCCTTAGTGAGCCTGGCCTGAGCCTCCGCCTTTGAGATGATCTCGGCTGCCGCCTTTTTGGCATCGGCGATTATCGTTTCTGCCTCTGCCCTGGCGGTATCCACGCCCTCTTTCTTTATAGATTCAACAAGGTCTTTTATCTGCAGTTCCATAGGGCTGCTACTCCTTTCAGAAAACGGGTCTGTGCCCGCTTATGGCATTTATATATATAATATATCTATTTTATTCTAAAATATCAGGAAACTATGTCAAGCGAAATAAAGAAAATATTCACAAAAATAGTTCCGGCATAATAATATCCCGGGTCCTGATAAGGGCCCGGGATATTTGCGGCAGGATGACGCTCCTGCGGCTTTGCTTTGTTTATCAGAGTCCTGCCATCTCCATGAGAGTCGGGATCTTGGATTCCCAGCCCAGGGACATGATGTGAGCGCCCTGGCAGTACGGCTTGCATTCCCTGATGATGCGGGATGCGATCTCAAGGCCGGTGATGCCTGCCTTGGCTCTTTCCTTGTCGGCAGCCAGCTCGTCTATCATCTCCTGCGGGATGGATATTCCGGCTACGTTGTTGTTCATGAATCTGCACATTCCTGCGTTCTTCGGGATGATGACGCCTATCTGTACGGGTACTCCGAACTTGGAGGCCTTCTCCATGAACTTTATGAACTTCTCGGAATCGAACACGGCCTGAGTCTGGAAGAACTGAGCGCCCGCGGCTATCTTTCTTTCCATCTTCGCAAGCTGAGCGTCCACGGAATCACTGCAGGGGGACACTACCGCGCCCTTAGCCCAGGACGGAGCCTCTCCGATGAGCGCATTCCCGCCCAGATCCACGCCGGACTCAAGAGTCTTCATGGTGTGGAGCAGGGATACGGAATCCAGATCGAATACCGGCTTGGCTTCCTTGTTGTCGCCCAGAGTGGTGTAGTCTCCGGTAAGAGCCAGAACGTTGTCTATGCCGAACATCGCGGAGGTGAGCAGATCTGCCTGGATGGCTATCCTGTTCCTGTCGCGGCAGGTAAGCTGGAATATGGGGTTGAGTCCGGCGTCCTTAAGAGCCTTGCACATGCCCAGGGAGGACAGGCGCATTACGCTGGACTGGCAGTCGGTTATATTTACGGCGTGCAGCTTGCTGAGGTATTCCTTGGCTTCCTCCA
>JAFRZB010000023.1 GCA_017442785.1 Bacillota bacterium
AAAATACATCGATTATTACAACTACAAACGCATCAAGGGCAAACTAAAAGGACTGAGCCCTGTGCAATACAGAGTTCAGTCCTCCCGAGTCGCTTAATTGCGATGCCCTGTTTTGTCTAACCTTTTGGGGTCAGTTCAATCTGCGGGGCTTTATATTAGTTATCCAACTGCGACGGCAGGTCTTTTTCCACGCCTACCCTCTTGATCCATTTTCCGGACCACAGCCTCGTAAGGCACCAGAAGGCCTTTACTATCTGGTCCAGCTTAAGCGCCAGGTAGGTCCAGAAGGCCGGGAGCCCCAGCACTATTCCCGCAGCATATCCGGCAGGAATGGAGAGCACCCACAGGAAGAGCACGTCAGCAAGCAGAAGGAACTTGGTGTCCCCGCCTCCGCGCAGCACGCCCTTCGTAAGGATGTTGTTTATGCACATGAATATGATTATTATGCACAGAGCGTTCATCATCTGCGCCGCTATGGCGGAGGTCTCATCCGTAAGCTGGTAATACCTGATCATTGGCGCTGAGATGATCTTTATGATGAAGGCACCTATGATCCCTATCCCTGCACCTATGGCAAAGAAGGAATTGCCCTGCTCCTGCATCTTGTCGAACTCTCCCTTGCCAAGGTTCTGTCCGGTAACTATGCAGGCCGCCGTTGAAAGGCCTCCCGTAAAGACCGTTATGACCCTCATTACCACCACGGCGACGGCGTTCGCTGTCACGAAGGACCCTCCAATGTGCCCCATAACAACGGATACGACGTTGTTTCCCAGGGCCAGAAGGAAGTCCGAAAGAATGGGCGGAACACAGAGCTGGACATAGGTGTTTACAAGGTCTCCGCACTTCATGAATATGTCCTTGATCTTGTAGCCTATCTTCTTGTCCATATGGAAGAAATAAATCCCCACGAAGAAGAACTCAAAGGTCCTTGCTATAAGCGTTCCTATGGCAGCTCCGGCTATCTCCATCCTTGGGAAGCCGAGCTTTCCGAATATGAACACATAGTTAAAGAAGATATTTATGAAGAACGCGCAGATGGAGGCTATCAGAGACACCTTGGTGACCCCGAAGCTCCTTAAGACCTGCGTCAGCGGAAGGCATATGCCGGTGAGGAAGAATATCACCGAAGACCAGCGGAGATATATAGCGCCCTCGGCTATTATAGGCTCCTCGTTGGTGTAGATGGACATTATGAAGCGCGGAGCCGCAAGCGATACCGCAAAGAATATTACCGCAAGGACAAGGGCTATGCGCAGCATTATGGTGACGGACTTCTTCAGCAGGTCTATCCTGCCTGCGCCCCAGTACCTTGCCGTAAGGACCGTGGCCCCTACGCCTATTCCGAGGCACATTACCTGGTAGATGCTTATGAACTGATTCGCCAGCGATGAGCCCGCTATCTGGGCCTCGCCGAGCCTTGCCACCATGATGGTGTCCATGATATTGACACCTACCATGATAAGCTGCTGGGCTATTATGGGGATGGCTATCACAGCCACGGTCTTGTAAAAGCCCCTATCCTTAGACAACCTGAACTTCATCTTATTCCTTCTTTCTCTCTCTTCTCTTCTATAATGAATAATTATAACACCGAGATATTAAAGGTGATCGTTTTTTAATTAACGTTTTGCGTTCGGGACAGAAAAAAGACAGGTCCTCTGTGAGGCCTGTCTTTGATATGGCTGTAAATGTATTCTATTTATTATCGTAGAGCTTGCCGTATTCCGTCCTTATGTGTCCGGCAAGGTAGAGAGACCCGAAGCATACCACTATGCCGTCCTCTCCGGCTTCCTTAACGGCGATCTTAATTCCGTCCACGAAGGAATCCGCGGCCTTGGCCTCGCAGCCCTTCTCTCTGAAGAACTCAGCCAGCTTTTCGGCCGGAAGCGCCCTGTTGCTGTCCGGTGTAAGGCAGATGAACTTCTCCGCATAGGGGATCATCATGTCCATCATTGTGGGATAATCCTTGTCTGCAAGGACTCCCAGAAGGAATATCGCCTTTTTGCCTGCGAGCAGTTTGTCCAGGCTCTTGGCAAGCGCCTCGGCGCACTGCGGGTTATGCCCTCCGTCCAGTATGAACAGCGGCTTTCTTCCGAGTATCTCAAGCCTTGCTGGCCACTTTACAGTAGCGAGACCTTCCTTTACGGCCTCAAGAGGAACGTTCCAGCCGCGCTCTTCAAGAGCTTCAAGAACGTTCAGGACAGTCGCGGCGTTATGTAGCTGATGCTCTCCGAGGAGCGCCAGCTTGTATTCTTCGCCGTCCCAAAGGAAGACCTGTCCGTCCAGGCTCTCGGAAAGCGGCGTGAGCCTTGAGAAATCGACGCATCTGAGCGGAACGCTGAGGTCTTCGCAGACGCCCTTTACTACCTCTGTGACCTCCGGAGCACCGTCATAGCAGACAGCCTGGCAGCCCGGCTTTATGATGCCGGCCTTGGTAGCCGCTATCTCCTCCAGAGTGTTTCCGAGGTACTCGGTATGTTCAAGGCCTATATTAGTTATCACAGCGACTTCAGGAGCGTCTATGGCATTGGTGCTGTCGAGAGCTCCGCCCATACCTACCTCCAGGACCACGATGTCTACTCCCTGCTCCAGGAAATAGATCATACCTATGGCCGTCACGAGCTCGAACTGGCTCGGGTGGTCGTACATCTGCTCGGCCTCGTTCATCACGTGCTCTGTGATCCTGGCCAGAGAATCTCCGTCTATGTACTCACCGTTTATCTGGATGCGCTCGCAGAACTCCTGGATATAGGGAGAGATGTACATTCCCACCCTGTATCCGGAGAGCTCAAGTATCCTTGCCAGCATGGCGCAGGTGCTGCCCTTGCCGTTGCTGCCGGCTACATGGATGAACTTGAGCTTCTTCTGAGGATCACCGACCCTGTGCAGAAGCTCCCTCGTGCGGTCCAGACCGAGCCTGGTGGTACTCCATCCGTAGTTTTCTATATATGATATTGCTTCTTCCTTAGTCATCTTGATCTCCTGACCGACTGATAATTATATCTATTTGACTGCCCTCTTGAGCCCCTTATAAAGAGGAGGCACGATGACGGCAAAAATGACCATTCTTACAGCCATTATCGCAAGTCTGAGCGGGATGCCGGCGGCTATGGTGGCCCAGTTGCCCCATCCCTGTATTATAGCAGAAACGGCGTTCACGGGGGTATTGAGCACCGTGAGCGTAAGCTCCGAAACTATGACTGCGATGATAATGTGCTTGGTATCCAGATCGAACTTGTATGCCCTGCCGAAAAGGCCTGCAACGAGGCCGCTCACGGCGTAAGGAATGAGCCACAGGACCGTTGTGGCATCAAGACCGTACTGGACTATCTGGAATATGAATTCGCCTACGAGACCAACCATGAAGCCTGCTATGGGCCCGAAAAGAAGGCCGGACATCAGGGTGGCGAGGCTTTCGAACGAAGCCTTGAAATCGTTCGTTCCGACGCTTATGAAGGCGAGGATGACGAACAGAGCTGCAAGCACTCCGTAAAGAACGAGCTGCTTAGTGGTGAGCTTCTTCCTGTAGAGGAGCTTGAGCATCAGTACGAGGAATACTACTCCGATAACAACGTAAAGGAATACTTTCATAATAAAACTCCTTTCATGGCTCAGTTGCCATAAAAAGGAGAGCCCTTTTATGGCAGCGGATGCGATAAAGGCACCGCGGGGTATCCTTCGTCCGGAGGCAACGTCCCATCCTCCGGCACTTTACGCGCCTTTACCTACTCTGACCTACATCTCGATTTTAATATATTTTATCCTCCGTTACAAGAGCATCCATGAGAATATCGTGCTCTTCTACGGCGATATGAGGCATTTTCTGCGCCTCAAAGGCTATCAGAACGAATTTCGCGTTGACGCACCTGGGAAGATACCTGTCGTAGTACCCTCCTCCGTGTCCGAGGCGCCTCTTCTCCTCGTCAAAAGCAACGCAAGGGACAAGTACAAGATCGAACTCCTCGGGGCTTATCAGCCTTGCCTTGTCCGTATCGGGGACTCTGAGTCCCAGTATGCCGTCCTTCCAGTCTTCGGGACCGTTAGGAGCGTAGCAGTCCATTACCCCACCCCTGTAGGATACGGGGTAAGCCACCGTCTTTCCGAGCTTAACAGCAAGCTCGCATACGGCGGCCGGATCCGCCTCGTCCCAGGTGGCCGCGTACGCAAGAATGGTACGTGCCTTTCTGAAAGCGTCCAGCCTTGAGATGTTGGCGCACATCTGCAGGCTGAACACGGCGCGCTCCTCGCTTGAAAGAGCGCGCCGCGCATTTATAGCTTCTTTTCTCTGTTCAGTCTTGCCGATCACTTCTTGTCTACCGGTCCGAAGATGCCTTCGCGGAATGCGCCGACATACTCCATGCAGTAGTAATCCTCACCGGAAAGAGCCTCGGCAGCGTAGATGGAGCCGCGGAGATCCCTGTTCAGCGGGTCGAATATACCGGAGTCCATACCGTGCTGGATGCAGACAACGGTGAACGCCTGGTTTACGATCTTCCTGTAAGGCAGGTTGAAGGATATGTTGGAAACAGCGCCGGAGATGTGAGCCTGCGGATAATGCTCCTTGATGTAGTCCATAACCTCAAGGACCATTGCGATACCGTCTTCTGCGGTGCAGAGCATCTCGATCAGCGGATCGATGTGGATGCGGCTTTCCTTGATGCCATATTCCTTGGCCTTAGCCATGATGTTGTTCAGGACCCTGATACGGTCGGCAGCGGTCTTGGGGATACCGGTGTCATCGCAGAGCAGAGCCATGACGTCCCAATCGGTGTTGGCGATGACCGGGAATACCAGGTCTACCTTGTTGCCTTCGCCGGATACGGAGTTGATCATTCCGGGGCGCTTGCAGAACTTCATTGCGTCGAGGCAGATCTGCGGGTTGGGGCTGTCAACGGCGATCTTCTTGTCGGAAACTTCCTGGATGAGGTTGATCATCCATTCCATCGTCTCAAGTTCTCCCTCTTCGATGCCTACCGCGCAATCGATGAAATCGTCATCGCTGATCACAGCATCCTGCTTGGCAGCGACATCCTTGATCCAGGCCTCATCGCGATTTTCGATAGCCTTTGCCATGGAAGGAATGGAACCGTTGATCTTTTCAGCAATAATAATCATTCTTACTCTCCTGTTTTACTTTAATGAAAAATATATTACTTGAGCCCGTCAAGGACGAATGTGTACACGGCGTCCGCATCCCTGCGTCCTGCCGCCAGAAGCTCATCGACGCGCGCGTCGAGATCTGCTGCGTACTCCCTGTCCTTCATGAGCTTAGTATTCACTCTTACGTTCAGGACTGCTCCCTCAAGAGCTGCCCTTGCGAATGCAGCACCGCATCCGGCATCGGATACCATGAGCTTGCTGCCCTTCTTTGCGAACTCCTCCTGCACCGCGATCACCTCTGCAGCGAGCTCGGCTATCTCGAAAGGAACAGCCGCCGCGTCCCTGAGGCACTTTTCGAGGGTCTCGTCTCTTCCGGGAGCGTCCTTGGGAAGCCCATATGCCCTGGAGAGAGGCTCAAAGCCCTCAGCGTCTTTGTCTATGCAGGCAAGGAGCTTGTTCTGAAGCTCAGCTGCCTTATCCATAAGGCGAATGATCTCGGGCTCAACATCGGCATATTTCTTCTTGCCGAGGGTGAAGTTCCCGACCATGGAGCCGAGAGCGGAAGCAAGCGCACCGACCAGCGCGGAAGCACCGCCGCCGCCGGGAACGGATACCTTCGCCGCGAGCTCATCTGTAAATGCTCTCACGCTGAGATCGTTCATAGACATAGTGTTGTTTCTCCTTTGCCAAATACTATGCTGGCGCGGACCGATAAAACGGCCCGCGCCAATAGTCAACTGATCAGAACAGTCCGCTTACTGCGCCGGTCTTGGTGTCGACATCGATCCTGCGGTAAGCCGGGTTGCTTCCGGTACCGGGCATCATGGATATCGTACCAGCCATCGGGCAGAGGAACTTAGCGCCGCCGTACTCCAGTATGTCTCTTACCGGGAGTCTCCAGCCCTTGGGAACGCCCTTGAGCGTCGGGTCGTGGGACAGCGACAGATGTGTCTTTACCATCATGGTGCAGTAGTCAGCGTACTTCGGATCGTTCTCGAAGCGCTCGGCCTTCTCCAGAGCCAGCGGGCTCCAGTCTACGCCGTCAGCACCATAGACCTCTTTTGCAATGAGCTCGACGCGCTGTCTGAGCGGGGTGTCGAGTTCGTAGAGGTACTTGATCGGGCTGTTTTCAGCCTCGTTGCATGCGTCGATAACGGCTTCTGCGAGCTCGATGGCTCCGTCGCCGCCATACTGCCAGTGCTCGGAGAGTGCGCAGCGGACTCCGCGCTCTGCGCAGAGCTTCCTGAGGAGCGCTACCTCGGCATCGGTATCAGTATAGAACTTGTTGATGCAAACTACGGGGATTATGCCGCTCTTCGTAACGTTCTTGACGTGGTGGAAGAGGTTCTCGCAGCCCTTTTCGAGCAGCTCCAGGTTCTCCTCGGTGTATTCCTTGGGAAGAGGTCTTCCGGGAACGACAGCCGGGCCGCCGCCGTGCATCTTGAGTGCTCTGATAGTAGCAACTACTACGGAGCAGTGCGGCTTGAGGCCGGAGAGTCTGCACTTTACGTTCCAGAACTTCTCGAAACCGATGTCAGCCGCGAATCCGGACTCTGTTACGTGATAATCGAACAGCTTGAGAGCCAGTCTGTCGCCTATGATTGAGCTCTGTCCGATAGCGATGTTCGCGAACGGGCCGGCGTGCACGAGGCAGGGCTGGTGCTCTACTGTGTAGCAGAGAGTCGGGTTGATGGTGTTGCGCATCCATGCGGTCATTGCGCCTGCGACCTCAAGGTCCTCAGCGGTGACCGGGTTGCCCTTCTTGTCGTATGCAAGAACGATCTTGCCGATACGGTCGCGAAGGTCGGGCAGATCTCTGGCAACAGCCAGGATAGCCATAAGCTCGGAGGAAACGGCGATGTTGGTGCGGGTGGTCATCCTGTAACCGTCCATCTTGCCTTCGCCGAGGCCGATCTCCATCTTACGAAGAGCCTGGCAGCAGAAGTCCATTACGAAGTTCCACTCGATCCTCTCGGGGTCGATGTCCAGTCTCTTGAGTCCGATCTGGGCAAGACGCTCGTCGTCGTAGTTTCTCTCGTGCTGCATGCGGGCATTGAGAGCTACCATACCGAGGTTGTGAGCGTTCATGATGTCGTTGATGTCGCCGGTGAGTCCGAGGGAGAACTCGGTCATCGGGATAAGCAGTGCGTTTCCGCCGCCTGCAGCGGTACCCTTAACGTTCATGGTGGGGCCGCCGGAGGGCTGCCTGAGGCATCCGCCAACGTTCTTGCCGAGCTTGCCGAGACCTTCGATAAGACCAAGGCTGGTGGTGGACTTTCCTTCACCGAGCGGGGTCGGTGTGATAGCCGTGACTTCGATGAACTTTCCGTCCGGCTTGTCCTTAAGGCGCTCCATGATCTTGATGAAGTCCAGCTTCGGTGTCTTTCCGAACGGGATTATCTCGTCGGGCAGAAGACCCATCTTTTCTCTGAACCAATCAACAGATGGAAGTTCCTTTTCTGCTGCTTCTGCGATCTGCCAGTCTTTGTACTGGGTGGGATCAAGTTTTGCCATTTGTGACCTCCTGAATCTGATTGTAAATATATATCGGGCCGGCATTAAAAAGCCGGCCCGTTCTAGGCGATCTATTAGAGAGCTGCGAGCTCCTTAGCCTTTGCAGCCGCGGAAGCAGCGTCAGTGGTGTAAGCGTCAGCACCGATCTCATCGGCGAATGCCTGAGTGATGGGGGCGCCGCCGACCATGATCTTGACCTGATCCTTGCAGCCTGCATCGATGAGGGCCTTTACGGTGTTCCTCATGGATTCCATTGTGGTGGTGAGCAGAGCGGAAACGCCTACTACCTTGCAGTCCGGGTTGGCCTTAACGGTCTCAACGAACTTCTCGGCCGGTACGTCGATACCAAGGTCGATGACTTCGAAACCTGCAGCTTCGATCATGATAGCTACGAGGTTCTTGCCTATATCGTGGAGGTCGCCGGCTACGGTTCCGATGATGTACTTTCCGTACTTGCCTACTGCGTCACCTGCGAGGAGCGGCTTGATAGCTGCAACGCCGCGCTGCATGGTCTTAGCTGCTACGAGCATTTCGGGAACGTATATCTCGTTGTTCTGGAACTTGGTACCGACTTCGTCCATGGCTGCCATCATGGAATCGAGGATCTCGTCTGCGGATGCGCCGCCGTCAAGAGCTTCCTGGATGGTGGGCTGGATGAGCTTAAGTCTTCCTGCGGATACGATATTCTTTACACTTTCGATCATTTTAGTTTCTCCTTCCTAGATAACTATATCGAATGTTATTTGCCTTCCCTGCCGCGGCAACTCGTCCACAGTTCCCGCAAAAGCCGGGGATAGGCATGCTTACATAGTGGTATTATAAGTCTTTATCGAGGGAAAATCATTGTTAAAAATAACAATAATCTTGAATTTTTATTGCCTTAAGCTACGCATGTCTGTTTCTTTTTGTAGAAAACAGGTCCTTTTTAGTAAAAATGTGTACAATATTTTAACAAATTTGTAGCTTCTTACAAAAAAGCCCTTGCTTAAAGCAAGATTATACAATATTCTAATAGACAGGAGTGATCGATATGGAACTTAGTTTAAACATTTTATTAGACGCGCTGAGCGACGCCAATCCGCTCTGTTATACCAAGGATAAGAGCCGGACCTTCAGCGGCGTGCGCCTTCTCGGAAAGGCTCAGGACGCTGACCCCGGAAAGCTCGTCATATGCGGGCTGTCGCAGGCTCTTAACGCACCTGCGGAGTATCAGGCCTGCGTAGTTGCCGCGGTGATAGACACCGAGCTTCCCAAGAACGCCGCCACCATGCAGAACATGGTGCTGTTCGACACCGAAATGGGCGCAGTACAGTTCTTCATGCACGTGCAGGACGTATTCGACAGGTACATCAACTGGTGCTTCAACATGGACCAGTGCCTCATAAAGCACAGATCCATACAGGACCTGCTTACCCTTTCCGAGGACATAATCGGCAACTTCATAACCATCTCGGATTCGGCCTTCTCTCTGGTCGCATACACTCAGGGGCTCACCTGCGACGATGAGATAACCAACCGCCTGATAGAAAAAGGCTACCACGACCAGGACGCCATCCGCAGATTCGGCATGAACAACCTGATGAACTACTGGAAGGACGCTGATGACATCTACGTAAGGAAGACCGGCATCGTCACCCAGTACCCTATGATGAGCAAGGTCATACACTACAACAATTCCTACTATTCCCATGTGGTGATGCTCTGCAACAACAGGCCTCCCACGGACGGCCTCAGGGACCTGTTCCGCATACTCATAGACCACCTGATGACCTGTTTCGAGAGGCAGTGGCTGGCAAACAACCAGATGCCGCACATCTACGACAGCCTGCTGCTGGAGCTTCTGGAATCCTCGGACCTCAGCCCCGACATGGTGAACGCCAAGGCAAAGAACGCGGGGCTTCCCGCAAAGGGCAGCTTCGTCCTTGTAAAGGTGTCCACGGACGAGAACGCGGGTATAATGCTGCAGAGGCTGTGCAACGAGATATCCTCAAGGGTACCGCAGTCAAGAGTAACGCTGAGCAACGACATACTCATAGCCCTGATAATACAAAGCGGCCAGGGCAAAGGCATACAGGAACTGATGGAGCTTATGCAGGAGATAATGGACAGATATAACTCCAGCTGCGGCATAAGCGATCCGTTCACATCTCTCATGGACATAAAGAGCGCCGGCATGCAGGCACAGATAGCGCTGGACGCAAAGGACTGCGGCCCCTTAAAGTCCCTTGCACTGCCTGGAAAGAAGCAGTTCAGCAGGGTCAGGAGCTTCACCAGCTGCTACCCGGGATACGTGTTCTCCGAGAGCACCAAGGACATAAGCGTCATTACGAACTCATCGGAATACAGGGCGCTTGAAAAGCTGCAGGAGAACGACAGCAAACGCGGAACTAACAACCTCAAGCTGCTGTATTTCTATCTGATAAACGAGAGGAAGGCTTCGGAAACGGCCAAGCTGCTGCACATGCACCGCAACAACGTCATCTACAGGATAAGCAAGATCGAGGAGATAATAAATCTGGATCTTGACGACCCGGACGTAAGGCTGCGCCTGCTGCTGTGCTTTGAGATATACAGACCAAAGGAGTAGACATGTACGAAGATTATTATTTCAACATAGAGGACAGGGACGCTTTCTTAAGAAGGATAGGCCTTAAGCCGCAGGAGATAGGACCGGACCTTGAGAGCCTTAAGAAGATCATGTACAACCACCACAGGTATGTCCCCTTCGACAACCTGGACGTGTGGGATAAGGCGGCCGAACCCTCACTTTCCATACCTGATCTTTTCGACAAGATAGTAAACAGGCGCCGCGGCGGGTACTGCTTCGAGATAAACGCCCTGCTGGAGTCCGCGCTCAGGACCATAGGCTTTGAGTGCTACAGCGTAGGCATACGCATAACCAAGGGCCGCGATTTCCTGCCTCCGGTAAGACACCGCGGAGTGGTAGTCAAAACAGGCGGAAAGAAGTACTTCTGCGACGCAGGGCTGGGCTTCATATTCTTCCCCGAGCCGGCAGGCTTCAACGAGGGCTGGGTAAGATTCGGCTATAAGGCCGAATGCGAGGACGGTCTCTGCAAGGTGTTCGTAAAAAAGGGGGACGGCGCAGAGGAGATACTCAGGTTCGAAGACCGCCCTGCGCTTCCGATAGATTTCATAAACCAGAACTTCGCGTGCTCCCAGGATCCCAAGTCCGGCTTCAGGACCAGGCTCTCCATGGTGATAATGACACCCGAGGAGAACAGGAAGAACCTTGTGAGCAGCGGCACCGTAAGCGAGGCGGAGACCTCCGTGATCTCCTTAAAGGACCCGGACGGTAACCTCATCAGCGAACGCACCATAGACAACAGGACCGAGCTCGCAAAGGCGCTGCTTGAGGAGTTCGGAGTAAAATACGATATCTGACATAAAGGGGGTAAAGAGATGTCAACAAAGTACGAGATAAAGACATGGCGCTCGGCCGTAGAGCGCAAACCGGAATTCGGAAAGATGTTCGATTTTGAGCCGACCACCAAATTCTTCGACCAGCTGAGCTTCGTGGGAGACCCCGCGGTGTGCTGCTTCCTGCTGGAGACTGCGGAGGGACTGGTGCTCATAGACGCGATGAATCCCGAAAAGCGTTACATGGACGCCATTCTTAAGGGCATCAGCGACATAGGCTATGAGATAACGGATCTTAAGCACATAGTGATAACCCACGGACACGGAGACCACTACGGGCTGGCAGACGAGCTGAGGAAGCTCTCCGGAGCAAAGATATACATCTCCGAGGGAGATCACGAGCTTGCAAAGCACCCTGCCATAGGAAGGTTCTCCGCGATGGACTACCCTGTCGATGTTTACCTTACTGACGGCATGGACCTTAAGTTCGGAGACACAGTCATACACTGCGTCGAGACTCCGGGACACACGGACCACTGCATGTCCTTCATCTTCCCGGTGACAGACGAGGGACGCCCGCACATGGCATCGCTTTGGGGCGGCACGGGTCTCAACAACGGAGTGAACATCTTCACCTACCTGAAGTCCGTGGACAAGTTTGAGCTCGCCTGCGCGGAATACGGCGTGGACGTTGAGATCTCCAACCATCCGCCCGTGGACAACGGCGTGGAAAGGCTCAACACTGTAAGAAAAATAGCGAACGGCGTACCGAACCCGTTCGTTATAGGAAAAGACAACATGCACTACTACTTCAACAAGTTCCGCACCATGAGCGCGGAGGCTCTTAAGAAGTGGCCGGACGGAATATCAAGACAGCCCATGCCGGGGAAGTGATCCCGGCAGAGGGGCTGCTGTAATTACATAATATTATATTTCGTATTCTTCTTTGTATTCCAGGGGCTTTACTGTATAGGAAGCCCCTTTTGTAATGCCTGTGAACTCGGAAAGATCGGCTATCACCTGCAGACCCGCGCTGCCCTTCTTGTAGTGCATCGGGATGACTGTCTTTGGAGCGGTCTCGTCGGCGAGGGCCTTGGCCTCCGCGGGGCCTATGGTAAAGAAGCCTCCCACAGGCATCATCGCCACGTCCGCGTCCTTAAGGAACGGGATCTTCTCCTCCTGCGGACGGCATCCGGTATCTCCGTAATGGATCACCTTCCTGCCCTCGGCCTGGAATATCCTTATCATGTTGAGGCCTCTTTTGGTGCCGCCCTCGGCATCGTGCGGGACCTCTATCTCCGTGACGACGAACGGGTTGAGGACGCCTGCCGGAACTATCTCAACGGCATCCGTAAAGGCGTGGTCCCCGTGCCCGTGGGAGCAGTAGACCTTGTTGGCCTTTATCGCCAGAGGAGGATAGCCCTGCACCATCTCGTTGTAGGGGTCGATCGCCACGGTGTAGCCGCCGGACTCTATGGTAAAGCAGGAATGTCCGTAATAAGTTATCTTCATACTGCGCCTCCTATAATGCTTAAACTAAAAAATTTGCAGATGCGCATCCGCGCACCTGCAATTCTGCGTACCTGTGTTATCAGAATGTGGAATGGAAGCCCGTGCCTCTGTTTGTGTTCTCGGTGCGCTGCCTAACAGTCGTCTGAGCGTTTCCGCAGGCTGCCAGACAGGACAGCGCGATTATGCATGCGAGCACAGCGGCAACAGCCTTCTTACCTATCGTCATAGTCTTCATGATTCCGTCGTCTCCTTATGACCAGAAAAATCCTTACGTCGTTATTATAATACATGAGCGGCAGAAAAAAATATATTTTCTGTGAAGATTTCCTGTAGTTTATATACAGTTTCACCTTCTGCCGGGCACCATGGCCTGAAGAGCAGCCCCGTTATCCTTAAGCCACCTGTTCCACTTGCCGTAGTCCGGGTATATCCTGCCCAGCAGCCTGTAGAACGCCGCGGAGTGGTTCATCTCAAAAAGATGGCAGACCTCGTGCGCAGCGACGTAATCCAGGACCTCCTTAGGGGCCAGCGCCAGAAGACAGTTCATGTTTATGTCTCCCCTTGCGGTGCAGCTCCCCCACCTGGTCTTCTGACATCTTATGGTTATCCTTCCAAGCCTTTGATAAGCCCCGGCAAGCCTTGCGAAATGCTCCACCCTGGGCGGTATCACCTGCTTTGCTATGTATGTGAGGCGCTTGAGCTGGTCCGCCGTCATGACCTTTGCGCCAAAGACACTGAGGCTCTGCCTGCGCAGCTGCTCCATGCGCTTTTCCGCCCACGCGGCGTGGTCTCTTACGAAACGGTCTATCTGGGCGCTCGTTACGAAATATGGCGCGCGGACCGTTATGCCGTCCGGCCCCACCTGCATGCCCAGCGTCTTTCTGCTGCTTCTTATGACCCTGTATTCCATGCGATCAGGCCTTTTCGGCTATGCGTACTATAACTTCCACCATCTTCTCCATGGCATCAAGGGACACGAACTCCTTTACAGAGTGGAAGTTCTCTCCTCCGGTGGAAAGATTCGGGCACGGAAGCCCCTCGTAGGAGAGCCTTGCGCCGTCCGTGCCGCCCCTTATGGGAACTGTTACAGGCACCACTCCGGAATCCCTCATGGCCTTCTCGGCCCTTTCCACCACGAACATCACGGGGAGGATCTTCTCCTTCATGTTGTAGTAGCTGTCCTTTATGCCGCAGGACACCGTACCCTCGCCGTACTTGCTGTTGAGAAGCTCCGATACGGACCTGAGGAAGGCCTTTTTGGCATTGAACTTGTCCATGTCGTGGTCCCTTATCAGGAGCTTTACGCGGGCGGAGGTCTCGTCTCCGTTTATCTCCTGGATGTGGAAGAAGCCCTCGTAGCCTTCCGTGTGGGCTGGTGTCTGCTCGGCGGGGAGCATGGATACCAGCTCGGCCGCTATCAGGACGGCGTTCTTCATCTTGTTCTTTGCGCTGCCGGGGTGGATGTTCAAGCCCTTTATGTCTATGCGCCCAGCCGCGGCGTTGAAGTTCTCGTATTCGAGCTCTCCGAGCGCTCCTCCGTCCACAGTATATGCGAACTCCGCTCCGAAGCCCTTTATGTCGAAGTGGTCCGCTCCGCAGCCTATCTCCTCGTCCGGAGTTATGCCTACGGCTATCCTTCCGTGCTTTATCTCAGGATGCTCAATAAGGTATTCAGCGGCGCTTACTATCTCCGCTATTCCTGCCTTGTCGTCCGCGCCAAGGAGAGTGTCGCCTCCGGTTATTATGAGCCTCTGACCCTTATATTTTCCGAGGAACGGAAAGTCCACGGCGCTTATGACGCCGTGCTTCTGCTGTATGTCTCCGCCCTTATACTCTATTATCTCCGGCTCTATGTCCTTTCCGGGTGCGTCCGGAGAGGTGTCCATGTGTGCGATGAAGCCTATGCAGGGCGCGTCCCCGCAGCCCTCGCTTGCCGGGATAAAGCCGTAAACATAGCCGTAGTCATCCATCCTGACTTCGGAAAGGCCTATTGCCTTAAACTCCTCTTCAAGATGCCTCGCCAGCTCCAGCTGCCTTGCAGAAGAAGGCACAGTGCCGCTCTCCTCATCCGACGTCGTCCAGTAAGACACATATTTAAGAAACCTTTCGGTAAGTCTTCCGTCGTTGCTATAACCATTCATCGGGATCCTCCGTTCCGAGCATTTTAAGCTCATATATATCGTCTATTTTTATGGTCTCACCGACCGAAAGGACCAGCGTCCTTTTCAGCGGATCGATCTTTTTTATCTCAGTCTCGGCGGTAACGTACTCTCCGCCCTGCTTTCTCGCGTCTGGAACGAAATACGTTATCCTTGCCGCAGGCGCTTCCGCCCTGCCTTCCCGCCTGTTCTTTTCCAGGGCTTTTGCGGCCCTTGTGAGCTCGCTGCTTATAAGCTCCATCTGAGCCTCGTCCAACTCCAGCCTGTCCGATGTAAGGCGTGCCGCCTCGTCAATCTCCTCGTCGTAGCCCGTAAGAGCCGCAAACGGCGAGAACTGCGCGGCGCGGTCCCTCATGGACATGTGAGGATGCTTTGAGGATCGGTGATGCTCCATGCCTATTATGTCCCTGTATCTTTCTTCCGCGCTCTGCATCATGCCTTGTGTCCTCCGACCTGCGCGTTGCGGTCCATTGCCGTGGCGGCGTCCTGAAGGTCCATTCCGCGCACTATGGCGTTCTTTCCGAACTTCTCCCTTATCTTAAGGACGGCCTCCTGGCGGGCTCTTTCGGACTCTCTTTCCTCTTTCTGTTCAGCCCCGGAATTTTCGTCCGGGAGCATGGAGAAGATGTCCAGCTGCTCCTCCTTTTGAAGTTTGGGGATCTTCCCCTCGGGAAGCACGTGGTTCGCCACCACGTACAGCCTTCTTACCAGCAGCCTTTCGTCCGTGATGCTCTTATACAGCGCCGCAACTGCGTCTATTATCTCCCTTCCGGATGAGGTATATCCGTCGAGGTTTACGGAGCCGTGCCCCTCTTTGGGCACTTCCCTTCCGTACCAGTCAGTGCTCACCGGGCCCCTGTAGGCCTTACGCACCGCGGGATCGTCCAGGCTCTGCGTGTCGTAGCACACGGTAAGGACCATCTGGTCCGTCTTGAGCCTTTTTCGCACAAGGTCCAGTGTGAGGCTGTCTGCCATCTCCATGGCTATGATAAGGCCTTCACCGGCGCTGTACGGCCTTGAGAGCACCTGTCCGCTGCTGATGCTGTTGCTCTCCGGCCTGTAGCCCTTGATATCGCTTATCCTGCAGGGCTCCCAGCCCCATGCGTGGTCTATCAGAAGCTCCGCGTTTACGCCGAACATCTTATACAGAAGCTCCTCGTTGTGCACGGAGCACCGGGCAACGTCCCCCATGGTATAAAGACCTGCCTTGGCGAGCCTCCTTGCGTAGCCTCTTCCGACGCGCCAGAAATCTGTTATCGGCATGTGGTCCCAGAGCAGCCTTCTGTAGGACATCTCGTCAAGCTCCGCTATCCTTACGCCGTCCTTGTCCGCGGGCATCTTCTTTGCAACTATGTCCATGGCTATCTTGCACAGGTACATGTTGGTGCCTATGCCGGCGGTGGCTGTAATACCAGTCTCCGAGAGCACCTCGCGGACGAGCTTCATGGTAAAGTCCCTTGCAGAAAGGCCGTAGAGCTTAAGGTAAGCCGTGGCGTCTATGAAGACCTCGTCCACGGAATATACGTGTATGTCCTCCGGGGAGACGTAGCGCATGTATATGTTGAAGATCTGAGTGCTGACCTCCATGTATTTGGCCATTCGCGGCCTTGCGGCTATGTAGTCCAGCTCCAGCGACGGGTCTGCCACTAGCTGAGTGTAGTCGCTGCTCTTTCCCCTGAACCGTCCTCCGGGCGCCGAGAGCCTCCTCTGCGCGTTTATCTCCCTGACTCTCTGCTCCACCTCAAAAAGCCTTGCTCTTCCGGATATCCCGAAGCTTTTGAGGGACGGTGTTACTGCAAGGCATATGGTCTTTTCGGTGCGGCTTACGTCCGCAACGACGAGATTGGTGGTGAGAGGGTCCTTTCCCAGCGCCACGCATTCCACGGACGCGTAGAAGGACTTGAGGTCTATTGCGATGTAGACCCTTCCGGAGGGCTCGCGGTCCATGATCTTTTCCTACAGGGCCTTCTTTATGGCGTCAAGAAGATCGCCGTATTCCTCGAACGCGGGCAGGTCCGGGTTGGCAGCCTTTATGGCATCCGTGCTCCTGAACAGGAAGCCCGCCTTGCCGGCGCGTATCATGGTGAGGTCGTTGAAACTGTCGCCGCAGGCTATGGTGTCGTAGCCCATGGACTGGAAGGCCCTTACGGTGGTGAGCTTGGTGTCTGTCTTTACCCTCATGCGGTAGCCGGTTATCTCCCCGGACTCCGCGACCTCAAGGTTGTTGCAAAGAAGCGTCGGCCAGCCGAGCTTTTTCATCAGGGGTCTTGCGAACTCCTCGAAGGTGTCGCTGACTATCACCACCTGGGTGACTGCGCGCAGACCGTCCAGGAACTCCAGGGCTCCGTCCAGCGGCTCCATGCGTTCTATCACTTCCTGTATCTGCGGAAGCCCCATGCCGCGCTCCTTAAGAAGAGCCAGGCGCCACCTCATGAGCTTGCCGTAGTCCGGCTCGTCGCGGGTGGTGCGGCGCAGCTCCGGGATGCCGCTCTTTTCGGAAAAGGCTATCCATATCTCGGGGACGAGAACGCCCTCAAGGTCCAGGCATACTATATTCATAAAAAGCCTCCTTTAAGCTATGTTCAAGCGTCTTTTGAGGAAGTCCGCGGTGATCCTGTCCGCAAGCTCTCCTGTCTTATCGTAGAAGCCGTGCCCCGCGCCCTCTATCATCGTAAGCTCTGCGTCCTTATAGGCCGCAAGAGCCTTCCGGGAATAGACCGGTGGCACAAGATCGTCCTCCGTGCCGTGCAGCAGCAGGACGGGGCCTTCGTACTTCCCTATCTCTCCGTATATGTCCAGGTCCCAGACGTCCGTGTAGAAGCACGGGCCCAGTTCCATCAGATCCCTTCTGTTAGTCATATCTACGGCTTCCCTGCTTCCGTAGAGGCGCTTTCCTTCATCCTGCACCATGAAGGCCGGATAGAAAAGCACCGCTGCAGCGGCTCTTTCCTTAAGCTCCGCAGCGCACAGCGCAGCGACGAAGCCTCCCAGGCTCTCGCCCCAGAGTATCATGCGGTCTTTGTCCGCAAAGTCCTCCTCCAGGACCCTCTCGAAGACCGCAAGCATGTCCGCTTTTTCGGTGATGACGGACATCCTCCTCGTATCCCCGCCGCTTCTGGACTCGGGCGACCCTCCGCGGAAGTCCAGGGAGCAGACCGCAAAGCCCTCCTTTACGTATCTTTCGGCGCAGTTGAGGTTGTCCCTGTAGGACCCGGCAAAGCCGTGCGCCAGGACTATGGTGGGGAAAGGCCCCTTCCCTTCGGGGACATAGCACAGAGCGAACACCCTTCCGCCTTCGCAGTCTGCATATATCTCTTTTTCGAAGAACAGCCGATCCATATTACACCTCTTCCTTGCAGGCTTCTTCCAGCCTCTCAAGACCTATCCCGAGGAAGCTGAGCCTTTTAAGGAAGGTACCCGCGTTGGGGCTTCCTATGCCGAGCCTTCCGCCTGCCCGGGCTCTTTTTCCCGCGCTGTCCTGCGCTCCTGCAAGCCCCAGGCGTATCATGTCGTCCATGGTGACTGCCGTCGCAGCCGCAGGCCCTAAAGAACTGCCTTCCCCGCATCCCGCAGCCTCAAGAGCCCTGATTATATCCTCAGGCGAGGCGTTCTCCACGCCAATGTCTCCGGCCCGCTCGGCCTGATCCTGCGAAAGATAAGCCTGCCTGGCCCCGGGAAACAGAGCCGTGAGCCTTTCCCTTATCTTCCGTCCCGCGTGGTCCGGATCCGTGAATATGACAATGCCGCAGCTGTCATACGCGGTCTTTATAAGCTCCAGAGTCTCCGGGCGTATGCCGTAGCCGTGGGTGGTTATGACATTGGCGGATACCGCCGCAAGCACCGCGGACTCGTCGTCCCTGCCCTCCACCACTACGGTCTCCTTTAAGGTCATCTTATCCTCTCCTTCCAGAGCCCGGAAACGAAGTACATCAGCGCCGCCCAGGTGTAGATCGAATACCATACACCTTCGTCGTCCCTGCCCTGGGCAAGAAGCCTAAGAGCGTCCTCCCTGCTGTAGAGTGTGTAGTCTCCTATAAGCTCTATGCCCTCTGTCCCGTCGGAGTTCAGATCAAGATCCCCGTCTGCCTCCACTACGGCGCAGACCATGGCGTTGCTCTCGTCGGTCATTCCCGGAGAGCTGAAGCACATGGGATTGACGACGAATACCTTGTCCGTGTCCTTAAGCTCAAGACCGGTCTCCTCCTTTATCTCCCTCACGGCGGCAGCCACGCAGGGAGAAGGCGCGTCCGCGTCCCTCTCGTCAAGAAGCCCTGCCGGAGGGCTTAAAAGGTACTGCCCCACGGGATAGCGGAACTCCTTGGTAAGAAGGAGCTTTGCATCTCCGGAGGGCCTGCGGATTATCACTATGCAGGTGGCAGCGTCCGGAAGCGTCCCGGCGAACTCCTCGTCAGAGAGCACGGACATTATCCTGTCAGCCTTTCTTCTGGTGGCGGAATAGTAGTGCCCCGCCTCCTTGTACTGGAGATCGTCCACCCTTATGTATTTTGTCTCAAAGAGCGTCTTTACCTGCTCTTTCGTAAGTTTAGGCTTGTCCATCTACTTCTCTTCTTTGTCCTTCGGCGCCTGCGGATAACCGTTGGCGGCCTTCCACTCCTTTATCTGCTTGAGCCGCTCTCCGTATCTGGTCTCGAAGCCCTGGTCCGTCGGCCTGTAGTACTCGCGTCCCAGAAGCGAGTCCGGAAGGCACTGCATGTTGGTTATCTTTTCCCTGGTGTCGTGGGCGTACTGGTAGCCCTTGCCGTAGCCCTCGTCCTTCATGAGCTTTGTGACGGCGTTGCGTATCACAAGAGGCACAGGCTCGTCCAGCATCTTAAGAGCGTCGTCCCTTGCCATGTTGTAGGCCATGTAGAGGGCGTTGGACTTGGGAGCAAGGGAGTTGTAGACCACGGCCTCGGTAAGGTGCACGCTGCACTCAGGCATACCGATCAGATGGCAGGCCTGGTAAGCCGCTACGCTTATCTCAAGAGCCCTGGGGTCCGCCATGCCTACGTCCTCGGCGGCAAAGCGGGTCACCCGCCTTGCTATGTACATGGGATCCTCGCCCGCCTCCAGCATCCTGGCAAGCCAGTATACCGCGGCGTCGGGGTCCGAATTCCTCATGGATTTGTGCAGAGCGGAGATGAGGTTGTAGTGCTCCTCTCCGTTCTTGTCGTAGAGCAGTATCTTCCTGGATACGCACTGCTGCATCACGTCGTCCGTTACGTTTATGGTGCCGTCCGCATCCATGTCGGAATTGAGTATCACCATCTCCAGGGTGGAAAGAGCCGCCCTGGCATCCCCGTTGGAGAACGTGGCGATAGTCTTTACCATATCAGGTGTTATGTTAATTTTCTCATTTCCGAAGCCTCGCGGGTCCCTGATTGCCCTTTCGACTATTCCGCAGAGGTCTTTTTCGGTAAGCTGGCGCAGCACGAACACCCTGCACCTTGAGAGCAGAGCGCCGTTCACCTCAAAGGATGGATTCTCCGTAGTTGCCCCTATGAGAACTATGCTTCCCCTCTCCACGAAGGGCAGGAACGCGTCCTGCTGGGCTTTATTGAAGCGGTGGATCTCATCCACGAAGACTATCGTGCGCGCGCCGAAACGGCGGTTCTCCTCCGCCTGAGTCATTACCGCCTTTATCTCCTTTATTCCGCTTGTTACGGCGGAGAAATTGATGAATTCGGACTTTGTGCTGCTGGCTATTATGCCCGCGAGCGTAGTCTTTCCCACGCCGGGGGGCCCCCAGAATATCATGGAGGTTATCTGGTCCGTCTCTATGAGGCGCCTTAAGAGCTTGCCCTTGCCTATCAGGTGCTCCTGACCGTAGAACTCGTCCAGATTAGCCGGCCGGAGCCTGTCAGCAAGCGGCCTGTACGACGAATCCTCGAACAATGTCATCTGGTCCTTTGAGCTCTTCATCTTCTGTTCTTTCCGCTGCCGAGGCCCGGGACCCTCCCGGAGCCGCCCTTGTCTGCATCCCTTCTGCTGAAGCCTTCCGCCGCGCCTGCGCCCAGAAGTATCGCTATCAGACTTGCAAGGATCAATAGTATCTTCTTCATGCTTACACCGCCGGTCATAGCTGACCTTACTTCTTATGCTTATTAACTGCCCTGTCCACTTTTCCTGCGCCCTTGGCTATAAGCAGCATCACGCCCACAAAGACCAGTATCACTGCCAGGATGACAAGGACGAACAATACGTATTTCATAATTTCTCCGATCCCTTGATATACACTCTTACAAGATATATTTTAGCACATATGTTTGCAAAAGGCAAAAACGACTGGTATAATCGTTGCCATGAAGATAGGAATTGGAATCGATACCGGCGGCACCTGCACTGATGCCGCTGCCGTGGATCTGGACACGGGAAAACTGCTTGCAAAGGGCAAGACTGAAACTACGAGAGAAGACCTTTCCATAGGCATAGGAAAGGCTCTTGACATGCTTCCTCCGGAGCTCATAAAACAGGCCTCCGAGGTGGCCCTCTCCACTACTCTCGCGACTAACGCCTGCATAGAGGACAAGGGCTGCAGGGCAAAGCTCGTCATCTTCGGGATACACGACGAATATCTAAGGCGCATGCACGCCCCCGAGAACTATAACCTCAAGCCTGAGAACGTTCTCTGCGTTGACACCCATAGCAGCGCGGACGGCCTTATAATAGACGAGCCGGACTGGGAGCAGCTGTTTGCAGAGCACGGAGACTGGCTAAAGGACAGCGACGCCCTCTGCGCCGTGGAGCTCTATTCATCCGAGACCGGAGCCCCCTGCGAGAAGCATTTCAAGCAATACGCTGAGGAGCGCACCGGAAAAAGATGCATCAACGCCAACGAGCTTACGGAAGGCATAAACATATTCGCAAGAGGCGCCACCGCTCTTCTTAACGCAAGGCTCCTGCCTGTGGTAAAGGAGTTTACCGATGCCGCGGAAAAGGACTTCAAGGAGCGCGGCTGCACCGCGCCTCTTAGGATCGTAAGGAGCGACGGCTGCCTTATGTCGGACGACTACTCCCTCATAAGGCCTGTGGATACCATACTCTCGGGCCCCGCCGCCAGCGTTCTTGCCGGCAAGGCCTTCTCCGACGGCGACAATTACATAATAGTGGACATGGGCGGCACCTCCACGGACATCTCAGTCGTATCCGGGGGCTATCCCGTTCTGGATAAGGAAGGCACTAAGATAGGAGCCTGGAGGACTTCTGTAAGGGGCATCAAGGTATACCCCTTCAACCTCGGCGGAGACAGCGCCATAAGGCTGGATAAGATGAAGCTCCGCCTGTACCCCAGGAGAGTCCTTCCCATATGCGCTGCAGCATCCCGCTGGCCGGACGTCATAATCCCGGCGCTTGAAAAGCTCGTAGCATCGAAGCACTACAACCCCTTCCCTCTCCACGAGTTCTTCTTCCTGGCAAAGGAGCCTGAGGATCTGAGCCTCTTCTCGGAGAGCGAAAAGAAGCTCATAGACCACGTAAGGAGCGGCCCCAAGATACTCGAAAGGCTGCTTCCGGACGCAGACATAGACATCTACAGCCTCAACAGCGAGCGCCTGGAGTCCGAGGGCATAGTGATGCGCTGCGGCCTTACACCTACGGACTTCATGCACATTAAGGGGGATTTCCTCAGGTACGACAGATCGGCTTCCATCCTTGCCGCAAGGTACATCCTGCAGCAGCTCGGGCGCGAGGAAACCGACGAAGAGATAATGAAGCTCGCGGACGAAGCCTACGAGCGCGTGGAAGCCAAGATGTTCGGCAACATCATAGAGATGGGTCTGAGGCAGGCGCATCCGTCGTTCTTCAAGGGAGAACCGGACGAGCAGCTGAGGTACCTTATCGACGATGCCTGGAAAAACAGGAACGCAAAGGAGGACCGCATACTCGGCACGTCCTTCTTCTCCGGCTATACCCTTATAGGTATAGGCGCGCCCACCCACCTCTTCCTGCCCGAGGCAGCCAGGGCTCTGGGCGCCAGATTCATAGTTCCCGAGCACGCGGAGGTGGCAAACGCCATAGGCGCGCTGAAGGCAACGCTGTCCTCCACGGCAAGGGTCAACATCACATCCAGGTTCTCACCTGACATTGGGACCTTCATGTACATAGTAAACGACCCCGAGGGCAGCTTCGTGGCAGGAGACCTAAACGACGCCGTAAAGCGCGCCAGGAGAGCCGCGGAAAGAGAGGCAAAAAAAGAAGCCGTCGCGCGCGGAGCTTCCGGAAAGATAGTCGTCAGCTCTCACATAGAACAGCTGGATACAGTCGACAGCGTCGGCATAAAGGTGACCATGGGCCGCTGCGCGGTGGCAGAAGCCCACAGCCTTTAAAAAAGTACCGGGCAGAGCCCGGTATTTTTATGCCTTATCCGGCCTGATCACTTCACAGCGACTCCGTGTTCCCTGAGATAGGCTTTAAGAGCTGTTGCCCCGCCCTCAAGGTAGGAGTCGTTTTTTAACAGTGCGCTGTAGCCGCCCATCATGAATATCACCAGGCAGCCGTTCATCTCCTTGCAGCCCGCTATGCTCTCCATGGGAAGAGACGCGTGGAACTTTCCCGCCCTGTAGATCTCTACGGAGTTCTCTATCTCGTAGCGGTACACCGGAGACGCCTCCCCCGTCTCCTCCTGTATCCTCTTTGCGTCGTATTTGGTACCGACGAAGTACTGTACGAAGCGGAACAGGAACATCAGCAGGAAGATTATTGCTATCACAAGGAAGCGCGTAAGCCCGGAGCTTATGTACAGCCCCGTGGATACCGCGCAAAGCACCAGCATCAGCAGGTGCAGAAGCTTGACTTTGTTGAAAAACAGGTAGTAGGCCTTCATTACCGTCCTTGTGTCGTCTATGTCGTATCTGTATTCGTTTATGAATCTCATTTCTCCGTACTCTCCGTGCAGCATTCGGCATTGTTGATCACTTCTATGTCGGCGGCCCCTACCGTAAGGTACTTGAGCCCGGACGGCATCGCAAGGAGCATATGTACCTCATAGCCGCTCTTTTTGCCGTAGAGCTCGCAGCAAAGGAACACGCAGTTGGAGTGCTGGCAGCAGTCGTGGTCGTGATGATGCTCATGGACGGATATCCTTATACCTTTGTCGCGCTCAAGGATCTTTCCGCCCTTAAAGACTATCTTTCTGAAGGGAGTCTCGCCCTCGGCCTCCATGCCCTCTATGTTGAACACCATCTCGATGTTTTTGCCGTTTTTCTTAAGAGAGATGACGTCGCAGTCGTGGAGATGCATGCCTTCCCAGATATATTCCGGGATGTTCTGCTTTACAAGCGCGCGGTCCGCGTTGCGGTTTATGCGGTTGTATTCCTTCCTCGCGGCGCGCTCCTCTTCCCTGGCCTCCCTGAATATGGATTCCGGGACCATCTCAAGGGCAAGCAGCCTCTTATCGGCCTTTCCAAGGGCTCCGGACTCCGGCCAGCGCTTAAGATCGGCCAGACGCTCCTCGTAGATGTCGCAAAACATCTGCCTGTAGTCCTCCTCGTCGAAGGGCACCCTGGCGTTGAACTCCTCCAGCTCGGCATCCTGCTCCGCCTGAATGAAGGCCCTCACCTCTTCCCTGTCCTTAGGCATCCTGGTCTTTCCGGTGGCCTCGTCCGCGAGGACCCAGTCAGAAGGATCGAACTCCTCCCCCTCCAGAACGTCCATAAGGTAGCTGAGATCGGGAGGCGTATCGTATGCCTTCTTCTCCGCTCTGAGCTCCTTCTTAAACTTCTTCTCGAAGAGCTTATCTATGTCCTTCTTGGTGTATTTACCGTCAGGCACCTTTGCAAGGCCGGTCGTGATGTCCGTCTTCTGCATAAGCGCGTACCATTCTTTAGTATAGTATCTCATTTCTCCTCCGTGCTATTCGTCGTTTCCGACTATAAACAATACCGCAAGCTCCTTATATACCGCAATAAACAGATCCTCCACAAAGTAGAACGGTCCTCCGCCTCTGGAAAAGCCGCTGTAATTGTCGCGCAGCTCCCCGTCATCCTTTATGGTATAGAGCGCTTCCGGCTTTCCTATTACGAAGCCCAGGCGCCTTCCAAGGTTCCAGGCGTTCTCGATATCCCATCCGAGCTCAAGCTTAAGATAGTCCGAAAGGCTCAGCGCGGACTTCTCCAGCACTATGTCTTCCTCGCTGCATTTGAGCTCCTTTGCCAGATCCTTCTCCAGGCCGTCCTTTTTGAACACCCTTGTCGACATGGAGCTCGGGCTCCTGAAGGCGTTGTCGGATATGGCCTCCGTAATGCCGCGGACGAATCCCGAATAATATGCGAGCTGTGTTCTGGTCATTTCGTTCCCCTACTTCTTTGAATAGATCGGATAGGCCGTTACCACCCGGTCCTTGCTGTCCAGATACATGTTTATCTCAATGCCGTTGTAATAGCCTATGTAGGTGTCCCCCTTGTGACGGTCGTTCTTAAGAGCGTCTTTTCTGGCGGCGATTATAGCGTCCACCACCTGCTGGGGAGTCCAGTCGTCCGGGTAGAAGGTGCTGTAATGGTCCTTGGCGTGTCCGTCCACCTCCACGTTTGCCGTGTAGCAGCCGTTCTTATCCGGCTTGGACCTGGTGCCCTCCACTATGCTTCCCGGAGAGTTCTTTATCATGTCGTAGTGGTATCCGGATCCCTTGCCGCTGGAATTGACCGTCCCGAGGAATATGTGCTCCAGGGCGGACTTGTTGAAGACCTCCGTGCCTGTAAGCTCCCTGAGTATGTCCGCGCTGTAGTACACGGGCCCCTGCGGCTGAGGCTCCGGCTCGGGCTCCGGCTCCGGCGTTACGTTATTGGTATTCCCGCCGGGCTCGGGCACGGTGTTGCCGCCCGGCTCAACAGTGTTCGACGTGTTTGTCGGATCCGCGGGAGCTTCCTCTCCGCCCGGGCTTAAAAAGTAAACGAGCGCAGCGGCTATGATGATTATTATGAGTATCCACGAAAGGATCTTTTTGAGGTCCGGCTTTTTCATGTCTGTGTTATCTCGCGGCGATCATAAGATCGATGATGACTATCAGGGATACTATCAGCTGCACAAGGTTGAAGATGTACCTCACCTGGGCGTTGGACGCGCCCTTGTTCTTCCTGAGGTGGTCGTGCAGCGGGGTCCTGAGCTTTGCCATGAAGTTCTTTGTCTTAAGCACTCTCAGGACAGTAAGCTTTACCAGCCCCAGCAGTCCGTCCAGAAGTATCACTATGCATAGCGGTATCGCAAGCAGAGCGTTGCCCATCCTTAAGAAAAGGATGCCCGCAAACAGTCCCAGCGGCCTGGATCCGGCGTCGCCCATCAGCACGGTGCTCGGTTCCGTGTTCAGGAGCAGGTATCCCAGCAGCACAGCCGTCATTACCGCGGCAGGCCCGAGGACCTTTCCCTGAGTTCCGAGAAGGAACGCGCATATGACGGCAGCCGCCATGGAATTGATCGAGAGCCCGGACAGAAGCCCGTCTATGCCGTCGGTGCAGTTGAAGGCGTTTATCATGAGCCAGAGGAAGAACGCGGCAAGAACTACATAGAGAGGCTTTGAAACTTCCACGACGCTGCCCGCGAACCTCAGGCACACGGCCTCCGGCTCGAATAAAACTATGACAGCCGCGGCAAGCAGGCACTCCACGAGGTCCGCTATGCCCTTCTTAAGCTCGCTCCAGGGAGTCTCGGAGCGGTCGTCCAGGTAGCCTGTGAGCATGGCCAGAATGAGTATCACGCCGAAGCATATGTCCGGCACGGCAAAACGGCTCGCGGCAATGCCCAGCACCGCGAATATCGGCATCATCACCACTCCGGCGCCCCTTATCTTGCCTTTGGATTTCTCTCCTGCGACGGCGAATTCCCTGCCGTGGTCCCTCGGCAGCTTAGCACCCAATACCTTTATCATAAGCGGCGTGAGTATAAAAGCCGCTATGCATACCGCGGAAAGAAGACCTATATCGAACAGTGAAGCTTCGTTCATTAGCTTAGACCTCCAAATTATATATTGTTATTATACTACCATATGCCTTACTGTTTGTATAATATTTTTGTTCCTCTCGGTCTGTTTACAGGACAAAAGAAGGGAGAAGATCGCGCTGTTGACATATAGCTGTGCAAGTAGTAAAGTACAATTGTAGCAAATTTCTATTAAGGGAACCTCTTTCAGCATGCGCTATGTAGTTCTTCTTTTCAACAGAATTAAGCAATATTATGTGAATCGCAAGCTGCTGTTTATCCTCCTGTTCGCTGTCGGACTGATCAATTCACTGGTCTTCATCTATCTGTACGGCAACTTAAGACCGATAATGGCGAACAGATCCAGAACCGATTTTTTCTACCGCCAATACAGTGTTTATTTCAGTGCGGAACGGACGGAAGGCGGAGTTTCCATATTTCCTTCTTCCGTAAACTATGTCAGCAGCGCTGATCTGAAAAAAATCATTTCCAGCGATCTGTTCGATTCTGTGGTGTTAACAGATTACAGCCATCCCGAAAGACCCGAAGAACTGAGCTATGCAGATCAGTTCTCTTCCTGTGTATACGGAACCCCGAACATTGCTATAGTGTCAGGGAGGAAGACTCTAAGTTCCGACGACGAGATACTCATTTCCAACAATGTCTCCGGGAACGTCGGAGACCGTTTTTTTATCAGAAGGAAAAGAGTTTACCGTTATTGGTGTTTTTTCCGGAAAGTATCAAGTCCTTATGACACCTTCTGCCTATCAGGAGCTATCGGGTGAAACCAGCATATTATCCGTTACCAGCAAAGACAGATGGCACTCAGGTTACTCGGAGGAAGACATGCCTGCGGATCTTCTTGGCGAAATCTTTCCAGAGGCAATATTACTGACTCCTGAAGACAGAGAATACACAGATGAGGCTGATTCCGTATTCGGACTCCAGGATGCTGTAATATGTTATGTAATAGAGACCATAGCGTTCATTCTTCTGCTAAGCTACGTTCTTAAGGCGTTGGACTCAGAGAATTCCGTCAGCGTGATCACCGGAGCGCAGCATTCCTCAGTACTCGCACTATGTTCAGCAGAAGCTGTAATTATTTCCATAATTCCTATAATTTGCTCCATAATAATTCATCAGCTTCTGTACTCTTCTTTCTTTGAAAAACTCAACTCTTCCGGGGGGATAGTTTATCAGCCTGAAGATTATCTGATGATATGCCTCACAATGATATGCGCACTTATCGTTATGCTGATCCCGACATTCGTAAGGATCATCAGAAGACCCCCATACGAACTGCACCGTTCACAGGTATGAAAGCTCTGTCATGAGATATCTGAAAAGACTAAGATCATATATTAAAGGTTCACTGATCCCTGTTGCCGCTATTATTCTGGCATTTACCTTCTCCATCTGGACAGGAGTCCGAGCCTTTTCGTATTACTATGATATTTCTCTGAACTACAGGATCGTAAAAAACAACACATTAACAAACGCATATTTCTGGGCAAAAGCAATAGGGCCTTCAGATTTCAGCAGCAACAGCCTGGACGAGTTCATGAAACAGGCCATTGAGCGCCTGAGATCCGATGAGCGAATAGACAAGCTATTCTTCATATCCGGCACTTCCCCGGTAAAATACAAGGGAAAAGGCATAACAATAGGATTCTACGAAGAAGGTATCACAGATGCATTTCCTGAGCTCAAAAATATGGGCATGGACTTTTCAGATGATCCGGACGGATGTATCCTTGCAAGCAGGATATTCAATGATGTCCGAACAGGATCCGACTTCGAGATAATATTCGGACCCCCAGGCAACACTACAGTCACAATGCATAGCATCGGCCATCTGGTCTATCCGTACAAGCACCTGAATTTCGGCGGCGGAGGAACAAAACTCAGCGCAAACGATCTGTTTGCCCCCGGAGACTGCCTTCTTATGCAGGCAACAGAAACTAACATCAGCAGATTCAGTCAGCTTACATCTATTATCTATTCACCTGATATACTCTTCAGCCTTAAGGATAATGTGACTTCTGAGGAGATCAACGATATTACCACATGGCTGTCTGACTACGGGACTTTGGATACGCTGGACAGCATAATCGAAAATTCAAGGCAGGATCTGCAGACAACATTAAAAAAAGAACTGCTAAGGCCGGCAGTCTTCATGTGCGCATCTTTAGTGGCTTTTTTCAGCATATCCATCTACATGTCCAAAATGAAGGAAAAGGAGCTGGCAGTGGGCTATATTTGCGGCGCAAGCAGGAAAAGGTTAACACTTTTCGTGGTCTCAGTAAACTGCATTACTGCCCTGATCCCTGCCCTCGCTAATATATGCTTTATACTTATGGCCCCGAATCTTCATTGGGAAGGTCTGCTCTCATTTGACGGAATGCTCTACAGTCAGGATCTTATCTGGGTAGTAATACTGTACTTTGCAGCAGCAGCACTGGTCTCTGCTCTCGGCGTTTGGATATCCATTGGAGGCCGCAGCCCTCTGATATATCTGAGAGGTATTGAATAATGATCAAACTCGAAAAAATCAACAAAATATATAAAGTCGGCGGCGAAGATTTCTTTGCGCTCAGGGATATTGATCTTGAGATCCCTGACGGCGGATATGTTTCCATATGCGGAGCATCCGGATCCGGTAAGACCACTCTTCTGAACATACTGGGCTGTCTGGATGAGCCCAGCAGCGGGACCTATATGATGGACGATATAGATATAAGCAAAGCCAGTTCATCAAAAAAAGCCAGGATACGTAACGAAAAGGTTGGATTCGTCCTCCAGGATTTCGCACTCGTAAATACTCAGACCGTGATCTATAATGTAATGCTTCCTTTGCTCTACAGCAAGGTTCCATATCATAAGATACGAGGCATGGCGATGAATGCCCTGGAA
The DNA here is from genome assembly GCA_017442785.1 of Bacillota bacterium. GTDB lineage: Bacteria > Bacillota > Clostridia > Peptostreptococcales > Anaerovoracaceae > RUG13409. The sequence goes on from JAFRZB010000023.1 coordinate 29,484, forward strand.
AAGGTCGGCCTGAAGGATCTCGCGCAGAAGAAAGCAAATCAGCTGTCCGGAGGACAGAGACAGCGCGTGGCTATCGCAAGAGCAATAGTAATCGAACCTTCGCTCATCCTTGCAGATGAACCTACAGGTCAGTTGGATTCAGCAACGGGTATGCAGATAATGCAGCTCCTCGGCAGCTTCAACAAAAACGGAACCACTCTGATCGTGGTGACCCACGATCAGAAGGTAGCAGCTATGTCCGACAGAATAGTGACGCTCTCGGACGGAAAGGTGATACAGGACTCCCTGAAGTCCGATATCCTGTGATCTAGTTATTTCTGTAATAGTTTATCAGGCAGCCGTCCGCTATTATCCTGCGCTCAGGCTCCGTAAGCTCGCCTGTAGTTACCGTAAACGGAACGACGGCTCCGTCCTGCTTTACGGCGTATGCCTGTATGCAGTCCGGGCCTTCCAGGATGGCCTTTCTAACGCCCTTTACAAAGATGTAGTCTCCGAGTTCAAAGACATCGGGATCCTCCACCAGGAAAGGCGCCATGCCCCAGTTTATGCAGTTGCTGCGGTAGCGCTTGGTGGCGTAGGCCCTTGCGAAGTTGGCCGCGCCGCCCATCACTCTCTGGCAGGAAGCCGCCTGCTCCCTTGCGGAGCCGTCTCCGGGCATGTTTGCGTAAATGGCGGAGCCTATGTCGGTCCCTTCGGGATCGGCCTTGACGCCTGCCTTCTCAAGCGCGGCATACACTGCCTTTATCTCCTCCGAAAGGCCCTTTCCGGCCCTGCGGTCTCTTTCCGCCTGACGGAGCACCTTGCTCCTGGGAACGTACTGGGGATCCCTTCTGGAAAGCGCAAACTCCGAGAGCCTTTCCGGGTTAGACCTGTAGGAAGAGGTCTCGCCCGAGGGGATAAGCTCATCCGTGGTAGTAACGGGGTCTGTAATGTAGGAGCAGATCTTTACCAGAAGATCGTCCGTAAGCGCGGGCATCTCCGGCCAGTCCTTGATATTGGGACCGAACTTAAGCTCTGCCTGCGGCTCCGGCTTTCCCCAGCCGTTGTAGACGCGCTTTTCGTATATGCCCCTGTCGAAATAATAATCGTAGTCCCTGTATTCTATGTCCAGCTCGTCGGCGGCAGTGAGTTTTCCGCCGTTGGCCGCGGTAGCAGCGATGGATCTGGCATCCATCAGAGCCACGGCGCTTATCTGGCCCTCGCCGGGCTTGGAGCCCTCCCTGTTGGGGAAGTTCCTGGTGGCATGCCTTATTGAAAGCTCGCCGTTCGCCGGGGTGTCTCCCGCGCCGAAGCACGGACCGCAGAAGCATTCGCGCATCACGGCTCCCGCCGTCACGAGGTCCAGTGCGCAGCCGTTCTTAAGAAGCTGAGCATAGGCCGGCATGGATCCCGGATATATGCTGAGGGTAAAGGCGCCGTTTCCGCAGCTTCTTCCGCGGAGTATGTCCGCGGCGGCGCAGATGTTCTCGAAGGTGCCTCCGGAGCAGCCTGCTATCTCGCCCTGCTCCACCCAGATGTCTCCGCCGCGAAGCTTGGACGAAAGATCCATCTTTACGCCCTTCAGCTGCTTATTGGCAGCTTCCTCCGTCAGGTGAAGAATGTCAGCGGCGTTCTCCTTGAGCTCCTTTATGGTGTATATGTTGGAGGGGTGCATGGGCATTGCTATGGTGCACTCCACCGTTGAAAGATCTATGTACACGCAGCCGCTGTACCAGGCAACGTCCGCCGGAGCAAGCTTTTTGTAGTCCTGCGGGCGTCCGTGCATCGCGAGGTATTCCTTTGTCTTATCGTCCGTTACCCAAATGGAGGACCAGCAGGTGGTCTCGGTGGTCATTACGTCTACGGCATTGCGGTATTCCATGGAAAGGCCGGAGACTCCCGGGCCCACGAACTCCATCACCTTGTTCTTTACGTATCCGTTCTTATAGACCGCGCCAACTATGGACAGTGCAACGTCGTGCGGGCCCACGCCCGACCTGGGGGAGCCGGTAAGGTAGACCGCTATCACCTCGGGCCTTGCGAAATCGTAGGTGCGGCCCACAAGCTGCTTGGCGAGCTCGCCTCCGCCCTCGCCCACGGCCATGGTGCCTATGGCGCCGTAGCGCGTGTGGCTGTCGGAGCCGAGTATCATCTTTCCGCAGCCGGCCATAAGCTCCCTGTTGGTGCTGTGTATGTTGCCCATGTTGGGAGGAACGTAGATGCCGCCGTACTTGCGGGCAGCCGAGAGCGCAAACTTGTGGTCGTCCTCGTTTATGGTGCCGCCCACCGCGCAGAGCGAGTTGTGGCAATTGGTAAGCACGTAGGGCAGCGGGAATTCCGTCATCCCGGAGGCTCTGGCAGTCTGGATTATCCCGACGTAGGTTATGTCGTGGGAGGTCATGCTGTCGAACTTAAGCTGCAGCCTGTCCATGTTTCCGCTCTTGTTGTGAGCTTCGAGTATGCCCCAGGCCATGGTGCCCTTTTCGGCAGCAGCCCTGTCCGCGGGCCTGCCTGTCCTTGCGGCAAGCTCCTTCTCATCGCTTATTATGTCTGTCCCGTTAAGCAGGTATATCCCGCCGTCGTAAAGTCTTATCATCAGATCGACTGTCTCCTTATATTTCCTTAAATATATATTTTAATATTTAAGGCGCAAAATATCAACTGCCCGTCAATCGAATATGCTCAGATGTTCGTATCCTATACAGTCGTACGGGATCCCCTTGAACAGGTTTGCGAAATACCACATGTTGCCCGGATCAAGGCTGAAATACTCCGTTGCGGTGTTTTCCCCGCAGCTTAAGGACAATGAATTTTCAAAAAGGTTGAACCCGTCGATCCTTTCGATCATGTCGTCCAGGTAATCGCCGAATTCCCGGGAATGCGGGTCTATACCGTCGGCATCACCGGCTTCAGCCCATCTGATCAGAGCCTGCTTTAACAGGACCTTCCAATCCGATCCCTCTCTGAAGATATCCCCGATTTGCAGGACTTCGTTGGTATCCCTGCGTATGCACTGCATCCTTGATCTGTCAGTGACGCTGAGAGCCTGTCCGTTTGCCGCCCAGTAAGAATTACATCTGTAGTTGACGGTCAGATCCAGGAAAGGCCCTGTTGCCTGAGCGTTTGAGCTGATGTAGATCATCTTGTCCAGTATCCTGCCCTTTTGGGTGTACTCCTTCTGTTCCGCCGCCTCAGCGGCAAATATGTCGTCGATGTTTACCTGATCCAAAGCAAGGAAGCTGTTCTGCTCATCCGTCAGACAGGGATACTGCCTGAGCTCCGCAACCGCAGAAAAATGTCCGGGGAGCGCATCCTTAACGTCCGAACAGTTTTTCGTCTCGGTATAGTATCCCCCGGGAAGTTCGACGCGGATCAGGTGGTATCTGACCGCGCTGTCTTCATACAGCCAGGCGTCTGATCGTAAGACCGCATACGGCTTGCAGACCTCCGAGATGTCGAAAGAAACTCCCTGGGAACCGTTAAGAATGAAGAACTCCGGGTTTCCGCTGTCGAGCACCAGCACAAGCTGCCCCTTATCCATGAGGAAGAAAGGCTGATCTTCACGTATGCCCCTGTATTCCCCTAACAGCTGCGGCACCTCATGGGTAACATAAGGGTATGTGTGATCCATGGATGAAGGCTCTTCGGATGGGTCGGACGTTCTGACTTTTTCCATGATGCGGGAATCGAGATACTTCCTGTGATCGAAGCCCTCGGGAAACAGATCCCCCAGGGAGAGCTGCTCTCCTGTAGAAAGGTCGAAATTGAGCGGAACTATAAGTTGGATACGTTCATGTCTGTCCCCGCTCAAAGCGTAATATCTGTTGTAATATATGACCACTGAAAGGATGTCGTCGCAGTTTGCTCCGATCACGCAATGTATGTTGACATCCTGTCTTCCTTTGGAAAGCTTTTCATAGAGCTTCACGCTGCGTCCCGAGGGAACGAATGAGGGATCACTGAGGCGCTTGTATTCCGCCCTGATGGCATCGTTGACCTTCTGCTGCACCGCCTTATCTTTCAGTCCCGATATCGAGACAGGTTTGTTGCTTGCGTACGGATCGCAGATCTCCAGGCTGTTGTCCCGCGCCACATAGGCCGATGACGGCAGCACCGTCATAGCGGGGTCCTTCTGTACGCCGGCAGACCCGTTCGCGTTGTTTTCAGAGACATTCGACGTGTTGCCCGCCGGACCGCATCCCGCGCAAAGCAGGAGCGCAGGGACCAGAGCGCAAGCAAGTATTCTTTTTACGAAACTGTCCGCAGCCATGGTTTACTTCCCTTTCGGAGCCTCATAGACCACATAACCGAGCTCTTCGGCTATCTTTGACGCTTTACTGCCCGTGCACCAGGACGCTATCTTCCGAACCGTGCTGTCTTTCGCTTCGCTGCTCCTGAAGACGGCGCAGGCGGTGTTTATCATCGGGTATTTTCCGCTCGATATGGCGGCAGCCGAAGGCTCAATGCCTTCCACCTTAAGCAGCTTGATGTTCTCATCGTAATGCTGATTCTTTACGAAATACAGATAGGAATAGCCTATCCCGCCTTTGGCGTTGTCGTAATTGGACACTACGTCGATTATTCCGGCCATGCTCATTATGCGCCTTTCGATAATAGGCTCCATGACCTCGTCCTTGGATATTACGTACTTATAAAGCCCGGTCTGGCTTCCGGAGCCCTCCGAGCGCTGATATGCGATGATGGGCTCGTCGTTTCCGCCTACTTCCTTCCAGTTGGTGATCTTTCCGGCGTAGATGTCGTGCAGCTGCTTAAGCGTCAGACCGTCCACGGGGTTGTCCCTGTTTACGAAGAATACGAAAGCCTCGTTCAGCAGCGGGACGTATTCGAACTCGACCCCCCTGCCCTTTGCGTATTCCACCTGTTCTTCGGACGGACCGAAGCAGAATATGATGTCCGCCTTGCCGTCGGCCAGTGCCGGATAGGCATAGTCCGTGGTGCTGCAGAGTATCAGCTCCGATGCCTCCTTCTCGGACACTCCCAGAAGCTCTGCTGTCGCTCTTGTATAGAAAGGCAGGAAGGCGGTAGCGCCGTCCACTATGGGCCAGTCCTTATCGCTGATCTTAAGGTCTTCCGGGACCGCCGGCAGGTCGGCTGTGTTTTCGGGAGAGGCTTTATTGACGTTCCCTCCGCCGCATGCGGCAAGGCATATTATCATAAGCGCCGCCAGTATCAACGCCGGTATCTTTCTTTTGCACATGATCTGTTTCTCCTTTTTTCTCCGGACCGGCTCTTCCCGCCCTGATCCGGCACATGTATTATACCATATATGAATTACTCTTCATCATGCTTCGCGTCAAACTCTTCGGAGAACTCAATGCTCCGCGCGGCCTGCGAAAGATCCACGACGCAGCGTCCGTCCCATATGGATACGGGGATCTTGTCGTACAGGCCGTAGCGCACGGTCTCCAGTTCCTCCCCGAACAGGTAGACCGTTATCTGCTTCTTCTTAAGGTCCACCACCCAGTATTCCGACATGCCGGATGCCATGTATTTGCTCAGCTTCAGTATGTAGTCCCTGGAACGCGTGGACGGAGAAGTGACCTCCGCGACAAAGTCCGGGATCCTGCGCCTTTTGCGGCCTTCCCTGCCGCAGAACACAAGGACGTCCGGCTGGACTATGGTCTGTTCTTCCAGTTTGATATCCAGAGGCGCAGCTAAGACGAGGCACTTCCCGCCGTTCCTTTTTACGAACTCATTAAGCTGCATGCACAGTTCCAGCGTGACGGTCTGATGCACAGCGGTCGGCGAAGCAAGGTCGTAGATGACCCCGTCTATAAGCTCGCAGCGCTGGTCGTCCGGCAGCTGATAATAATCTTCCGCCGTATACTGGCCCTGTTTTTTTGCCATATAGGCAAGGGCCTCCTCTCTGCAGAAAACGCTGCTGCGGAAGATCAGCGCCTTTTCGATCTGTTTTTTTGTATATTCCCTGGGGTTCTGTGTGGTGCCGGATATTATGCGCTGAACGGTGGGCACTGAAAGGCCGCACCTTTCCGCTATCTCCTCGTATGTCAGCCCCAGCTCCCTTTTTCTCTGCTGCATCTCTTCTATTGTCATGATGCCCTCCTTAAGGCTTTAAGGTCCGTCGAGATAATTATATTACCGCATATCAAAAACATCAAATGATATTTTTAATATCATCACATTTTGTCCGATAATGAAAAAACAAGCGCCGCTTTGTATTGACAAAACGAGGCCCGCCGTGGCATAATACACAGGATAAATGTATCTTTAATCAGATCCAGAGAGGTCAGAAAGATAATACATATGAGCTTTAACGTAAACGAAAAAGGCTATACCGTTCTTCCCGGATTCTGCGATGTGCATGTGCACTTTCGCGAGCCGGGTTTTTCTTATAAAGAGACCATAAGAACGGGCAGCCTGGCAGCGGCGCACGGCGGATATACCGCGGTCTGCGCCATGCCTAACCTGTCCCCTGTTCCTGACAGCGCGGAGCACCTTAAGCTCCAGCAGGACATTATCAACAGAGACGCGGCGATAGCCGTGCTCCCCTACGCAGCCATAACAGTCGGCGAAAAGGGCGAGACCCTCGCGGACATGGACGCCCTCGCAAAAGGCGCCGTCGCCTTCTCCGACGACGGAAAAGGCCTCCAGAGCGATGAGCTAATGGAAGAGGCCATGAAAAGAGCAAAGAGTCTCGGGAAGATCATAGCCGCCCACTGCGAGGTGAACGAGCTTCTGTGCGGAGGCTACATACACGACGGAGCCTACGCCGCCGCCCACGGGCACGCCGGCATCTGCTCCGAGAGCGAATGGCGCCAGATAGAGCGCGACGCCGCTCTGGCAAAAAAGACCGGCTGCGCCTACCACGTCTGCCATGTCTCGACAAAGGAGAGCGTAGAGATAATAAGGAAGGCCAAGGCCGAGGGCACGGACATCACCTGCGAGACAGCGCCCCACTACCTCCTGCTTACCGAGGACTTCCTTAAGGAGGACGGACGCTTTAAGATGAACCCGCCGCTGAGGACCGCGGAAGACCGCGAGGCTCTGCTGGACGGCATACTGGACGGGACCATAGAGATCATAGCCACGGACCACGCCCCCCACAGCGCGGAAGAAAAGGCAAAAGGCCTTAAAGGAAGCGCCTTCGGGATAGTGGGCCTTGAGACGGCCTTCCCGCTGCTCTATACCGGCCTGGTCAGAACAGGCATCATAAGCCTTGAAAAGCTGGTGCAGCTGATGACAGAGAACCCCAGGAAGCGCTTCGGGATAAAGACAGACCCCGGGCACGCGGTATGGGACCTTAACGCGGAGTACCGCATAGATCCGGAGGAGTTCCTCAGCAAAGGAAGATCGACGCCCTTTGCAGGGATAAAGGTCTTCGGAAGATGCATTGAAACAGTTTATAACAACAAGACAGTTTGGAGATACGAGGAATAAGAAAATGCCAAAGAGAACAGACATCAAGAAAGTACTGATCATAGGCTCCGGCCCCATAGTCATTGGACAGGCCGCCGAGTTCGACTACGCAGGCACCCAGGCCTGCCTGGCGCTCAAGGAAGAGGGTTATCAGGTAATACTCTGCAATTCCAACCCCGCCACCATCATGACAGACACCCAGATAGCAGACAAGGTCTACATGGAGCCGCTCACTCTGGAATACGTAGCGAAGATACTCCGCATGGAGCGTCCCGACGCGATAGTCCCCGGCATCGGCGGACAGACAGGCCTCAACCTGGCCATGCAGCTGGATAAAAAAGGCGTCCTCAAAGAGTGCGGCTGCAAGCTTCTTGGTACCCCGGCGGACAGCATAGAGCGCGCCGAGGACAGAGAGCTCTTCAAGGAGATGTGCCAGTCCATAGGAGAGCCCGTAATACCCTCCGAGATAACATATAACCTGGAAGAGGCCAAGGAAGCGGCAAAGCACATAGGCTACCCGGTAGTCCTGCGCCCCGCATTCACGCTGGGCGGCACCGGCGGCGGCTTCGCGTATAACGAGGAGGAACTGGTAGAGGTAGGCACCAACGCCTTCCGCCTCTCCCCCGTTCACCAGGTGCTCATAGAAAAGAGCGTCAAGGGCTACAAGGAGATAGAGTTCGAGGTAATGAGAGACTCCCAGGACCATGCCATAACCATATGCGGCATGGAGAACGTGGACCCCGTAGGCGTGCACACCGGAGACTCCATAGTAGTTGCCCCGATACTCTCGCTCAATGACCACGACCTTAAGATGCTCAACGATTCTGCCATCAAGATAATCCGCGAGCTCAAGATAGAAGGCGGCTGCAACGTTCAGTTCGCCCTCAACCCCTACAACAGCGAATACTTCCTCATAGAGGTAAATCCCAGGGTATCCCGCTCCTCGGCTCTTGCGTCCAAGGCCAGCGGCTACCCCATAGCGCGCGTCACCGCCAAGATAGCCATGGGCATGGCTCTTGAGGACATACCCGTAGCCGGCGGCACAGCTGCCATTGAGCCCTCCCTGGACTACATAGTGGCCAAGTTCCCGCGCTTCCCCTTCGACAAGTTCACCAATGCGCCCAACACCCTCGGCACCCAGATGAAGGCCACCGGAGAGGTAATGGGCATAGGCTCCAACCTTGAAGAATGCATGCTCAAGTCCGTAAGGTCCCTTGAGATAGGAGCACAGCACTTCTACCTCCCCAAGTTCGACAGCTGCACCGACGATCAGCTCTGGGACTACATATCGCAGTTCCGTGCAGACGGCATCTTCGCCATCATGGAGCTCATCCGCAGAGGCGGAAGCCTTGAAAAGCTCCACGAGAAGACCATGATCACCCCCTACTTCCTTGAGAGCTTCAAGCGCATAATAGACATGGAGCGCAAGGTAAAGGATAACAAGGGAGACCTCGCCGTGCTGGCGGAGGCCAAGAAGATGGGCTTCTCCGACAGCTACATAGCAAAGCTCTGGGAGACCGACGAGATAAGCATTTACGAGCAGCGCAAGGCAAAAGGCATAGTTCCCGTCTTCCGCATGGTGGACACACTGCACACTGGCAAATACATAGCCTACCTCTACTCCTCCTACACCGGCGAGAACCAGTCCCGCCTTACGGACAAGAAAAAGATAGTAGTTCTGGGCGCTGGCCCCATACGCATAGGCCAGGGCGTGGAGTTCGACTACTCCACCGTGCACGCCGTGCAGACCATTAAGCGCGCCGGCTACGAGGCCATAATAATCAACAACAACCCGGAGACCGTATCAACGGACTACACCACCGCTGACAAGCTCTACTTCGAGCCCCTGACGCCGGAAGACGTAATGGCCATCATAGACTTCGAAAAGCCCGAGGGCGTGATAGCCTCCCTGGGCGGACAGACAGCCATCAACCTGGCCGAGCCCCTGATGAGGCGCGGCGTAAAGATAATAGGCACGGACTGCGAGGCCATAGACCGCGCGGAGAACCGCGACAGCTTCGAGAAGCTCCTTGCCCAGCTGGAGATCCCACAGCCGCCGGGACACGCCGTCACCAATATAGAGGACGGAGTAAAGGCAGCCGAAGAGGTCGGATACCCCGTGCTGGTAAGGCCGAGCTTCGTTCTGGGCGGACGCGCCATGCAGATAGTCTCCGACGAGACCCAGCTGCGCAAATACCTCAAGAGCGCCGTGGAGATAGACAAGGACCGCCCGGTACTGGTTGACAAGTACATCTTCGGCAAGGAAGTCGAGGTGGACGCGGTCTGCGACGGACACGACGTGTTCGTTCCCGGTATCATGGAGCTGGTCGAAAGGACAGGCGTCCACTCCGGAGACTCCATAAGCGTATATCCCTCCTTCTCCATCTCGAACAAGGTAAAGGGAATAATACTTCAGTACGCCAAGAAGCTCGGACCTGCCATAGGCATAGTAGGTCTGTACAACATACAGTTCATCGTTGACAGAGACGAGAACGTGCACATCATAGAGGTCAACCCCAGGTCCTCCAGGACAGTCCCCTTCCTCTCCAAGGCTACAGGCTACAGCCTGGCGGACATCGCCACAGAGGTCATACTCGGAAAGAGCCTCAAGGAACAGGGCATATTCGACCTCTACCCGCCTGAAAAGAAGCGCTACTACGTAAAGGTGCCTGTCTTCTCCTTCAACAAGATCAAGGGCCTGGACGCTTACCTCTCGCCGGAGATGAAGTCCACGGGCGAGGCCATAGGCTACGACGACAAGCTAAACAGAGCCCTCTACAAGGCTCTGCAGGCTGCCGGCACCAAGCTCAAGAACTACGGAACGGTATTCGTCACCGTGGCAAAGAAGGACAGAGACGAGGCGCTGCCGCTGGTAAGGCGCTTCTACAACCTGGGCTTCAACATCGAGGCTACGGCGGGGACGGCAAGGTTCCTTAAGGAGAACGGCATACGCACCAGAGTGCTCAAGAAGATAAGCGACGGAAGCGACGAGATCCCCGAATCCATACGCCAGGGACACATAGCGTACATAATTAACACCAGTGAGGTTGGAGCCACCCGCGAGGAGTCCGACGGCCACAAGATACGCCAGGCTGCCACGGAGAACAACGCCACCATATTCACCTCGCTCGACACGGTAAGAGTGCTGCTGGACGTGCTGGAAGAGACCACGCTCACCATCTCCACCATTGACGCGTAACGCAGGGGCTTTCCGGCATGTGCTGACAGATCCCGAGCAGACAATCGGTTTTGTCAGTAAAACGCTCTGAAAAGCAACATAAATGAGACCGAAACGGCTCGGTAAAAGCGTTTGATGGCAGATAATAAAAATACTTATGATTCTGTCAGCTTATTGAAAAAAAAACTGACAAAAATAGCGCGGAAATCCGTTTTGTCAGTATCGGCTCAAAATGACCCGTTTTTTCGGGAGATTTTTCGGCAAAATCGCGGAAAAACTGACATTTCAGCGAGACTTTGAAAGATCTGGCAGTTAGGGACCTGAAACCTGCGGGCTGGGAGCAGAAAGCTGAGACGACACATATGGAGCCGAAAAAACATAAACTAAAGGATCAAATGAAACAAGAAATATTTAAGATCGAACAGAATAAGGTGCTGGCGGCAAACACTTACGAGATGGTCCTCTCCGGGGACACATCCGCTGTGACCTCCCCCGGGCAGTTCGTAAACATAGCCCTGCCCGGAAGGTTCCTCAGGCGTCCCGTCTCAGTCTGCGACTGCGGGCCGGGAAGGCTCACTCTCATATACAAGGTGCTCGGAGAAGGCACAGCGGATATGACGGAGATGCTCCCGGGGACGAAACTGAGCGTGCTTACCGGCCTCGGCAACGGCTTCGACCTTTCAAGGTCCGGAGAACGCCCCATGCTTGCAGGAGGAGGCGTAGGCATTCCCCCGCTCTTCTGGCTAGCCAAGGAACTCATAAAGCAGGGAAAAAGACCTGCCGCTGCTCTCGGATACAACACCGCAGGCGAGATATTCCTCGAGAAGGAGTTCAGAGAGCTAGGCTGCGAAGTGCTGGTTGCAACGGCTGACGGAAGCTACGGAACAAAGGGTTATGTAACCAGTCTAATAAATGAACGTTTTTCGCAGATATATGCCTGCGGCCCCACCCCTATGCTGAAAGCGATATACGCTCTGGGTATGCCAGGCCAGCTCTCTCTTGAGGAGCGCATGGGCTGCGGTTTCGGAGCATGTATGGGCTGCAGCATAAAGGTAAAGGACGGATACAAACGCATCTGCAAGGACGGCCCGGTATTCGGGATGGAGGAACTGCCATGGTAGACCTCAGGACAACGCTCTGCGGCATAGAGCTCGATAACCCCGTCATCCCCGCCTCCGGAACCTTCGGCTACGGCCGTGAGTTCGCGGAGCTCTACGACATCAACATGCTCGGGACCTTCTCCTTTAAGGGGACCACTAAGGAGCCCCGCTTCGGCAATCCAACGCCCCGCATAGCGGAGAGCGCCTCAGGGATGCTAAACGCGGTGGGTCTTCAGAACCCCGGCGTGGACAAGGTCATATCCGAGGAGCTTCCGTCGATGGCGAAGTTCTTCCGCAAGCCGGTAATGGCAAACGTCAGCGGCTTTTCCGTCGAGGACTACGTCTATACCTGCGAAAGGCTGGACAAAGAGCCTCAGGTAGGCTGGCTGGAGGTCAACATCAGCTGTCCCAACGTTCACGGAGGCGGCATGAGCTTCGGAACGGATCCCGGCGCTGCCGCGGAAGTTACGAGAGCCGTAAAGAAAGTCACGACAAAACCGGTAATAGTTAAGCTGACGCCTAACGTTACGGACATAGTATCCGTAGCCGGGGCATGCGAGGAAGCCGGAGCGGACGGTATAAGCCTCATAAACACCCTTCTGGGTATGCGCATAGACCTAAGGAGCCGCCGTCCCCTGCTGGCTAATACCACGGGCGGGCTTTCCGGCCCTGCGGTCTTTCCTGTTGCCCTGAGGATGGTCTGGCAGGTGTCAAAGGCAGTAGGCATTCCGGTGGTAGGCATGGGCGGAGTAAGCTCCGCAAAGGACGTCATAGAGATGATGATGGCCGGAGCCTGCGCGGTGGAAGTCGGGGCTGCAAACCTGACAGATCCCCTGGCCTGCAAAAAGATAATAGAGGCTTTGCCCTCCGAGGCGGAAAAGCTCGGGATAGCAAGCCTTAAGGAAATAATTGGAGCCGCGCACTAAAATGCGCGCCGAAAGGATGAGAAAATGGGTAAAGACGTAATAGTTGCCTGCGATTTTCCCTCGAAGGAAGCCACGCTGGAGTTCCTGGACAGGTTCACCGGGCGCAAGCCTTTCGTAAAGATAGGCATGGAGCTCTTCTACGCGGAGGGACCGCAGATAGTAAGGGAGATAAAGGCCCACGGGCATAAGATATTCCTGGATCTTAAGCTGCACGACATCCCCAACACCGTAAAGAGCGCCATGAAGGTCCTCTCGGGGCTGGACGCGGATATATGCAACGTGCACGCGGCAGGCACCACGGAGATGATGAAGGCGGCCCTTGAAGGCCTCACGAGGCCCGACGGAACAAGGCCGCTCCTTATTGCGGTAACTCAGCTCACCTCCACGGACCAGGCAGCCATGGAAAAGGACCTGCTCATAAGCGAGCCCATGGAAAAGGTCGTCATGCACTACGCCCTTACCGCAAAAAACGCGGGGCTGGACGGTGTCGTCTGCTCCCCGCTCGAATCCGAGGCAGTGCATAAGACCTGCGGAAAGGACTTCCTCACCGTTACTCCTGGCATACGCTTCGCCGACGGAGAGACCGGAGACCAGAAGCGCGTCATGACCCCCGCAAAAGCCAAGGAGATAGGCTCCGACTACATAGTCGTAGGACGCCCCATAACCCGCTCAGAGGACCCTGTAGCGGCCTATGAGCGCTGCGTAAGGGAATTCATCGGATAGCATGAGAAAAACGCCGAAACAGGCGATTTTAAGGAGATACGAAATGGAACTCAGCAAACTGATAGCAAAAGACCTTCTGGGAATAAAGGCGGTATTCTTCCGCCCGGACGAGCCCTTCACCTGGGCCAGCGGCATCAAGAGCCCCGTCTACTGCGACAACAGGCTCACCCTCACCGCTCCCGCCGTACGCACGGACGTCGAGAACGGCCTGGTGACCCTCATAAAGGAGAACTACCCTGAGGCGGAGGTCCTCATGGGGACGTCCACCGCGGGCATTGCCCATGCCGCCATCTGCGGCCACATAATGGGGCTTCCGATGGGCTACGTAAGGTCCGGCGCCAAGGACCACGGAAGGCAGAACCAGATAGAAGGACGCCTCCTGCCCGGCCAGAAGGTCGTGGTGGTGGAGGACCTGATCTCCACCGCAGGCAGCGTTCTGGAAGTGGTAAACGTTCTGAGGGAGGCCGGTGCCGATGTGCTGGGCATAGTATCCATCTTTACCTACGGCATGAAGAAAGGCCTGGACAGGCTGGCAGCCGCAGACGTAAAGAACGTATCTCTTACGAACTTCGACGAGATAGCAAAGGCCGCAGCCGAGGAAGGCTACATAGCCGAGTCCGACATTGCAAGGCTCATAGCCTTCAGGAACGATCCCTCTGACGAAAGCTGGATAAAGAAATGAAACACCTTCTGAACATAACCGATTATTCCACGGAAGAACTTCAGGCCCTGATAGACAAGGCCGTGTTCATAATATCGGATCCCTGGGCCTACAACCACAGCTGCGAAGGCAAAAAGCTGGCAACGCTGTTCTTTGAGCCCTCCACCAGGACCAGGCTCTCCTTCGAGGCAGCCATGCTGGAGCTGGGAGGAAGAGTCATAAGCGTCACCGGAGCTGGAGGATCGTCAGTCACCAAGGGCGAGACTCTCGCCGACACCGCAAGGACAGTAAGCTGCTACGCGGACGTAATAGCCGTAAGGCACCCGCTGGCAGGATCTGCGCGCGCCATGGCAAACAGCTCCGCGATACCCATCATCAACGCCGGAGACGGAGGGCACTACCACCCCACCCAAACACTTGCGGACCTGCTTACGGTATACAGGGAAAAGGGCAAGCTGGGAGGTCTAAGGATAGGCATCTGCGGAGACCTGCTCTACGGAAGGACGGTGCACTCCCTCATAGACGCAATGTCGCGCTACGAGGGCAACAGCTTCGTCCTGATATCTCCAAAGGAACTGATGGTACCGCCCTACTACACCGAAAAGCTCGGCGAGCTGGGCATTCCCTTCGTTCAGACAGACGACCTGGACGAGGCCCTGCCGGAGATAGACATGCTCTACATGACCCGCATCCAGAGGGAGCGCTTTGAGGATCCCGCGCAGTACGAGAAGCTCGCCGGAAGATACATCCTCGACGCCGCCCGCATGAAGAGAGCATCCGATGACTGCATAGTCCTGCATCCCCTTCCCCGTGTGGACGAGATAAGCACGGACTTCGACAGCGACCCCCGCGCGGTATACTTTACCCAGGCGTTCAACGGCAAGATAATGCGCAAGGCGCTGATACTCAAGCTTCTGGCAGGAAAGGAGCATCCGGACAACACGGACCTTTCGCCGGAAGGAGAAAAGCTGTTCAGGGACGATACGCTGTCCTGCACCAACAGCAGGTGCGTATGCACCCACGAACGCGGCATACGCAAAGAATTCTACACCGACAGGCACGGCACGGTGCGCTGCGCATACTGCGACCAGCCGGTAACTGCCGCAAAGGAATAAAGGATCAGGCGCAGTGGATATGCAGATGCGCACGGCGGCCGTTGTCCACCTGGACAGGCTGAGACACAACCTGGAGCTTACGAGAGATAGATACGCTGCAAAAGGCGCGGACATCATTGCCGTGCTCAAGGGCGACGCCTACGGCTGCGGCATAGCCGGAGTCTACCCCGTGTTCAGGGACTTCGGGATAAAAAGATATGCCGTTGCCGTCTGGGAGGAAGGACGCGATCTTCGCGCCGCAGGAGCAGAAGACGAGGAGATACTGATACTCGGCGATACCTTCCCCTTGCAGTACGAAAAGCTTTTCGAATACAGGCTGATCCCTGCCGTCTTCAGTACAGATACCGCCGAAGCGCTCAGCCGCATGGCAGAAGAGCGCGGAGAAACGCTCGATGTAAGCATAAAGGTGGATACAGGCATGAGCCGCATAGGCTTTGCCGCGGGAGACGAGGCCGCGGACGCGGCCTGCAGGATCGCAGCTCTGCCGGGGCTTAGGATACACGGCATGTTCACTCACTTTGCCTGTGCTGACGAGGACCCAAGCCCGTCAATGGACAGGCAGCTGGAGCTCTTCCTTAAGACCGCGGAGCAGATTGAAAAGCACGGCGTGGAGATACCGCTGCTGCATGCGGCAAACAGCCCTGCCACCCTGCTCCACAAAAAGACCCATCTTGATGCCGTAAGAGCGGGCGACATACTCTACGGTCTTAACCCCGTGGACGACGGTCTCTGGCACAGCATGGACTTTAAGGAAGTGATCACCTGGGAGACTTATGTCGCGTACGTAAAGACAGTGCCCGCAGGCACCTCCGTAGGCTACGGCGCCACCCACACCACAGATAAGGAGACGGTCATAGCGACCATACCCGTAGGCTTTGCCGACGGATACAGGCGCCGCCTTTCGAACAGAGGCTGCGTTTACATCAACGGATGCAAGGCCCAGATAATCGGACGCGTATGCATGGATCAGTTCATGGTGGATGCCTCCGGCGTCCCCGGGATAAAGCCCGGAGACCGCGTAGAGCTCCTCGGAGAACATTTCGGCATCCTGGACATGGCAAACATGCTGGACCTTAACGTGGACGAGGTAGTGACCGGCATCACCAAACGAGTCCCGAGGATATACACAGACAAATGACAGTCAAACCCGTGTCCTCCGGGGTGTTTTGACACTTTTTCGTACAGTATCTTATTTTTTTGCGCTCTGAGTCCGTAAAAATTTCAATTTTTCACTGCATTTGCCGTTCACCGGCATATTCTGCCGGTGCTCTCTGCTGTTTTGGGCAGCGACAGATCACAAAAAGCGCAAAAAAACTCAGCCGGGATCGATCATTGCAGGCATTTATAAAAAAAACGCGCTATTTTTTGAGGAAACTTCGTACAGAACGCAGTAAAAATACGCCGGTTGTACGAAAAACCGTCAAAAGTCTGTCCCGGCGTCTTCATCCGACCTGCCTTTATGTATAATACCGCTCTGTACTAAGCATCCGATTTCAATTTTTGTAACACAAAAGCTGCCCCGGTGATCGGAGCAGCTTTATTGGTTTATCATTTCAGATCTTCAGCCTGTTCGGCCGCGGGCGATCCGGACTTACAGCGGAATGTTGCCGTGCTTCTTGAACGGGGCTTCCTGCTGCTTGCCCTCCAGGGCCTTGAACGCCTTGATCAGCTTCTTTCTAGTGTCGGCCGGGATTATGACGTCGTCCACGTATCCGCGGGAAGCCGCAACGTACGGGTTCATCATGGTGCCTTCGTACTCGGCTATCTTGTTCGCCCTCTCCTCCTCGGGATCCTCGGCGGCCTTGATGTCCTTGGCAAAGATGATATTGGCAGCGCCGGAAGCGCCCATTACCGCGATCTCAGCCTTGGGCCATGCGAACACGGTGTCCGCGCCCAGGTGCTTGGAGCACATTCCTATGTAGGCTCCGCCGTAGGCCTTTCTGGTTATTACGGTGACCTTCGGAACTGTAGCCTCGGAATACGAGAACAGCATCTTTGCGCCGTGGCGGATTATGCCGCCGTACTCCTGGTTGGTGCCGGGCAGGAATCCCGGAACGTCCTCTATGGTAAGGAGCGGGATGTTGAAGCAGTCGCAGGTACGGATGAATCTGGAAGCCTTGTCGGACGCGTTGATGTCCAGGCAGCCTGCCATTACCTTGGGCTGGCTTGCTATTACGCCTACGGTCTTGCCGTCCAGACGGATGAAGCATGTGATTATGTTCTTGGCGTACAGAGCCTGAACGTCCATGATCTCGCCGTCGTCAGCGAGGCTGCGGATGATGTCGTACATCTCGTAGGACTTGTTCGGGTTGTCAGGGATTATGTCGTTGAGCTTTTCGTCAACTCTGTCTGCGGAGTCCTCGGTCTTCTTTACGGGTACCTCTGCCCTGTTGCTCTGCGGCAGGTAGGACAGGAGCTCCTTGATCTGCTTTATGCAGTCGTCCTCGCTCTTGCAGGCGAAGTGAGCGACGCCGGATACGCTGTTGTGGGTGTTGGCGCCGCCGAGCTTCTCGGAGGTAACGATCTCACCTGTAACGGACTTGATTACGTTAGGTCCGGTAATGAACATCTGGCTGGTCTTCTCCACCATGAAGATGAAGTCCGTAAGTGCCGGAGAATATACCGCGCCGCCTGCGCACGGTCCCATTATTACGCTTATCTGCGGGATGACACCGGAAGCCTTGGTATTGTTGAAGAATATGCGGCCGTAGCCTGCCAGGGCGTCTACGCCCTCCTGGATACGGGCTCCGCCGGAGTCGTTGATGCAGATCATGGGAGCGCCCACCTTAAGCGCGGCTTCCTGAGCCATCGCTATCTTGGCGGCGTGCATCTCGCCCAGAGAACCGCCCATTACCGTAAAGTCCTGAGCAGCAGCGTAGACCGTGCGGCCGTCTATCTGGCCGTAGCCTGTGACAACGCCCTCGCCCGGGGTGTACTTGTCTTCCATCCCGAAGTTTGTGCAGCGATGGCGCACGAACATGCCGGTCTCTTCGAAGGTGCCCGGGTCGAAGAGCTTCTCCAAACGCTCTCTCGCAGTCATCTTTCCGGACTGATGCTGCTTGTCAATGAGCCTCTGGCCGCCGCCTTTCTCGATGAGCTCCTTGCGCTCTACAAGAGCCTCCTGCTTGGACTTTCCTGCGTTAGGATCGAGACGGACGGCCTTTTTCTTTTCGGGCTTGGGTGCCGGCTCGAATATCTCTTCGCTGGAGACCATTTCTACGGTATACTTCATCTTTTCTCCTCCAAAAACAGATCGGTATCTTCTAAATCGTCATATATTATATCAGCAGGGATGCCTTTTGTCATTCCGAAAAGGCAAAAAAGGTTAGTTATGATTTTGTCATTTTATGGTATGATATCACTGTTCTGAAAGGAGTAAGAGATGAAGAAGATACTGATCATCGGGGGCACGTATTTCGCGGGCAGAGTCTTTGCGATGATAGCCTCACAAAACGGGTATTCGCTCAGTTTCATCAACCGCGGGCGCTATTCCATGGACTTCCTCGGAGACGTTAAGGAGCACCGCTGCGACAGGCACGATGCAGCCGGGCTTTCGGCCATACCCTTCGGGGAGTACGACGCCGTCGTGGATTTCTGCGCCTACGAACCGGGAGACTGCGCCTTGCTGCTCAAGTCCCTTAACATGAAGGCTTCACAGTACATCCTTCTAAGCACCGCCGACGTTTACTCACGAGAGATACGCGCTCCCAAGGACGAGAGCACGCCCCTTCAGGACCACATGGGAAGCTGCATGGCGGCAGACTACATGTGGAAGAAGCGCAACCTTGAAAAAGAAGCCGCCGAGGCATGCGAAGAGCTCGGCATCGGCCTTACCGTTATCCGCCCTGCCTTCATATACGGGCCCTTCAACTACGCTCCGCGGGAGAGCTGGTTCATAGAAAAGATAATAAAAGGACAGCCTATACCCGTCCCGACGGACTCGGACTCCGAGTGGAACTGCGTGTTCGTAACGGACATCGCCAGGGCCATCTGCGCCTGCATCGAAAGGCTGGACATCTCTGCCGGGCAGGCCTACAACCTCTCCGCCCCTGAGGTGGTAACGTACAAGACCTTCATCGAGATCCTGCGGCAGGTCTCCGACAGGCCGTTTGAGACATACGGCGTTACAGTGGAAGAAGTCCTGAAAAAAAACATCCCGCTCCCCTTCCCGCTTACGGCACAGGAGAGCGAGAGATATATCGGCGATAAGATCTGCAGGGACCTCGGTACGGAATACTCACCGCTGAGGGTGGGCATGCAGAAGGCCTTCAATGCCTTCAGGAGCGTATACGAGCGCTGATCATTTGGTCTCGTGATAGAACCTCTCTATGCTCTTAAGGAAGTCCTTATAGATAAAGTCCTTGGAGTAGATTATCCTCAGCTCCCTCGACATGTCCATGCCCTCGATGGGGAGCGCGAGGAGCTTTCCCTTGCGGAGCTCGTCCTGACAGGCGCTCTTTGCCAGTACAGACACTCCGTAGCCCAGGCGCACCAGGTCCTTTATCGTAGCGATGTTGTCCACCTCAAGGATGACATCGAACTCGCTGGCGCTGATGCCTCTGCTCTCCAGCGAGGACTTGAAAAGATTGTGGGTGCCTGAGCTTGGAAGCCTAAGTATGAGCTTCTCTTTTTTTATGTCATCTATACCGACGCTGCTCCTTGAAGAGAACCTGTGTCCGGGCGCAACTATGAGGACCAGACTGTCAGTGTCCAGCGTCAGGCTCATAAGGTCCGGATCCGTGTTCGCTCCGTCTACCACGGCAACGTCCAGCTCGAAGTTCTTTATCCTTTTTGCCAGGGCTGCCTGAGTATCGGTTATCAGCTTTATTGTGACGTCGTTCTCGCTGGCGTACCTTGTGAGTATCTGGGCTATCAGGTTGCTCTCCATCGTATGCGTTATTCCTATTGAGAGCTCCTTTGCGCCGTAGTTTCCGCCGGAGAGCTCCGACATCAGGTTGTTGTTTATGGCAAGCATGGCCTTTGCGGCGGCGAGCACCTTCTCACCCTCCCTTGTGATCACCAGCTTAAGTTCGCTGCGTCCGAAGAGCCTAACTCCGTAGTGCTCCTCAAGCGCCTTTATGTGCTGGCTCACGGCAGGCTGAGTTATCCCGATCGCCTCAGAGGCCTTAGTAAAGTTCCCAAGTTCAGCGACTTTTATAAGTGTATAAAGCTTAGCATCGAGCATTTTTACCCCCATTATGGCACACGCATTATTTTATTAAAACTTATTATATCATAAATTATTTTTATGGCAACTATCTTCGCGGCTGAACCATTTATGCAGCAACACGCCTGCGCACACCGCGCAGATAAGGTCGGCCGCCGGAGTGGCTGCTGCGATCCCGAACGCAGGGACAAGCTTTCCGAAGATGAACATCAGAGGGACGTCTACGGCACCTTTTCTGAGCACCGCGAGGACAAAGGACCTGACGCTGCATCCGACTCCCTGGAAGAAGGATATGATGGTGTATGCAAACGCCGAGAACGGACAGCCTGCGCAAAGGATCCTAAGGAACCTCGTACCATAAGCGATGGAATCAGATCCCGGTACCAGAAAAACATCCACGAGCTGGTGCGCAAGCAGCATGTAGACAGCCAGGATCAGCAAGGATATCCCGGCAGCCATGGAATACGTGAGCCTTACAGTCCTCCTGAGCCTTTTTCGGTCTCCGGATGCG
Source organism: Bacillota bacterium (assembly GCA_017442785.1). GTDB lineage: Bacteria > Bacillota > Clostridia > Peptostreptococcales > Anaerovoracaceae > RUG13409. Next base: position 50,242 of record JAFRZB010000023.1, read on the forward strand.
TAGCTGTAGGCTACAAGAGGCAGGACGCCCTGCGCAAGGCCCCTCACAATCGAATGCGCCAGCATGTTGATCTTCTTTGCAACGCCTATGCCCGCCTGGGCCGCTACCCCCGAAGCTGCCATCAAGTTATCCATGACTGCGTATGATACGTTCTCTAAGAATGTCATCAAAAATGCCGGAAGCCCTGTAAGAACTATCTCTTTTAGTATGTCGGAAGACATCGCGCCTCTCCTGGGTCTGAACGATAGGAGCATGCTCCGGCCCCTGATGATCACCGCAAAATACAGGAAAGACAAGAGGTTCGACACCGCAGTGGCTGCAGCGACCGCAGTGACCGCACGCTCAGGGCTGAACACAAAAAACATAAAAACAGGGTCCAGCGCGATATTGATCAGGCCTCCGATCATTACTCCCATGCATGCCGATCCGGATCTTCCTTCAGCTCTGAGCATGTGGGCAAAGTAGCCGCTGAGGGCCGTAAACAGAGCGCCTGCGGATGTGGTTATGAGAAGGTACTGTCCTGACAGCTCGCTCATTCGCGGGTCACAGGCCCCGAGCCATCTTAAAAGGGCATCTCTTAAGACCAGCACTAAAAGACCGTAGATGACTGCAGCTGCCGCGCAGCATAAGAGCGACGCGAAGCATATCTTTTCTGTCCTTTCCGTATCGTGCCTTCCTAGCGCCCTTGAAAATGCAGCGCCTCCCCCTACCCCGAAGAGATTGGATAAGGCAGAGAGCACCATGAAAGCAGGCATGCTCACCGTCACGGCGCTTATCATGACTTCGTTTTCCGTAAGGCTGATGAAATACGTGTCTGCCATATTATATATGACAAGTATTATCTGCCCTGCCACAGAAGGAAGCCCCAGTCTTATTACTGCGTGGAGCACCGAGCCTTTTTCAAATAAGTTTTCAGTATGCTCTTTCATAACAGTTCACCTCAGGATAGAGATATAATAGACTAAAACTATGAAAAAATAAAATTATAAGTTTGAATAAACACCAAAGAAATCCTTATGGTATTTTTTGGACAGCGACGTCCATCCTTTTGTACTACTACGGCCCCGGAAAATGAGATAAAATAATAGCAAATATGGCACTGAACGATAGCGGTGAAAGGACGGAATATATGAGCGCAAAGACCTATATCGAACCCCAAACTACTATACCCGTATATGACGAATGCGATGTGCTCGTCGTAGGAGGCGGCGCCGCGGGCCATTCCGCTGCGATCGCTGCCGCAAGAGCAGGCTGCAGGAACGTCATACTCATGGAGCGCTACGGCTACTGCGGCGGAGACGTCACAGGCGGATACGTGCTCCTCATACCAAATCTCTCCTTCCACGAGAAGACCTACGTAAGGGGCATCCAGGAAGAGTGGTACACCAGACTCAAGAAGGTCCCCGGCGGCGTATTCGGCCCCGGGCCGGAAGAAGCCGGCAATTACGATCCTCTCCTTGTCAACGCCTGGAACACCGCGGGCGGAGCCACCTTCGTACCGCCCAGGATGGTATGCCACGGATTCATGCTGGAGCCTAACCAGCTGAAGATAGAGATGGATCTCATGCTCAAGGAAGAAGCGAACTCCATCAGGGTGATGTATCACTCCTGGGGCTGCAGGCCCATAATGGACGGCGACACCTGCAAGGGCGTCATATTCGAATCCAAGGAAGGCCGCAAGGCAGTCCTTGCAAAGGTGGTCATAGACGCCACTGGCGACGCCGACATCTGCAGGCTCTCCGGAGCTCCCACCTCCTCCGCCATAGACGATGAGTGCCGCTGCGGCACCACAGCCCTCGTCTACAGGATAGGCGGCTTCAGCTACAAGGCCTACGAGACCTGGAGAAAGCAGAACCCCGAGCTCTCAAAGAGCCTCAACGAGAACATTCAGAAGATCCACGGGTTCAGGCAGGGCATCTTCGCCACCCCGGACGAAAACGTCGCGTGGGCAAACAACTGGCACGTAAAGAGAGACTGCTCCAAGATCGTGGACCAGACCTATACCGAGATGCAGACCAGGACCACGCTCAGAGAGGTCGTGGACTTCTATAAGAAGGCGGTTCCCGAGGTCTTCAGGAACGCCTACATCTACGACATAGCTCCTCAGCTGGGAACCAGAGGATCCCACCGCATAGTCGGTGAGTACATCATCGATTCCAACGACTGGATCTTCCCCAAGCAGCACGACGACGTCATAGCATGGCACTGCACGGTCAACACTCTTAACGACAACGCTCCGATAGAGATCCCCTACAGGTCCATAGTGCCTCAGAAGGTTAACAACATCCTTGCCCCGGGACGCCACATCTCAGCGGACAGGATAGCCATAGACAACGTCAACCTGATCCCGCAGTGCGTGGGAACAGGCCAGGCGGCAGGCGTCGCGGCAGCCGTTGCGGTCGCGGACGGAGCCACCACACGCACAGTCAACATCAAGAAGGTCCAGGACATCCTGGCCGGCGAGCAGGACGTACCTCTTCCGAGGAACAGCCACACAGATCCCGGTTATCAGGAATGCCTGGAGAAATACGAATACGGCCTCTACACCGAGAACGCGAAGAAGGCCATAGAAGCCGCGGACGCGGCAGGCACCTACCGCCACTGGACCATCTCCAAGGGCATGGGTACCGGAGAGAACTAAGCACTTCAGCCCATAACAATACTTTCGATGAATGGAAACGCCCCCTTGCAAATGCGGTAATGCAAGGGGGTGTTTCTTTTTTGCGTTTTTTATTTCGTATCAGAGCTTTTCCAGAGCCGGCCTTATGAAGCCCTCGCACAGAGCCAGCTGACCGTCCCTGTTAAGGTGTATGCCGTCAGACTTAAAGAGCTCCGTTCTGTACGTGCTTCCGTCAAAGGTAAGCTCGTCCGCGTCTATGAAGCTCATACGGTTCCGCTGTCCGCAAAGGTCCTTAAGGCGGGAGTTGATAAGCTTCGACAGCTCCGTTGCCCCCGCAAAGCCGGGCATAAGAAGCGCGGAGAGCGCCAGTATACGCGCGTTCGGAAGCGCATCGAGGAAAAGATCGTACATGCGAGCCTTGAGCGCAATGCTGGTCTCTGCCTTCTCCTCAAGGCTTCCCGTAAGCCCCATGTAATCGTTGGAACCTGACTGTACCACTACGATTGAGGGCTCATAAGGGATGAGTATGCGCTCCGCGTAGTGCATCAGCAGCACGTCCGTAGCGCCGCCGAAGCCATGGTTCTGCGCCTTAAAGTCCGCAAGATCTTTGTCCATGTTCTTCCACATGCGGAAGTTTGATGCCCCGTAGAACACCGTGCAGCCCGCGGAGGATCCGGCGGAGTACTTCTGCTCTATAGCCTCCACCTCTTTTTCATAGCCGGTGAATATCTCCTTCCCCGGCTCCCAGCCGGCTTTCCAGCCGGCGGAGCTTATGCCGTCAAAGATGCCGCTCATGTCCCGGTCTACTCTATGCCGAGGACCTTGTAGTCCTGGTCTTCGACTGCCTTTTTGAGAAGCTCGTCCGCCACGTCCGCAGACAGAGTCACCACAGCAGTGCCCTTCTCGTGGTCCGCGGCAGCGCTCTCAACGCCTGCAACCGCCTCCAGGGCCTTCTTTACGCGTGCCTCGCAGTGCATGCACATCATGCCTTCTACCTTAAGAGTCTTAGTCATCGTTTTTTCCTCCCTGACTGTTTCATTTGTTATTGTATACGTAATGTTTGTTTTGTCTGATGCCTTGTTTTTCAGCTTTTTATCGCGGCTTGCATCGTGGATCTTAACGAGATTCAGCCTCAGCGCGTTCATGCAGACGAAGAAGCTGGAAAGAGCCATCGCTGCTGCTCCGTACATGGGCTTCATGGCTATCCCGTACAGACCTATCGCAAGAGGTATGCATATGGCGTTGTAGAAGAACGCCCAGAACAGGTTCTGATGTATGTTCCTTATGGTGGCGCGGCTCATCCTTATGGCCGCGGTAACGTCCGTAAGTCGGCTCTTCATCACCACTATGTCAGCGGCGTCAATGGCCACGTCAGTTCCGGCTCCTATCGCTATGCCTGTATCCGCCACAGTAAGAGCCGGAGCATCGTTTATTCCGTCTCCAACCATGGCCACCTTGCCCTCTTCCTTAAGGGACTTTATTACGTCCGCCTTGCCGTCCGGAAGGACTCCGGCTATGACCTCGTCCACGCCTGCCTGGCTCCCTATCGCCTTTGCGGTCCTCTCGTTGTCTCCTGTGAGCATCACTACCTTGATACCCATGCCCTTGAGCTCTTCTATGGCCTGTGCGGAATCCTCCTTGATGGTATCCGCGACGGCTATTATTCCCGCAAGCCTTCCGCCGAAGGTGAACAGCAGCGGGGTCTTGCCCTCCGCGGCCAGCTGCTCGGCCCCTGCCTTAAGATCTGCCGGGACAGATGCCGTGGCTGAGATATATTTAAGGCTTCCGCCTGCAAGCTCCTTTCCGTCAAGGACCGCCCTGAGACCGTTCCCCGGAAGTGCCTCAAAGCCTTCGACGTCAGGGATATCCATCCCCTCCGCCCTTGCCGATACTGCCCTGGCCAGCGGGTGCTCGCTCTTTGCTTCAAGGGCTGCCGCAAGCCTCAGGAGCTCTTCCTTAGGCATGTCCACGGGAATGATGTCCGTTACCTTAGGCTGTCCTTCGGTTATGGTACCTGTCTTATCCAGAGCCACCACCTGCACCCTTCCCGCGCCTTCAAGAGATGCGGCAGTCTTGTAGAGTATGCCGTTCTTTGCACCCATGCCGCTTCCGACCATTATGGCTACGGGAGTTGCAAGGCCCAGCGCGCAGGGGCAGCTGATTACGAGCACGGATATGGCCCTTGCAATGGCGAAGCTGAACTGCCTGCCGGCTATGAGCCAGCCTATAAGCGTTATGACAGCTATTCCTATCACCGCCGGAACGAACACCGCGGAGACCTTGTCCGCTATCCTTGCAAGCGGAGCCTTCGTGGCTGCGGCATCCGATACTGTCTTTATTATCTGAGCGAGGGTGGTATCCTCTCCTACCCTCGTCGCCCTGCACTTTATGTATCCCTGCTGGTTGATCGTAGCCGCGGAGACCGTATCCCCCTCGATCTTATCCACGGGTATGCTCTCGCCCGTCAGAGCGGACTCATTGACAGAGGAGCTTCCTTCAATGACCACACCGTCAACGGGGATGTTCTCTCCGGGACGGACGACGAATATGTCTCCGGTCTTTACGGCTTCGATCCCTACTTCCTTCTCCTGCCCGTCCACAAGAAGGACGGCTGTCTTGGGCGCCAGCTGCATCAGGCCCTTAAGGGCGTCAGTGGTGCGGCCCTTGGACATTGCCTCCAGCATCTTTCCGACGGTTATGAGCGTGGGGATCATGGCCGCGGACTCGAAATAGAGGTTCATGCCGTAATCCATAACGGTCTGATGGTCTCCGTTTCCCTGAGCCAGTATCATTATGAACAGTTCCGCCAGGGAATACACGAAGGACGCCGTGGATCCCAGCGCCACCAGAGTGTCCATGTTGGGCGCACCGTGGAATAAGGACTTATACCCGGAGGTGAAGAACTTTCCGTTTATTATCATGACGGCTATGGCAAGGAGCATCTCGAAGGTCCCAAGGAACACGTGGTTCTCGAAGGCTGCCGGCGCCGGCCAGCCCCACATCATGTGGCCCATGGAGAAGTACATCAGGACCAGCAGTATTATGACAGAAAAGATCAGCCGCTTCCTGAGCCTGGGGGTCTCCGTATCCTTAAGCGAAGCGTCGTCCGCCCATGACGGAGCGCTTCCCGCCTCTTTCTTTGCTGCGCTCTTGGGCGATGCGCCGTAGCCGGCATCCACCACCGCCTTGATTATGTCCGCGGAAGAAGCGCTGCCCTCCACGCCCATGGAGTTGGTAAGCAGGCTCACCGAGCATGCCGTAACTCCGGGCACCTTGGACACTGCCTTTTCCACCCTTGCGCTGCACGCAGCGCAGCTCATTCCCGTAACGTTGTACTGTTCCATTATTTCATGACCTTCTGAAGAGTCTCGACGAGCTCGTCTATGACCTCTTCCTTTCCGTTCTTAATGTCATCCACCACGCAGCTCTTCATGTGAGAAGCCAGCAGAGTCTTGCTGAAGCTGTTGAGAGCGCTGTTTATTGCCGACACCTGGATGAGTATGTCCGGGCAGTAGGCGTCGTTCTCCAGCATGTTCTGCACTCCGCGCACCTGGCCCTCTATCCTCCTGAGCCTGTTTAAAAGGTCTTTGGATTCCTTTTCGCTGCGGTGCTTGGTGCGTCCGCTGCCGGCATCTTCGCAGCAGCAGCATTTTCTTTCTTCAGCCATCGTTTCCACCTTTCTGTGACCACATACCCCATAGGGGTATCCTCGCTTCATGCATATGATATACCCCCACAGGGTATTTGTCAAGCGGCAATTAAAAAGATTTAACCATCTCAATTACGCCCTTTACCGATACCCGTCCGGGCGAAATATCTGTGAAGAGCATCCTGCGGCAATTTCCCTGTTGACTGCTGCCTCCTGCTGCGGTATAATATACAAAACCTCGGGTCACCGGGGCGCAATTGTTAATAGAGGCGCGGCTCGTCAAGAGTAAGAAAACGCACGGAGCTCCCCCGCAAGGAGCGCGTTTTACGAAAGGGACTGCCGCCGAAGGTGCGCCAGGCAGGAGCGCATCTGGGCAGACGGATAAGATCCGGCTGACTGTCGCTTAGGCGGAGAGCTGTTACAATTGTTCGGGCGCATACGAGCGCAGTATTCGAACAGTTAGCATCGGCCGGGCAAAACGCACGGCTTGTTTTTTTACTCCCGCCCTTTCGGTAAGAAAAGGAGAAAGATCAAATGAAGAAGGTAATTTTCAGAGGAGCATGCACGGCACTGGTAACACCGATGAACGAGAAAGGCGTGGATTATGACGCACTCGAAAGGCTCATCAACTGGCAGATAGACGAAGGCATAGACGCCCTTCTTATCTGCGGCACCACGGGCGAATGCGCCACACTTTCGGACGAGGAACACCGCGAGGTGTTCAGAAAGTCCATGGAGTTCTCGGGACACAGAGTTCCCATGATAGCCGGTACAGGCTCCAACGACACCGCTTATGCCATAGAGCTCACAAAGGTTGCCTATGACATGGGCTACGACGCAGGACTTCTGGTAAGCCCCTACTACAACAAGACCACCCAGGCAGGCCTCATTGCCATGTACACCGCCATAGCGGACAGCAGCCCCATGCCTGAGATACTCTATAACGTTCCCGGCCGCACAGGCATGAACATAGAGCCCAAGACCTACGCCGCCCTCGGCAAGCACCCCAACATCGTAGGCATCAAGGAAGCCAACGGCGACATGGAGAAGATAGTCGAGACCATGGCCTACGCAGGAAACGACCTGTGCCTGTGGTCCGGCGAGGACGGAATGATAACCCCGATGCTCTCCATGGGAGGAGACGGCGTAATATCCGTTCTTTCCAACATACTTCCCAAGAAGACCTCCGAGCTCTGCCACGCCTTCTTCCGCGGCGACGTAAAGAAGAGCGCTCAGATGCAGCTTGAGCTTACACCGCTCATCAAGATGCTCTTCTGCGAGACCAACCCGATCCCGGCAAGAGCTGCCGTTGCTGCCCTCGGATTCGGCGAGAACTACGTAAGGCTTCCTCTTGTACCCATGACCGAGGGCAACAAGGCCAGGATGCTTGAGCTTATGAGAGAGCAGGGTCTGAACGTATGAACATAATCCTTCACGGAGCCACAGGCGCCATGGGGCACGCCGTGGACAGATACGTAAAAGCAAACGGAAAACACCAGATAATAGCTTACGTAAGCCCCGACTACGAGGAGACCGCCCCGCCCTGCTACAAAACCCTGTTCGAATACGAAGGACCGGCGGACTGCATAGTGGATTTCTCCAGTCACTTCGCCGCGGGAGCCATAACCGAGTACGCGGCAAAGCGCGGGATACCCGTAGTGATAGCTACAACGGGACATACCGAGGATGAGGCTGCTCTTATAAAAGCATGCTCCGCAAAGGTCCCGGTATTCCAGTCTGCCAACATGTCCCTGGGCGTTGCCGTTCTGGCAAAGCTCGCAAAAACAGCGGCATCCTTCTTCCCCGACGCGGACATAGAGATAGTGGAATACCACCACAACCGCAAGGTTGACGCGCCCAGCGGCACGGCCCTGATGCTCGGGAACAAGATAAAGGAGGAACGCCCCGATGCCGAGTTCGTCCTCGGACGTTCGGGCCACGGAAAGCGTCAGAAGCAGGACATAGGCATCTCCGCAGTGCGTCTCGGAAACGAGGTAGGCACCCACGAGATCTACATCGCCACTGAATCCCAGGTCCTGACCCTTACCCACAGAGCTCAGAGCAGGGACCTATTTGCGGAGGGAGCCATCTCCGCCGCGGAGTTCCTCATTAAGCAGGGACCGGGCTTCTACGGTATGGAAGACCTTACAAAATGACTCTAAATACTAAAAAAGGGCCTGACGGCCCTTTTTTATGCTTATGTCTTATGCTCAGCTCTGCGGCGGGGCATCTTTTTGCTTGTGTTCCTTCCTGGCCTCCATACGCGGCAATGCGAACTCGTTGAAGAGGTAGATCATTATGGCTGCCAGCGGGATGGCAAGGAACACTCCTACGATGCCTATGAGCCTTCCGAACACGACTATGGATATCAGTATCAGAACTCCCGGAACGTTCAGGAACTCGCCGAACATCCTGGGCTTTATCCAGTAGCCGTCGAAGGTCTGGAGCGCTATCGTAAAGATTATGAACCAGAGCGCGTTGATGGGATTTGCGAGCAGCTGGATGAGAGCGCCCACGACGCCGCCGACTATGGGACCGAAGGTGGGCACCAGGTTGGCTATCCCGACGACCACTGACGTTACCAGCGCGTAAGGCATGCCCAGTATGAGCATGAATATGTAGTTCAGAACGCCTACTATCAGAGCGTCTATAAGCTCCACGCTTATGAACTTCGCGAATATGGTGTTGAACTTGTGCCCTACCGTAAGCACGTTGTTGTAGTGCTCCGGCTTTGTGAAAAGCTCCAGGAGCTTCTTAAGGAAGCCCGTCACTCTGCGCTTGTCGGCAAGGAAGTATATCGCAAGTATGAACCCTATCCCCCAGTTGACCGTACCTGCGGTAAAGGTGGAGGACCTGGAGATGATGACGCCTATGTTGTCTATGAGAAGCTGCAGGCCTTTTTCTATAAGGCCGCCCTCGCTGCTGATCATGCCCTTTATGCTCTCGATCCAGTCGCTGGACGGGAGCTGCCATCTGTCAACGAGCTCCATCAGGGATGCCAGATACTCGTCTATGTTCTCTACGAAGCTCCCTATGCTGCTTACCATCTGCGGGATAAGGGAGTACAGCAGCAGGAAGATCAATGCGAGCAGCACTATGAGGGTAAGCACCAGCGACAGCCCCCAGGCCACCTTTCTCTTCTTGAGCCTCTTGAATATCGTCCTGTCGTAGAACTTGGTGAAGGGGTTGAGTATGTAGGCAATGCCCGCGCCTATTATTATCGGGAGCAGCACCCTGAAGATGAACTTGCATACTCCCCAGACCACGCCAATGTTAGAAAGCGCCACGAAGAAGAGCACCACGACGCAGGCGCCCAGAACCAGCGGGCCCCACTTGCTCTTCATCTCCTGCCATTGCTTCTTCATCAGAACTGTCCCCTTTTATCTACCACACGGAAAAGCTGTGATCGTCCCAATAGATCACTCTCTGCTTAAGCTCTTTGACATAAGAGTCTATGTAATCCTTCATCTCCTGCGTAAGAGGCTTTTCTATCGAAAAGAACTGCCCCGCGCAGTTGTCCGTCATGCTTAGATGGACTCCGTATTTATCTTCAAGATAGTCCTTTACGACTATCGCATGCTGCAGTATCAGCGCCATTTTCTTCCCTGCCCTCTGCACGGGCTCTAATCGACTGTATTCTTTAACTTTTTTATTTTACTACTATTATTCTTTTGCCGCAATATCGAAATAGGACGGCGCTATGTGGCAGTAGCCTCCGGGATTCTTTTCCAGATATTTCTGGTGATACTCCTCAGCGGAGAAGAAGTTCTTAAGAGGCTCGGATATTACAGCCAGAGGAGCTCCGGCCTTTTTCTCCTCCCTCTCCATGGCTTCCTTCACAGCCGGAAGCTGGGACTCATCGGTATAGAATATTCCGGTCCTGTACTGGATGCCGACGTCTCCGCCCTGCCTGTTTACCGAGAGCGGATCTATCACCATGAAGTAGTATTCCAGCAGCTTTTCCAAAGGAATGACGCTCTCGTCGTACTCTATCCTTACCGTCTCCGCGTGTCCGCTGCTGGCGCAGACCTCTTTGTATGTTGGCGCCCTGTCGGGGCCGTTGGCGTAGCCCACCTCTGTTGAGATGACTCCGTCGAACTGGTCTATGAATTTCTGCATTCCCCAGAAGCAGCCGCCCGCAAGATATATTACGCTCATGTTCCGACCTCCGTTTTTACTGCCTCCATTATATAACAAACGGCGGTTTTTTCCAATTTTTATTGTTGACATTCCACACCAACTGCTTTATAATAACAAAGTCGCTGAAAGCGAAGCCTATTCCGGAGTAGCTCAATGGCGGAGCAACCGGCTGTTAACCGGTAGGCTGTCGGTTCGAGCCCGACCTCCGGAGCCATATCCCGAGCGGGGCCATGTGCCTCGCCCGGGCATTCAAAGGCACTTGGCCGAAAACTGCCGGGATGGCGGAATTGGCAGACGCAGGGGACTTAAAATCCCCCGATAGCAATATCGTACCGGTTCGACCCCGGTTCTCGGCACCAAACTTAATAACATCGCGGAGTAGAGCAGCTGGTAGCTCGTCGGGCTCATAACCCGGAGGTCGTTGGTTCAAATCCTTCCTCCGCAACCACAGAAATGAAAACGAGGCATTATGCCTCGTTTTTCGTTTCTTAGATCCGTGATGAAAGAACAGAAGGAATGTACTCCGGGTTATGAGACCGGCGAGCGTGGCTCGTTGGGAATGGGAGCCGAGCGCCGCCTGCGGCGGAAGCAGCGAGGCGGACATTGGGCAGCGGTCGGAGAGCACGAGCGAAAGTGAAGTGCGATCCGGGAACCGCAACCCGGCCCGAAGGGATAACCCGGAGGTCGTTGGTTCAAATCCTTCCTCCGCAACCAGTTCGGGTGGATGTAACGGATTTCAGTTAATTCTCTTCACAATCTCCCCATACGTCACCAGCGACACGTTTCCAAGTTCGTTTGCCTTCTCCTCACAGCCCTTTGTGAAGCCGGATTTGGAGAAAAGGAAGTAGTGCTTGTTCTTGTACGGAAACAGCTCGCTGCGGGCGATGAGCGTCTCCAGGACGGTGAGATCGACCTTCTCTGTTGTCCACTTGCACTCGGCGAAAAGTGCGGTGTCCTTGTCCTGTTCGCCCATGATATCAATCTCGGCCTGGCACTTATGGACGGGATCGTTGCCCCACCAGCGGCCCATGGAGGTGAACTCCACCGGGGATTTGCCGCTGAGCAGCAGCTTCCAGAGATACTGCTTGCAGATTTCCTCGAACACCTTGCCCATATACTCGGGCAGATGCGGCTCGATGCGCTTGT
>JAFRZB010000004.1 GCA_017442785.1 Bacillota bacterium
AGGCACGAGACAAATAAACCACCCGCTATGCGGGTGTGCATCGAAGGTTAAACCAAAACTCTCCAGACTTGATACAATGAGAGTGTTCAAGCCTCAGTGTACCAAAGAAAGGAGAGTTTATGGCCAACAAGTCATATAGTCTGGCGCACACGAAATGGATGTGCAAATACCATTTGGTGTTCACGCCAAAGTACAGGCGGAAGATCATCTACAACCAGTACAGAAAGGATCTGCAGGAATACATACGGACACTATGTAAATACAAGGGAGTAGAGATACTGGAAGGGCATATGATGCCGGATCATGTACACCTTCTGGTAGCGATACCGCCAAGAATAAGTGTATCAAGTTTTATGGGGTATCTCAAGGGGAAGAGTGCGCTTATGATGTTCGAAAAACACGCGAACCTTAAATACAAGTTCGGAAACAGGCACTTTTGGTCAGAGGGATACTATGTAAGTACAGTAGGGTTGAATGAGGAAACGATACGCAAGTACATTCAGGACCAGGAAAAGCATGACATAGCACAGGATAAACTGAGTGTGAAAGAGTACGAGGACCCATTCAAATAAAGCCCCTTCAGGGGCGGCCAAAGTGACAAGGACACTGAGGCTTTTGAACGAAGTGAAAAACCCGCGTCTTTAGGCGCGGGTCAGTGTCAGGGGCTTACAGCCCCGGTTCGAACCACCCGTTTTACGGGTGGCACCGATTGCTCATTGGCTTTACGGAGATGTCACAGTCTTCCGGCTACCTGATACATGCGCTCGTCGGATATGACGGCGGTCACCTCGAGGTATCTGCCGAATATCTCCGCAAGATCCTCAGCGCTCATCAGCCCGTTGGATACGTGGCTTGCGCAGCCCTTATGGTGCGCGTCAATGTCCTCTCTGCAGGACCCGTGCGCAACGGTTAGCGTGCCGCCCGGCACCAGGAGCCCGGAAAGGCGTTTTATCAGCCTTTCGGGGTCAGGAAAGTGCGGGAAGGCGTTATACACCACTATGCTGTCGAAGCGCTTGCCGAAGTCCGTCTTCTCCACGTCCGCGCAGAGGACCTCAACGTTTTCCTGGGGGAATTTGCTCCCGGCTATCCTTGCCATCTCGGGGGAGATGTCTACAGCCGTTACGGAGGCGACGTTCCTCTTCAGGTAATAGGGGATCATTACCCCTGTGCCGCAGGCAACGTCAAGTACCGTGCTTCCCTCGAAGACTCTCGCGTTGTATAGTATCCTGTTTATCTTTTCTTCGTCCTTCACAAGGTTTTCGTCCCAGCCGGGAGCGAGCCTGTCGAAGAACTCTATTACTTCAGCTGTTTTTATCATTTCGTTACTTAAAGAAGGTCTGAGTGTCTATCTTCTGGTATCCTCCGAAGCTGGACGGGGCGGCGGCTATCTTGTCCGCGAGCTCCTGTCCGAGGAATGCCTTTGTGATCTCGTTGGTCTTGGCTGTCATGTCGATGTCCTTAAAGAGCTCGGGATAGACAGTCTTGGCTATGAACCAGGTGTTGATAAGGGCTATCTCGCAGTTGGTGTAGTATGCGTTGTAGGCCATCTCCAGATAGACCTCTCCGCTCTGCCATGCCTTGCAGGAATCGAACATCCTGGGGTCTTCCGCGAACATGGGCTTGATGTTCTTTACGGCCGCGGCATCGATTATTATGATATCCATACCGGGTGCCAGTGCCTCGAACTTTTCCTTCTCTATGCCCTGGATGCCGTCCTTTGCAAGACCGGAGACCGCATTCCTGACGTTAGCGGTATTGAATGAGATGTAGTTCTGCGCCGTCATCAGGTGGTTGGTGGTCCCCCAGTTTCCGAGGCCGCAGATATATACCGCGGGCTTGTCCGCGTCTGCCACGCCTGCGGTCCTCTTAGTTATCTCAGCCTGCTGCGCCTCTATGAACTTTACCAGCGTGTCGGCCTTTTCTTCCTTGCCGAAGATCTGTCCGAGGAGCTTCATTGAGCCCTTGAACGCGTCGTCAAACACTCCGGCAGGGCCGAGCTTAAGGGTTATGACAGGCACGCCGAGCTGCTCCTGAAGAGCGTTCTCCTTGTCTGTATCCTCGTACTCGGAGATGACTATGTCTGGATCGCAGGACAGGATCTTTTCAGCCTCCGCAGCCTGAGCGTTGGGTCCGCCTACGCCGCAGGAAGGCAGCTTGGCGAATACGTCCGAGAACGCCTGAACGTAGGGTCTTGAGACGGAGTCGAACATCTTGGGCCTTTCGGAGAGGGTGGGGTTGTCTATGTCCTCTACTCCGCAGAGAATGGCGGTGTCTCCTATGTAGCAGTACATGCGGAGAGCTCCGGCGCCTATGCAGACTACCTTCTTGTAGCTGCCGGGGACGACCTTCACCTCGCGGCCTATCATGTCCTTAACGGTGACTTCCGCGGGAACGGATGCCTCGTTGGCGTTGTTTCCGTTGTTCGCAGGAGCAACGTTCTGTGCTCCGCACGCGCAGAGCGCGAGCACCATCGCCGCTGCCAGAAGCAGAGCTATCATCTTTTTAAGCTTCATATAATTTATCCTCCTTGAGTATATTAAACGCTGCTTATGACTATCTTTCTTCCGTCCACATCGGCTATCCTTACGTCCGCGCCGTAGACGTCCTTTATCATTTCTTCCGTGAAGGTCTCCCTGCCTCCGCTCTTTACTATGCGGCCCGCCTTTATAAAGAAGAATCTGTCTCCCAAGGCAAGAGCTTGGTTTAGATCGTGAAGAGATATGAGTATGCCTATCCCTTTTTCGCGGGAAGCCTTGCGGGCCTCTTCTATTATCAGCTGTTCGTTTGCTATGTCCAGATTGCCCGTAGGCTCATCGAATACCAGGAGCTTGGGCTCCTGAACGAGAGCCCTTGCGATCGCTATCTTCTGGCGCTCTCCTCCGGAAAGATCCGTCACGCTCCTGAAGGCCAGGTCCTCAAGACCCATATCCAGAAGTATCCTTTCCACGGCCTCCTCATCCTTCCTGCCGGTCCTGAAGCCGAAGTAGGAAATCCTTCCGGCAAGCACCGTGTCGAAAACGCTGAGCTCGCCGAAGTGTATGTCCTGCGGAACGTAGGCGATCAGCCGGGCTCTTTCGCGGCGGTCCATCTTAAGAAGGTCTTTCTCAAAGAAGTCCATCGATCCGCTCTCCGGCTTTTCTATGCCTATTATGTTCTTGAACAGCGTGGTCTTGCCCGAGCCGTTCCTGCCGAGCAGTATGCCTATCTCTCCGTCCTCAAGGCGCATGTCTATGTCGTTCAGGACCAGAGGGCCTTTGGGAGAATACCTGAAACGAAGGTCGTTTATCTCAAGACTCATAAGGACGACCTCCTTCTTCCGAGTATCACCGCAACGAAGAACGGCGCGCCCAGAAGTGACGTAATGGCTCCTACGGGGAGCGCGGATCCGTTCCCTATGCTCCTTGACAGCGTGTCCGCGAGCAGCAGGAGTATGCTGCCTGAAAGCGCCGATGCGGGTATGGCGAGCCTGTGGTCCTGACCGAGTATCTTTTTCATTACGTGCGGGCAGATGATGCCGACGAAGCCTATGATCCCCAGGAACGATACGCATACGGCTGTTATGAGCGAAGCCAGAAGCATGGATATCGCTCTCAGCCTTTCGACGGGTATGCCCATGCTCTTTGCCGCGGCGTCTCCGCTGAGCAGGGCGTTGAACCTCCAGCTGATGACGGAGAAGAATGCTATCCCGATAATGACTACTATGGCCATTATGAGATCCGTCCGGTAGGTGGCGCGCCCGAGATCGCCGAAGGTCCAGATCACTGCGGCGGATAGGCCGACGTCTGTGGCGTAGAACTGGAGTATGGTAGTGGCAGCGGTCCAGACGGCTCCTATCGCTATTCCTGCCAGAACAACTACGCCGGGCTGGAAGGACCTGAGCCTGCACAGCCCCAGGACGAGCGCCACGGAAAGGGCGGAGAACACGAAGGCCATGAAGGACGTGGCGAAGGGGTCCGCTCCGACTGTGTAGCTGTTGACGTTGTTTCCGGTGGAGAGGAACCCGCCCGCAAAGGCTATTATCGACAGGTTGGCACCGAATACCGCCGCGTTGGATACGCCGAGCGTGGAGGGGGATGCCATCGGGTTGTTAAGGTCAGTCTGCATTATGAGGCCGGATACGGAAAGGCCGGCGCCGGCTATGACTGCCGCAAGCACTCTGGGTATCCTTATGTTCCAGATGATCCTTATCTGAGAGGCGCTTCCTTTTTTGAAAAGAGCGTCGAAGCACTCGGCGAGGGTCATGTGGGACGATCCTACGAATAGGCATACGAAAACAAGGACTATCATCACCGCCGAAAGCAGGATGAGAGCCGTGGTGCGCTTTCTTCTGTTAAGATCAAGATATTTGCTGCTCATAATAATGGAGAGTTTAACACCCGGGCGGATGCCGCACAAGCCCCCCGGGGGGTTAGCTCGGGGCATGAAAGACCTTGTGCAGAATGACGGGAAGATCCTGTGCCGTTATTGCCATTATTTTCCTTGAATTACATTTTATAGCTATGATACGATCTTCATGAGAAAATGAAGAGGATAAGCATATACCACAAGGACAGGGAATACCTTCTTGCCGCGGCGGAGCGCCTGGCGCTGCTGCTTAAGTGCGCGGACGTATTCCCCGCGGACGGCCCGGACGAGAAAGGGGAGGTCTATATCATGGAGGACTACATGCCGATGCCGAAGGCGGCGGAGGAGATATCGCACATACTCGGCATAAATGTAAAAACGGGCGGAGAGTCCGTCCTGACGGGCTTCGTGTCCGGGGCAGGGGGCTGCGGGACCAGCAGCTCAGCTCTTATGTACTCGGGGCATCTTGCGGACTTTCAGGGGATAAGCACTGCATTCATAAGTCTGGATCCGCTTTGCTGCAAGGCCTGCGCCGGGGAGGGCCCCGCAAGGTCGCTTCTTTATTCCGTGCTCTTTGAGGACCGCCCGGAGAAGATACGGGAGCTGTTCGGAAGAGACGGAAGAGGAGTATGCCGCATGATAGGCGAAGGCCCTCAGAACCCGCTTATGCTGCTGTCTTCCCCGGATCTTGTAAGGTTCGTAAACGAGGCAGGAAAGGCATTCGGCAGCATCGTTCTGGACGTTCCTTACGCTTCTCCTTTTGCGCAGGACATGCTGGAGGTCTGCGACAGTGTCGTCGTCAATTTCGGATGGCAGGACGAGAGATACGCCCCGTCGGAGGCGCTCTTCGGCCTGCTGAGCATCAGGAGGGACCGCGTGTTCAGGTTCTTCCCGTCGTACGATGAGTCCTTTACGGATCCCTACGGTCAGCTGGGTGCGGAGGTGAGAGAGCTTGCGAATCTTATCGGATAGGAAAAAGCCGTCCGTTCTGGCTCTTGCCAACGAGGTGCGCTCGGGCGTCGGGCCCGCAGCCGACGACGCGCAGGTGTACCGCATGTGCAGGGATACCTGCCTTAAGCGTATATCGGAGCTTAAAGCTCCGCTGTCAATGGAGGAGACGAAAAAGATCATCAGGCTGGTCTACGCAACGCTTCGCTGCGAGCTTGAGATACTGCAGGACCTTGCGGACGATCCAATTGTTACGGAGATAATGGTAAACGGTCCCGGCGCGGTCTTCATAGAGAGAGGACAGGGCATGGAGCGCTCGGACATAGCCTTTGAGACCGCTGTGCAGCTGGAGCACGTAATACAGAGGCTTGCCGCCGGAGTGGGCAGGGAGATGAACGATCTCAATCCCATCGTGGACGCCAGGCTCTCCGACGGCTCCAGGATCAACGCCGTGGCGGCCAACATAGCCATAGGCGGACCTATCCTTACGATCAGAAAGTTCAACAGGAGCCGCATGAGCATGGAGGACCTTGTGGCGCAGGGGGACATAAGCCGCGACGCCGCGGAGCTGTTAAAGAAGCTCGTGCGCTGCAGATACAACATATTCGTCAGCGGAGGGACCAGCTCGGGAAAGACCACGTTCCTGAACGTGCTCTCGGACTTCATCCCTCCTCAGGAGCGGGTGATAGTCATTGAGGACAGCGCGGAACTCCAGATACGCGCACACGAGAACCTGGTGCGTCTGGAGGCCAAGTCCGCCAACGCCCACGGAAGGGGCGCCGTAAGCATAAAGGATCTCATAAAGGCCAGCCTCAGGATGCGTCCGGACAGGATAATAGTCGGCGAGGTCCGGGGCGAGGAGGTCGTGGATATGCTTGCAGCGATGTCTACGGGGCATGACGGGTCTCTTTCCACGGGCCACGCGAATTCCGCAAAGGGAATGCTTGCAAGGCTTGAGACGATGTTCCTTTCGGGCACGAATTTCCCTATCGAGGCAGTGCGCGGACAGATAGCCCAGGCCATGGATGTTTTCGTGCACCTGGCAAGGACGCCTGACGGACACAGAAGGGTGATGGAGATATCGGAGGTCACAGGCATTGAGCACGGTGAGGTGTCGCTTACGCAGTTATATAAATACGTTCCGGGAGAGGGTCTTAAGCCTGCGGGAAAAGGGCTTTCGCGTACTGAAAAGCTCGCTGTCATGGGAGAGAGCGTCTGAGGACGGGCTTTGCTTTTCGGCGCGCGGAAAGGACAGGGCACGCTACTTCGCTGCGGCCTGCTGCGCGTGCTTTGGCCTGGGGCTGCTGTTCTACAGATCTGTCTGGGCGGGCCTGGCGGCCTGTCTGGCGAGTTTTCCTCTGGAGAGGTACTATCAGTCCTTTTATGCGGAAAAACGCAGGGAAAGGCTTCTGGAAGGCTTTAAGGATGCTTTGTATACCATATCCGGAGCGGTGTCGGCAGGAAGGCAGATGCCCTTTGCCATAAGCCTTGCGGCAAAGTCCTCGGAAGAGACCTGCGGCAGGGACAGCGACATATGCAGGGAGCTCAGCCGCATAAGCGAAAAATACGAAAGCACCAACGCTGACATGGGACAGCTGCTGTCGGACTTTGCCGACAGGAGCGGAGTTGAGGAGATAGGGCAGTTCGCGTCTGTATACGTCACCTGCCAGCGCTGCGGAGGTGATCTGGAGCTTGCGTGCCTTAAGTGCAGCGAGCTGCTTCTGGACAAGATAAGCCTGAAGAACGAGACCCGCTCACTGATAGACCAGAAGAAGCTGGACATAGTGCTGCTGACTGTCATGCCGGTGGTGATACTGCTGGGACTCAATCTGCTTAACTACGGATACATTGCCGCGCTGTACGAGACCGCGGCCGGAAGGGTGGTGATGAGCCTGTGTCTTTTATTGATACTGTGCGCTCTGCTCTGGGGAATAAAGATAACAAAGGTGGAGCTCTAGCAGGGCCCAAACTTAAGGAATACTCATGGCTGGTCTTCTCGGATGAGGACATGGAGGCCGAGAGCGAAAAGCGGATCAGGAAGGCTGCGCTGCTTGCGGCAGCGGTGCTCGTTCTGGGGATCATCCTGTTTGCCGCGGTATGGGCCGCGGATCTAAAGGACAGCCCCTCGCTGGAGGAGCTGCTCAAAAGAGAAGAAGAGCCCAGGGATGCAGGGATAACGCTTGAGATGGAATACAGGGGACTTAGCCTGGAGAAGGACCTTACCATTGAGATATCGCCTCAGGAGGTCACAGCGGAGAGGGCGGAGGCTCTTTTCGACGCCTGCGAGGACTGGATAAGAGAGCGGCAGTCGGAAGGGCTGTGCTTCCCCGAAGAAGGACCGGGCGGTGTGATAATAAGCTGGCAGAACTCGGACTTCAGCTACATAGGGATAGACGATCCGCAGGAGCAGTGTTTCATTGCGCAGCTCGGGGCCGGTGAGTACTCCAGGGTATCCGAGTTCTCCGTGCTCCTGGATCCTTCGGAAGAGGACTACCTTCGGAGCATGGAGGCTGCAGCCGAAAGGCTCCGCGAGGAGCTCGGGAGGAACGCGGAGGGCGAGAGCCTTGAGCTTCCTTCGGAGGAGGGCGGCCTGGCGCTCAGCTGGAGGGCCGCCGCCAGGAAGGCTCCTGCCGCCTTGCTTGCCTTTGCGGCGCTTGGGGCTCTGTTCGTGTGGCAGAGCAGGAACGATCCTCTTGAGAGGATGATGAAAAAGCGGAAGAGAAGCTTTGAAAACGAGCTTCCGAACATGATATTCCGCATGATACTGCTCCTTAACGCGGGGCTTATTGCCGAGAGCGCGTTCTCGAAGCTCGTCGAGCAGACCCGGGAAAGCAGCCAGCCTCTTTACCGCGCCATGCGGGACATTAAGGCGGCGTCTCTTAAGAAGAACGTGCCGTTCGTAAACGAGCTTTCTTATTATGCAGGCAGCAGCGGTAGCCCGGACCTTATGAGGTTCGCGTCCATGGCTGAGGAACATGCCGGCAGAGGCTCCGAGCTTGCGGACAAGCTGGAGAAGGAAAGGCTTCAGATGCGCTCAGCGCGCATGCTCGGAGCAAGGGCAAAGGTAAAGGAGGCGGAGACCAGGCTGTGCTTTCCTCTGGTGCTGCTGCTTTTGGCGCTTATATTAATAACAGCTTCACCGTCTTTCCTGGCGATGTAGCGGAAAGGAACTCATATGAAAGACTTTATCAACAGCGTGTATCTTAAGGCCAGATACGGAAGAGAGGGCATGGAACTGGTGCAGGTTGCCATACTCATAGCTATAGCCGTAGTGGTGGGACTCATCTTCAACAAGCAGATAGTCTCGTTCGTAAATGGCGTGTTCAAGGATCTTTTCCGTGCCGGCTTCTAGGGGCAGCGCGGAGGTGGAGGCCGCGCTCATAATACCGCTCGTGATACTTATCATAGTTGGTATGGTTAAGCTCGGCATACAGCTCTACGAAAAGGTCGATTCTTCCAGCGCGGAGCATCAGATCTATGCGCAGGAGCTTGCGGGCGGTGGAAAGATCCCGGAGGAATCTCTGCTCAGGGCAAGGTGGTACTTCAAATGAGACGGTCCCGCGGGGGCTTTACGACTGTATACCTTCTGATGATCCTCGCCGCGCTTACGGCAGCTGCGGTCATGATCATAGACGCCGCCACGGCGCGTGCCGCAAGGAGCATCTCCGAGACGGTGTGCGCCAGCGCAGGACGTTCCGTGCTCTCGGAGTATCAGAAGGAGCTCTATTCCAGGTACGGCGTTTTTGCCCTGCGCGGAGACGATGCCCTGCTTACGAGGCTGGCGTCGTTCTACATAAACGGCTCCCTCCTCGGCGGAAAGGCGGCTGCCAAGCCCGCGGCCGTTAAGATAGAAGCGAGCGCTGAAGGCTATCCGGCTCTGGATGTCGAGGGCCTGGCCAGGCAGATAAGAAGGCTGGCTCCCGCTGCCGCGGTGATGAAGGGCGGAGTCCTGGAATACATACTCGACAACGCCGACGCACCGGACCCGGACATCCCTGGTGAGCTTCCCTCGGGCACTGCGGAGGAGATCGATCCGATCCAGTCCGCGGAGAAGTCCTTCGGAAAGGATGCCGACAGGAACAGAGGGCGCACCATAGCCTCAAATGAATACAGAGCGCTTCCCAGCCGGCTGCTGGGATATTCAAAAAGGGTGTCGCTGCTGTTCTCCGGCGGAATATTCGACCTTTCCTTCCGTACGCTTCTGGAGGACGAGTACATACTTGCCGTCTGCTCTAACGCTGTAAAGACCGGGGACGGCACTTTCCTGGAGTGCGAGGCGGAATACGTGCTCTATGGGAACTCCTCGGACTCCGCAAACCTGCGGGCGGTAAAGATAAGCCTGTTCTCCTTCCGCTTTGCGGTAAACGAGGTGAAATACGTTTCAGAGACAGGGGAGCTTCTTATATCCACTGCGGCTGCTGTCGCAAAGTCTCTTAAGGAGGTAAAGACCATACTGGCGGGCGGACGTGTGGACAAGCTGGATTATGCAATGCACCTCAGGATATTCATGGCGCTGGTGCCGAGGCAGGAAAAGGTGGCAAGGCTCATGGACATCATGCAGCTGAACATAAGAAAGATCGACGGCGCAAACTTCGAGTTCAGGAACTACGCCTACGGCTTTGATCTTAACGCTGTATTTGTGCACAGGAGAAGGACGGGAGATGTTGAACAGTCGTTCTGCTACAGGTAGAAGAGGGTCTTTGTTCGTGGACGCTGCCTGCACGCTGCCTGTATTCATAATCTCCATATGCCTGCTGCTTTCTGTCATAAACCAGGCAGGCGCGGAGGAGACCGCCTTTCAGACCATGGCAAGGCGGGCCAAGGCCCAGACGGACGTTATCGCCGCATCCGGCCTCGACATAGAGACGGATGTTCTCCTGCAGCTTTCCAGGCCCGGGAACGACGTGACGCTGAGGCTTATCTACAGGCCGTTTGTCGGAGAGTCGAAAAGCATTGCGGACAGCGACGATTCCCAGGTATACGTGTTCCCGAAAAGAGGGATAAGGTATCACGTCTTAGGCTGCAGCACCCTTGTAAACGGCGACAGGGAGGTGATCCTTACCAACGCGGTAAGAAGGAGCTACTCAGCCTGCAGGATATGCAGACCGGGAGCTCTCCCCAACGGGGCGAGCGTCTGTCTTTATTCGGAGAATTCAAGGGTATACCACAGGAGGAGCTGCGCAAGCGTCGTGAAGACCTACGAGGTGATGACCAGGTCCGAGGCGGAGCAGAAGGGCTATACGCCGTGTCTCCTCTGCATAGGAGGGACGAATGCTCCCTGAATATATATACAACATATGGTCCTGCGGGCTGTGCCCGGCGCTGGTGCGCGGAGGACGGTTCTTCGACGGAAAAGACCTGCGCTGCGTCTATGATCTTTCGGATACGGAGAGCATGCCGGACCGTCTGGAAAGGATATGCGCCATGCGCAGGGCGAGGGACAGGGACATAGCCTTCCTTGAGCTGCTGAGGCAGCTGGTGAAGGCCGTTTCCGTCTGTGATGACTGGCTGATACCTGCTTCGGCTCTTGATCTTCGCACGGAGATGATACGATTAACGGAAAGCGGGGAAGTGCGGCTGATGCTTGCGCCGGAAGGCTTTTCGGGCATCCCGGATCTGCCTGGCGCCTTAGAGCGCATCCTTAACGAGGCTTCTGTCATCCATCCGGAGCTCAGGGCAGGCAGCATACTCAAAAGAATAAGAGCCGAAGGCATCTCTGCCTCCGGCTCGTTCGTACGCATTGAAAGGACCTTTTCTGCCCTGGCGTCAGGTCTTTAGGAGCTCCTGTATCCTCGCCGCTATGGAGGGCGGTATCAGTCCTTCGGTGCTCACCGTAACGTCTGCATATTTTTCGTATAAAGGACAGCGCTCGTTGTACAGATCCTCGAAGGTCTGCCCGGGCTTTACGCTTATCCCTCTGCTGTCCATGTTCCTGATGTTGCGGAGAAGCTTCGATAACGGCGTCTTAAGATAGACTATGGTGCTGCTCTCTTTGAGATGCTCCATGGCCTTCGGGTAGTAGACGGCGCTTCCGCCGGTGCTAACTATGTAGTTCTTAAGGTCCAGCTCAAGAAGGACGGCTTCCTCTATCTGCGCAAAGTGCTCCAGGCCGTTTTTGTCTATGATGTCCTGCAGCTTCATGTTCTCGCTGCGCTCTATGAGGACGTCGGTGTCCACCTGGGACATACCTGTCCTCTTGGATAGTATCCTTCCGACCGTTGATTTTCCGGAGCCCGGCATGCCTATCAAAACTATGTTCGTCTTTCTGTCCATGGAATAATTATACCATAAACGCCTGCAGCGAAAAATATTTCTTTTGCGCCCTGCGGATGATATAATAGCGGAGTATCGTTTCCGGAGGAAAAGATGGCGAAGATAACAGTAGCTGAGCATGCCGGTTTCTGCTTCGGTGTAAGGAACGCGGTGAGCATAGCTGAGGAAGAACTGAAGAAGACAGGGGAAGGTCCGCTCTTCTGCCTGGGGCCGCTCATCCACAACAAGACCGTTCTGGAGGATCTTGCAGCGTCCGGAATGATGACCGCGGATGACATAAGCGCTGTCCCGGACGGATCCAGGGTGCTTGTACGCGCTCACGGGGAGCCGCGCGGCACCTATGCAGAGGCCGGAAAAAAAGGCCTTAAGCTCATAGACGCCACCTGTCCGCATGTAAAGAAGATACACGACATAGCCCGCAGGGCGGGAGAGGAGGGCAAGGTCCTCATACTCGTCGGAGACGCTTCGCACGCGGAGCTTAAAGGCGTCATGGGCTGGACAGACGGCCGCAGCTTTGCCGTGCAGACGGCAGAGGAGGCGAAGGAGCTTTGCCGGGGGCTGCTTGCAGAAGGCCTTTCATCCGAGGACATAGCAGCCGCCGCGCAGACCACGCTTACCGCTGAGATGTTTGAAAGCTGCATGGCTGTGATCACTCGTTTTTTCCCCGGGGCTCAGGTAAACAGGACCATCTGCAGGGCGACTTCCGACAGGCAGAAAGCGGCCGCTGAGCTTGCCTCAGAGTCCGATCTGATGGTCGTCATAGGGGACAGCAGCTCATCCAATTCAAAAAAACTGTTCGAAATATGCAAAAAGGGCTGCAAAAACACGATTTTCGTTGAAAAATCATACAATATCCCATTGCACACTTTAAAAAAATATAATAAAATAGGCGTTGCGGCAAGTGCATCCGCACCTGAACGCACTATTAAGGAGGTTGTCAGAAGTATGACAGAAGTTTTCACTAAGAACCCGCAGAACGAAGAAGCTAACGAGATGTCCCAGTACATGGACCAGATCGAAAGATCCCTCAAGCTTCCCGGCCGCAACGAAGTAGTAGACGGCAAAGTTGTGCTGGTAACAAAGGACCATGTGGTCGTAAATCTTGGATGCAAAAAGGATGGTGTCCTTTTCAAGAACGAGGTGAACCTCGAAGAAGGACAGGAGCTTACCGATGTATTCGCAGAGGGCGACGAGATCCAGGCAAAGGTCATCAAGACGGATGACGGCGACGGTAACATTCTTCTTTCCAAGAAGAGGCTGCAGTCCAGCGAGAACTGGGATGAGATCACCGCTGCATGCGAGAACAAGGACGTGATCGAGGTCACCGTAGTCAAGGAAGTCAACAAGGGCGTCATCGCCAACTACAAGGAGATCTCCGGATTCATTCCGATGTCCCTGCTTGCTGACCACTACGTAGAGACCGCGGATGAGTTCATCGGAAAGACCCTCCCCGTAAAGGTCACCAAGGTAGACCCGAAAAGGAACAAGGCAGTCTTCTCCCACAAGGACTTCCTCGCAGAGGAGAGAAGGAAGAAGATCGCTGAGATCTGGAACACCCTCAACGTAGGTGATGTTGTCGAAGGTAAGGTAATGAGGTTCACCGACTACGGCGCGTTTGTAGACATCGGCGGAATAGACGGACTTCTCCACATCAGCGAGATCTCCTGGGGCAAGCTCAGGCACCCGAAGGAAGCTCTTGAGATCGGTCAGGTCATCAACGTCAAGATACTCAGCATGAACGCCGAGAAGGGCAAGATCTCCCTCGGACTCAAGCAGAACAATCCCGAACCCTGGAGCGTCATCGACGAGCAGTACGAGGTAGGCCAGGAGATCACAGGCAAGGTAGTTCAGATCAAGGAATACGGCGCATTCGTAGAGATCGCTCCGGGACTTGACGGACTCGTCCACATCTCCGAGATCTCTCACAAGAGAGTAGGCAAGGTCTCCGACGAGCTCAAGGTAGGACAGGAAGTCCGCGCAAAGATCCTTGAGATCGACAAGGACCGCAGAAGGATCTCTCTGAGCATCAAGGCTACTCAGGATCCCAACGCTGCAGCTGAGGAAGCTCCGGCTGAGGCGCCCGCAGAGGCACCCGCTGAAACACCGGCAGAGTGATCTTAAAACAGCACTGAAAAAGGGAGGAATGTTTGAAGTGGTAAAACAAAAGTAGACACTTCGAAAAAGCGGCCTTAAAGCAGACATTCGAAAGAGTGTCTGCTTTTTCTTTGCTAGAATGGATTTAGGAGGATAATGACATGGGAAGACCGAAAGGCGGACACAACAGGACAT
>JAFRZB010000005.1 GCA_017442785.1 Bacillota bacterium
AGATAAGCGATCATATCCACCACTATGGCCATCTAAATACGCCATGACTACATTAAGCTTAAACTCATCTGTATACTTCTTTTTTCCTGACATTTCAAAACCCCTTTCATTAGGTTTGTCTAACGAAAGGGGTTCACTTCATCACCTCCGGGGCGTGAATGCTGTTTATGTGCAGGATGCTGACAGGTCAGCAGCTTATGCAGGTATCAGCTTGCCGAATATCACCGCGCCTCCGGCTGCGAACGCTACACATACCAGCAGCAGAAGCGGTACGACAGTGAAGACGAACTTTTGATCCGCTTTCATTTCTTTTCGGTCAAGGAAGTACGGGCTGATAGGACCGGAGCAGTAGAGCAGTACAGCGAAGTTGCCGAGGCAGCAGATCATGGCTACGAGCGGCGTTACGTTGTAACCGGCATCTACGAACTTGTCCATGAATGTCGCTGCCAGCGACAGCATTATCATGATCGTTGCCTGGTTGCTCATCAGGTTGGTGATGAATACCGTGAACAGCAGGATCATGAAGCAGAACAGGTAGTAGTTTGACGTGCCGAATATCGGGGACAGTATCTGTACGAGCCAGGCTCTGATACCGAGGTCCATGCTGGAGAGAGCACCTGCTATGGTCATCATCGTACCGAGTACCAGGTATACGCCCCAGGGCAGCTTGGACAGAGCCTTCGGAACATCCATGATAGGCTTTCCGTCTATGCGGATGTAGGTGCCGAGCACCAGCGCTATGAAGGAGCCCATCCTCAGATCGAAGGTCGCGAAGATCAGGTATCCGAGGGTGTCCTTGGCGAACGGGTTGGTGATGAGGGAGCGGATGAGTACCGCGAAGAACAGGATCAGGCAGATGATCTGTCTCTTATCCCACTTGCAGTTCTCTTTGCGCAGCTCCGGGATGCTGTCGAACTCCAGTTTGGACAGCTTCTTCATATCCGCGCCGAGGAGCTTTGCTACAAGCATCCAGACGATGAGTATCACCGCGAGGGTGATTCTGCTGGAGATCATGAACTGTACCGGCTTGTAGACGTACGGGAAGTTGACTGCCTTCTCGAAGATGCCTATCCATCCGAGGAGCAGTCCGTTGGTCCCTCGTGAGTACGACGCGCCTCCTGCCATCAGGAACAAGATGACGATCATTATCTTATGCCATTTTTCATCGACCTCATAGCCTACGGTCTTGGCAATGGACTCGAACATCGGGAACAGAGTCATTACTGCTGCAAGGCCGCTTATGTACCAGAGTACAATGTACATCGCCAGCATGAATACGATGCAGAACAGGAACGGCAGCTTCTTCATTCCTCTGGTGGCCCTTATGATCTTGCGGCCGAGGATGTCGAGAGCGCCGGTCTCTCTTACGCATGTAGCCAGCGTCAGCATTGCGACCATCTGAGTGGATGAGGATCCGCCGAATACGTTGAGGAACATGTCATTCGCGGTGGAGTAACCGTGAAGGATAGTCGCCAGCATACCGAGGAGAGATCCGCTGAAGAGGTCACCTGTAGCAATGAACATGAACAGTACGCCTACGTAGACGCACAGCATCTTTACGCCCATGGGGGTCACGGGACCCCAGGTCGGAATAATGAGCGGTCCGATGTACATGATGATCTGGGCGCCGATCATCATGAGCAGCTTTTTCTTAAAGCCATCGCTCTTTAGTTTTTCAGCCATCTTATTTTCCTCCTTTAAGATGATGAAAGAATATTATTGCGGGGGACCGATATTGGCCCCGAATAACCTTTTTGTCCTACTTCTTTCCGTAGGTGTGCAGGGTGTCGAACAGCGCCTCTACGTTCTCCTTCTTGGCGAAGTCTATGCCGGAGGTGGTGCGGAAGATGTATCCGCCGCCGGGAGCGCCTATGTCTATGCATTTCTTGACGCTGTCTATGACCTGTTCCTTTGTGCAGTACATAAGGTCCGCGGTGCGTATTCCGGATACTATGGTTACCTTGTCGCCGAGGGCCTTCTTGGTGAGCTCAAGCGGGGTATACTCGAAGGAGTAGATCATCCTGCCGTCCGGGATATCCCTTAAAAGATCCAGCCTCGTGGCGTAGTTGCCCTCGCAGAATACGCTCGGTATCATGTTCTGAGCCATGATGGCTTCGATTATCTGCTGCAGGTGCTTCCAGTAGATGTCCCTGTAGTCCTTGTCGGAGAGGAAGCCGTCCATGCCTCTGTGGAGGGTCATCATTACGGTCTTTCCGTCCTTGGAGCCGTCGGGGTTCCAGCTCTTTATCTTTGCGAGCATCTGCTCCTGATCCGCCTCTATGAACCTTTCGACGTATTCTCTGTTCTCATAGAGGTCCGTCAGGCAGTCCAGGGAGCCTCTGTACTCGTCACCCCATTCGTCATAGGGGACGCAGGCCTTTCCTCCGAAGGTGGACAGGAATCCGAGCTCGGAGAGCTCCTTCATCCTCTGGGCCCTGGTCTTCTTCGCTTCCTGAATCATGTCGTTGAGCTTCCAGCACTTCTGGATCATTTCCTTTATCTCGGGCTTGGAGAGCTCCTCGGCAAGAGCGGTCGGGGTGCGGCTGCTGAAGGGGATCTTGAAGTTCTTCATCGGCTCATAAAGATCGCACAGATAGGGCTGGCACTTATTCAGCCTCCACGTGCCGTTGTCGTCGAAGAACAGGTCCAGATCCTCGTCGTGGAGGGTGGGCTTTTCTATGAACTGCTGTATGGAGTTGTCCGGAACGTTGTAGCCGGGTCTGCCGGACCAGGCCATGTATTTCGGAGAAACGAGCTCCATTATCTCGCCTTCGCCCGCGTATCCGCACATGCCGGACTGTGTATCGGGATCGTAGGTGAGCATGAACTTTTCGGCTGCTTCCTTGGCCTTCATCATGGTCTTGTCGTAGATGCACTCCTTGATGGTGTATCCGGCCTGCATTACGGCGTATATCTCCGAGCTCATGCTGATCGGTACTCTGTCCGGCTCCACGTGGTCTATGGCGGAATAGTAGCGGTCGTGTTTTTCCTTATATCTTTTTTTTGCTTCTTCTGTCATCATAGTCTTCTCCTTTCATGTTTGCGGCGGGGGATCTTACGGATCCATAACTATTTTACTTGTCTCCTGGTTAGTATTTTATCAAAAGAGCGCGTGGCGTATGTGTAGAAATAGGAGTTTTTGTTTCCCTGATGGAAACAATGTGCTATAATTTGAATCGAAAGAGGGTATTTTCGACATGGCAGACATCGATAAAATACGAAGCTTCATAGCCGTTGCAAAGAGCGGAAGCTACACAGCGGCCGCGGAGGAATTGTTATTTACAAAATCCGCAATATCCAAGCAGATAGCTTCGCTGGAGGAGGAGCTTACCTTCCAGCTTTTAAAGAGAGGACGCAAGGCAAAGGTCCAGCTTACGCCGAGGGGCGAGCAGATGCTCCCTTATTTCGAGGCGGTCTCCGAAGCCTGGTCCAGGATGGAGAGCACGCAGAAGCGTCTTTCCGCAAGCAAGAACAATCTGATAGTCGGAACAGGTTTCCTCTCGACCAATACGCCTCTGTTCAACGCTTACAGGGAATTCAAGAAGATATTCCCGGACTGTGAGATGACAGAGATCAAAAGGGACATGGAAGTCATCTACGACATGATGAAGTCCGGATCCGTGGACGTTGCGATAGTGCCGGTGATAGGAGAGCTCGGAAAGCGCATTGAATTCATGGAGGAGGACAGCCAGGGGCAGATAAGTGTCATCCCGCTGTTCTTTACGGAGGAAAGAGTAATAGTCAACAGAAAAAGTCCTCTGGCCCGCAAGAAGAAGATCTCGATACAGGACATAGTAGCCAGGCAGGAGATGAAGATGCTCGTCCCGGCCACTCAGAAGCTCGGAATAATGAGCCCGAGGGAGAGAGTGCTAAGGGAAAAGACCGCTAAGTGGGGAATAAGATGCCCTGACATCAAGGTCATTAACATGGATCACGAGACATATATCCCTTACGCGCAGATGCTGATAGCCGAAGACAGAAATTATGTTATGTATTCACCTTTAAAAATAGAGTCTGAGAGCGTCATATCCATACCGTCGAGTGACAATTTCTTTACTCCCTGCATGGTGATCCTTAAGAGGAACGACAAGAATCCGCAGGAAGTTGAGACCTTCATAGACGTTACGAAATCAGTCATTTCCAAGGCCCTTAAGACTCAGCTGTGATCATTTTTTACCGGAAAGGAGATCTTTTCCGGTTTTTTTATTTTTACTTCTTTACTTTAGCGCGCTAATGTGGTAGTATGTCAAAGTAAATTCAGAAAGCAGATATCATAAGGAGCATTTTGATGAACATGAAGGATATCCGCACAGAGGGTACGGACAGGCTCTTTAAGGCTATGATGAGCTTTGAGAGCATCGAGGAATTCTACGATTTCTTTGAGGATCTCTGCACCGTAAAGGAGCTGAGGGACATGACCCAGAGATTCGAGGTGGCCGCGCTGCTGGACAAGGGGATGAGCTATCAGAAGGTATCCGAGCTTACTAACGTGAGCTCAGCCACAATAAGCCGCGTAAAGCGGTGCCTGGATTACGGCAGCGGCGGCTATGCCAACGCTCTTAAGATACTTGGGGAGGGGAAATGATGAGATCTGTACTTACGCCCCAGGAGGAGCTTGCATTTGCTCTGAGGGAGCTTTTCGAGGAGGCCGGATACAGGCGCTTCAGGATGAGCAAGTTCGAGGATTACGACCTCTATTCCAGATACAAGGACTTTCTCGTATCCGACGCTGTCATTAGCTTTACAGACACCGGCGGGGCGCTCAAGGCCTTAAAACCGGATGTCACTCTTTCAATACTTAAAAGCTCAAGGCCCGGAAACGGCACAGAAAAGCTCTATTACAACGAGAGCGTCTACAGACCTTCCGACGGGAGCTTCAAGGAGCTTACGCAGTGCGGTCTTGAGTGCATAGGCGCTCTGGATGAGGCGAGTGTCCTGGAGGTGGTATCCCTTGCAGCAAGGAGCCTTGAGAAGATAAGCGGGGACTGCGTTCTAAGCATATCTCAGCCAGAATTCATAAAGCAGGCTGCGGACAGCCTGTCACTTTCGGACGAGCAGAGGGACATGATCTTTAAGCTTGTCGAAGAGAAGAACATTCCCGCTCTTAAGTCCGCTCTTGCGTCTTCGGGCGCGGACAGGGAGGCTTCGGACAGGTTCGCGGAGCTTGCCGCTCTTTCCGGGGATCCGGTGTCAGTCATAGAAGAGCTTTCCTCGATATGCCCCGGAGAAAAGACCGAAAAGCTGAGGACGCTCTGCGAAGGTCTCGAAGGCCTTGGATTTAAAGGCGTCGTCAGCATAGATCTTTCAGCCGGATGCAGGACCAGGTACTACAGCGGTCTTGTATTTAAGGGATATATAAAGGGCACGCCTACGGCTGTGCTTGCGGGCGGACGCTATGACGCCCTGGCAAGGCGTATGGGAAAGGACTGCGGAGCCATAGGCTTTGCAGTATATCTTGATGCCGCGGAGCGCTTCCTGGAAGGAAAGACCGGAAACTCTGAGTCTGACGGCATACTGAAGGTGGCGCTTCCCAAGGGAAGGCTCGGCGAGAAGGTATACGCCATGTTCGCGCAGGCCGGCTACGAATGCCCCGAGGCCGTTTCCGGCAGCAGGAAGCTGATATTCGAGAACCCCGAAAAAGGCGTAAGCTACTTCTGGGTAAAGCCCTCGGACGTTGCGGTGTACGTTGAAAGAGGAGCCGCCGACATCGGTGTCTGTGGAAAAGACATCATTATGGAGCACGTGCCCGACGTTTACGAGATCCTTGATCTTAAGACGGGCAAATGCCGTATGGCCGTTGCCGCAAGGAAGGACTTCGTCGATGATCCCTCAAAGACCATTACGGTTGCGACCAAGTTCGGAAAGATAGCTGCGGACTATTATGCATCCCTGGGCAGGGACATAGACATGATACACCTTAACGGCTCCATAGAGCTGGCTCCGCTTCTGGGACTATCCGACGTGATCGTGGACATAGTCGAGACCGGTACCACGCTTAAGGAGAACGGTCTTGTGGAGAGAGAGAAGATAGCGGACATCAGCGCAAGGCTCATCTCCAACAAGGCGAGCTATGAATTCAAGGGGAAGAGGATAACGGCGCTTGCAGAGGCGCTCGGAAAGCAGGTGAACAAGTGATAAAGATATACAGGTACGGGGAGGTCCCCGCTGATGAGATATTCGCAAGGCCGGAGCAAAAAGCTGACGTTGAAGGAATAGTAAGCTCCATAATAAGCGACGTCAGAAAGCGCGGAGACGAGGCTCTTCTGGACTATACCGAAAAGCTCGACGGCGTAATGCTTAAGAGCCTTCAGGTAACAGAAGAAGAGATAGAAGAAGCATTCGCGGCTGAAAGCGATGAGTTCATAGCTATACTCAGAAAAGCCGCGCAGAACATCAGGGATTACCACTACGCGCAGATAAGGGAGGGCTTCAGCTTCGAAAGAGAGGACGGGATAACTCTCGGGCAGAGGATAATGCCCCTGGAAAAGGTCGGTCTCTGCGTTCCGGGCGGCGAAACGCCTCTTTCTTCCACGGTCCTGATGGATTCCATACCCGCCAAGCTTGCCGGAGTAGGCGAGCTTGTGATGGTGACTCCTCCGGGAAAGGACGGAAAGGTATCTCCTTCGATACTAACGGCCGCGAAGGTCGCAGGCGTGGACAGGATATTCAAGGTCGGCGGAGCTCAGGCAGTCGCTGCGCTCGCCTACGGCACGGAGAGCATCCCCAAGGTGGACAAGATCGTAGGTCCTGGCGGCGTATTCGTTGCCGAGGCCAAGAGGCAGGTCTTCGGAAGAGTCTCCATAGACATGATAGCCGGTCCCAGCGAGATACTTGTGGTATCCGACGGAAAGTCGGATCCTTCCCACGTTGCGGCTGACATGCTCTCGCAGGCAGAGCACGACAAGATGGCTTCGGCTGTTCTTGTTACGGATTCAATGGATCTGGCGCTCGCCGTACAGGCCGAGATAGAGAGGCAGCTTCCGCTTCTTATAAGAGAGGAGATCGCCCGCACGTCCATCGAGAACAACGGAAAGATAATAGTAGCGGGAGACCTCCACGCAGCCGTGGACATAGCCAACGAGATAGCTCCGGAGCACCTGGAGCTTGCGGTGGAATATCCGTTTGCTATCCTGGACGACATACGCCATGCCGGGTCCGTGTTCCTCGGAAGGGACTGCCCGGAGGCTGTAGGAGACTATTTCGCGGGGGTGAACCACACTCTCCCCACTATGGGAAGCGCAAGGTTCTCCAGCCCTCTGTCAGTGGATGATTTCATAAAGAAGATGCAGTTCTGCTATTATACGGACATAGCTCTTGAGAACGCTGCGGATAAGATAGCGGCGTTCGCCGAGAAGGAAGGTCTTACCGGCCACGCAAGGAGCGTCCTTATAAGAACGGGAAAGGTCAAATAGATGAGCAGGTTCTTCAGCAAAAAATACAGCGCTCTTGTGCCTTACGTGCCGGGCGAGCAGCCAAAGGACGGCAGCAGATACGTAAAGCTCAACACCAACGAGTCTCCGTTCCCGCCTTCGGAAAAGGCTCTTGCCTTCGCAAACGAGCACGCAAGGCGTTATAATCTCTACTCGGACCCGGACTGCACGGAGCTTAAGGAGGCCCTGGCGGACACTTACGGTGTCCTTAAGGAGAACATTACCGTCGGGAACGGCTCGGACGAGATCCTGAATTTTGCTTTCATGGCCTTCTGCGACGATGAGCATCCGGCGGTCTACGCGGACATAACCTACGGATTTTACAAGGTCTTCGCGGCGGTGAACAACTTGCCCGGGACCGTGATACCACTAAAGGAAGACCTGTCTCTGGACGTTGAGACTTTTAAGAACGCTAAAGGTACTAAGTTCATAGCAAATCCCAACGCGCCTACAGGCATAGCGCTCCCGACATCTGTAATAGAGGACATCCTCAAGGCTTGCCCGGATGATGTGGTATTGGTGGACGAGGCTTATGTGGACTTCGGGGCGGAGAGCTGCGTACCGCTTATAGGAAAATACGACAACCTTCTGGTTGTTCAGACCTTCTCCAAGTCCAGGTCCATGGCGGGTGCAAGGCTGGGGTTTGCCGTAGGAAGCGCCGGGCTTATAACGGACCTTGAGACCATTAGGAATTCTATAAATCCTTACAACGTCAATTCCTATACCATCGCCCTCGGAACAGGTACTTTGCTGGACGCTGGCTACACAAAGGCGCGCTGCGGGGATATAATAGAAAACAGAGCGGAATACGTAAGTACGCTTAAGGATATGGGCTTTGAAATGACGGATTCCCTGGCAAACTTCATCTTCGTAAAGCATCCGAAGATGCCGGGGGAGGAGATATACCTTAAGCTCAAGGAAAAGGGCGTCCTGGTGAGACATTTCTCCCAGGACCGCATTGAGGACTTCAACAGGATAACGATAGGAAGCATGGATCAGCTGAAAGAGCTGGCGGAAGCATTATCGGAGATAATAAAATGAGATCTGCAGAGATAAAAAGGACTACAAAAGAGACAGACATCAGCCTTAAGCTGGAGCTTGACGGCAGCGGAAAGAGCGTCATAGACAGCGGTGTGGGCTTCATGGACCACATGCTTACTCTTTTCGCAAAGCACGGGCGTTTCGATCTTGAGCTCTCCTGCAGGGGAGACATAGAGGTGGACGACCACCACAGCGTTGAGGACATAGGCATATGCCTCGGAGAGACCATGCTTAAAGCCCTCGGGGATAAGAAGGGCATAAGGCGCTACGGAGACTGCATCCTTCCCATGGACGAGGCTCTGATCCTTTCCGCGGTGGACATCTCCGGGAGGCCGCTGCTGTCCTACGATGCAAAGATACGGGCAAAAAAGGTAGGCACCTTCGACACGGAGCTTGCCGAGGAGTTCTGGGCTGCCTTTGCAAGGGCGGCAAAGCTTACCCTGCACATAAGGCAGATCAGCGGAAGGAATTCTCACCACATAATAGAAGGGCAGTTCAAGTCCGTGGCAAGGTCCATGCGCCAGGCTGTGTCTTTGGATCCGGAGCTTGCCGGTGAGATACCGTCCACGAAGGGGATGCTATGACAGCTATAGTAGATTACGGAGTGGGGAACCTGTTCTCCTTAAGGAGCTCTTTTGATGCCATAGGCGTTGAGGCTGTGGTAACGTCGGATCCTGCTGTCATAGAGGCCGCAGAGCGTGTAGTCCTCCCGGGAGTCGGTGCGTTCAGGGATGCTGCCGAAAAGCTCAGGACCACGGGGCTTTGGGACGTCGTAAAGAATGAGGCCGCCAAAGGAAAGCCGCTTCTGGGGATATGCCTTGGGATGCAGATGCTCCTGGAAAAGAGCTTTGAGTTCGGAGAATACGAAGGATTGGGGCTCATACCGGGAAGCGTCGTCCCTCTTGAAGGATACGTTCCGGCAGGCCTTAAGATACCGCAGATGGGCTGGAACGCTCTGGAGTTCAAAAATGCGAGCGGGATATTTAAGAATACAAAGGAAGGAGAGTACGTCTACTTCGTGCACTCCTATTACTGCGACTGTCCGGCTGAGTATGTGACAGCCGTTACGGACTACGGCGCTCCGGTAACGGCATCCGTTAGGCGGGGCAATGTCTACGGCTGTCAGTTCCATCCCGAAAAGAGCGGAGACGTGGGGCTTGCCATACTCAGGGCTTTCAGTGAGGTGAAGGAATGATAATACTTCCCGCGATAGATATCATAGGCGGAAGGGCCGTAAGACTCTATAAGGGGGATTACAGCAGGGTGACGGACTACGGCAGGCCGCAGGACGCCGCTCTGGACTTTGCCGCAAAGGGCGCGGAATGGATACACCTGGTGGATCTTGAGGGCGCAAGGAGCGGAGAGACTCCAAATATCGAGACGATAAAGAGCCTTATAGAGTGCAGCGGTCTTAAGGCAGAGGTCGGAGGCGGCATAAGGAACATGGGGACAGCCGAAAAATATCTTGATGCAGGCGTGGCCCGTGTGGTCCTTGGAACTGCGGCCGTTACCGATCCGGAGTTTAGAAGACAGGCTCTTAAGGAGTTCGGAGAGGCTGTAGCGGTAGGTGTTGACATAAAAGATTCTTACGTATCTATCAGGGGCTGGACCGAGAATTCCGCTTATACCGCTGATGAGTTCTGCGCCATGGTGCAGGATGAGGGGGCTTCCGTGATAGTCTGCACGGACGTATCCAGGGACGGGGCCATGCAGGGCACCAATCTTGAGCTCTACAGGCACCTAGCGGACAGGTTCTCCTTAAAGATAGTGGCTTCCGGCGGAGTCTCCTCAATTGAGGACGTCAGAAGGCTCAGGGAATATGATATCTACGCCGCTATAATCGGCAA
Source organism: Bacillota bacterium (assembly GCA_017442785.1). Lineage (GTDB taxonomy): Bacteria > Bacillota > Clostridia > Peptostreptococcales > Anaerovoracaceae > RUG13409. Next base: position 10,319 of record JAFRZB010000005.1, read on the forward strand.
GGCGTATTATACGGGCGCAATAGACATAAAAGAAGCGCTGGAGACGGCGAGATGATAGCAAAGAGGATTATTCCCTGCCTGGACGTCAGGAACGGCAGGGTGGTAAAAGGAAAGAACTTCGTAGGGCTTACCGACGTTGATTCTCCGGCAAGGCTCGGAAAGTTCTACTCGGACTGCGGAGCGGATGAACTGGTGTTCTACGACATAACCGCTTCTGCGGAGGGGAGAAGGCTGTTCACCGAGGTGCTTACGGAGGTGGCGCGGACGGTGTTCATTCCGCTTACAGTAGGAGGCGGCATTAACAGCGTGGACGACTTCGACAGGGTGCTAAAGTGCGGAGCGGACAAGGTTAGCGTAAACAGCGGGGCCATAAAGGATCCGAGGCTCATCTTTGAGGCAGCAAAGCGCTACGGAAGCCAGTGCGTGGTGCTCTCCGCGGACGTCAAGCGCAAGGACGGCGGATACAGGGTGTTCGCCAAGGGCGGCCGTGAGGATACCGGTCTTGACGCCGTTGAATGGATAAAGCGCGGAGTGGAGCTCGGAGCCGGTGAGATAGTCCTCAACTCCATAGATACTGACGGCGTAAAGGAAGGCTTCGATCTTGAGATGCTGACCGATGTGTGCGGCAGCGTAAACGTGCCTGTGATAGCCTCCGGAGGCGCAGGCTGCATGGAGGACTTTACCGAGCTGTTTACGAGCCTTCCGTTCGTGGACGCCGGGCTTGCGGCATCCATCTTCCACTACGGCGAGGTAAGTATAAAAGAGCTTAAGAGCATGCTCCTGGAAAGGGGCATACCTGTAAGGATATGAGAGGTAATGAAATGATCGACATCAGCGAGATACGATTTGACGCCAACGGTCTTGTGCCGGCAGTAGTTGTGGACAAGTTCAGCAGACAGGTGCTGATGCTTGCGTACATGAACAGGCAGAGCCTGGAAAAGACCATGGATACAGGCCTTGTTACCTTCTGGAGCAGGTCAAGGCAGGAGCTTTGGACCAAGGGCGAAACGAGCGGCAACTATCTGCACGCGGTATCCGTTACTGCGGACTGCGACAGAGATTCGCTTCTGGTGGTAGCCGAGCCTGACGGACCTGCGTGCCACCTCGGAACAAAGAGCTGCTTCGACTATCCTCTGTGGAACAGCGGGAAGCTCGATGATTTTACCGCAGAAGGGCTCTACACGCTTCTTGAGGGCAGAAAACGGGATATGCCTCAGCAGAGCTACACCACCTATCTTTTCGAGAAAGGTCTGGACAAGATACTCAAGAAGGTGGGCGAGGAGTGCACCGAAGTGATAATAGCCGCCAAGGACAACGATAAGGCTGAGACCGTATACGAGGTGGCGGATCTTGCTTACCACGTAATGGTGATGATGGTCCAGCAGGGCATAAGTCTGGAAGACATAACGAAGGAGCTCGCCTCAAGGCACGTGATAGACCGCAAGGTAAAGCAGGAGAAGATGGCATCGGACAAGGATGCCGAAAAAGCGGAAAAATGATAAGATCCGATTTCCACTGCCACACGCTGTACTGCGACGGTAAGGACAGTCCGGAGGATATGGTAAGGAGCGCCCTTGAAAAAGGCCTTGCTGCCGTAGGCATATCCGGGCACAGCTATGCTCCTTTCGATCCCGGCTGCCAGGGCATGACCCCGGAGAACGAAGCGAAGTACCGCAGGCAGATAAGCAGGCTTAAAAAGAAATACGAGGGACAGATAAAGATCTTCTGCGGGACGGAGCAGGACATATTTTCGCCCGCGCCTGTAAAACCCTTCGACTATTCCATAGGTTCCGTGCACTATCTTAAGACACGCGACGGATACATCTCCGTTGATGATACCATCGATATTTTAAGGCGCCTTAGGGACGGGTGTTTCGGAGGAGACATCTACGCGCTGTGCGCGGCTTACTATGAGACGGTATCGTCCGTATGCAAGGTGACCGGGTGCGATATAATAGGGCATTTCGATCTCATAAGCAAGTTCAACGAGGACGGGTCCTTATTCGATGCACAGGACCCCCGCTACAGGTCGGCTTGGATGTCTGCCGCTGACGAGCTTCTTAAGGCGGACGTTCCTTTTGAAGTTAACACGGGCGCAATGTCCAGGGGATACAGGACTGAGCCTTATCCCTCGCAGGAGATCATAAGATACATAAGCGGGAAGGGCGGGAGATTCGTGCTTTCAAGCGATGCTCACAGAAAAGAAGATCTGACGTTCGGGTTCGAAAGGGCTCTGGAAATATTAAACGGGCTCGGAATAGAGCCCGTGGATCCTCTCGATCTGATAGAGAATAAATAGCTGCTAAAGGCTGCTCAGGTCCTTTTCCATCGCGGCGCGCGCTCTGACACCGAGCTCGTGCGGGCTGAGCTGCCTTACAGTCTCGACAGGTATCAGGTCTGCGATATTCAAGGCTACCTCTGAGTGATGCCAGGGGTAGTTGTTTTTTATGTCCGCGGTACCTTTAAGAGTCATTACGGCTATCGGGACGTCCGCCTCCTTGGCCATGTTGAAGAGGCCGTTGTGGAAGGGCAGTAGCTCTCCGGTCTTGCTGCGGGTACCTTCGGGATAGACTGCGACTGACACCTCGCCGCTCTTCATAAGCCTTGCTCCGCGCTCCTTCGTGACGTTTGCTTTCTCCGGGTCCTTGCGGTCTATCGCCATGAAGCAGCATTTCTGTATGATCTTGCCGAAGAATGGCACGCTGAAGTTCTCAGGCTTGGAGATGAAGGCGAGATCGTACTTTCTGAGAGCGTCCCAGGTTATGAGCGGGTCGAAATTGGAACGGTGGTTGCTGGCAAGTAGGAACCTCTGATCCTTCGGCAGCATGTCAAGCCCCGTGACCTTTGTCCTCACCCTCATTATCTTAAGGCCTATGGCTGTAGTGAAATAGAGCAGGAAGCGGTAATACCGGCTGTTCTTATCGTATTCCTTGTTTTTGTCGATAGGGATGCCGCTCAGGAAAAGAAGCAGGAACCAGAGCGCGATCAAGATGATTACTGCGAGAATTATATAAAGAACTGTTTTCATAAAAAAACTCCTCTGTGCTTTTGCGGTACATTATACCACTGCACAGAGGAGATTGTCCATCCAATGCGTTTCTTTAGAAATACTTATCCTTTATCTTTCCGAGCTTGAGGACGTATACGAGGATTATAGCCGCTGCTCCGCCTATTACGGCCATGGCTATCTGGAAGGGCAGCTTAAGGATCGCGTACTCGGGGGTGCTGTAGACATAAGCTCTTCCAAGAGTGTAGCCTACTACCATTATGACTGCTCCGACAGCGACTCCGATTATGCCGCTCGTCCTCTTGCGCTTGTTCATCTTGTTTACGATAAGTGAGATGGCGAGTGCCTGAAGTCCTCTTACCACAAGGGATACGAACATGGGCGCCGGATAGAAGAAAACGTCGCCGAGGAATGCGCCCACGCCGCCTACGAGCGTTGCGTAGAGCGGATTAAGGAGAAGCGCTGCGGTGCAGATAACAACGTCGTTGAGGTAGAAGTGTCCGCCCGGAACAGGTATGCCGACGGAGCTTGCCGCGATGTTAAGACCTAAAAACAGCGCCGCTATGCAAAGGTTATATATCTGCTTGTTGCTTTTTGCCTGTTTATCTAAGCTCATTGTATGTTTCCTCCGAGTTTTGTATTGCATTTTAAGCTTGTTTTGGGTATATTAAAATTATCAATTCAATAAATTTTTATATAACCAGATGAGGAAGCGCAATGAGGAAAAAACCAGAATATATCAACATCTACGAGAAGCTGCGCTCGGACATTACGGAAGGGCTCTATCCTAAGGGCGCCAGACTGCCTTCTAAGAGAGTTGCAGCCGACCGCTTCGGCGTTAGCGTCATTACCATACAGCACGCCCTTGAACTTCTGGAAGACGAAGGCTATGTCTCCCCGCGCGAAAGGAGCGGTTATTATGTGGTCTACAACGAGAAGGCCGTATTCGGAAGCACAGCCCCTGTCTACAGGGAGAACTATTCCTACAGATCCGAAAGACAGGATGACAGCCCTGCCGCAAGGTCCGTGCAGACGCGCGGAAACGTAAAGGCCAGGCCGGACAGCGCAGGAAGAGAGACCTTCCCCATATCCGTATATTCACGGGCGGTCAGAAAGGTCCTGAGCGACAGGCCTCAGGATATAATGGTAAAGTCTCCGGGCAAGGGCTGTCTGGAGCTAAGGTCAGCAATATCAGGCTACCTCGCAAGGAGCCGGGGAATAAAGGCTTCCCCGGAGCAGATAGTTATCGGCAGCGGAGCGGAATACCTGTACGGACTCATAGTGGACATGCTCGGAAGATACAGGAGCTACGGAATAGAGGATCCTTCCTACGGAAAGATACTGCAGGTCTACACTCTTAACGGAGCGCATACGGAGCTTTTGCCGCTTCGAAGTGACGGAATAAGCTCAGCGGCGCTAAGCGCCAGCAGCGCAGGTGTCCTGCATATCACTCCGTACAGGTCTTATCCGAGCGGCATAAGCGCAAGCGCGTCTAAAAAGAGGGAATACCTCAGCTTTGCAAGGAGCAGGGGAGCATGGATAATAGAGGATGATTTCGAATCCGAGTATACGCCCTCCACTAAGCCGGAGGAGACGCTTTTTCAGATAGACGGGGGCGTGCGCGTGATATACGTCAACAGCTTTACGATGACTGTGTCACCGGGGGAGAGGATAGCCTACATGGTGCTTCCGGAGCTTCTTCTAAAGGTTTATGAGGAACGCCTGGGCTTTTGTTCCTGCAGTGTCCCTACATTGAACCAGCTGGTGCTTGCGGAGATAATATCCGCAGGAGATTTCGAAAGACACATAAACAGAGTGCGCAGAAAAATAAGAAAGGCCGGCGATCTTTCTTAGGCCGGCTTCATCGTCAGGATCTTGAGGATGGTATGAACAGCGCGTACAGCTCAAGTCTGCCCATTATCATGAAGACCGACCACAGCAGAAGGCTTACCGCGCTGACATCGGACATCACTATGTTCCCTGCAAGAGCGGGACCCGTGCTGGTTATAAGAGCGGCTGACATTGTAAAGCAGCTAATTACGTCCGGAGACTCGAAGGATACGACGAATACACCTATGAGATAGAACAGTATGCAGGTCATCAGATACGCGGACATGCGAGCCGCCAAGTGCCTGGGGACCTGCTTTTTGTTTACCTTTGTGGAGATGACGGCCTTGGGATGTATGCGGACGGTAAAGGATCTGGATATTATCCTGAGGATGACTATCAGGCGCACTATCCTTACGCCTCCGGCAAGAGACATGCTGCATCCTCCCGCAAACGACAGCAGGAAAATGACGGACTGCGCGAAGGACGGCCACGCGGATATGTCTGCTATGGCATGCCCTGTAGTGCTGAGATTCGATATCGTCTGGAAGCATCCGTACTCTATGGAATGGCGGATATCATAGGTTCCGTTTATCGCAAGTGTAGCGCAGACGATGACGCAGGACGCGATGACTATGCCTATGAATACGTTAAGTTCCGAGCTCTTGTCTATTTTTTCCGTACGGCCCTTTACTGCGTAGTAATAGAGCGGATAGCTGATAGATGTGAGTATCATGAACAGCACCACTACGGTCTCGGAAAGGCCGCCCTTAAGCGCTCCTGCGGGGATTGAGCCTCCCGTGGACACGGTGGACAGAGCCGCGCAGAGGGAATCTGCCGCAGTGCAGCCTGTCGCAAGCAGAAGCAGGAACATGGAGACCGTAAGCGCAGCGTAAACAAGGAAGAGCCTTTTTAAGCTTGCCCTGAACTGTATCCCGAGCCTGTAGAAGGAGGCAGTTGACGGGGCCAGTATGTCGGATCCGCTGAATATAAGGGCAAAGAAGGCAAGAAGCATGGCACCGCCTATCCACTGGCAGAAGGATCTGAATATGAGCAGCCATGCCGGAAGGGCAGCGTCCTTTGCGAGGACCGAAAGCCCTGTATCCGTAAAGGCAGATACGCTTTCGAACAGCGCGCGGAAGGGATCGGATATAGTCCCGGAGGCAAGATAAACAGCCATGCTGATGAGCGACAGGACTATAAAAATACCCATCGAGCCCAGAAGCGCGGTCTTTATTCCGAGTGTACCTTTTTGCCTCTTTTCTTTCATCGTCTATCTGTTTTCGTTCCAGAACGTACGTGTAAACATAATGAATATTGTGTATAATTCAAGCCTTCCCGCTATCATGAACATGGCGAGAAGGAATTTTATCGGGCCAGAGAACAGTATGAAGTTGCAGCTGGGCCCGACAAGCCCGAAGCCCGGTCCTATGTTGCTTACGCAGGCTATGACAGACCCAAGCGAGGTGGTAAGGTCGAATCCGTTAAGCGCAACAACGACAGTTCCGAGAGCTATCGTAAGTGCGTAGAGTATCATGAAGGACTTTACCGCCGCCAGTGTGTTCTCATCTATGGTTTTGCCGCCTATCTTTATAGGCTTTACAGCGTTCGGACGAAGCTTAATGTCTGCTGCGCGCCTGATTATCTTAAGGGAAAGGATAATGCGTATGACCTTGACGCCGCCTCCGGTTGAGGATGCGCATCCGCCTATCACCATCAGCAGAAACATCACTATCCTGCAGGGTATGGGCCAAGTGTCGAAATCGTCGGTCCCGAATCCGGTAGTCGTGATAATGGAGACGACCTGGAACACCGCGTATCTTAAGGCCTTGCCTATGGTGTCGTAGTAATTGTGGATGAGGAGCATCACTGAGACGAATGCCGTGGATCCGAAGATTATTCCGATATAGGTGCGGAACTCCGTATCCCTGAGCATCTGTCCAGGCCTTCCCGTAAGCACGAAATGGTACAGATTGAAGTTGATACCTGCAAGCAGCATGAATACAGTTATGACCATCTCAACGTAGACGCTGTGGAATGCTCCTACGCTTGCGTTGTAAGTTGAAAGTCCTCCCGTGCCAACGGTGCCGAAGGTATGAGTAGACGCGTCGAACAGGCTCACGCCTCCGAGCATCAGGAATATTATCTCCAGTATCGTCACACCGAGATATATGGTGTAGAGTCTTCTTGCGGAATCGTTGACTGTCACCGAGATCTTGTCCAAGGTGGGGCCGGTGGTCTCGGCTCTCATTATCTTCTGTCCGCCTATCCCAAGCATGGGAAGGAGGGCGATAGTCAGCACGAGTACTCCCATGCCGCCCAGCCAGTGAGTGAAGCTCCTCCAGAAGAGTATGCCCTTCGGAAGTATCTCAATGTTTGCGACTATCGTCGAGCCTGTGGTGGTGAAACCGGACGCGGTCTCAAAGAAGGCGTCGAAGAAGTTGGGTATGCTGCCTGAGATCATGAAGGGAAGTCCTCCGAGGACAGACATTATGACCCATGCCATTGCGACTATAAAGAAACCGTCCCTCATTCGGAGAGTAGTATTGTCTCCCTTCGGGACGATCTTTATGACTAGAAGCCCTATGACTATCATGGGAACACAGACAACAGCAAAACAGAGGGCTACTTTAGTCTCCCCGTAGATAAGGCTGACTGCAAGAGGCAGGAGCATGGATGTTCCCACCAGCGCCATTACCGCAAAAAGTATTTTGACTATGGGCTTCCTGTTAAGATGCATTATTTATAAGCTCGTGGACCTGCTCTTGTGGAGGAGGCTCTCCAGCGCTCCCGCGGCTGAGAGCAGGGAAAGGATAAGCACCTTGTCTCCTTCGCGAATGTTCGTGGAACCGTTCGGGATGAATGTCTCTCCGTTCCTTTCCACCGCGGCCAGGAGCACGCCGTCCGGGATGGTAAGATCCATAAGGCTCTTTGCCGTAAGCGGCATCTCTTTTTCGGCCATTATTTCCCTGAATTCAGCCTGACCGTTGATGACCTGCGTAAACAGCACTACGCCTTCCTTCCTCATTTTGTGGAGTATCTCGGTGGCGCTGATGTTGAGCGGGTTGATTATCATTATGTCTCCGAGCTCCTCAAGAAGGGTCTCGTAGCTCTTGCGGCTGGTCTTGGCGACTATCTTGGAAACTCCGCTCTGCTTTGCTATGAGCGACAGCAGCAGGTTCTCCTCGTCAAAGCCCGTGAGCGCCACGAAGGCGTCCATGCCTGCGAGGTTCTCGTCGCGAAGGACATCTACCTCGGTAGCGTCCGCGTTAAGTACCAGGACCTTGTTGAGCTCCGCGGAGAGGTATTCGCAGCGGTTCTTGTCCATCTCTATGATCTTTACCGAGGCGCCGTACTCCACAAGGCTCCTTGCAAGGAAGTAACCTGTGTTTCCTCCGCCGGCTATCATGACTCGGGTGACCTTAGCTTCGCTGAGGTTCCTGCGAACTATCTTCTGCAGCGAGTCTATGCTCTTCTGAAGACCGATGGCGTAGATCATGTCTCCGTGATGGATGGTGGTAGAGCCGTTCGGGATGATTATCTTGCCCTGCCTTGATACAGCAGCGATAAGCAGGCCGGCCTGAGGAAGGACTATGTCCTTCAGCTGTTTCCCGACTATCTCCTCAAGCTTTTCGGCTTCGAACTCCAGCACGCCGACGCCGTCCTTGCTGAGCTTTCCGCCTGTGAGGGCGTACTGCTGAGTAAGGTATTTGAAGATCTCGTCTGCGCAGTCCTTGTCAGGGTTGATTATGAAGTCTATCCCGGTGATGTCCTGTATGAAATCCAGCTGATCCAGGTGCTCCGGGGCACGGACTCTGGCTATGGTCTTTTTGCAGCCGAGCTTTTTGGCAAAGGAGCAGATGACGATGTTCCTTTCGTCGTTGTCGGTTGCTGAGACGAGAAGATCGAAGCTCCCCACACCTGCGTCCCTTAAAACTTCCGTCTGTTTGGCGTCTCCGGTTATTGTAAAGACGTCCAGATTCTGTCCGATCGTCTGTATGCGTTCCTCGTTGGTGTCCAGTACGGTTATCTCGTTACCGCCCTGTATGAGTGCTTCGGCAACGGCTGTTCCCAGCTTGCCGGCTCCTACTATTGCGACCTTCATAGTTTTTCCTCCGCTTAGTTTGCGTACAACAAAGAATTATACCACAAAGAATAATGATGTGGTATAATAATCTGAAATCTAAAAGAAGAGAGCATACTTATGAGCAAACCGATAGTGGCCGTGGTCGGAAGACCTAACGTCGGCAAATCGACCTTTTTTAATAAGATAGTCGGTTCCAGGGTATCAATAGTGCAGGATACTCCGGGCGTCACCAGAGACCGCATAATTGCGGATGCCGAGTGGACCGGAAAGCACTTCATGCTTATAGATACCGGAGGAATCGAACCGGAGAACCAGGAAATAATCCCGTCCCGCATGCGCGCCCAGGCCGAGATGGCCATGGACATGGCGGACGTGATACTTTTCATGGTGGACGGAAGGAGCGGCGTGACGGCCGCGGACAGGGAAGTTGCGGACATGCTGCGCCGCAAGAACAAGAACGTCATCCTCGTTGCCAATAAGATCGATACTTCAAAGCTGCCGGAAGATTTCTACGACTTCTACGAGCTTGGGCTCGGGGAGCCTTTTGCCGTGTCCTCTACCAACCAGCTTGGGCTGGGAGATCTTCTTGACGAGATAATCTCCATGATCCCGGAGGAAGCCTTCGAGGAAGAGGACGAGGATGACATAAAGATAGCGATAATCGGAAGACCTAACGTCGGCAAATCATCTCTTGTCAACGCTTTCCTGGGCGAGGAGAGGGTAATAGTATCCGAGATAGCAGGGACGACCAGAGATTCCATTGATACGCCCTTCGAGAAGGACGGTCAGAAATACACTCTCATAGATACCGCGGGCATAAGGCGCCGCGGCAAGGTGACCGATGAGGTGGAGAAGTTCTCCGTAATAAGGGCCATGGCGGCCATAGAGCGCTGCGATGTAGCCCTGATGGTGCTGGACGCCACCGAGGGCCTTACAGACCAGGACAAGCGCATAGTAGGCATGGCTCACGAGGCCGGCAAGGGCATAATAATAGTCGTAAACAAGTGGGACCTCGTTGCCAAGGAGACCAATACCATGAGAGACATGGAGAGGAAGATCAAGGGCGAGCTTCAGTTCATGAGCTACGCACCCGTGATGTTCACCTCAGCGATAAAGGGTCAGAGGCTCCTTCCTGTGATAGATGCCGCAAGGTCCGTTGCCGAGAACCGCGCCATGAGAGTCGGTACCGGCCAGCTGAACAGCCTCATAGAGGACGCCGTGATGATGAACCCCACGCCCGTGGACAAGGGCAGGAGGCTGAAGATCTACTACGCCACACAGATAGGCATAAAGCCGCCGCTCTTCAGCTTCTCCGTAAACGACAGGGAACTGATGCATTTCTCATACGCAAGATACCTTGAGAATAAGATACGCGAGGGCTACGGATTTGCGGGAACATCCATAAAATTCGTGTTCCGCAACCGCTCGGAGAAGGATCAATGAGCAGGACTTATCACATAGTTACATTCGGATGCCAGATGAACGAGAGGGATTCCGAGACCATAGCCGGCATGCTGGAGGAGATGGGCTACGAATACTGCCCGGATTTCAAGGCTGCCGACGTATGCGTCCTGAATACCTGCTCCGTAAGAGAGCACGCGGATAAGCGCTTTTTCGGTGTTCTGGGGCAGCTTAAGAACCCTCACGAACAGGACCCCGGCCGCATAGTATGCGTCTGCGGATGCATGATGCAGCAGCAGGTCCACATAGATACGCTAAAGGCCAAATATCCTTGGGTGGACATAGTCTTCGGCACGCACAACATAGCAGATTTTCCGAGGATGTTCAGGAACGCCGCGGAGGAGCACCAGAAGATAACCGAGGTCTGGAAGGACGCCGGACCCATAGCCGAAGGGCTTCCAGCAAAGCGCGAATATCCGTTCAAGGCCTTCGTAAGCATAATGCAGGGCTGCAACAATTTCTGCACCTACTGCATAGTCCCCTATACAAGAGGGCGCGAGCGCAGCAGGGCGCCTGAAGCAGTGCTTGCGGAGATAGAAGGTCTGGCCGCGTCCGGCTGCAGGGAGATAATGCTGCTGGGACAGAACGTAAACTCTTACGCGGGTGTCTGCGGAGAGGATGGCTGCGATCGCTTCGGCATTGCTCCCGGACAGAAGGTCACTTTCCCACAGCTTCTGCGGAGGATAGACTGCATAGACGGAATAGAGCGCGTTCGCTTCATGACGTCTCATCCCAAGGACCTTTCGGACGATCTTGTGCAGTGCTTTGCGGATCTTAAGCACCTCTGCAAACAGATACACCTGCCTGTACAGGCTGGCTCGGACAGGGTCCTGAAGGAGATGAACCGCCATTACGATTCGGCTCATTATCTTGAGCTCATAAGGAAGCTGCGCGCGGCTTGTCCGGAGATAGCCATCTCAACGGATATTATCGTGGGCTTTCCCGGAGAGACCGAAGAGGACTTTCAGGCGACCGTAGATCTTGTTGAGAAGGTCCGCTACGATTCCGCGTTCACTTTCATATACTCCGTGCGCAAAGGCACTCCGGCCGAGAAGATGCCGGACCAGGTGCCTGAGGAGATAAAGCATCAGCGCTTCGACCGCCTGCTTGAGGTGATACACCGCATACAGGAGGAGAAGTCCGCGGAGTATCAGGACGCGGTGCTGCCGGTCCTGGTGGAGGGCTTCAGCAAGACAGATCCTAACGTCCTTACCGGGAGGACGGAGTCGAACAAGACAGTGGACTTTACGGTCCGCGCTCCGGAGGGCGCGGAAGCGGGATGCAATTCTGCAGCTGCGTGCGCGGAGGCGCTGATAGGACAGATAATTCCGGTAAAGATAGTAAAAGCGCAGACCTTCAGCCTTTACGGCGAAGCAGAACTGCAGTAATTTGAAAACAGGAGAAAAAAATGGGTAAAGGAATGAAAGCGGGCAAGAAGCCTAAGATGAACAACCAGCAGGCGCAGATGGCGCAGCTCCAGGCCATGCAGGCACGTTTTGCCGCAGCACAGGAGGAGATAGAAAAGAAAGAGGCTGAAGCAGGTGCGGGCGGCGGAGCCGTTACAGTAAAGGTAAACGGCAAGCACGAGCTCGTATCCGTAACCATCAAGCCGGAAGCCTGCGACCCCGAGGACGTAGAGATGCTCCAGGACATGATAGTAGCTGCCGCCAACGAGGCAATGCGTCAGATAGACGAGATAGCCGAGAAGGAGATGAGCGGCGTTACCGGAGGAATGGGACTTCCCGGCGGTCTGTTCTGATATGAAGTATTACGCAAGACCGTTGAACAAGCTGATAGCAGAGCTTGGAAAGCTCCCGGGCATAGGCGGAAAGACCGCCCAGCGCCTTGCTTTTCACATACTCTCGCTTCCTTCGGAAGAGGCGAGGTCTCTTACGGATGCCATAACCGAAGCTAAGGAGAAGATGCGCTTCTGCAGCGTCTGCGGCAATCTTACGGATACGGACCCCTGCAGCATATGCTCCGACGGAGCCAGGGACCATTCCGTGATATGCGTAGTGGAGAGCCCCAGGGATGTCTACGCGCTTGAGAGGGTAAGGGAGTTCTTTGGAGTATACCACGTGCTCAACGGGGTCATATCTCCCATGGAAGGCAAGGGCCCCGAGGACATAAACCTCAGGTCTTTGATAGTTCGCCTTCAGGAAAACGATGTTAAAGAGGTGATACTCGCCACAAACCCCAATGTTGAAGGCGAGGCAACTGCGATGTATATAGCTAAACTTATAAAACCGGCCGGGATAAAGGTAACACGCATAGCTCACGGACTGCCCGTAGGAGGAGATCTTGAGTATGCTGACGAGGTGACTATATCCAAGGCCATGGAGGGGAGGAGAGAGCTGTGATAAGGTGTTTTCTTCCTGTTCCGGATCCGATAGCATTCAGGCTCTTCGGCCTTGAGATACGCTGGTACGCGATAATGCTGGTGCTCGGCATAATCGCCGGCGTTACCGTAATGTACATCCGCGCTCCGAAGTACGGCATCGAGCCGCGCGACAGGGTGCTGGATTTCATCCTGTGGGTCATCCCCATAGGCGTAATAGGCTGCAGGGCATACTATGTGCTCTTTGAGTGGGACAGGTACAAGAACGACTTCTGGTCAATATTCAAGATATGGGAGGGCGGCATAGCCATCCACGGTGGCCTGATATTCGGCATAACAACGGCTGTGATACTGGTACGGCACTGGAAGCAGAGCCCGCTGAAGTGGCTGGATCTGGTGGCTCCCGGGCTTGCTCTTGCACAGAGCATAGGACGCTGGGGCAACTACTTTAATTCCGAGGCTCACGGCGGCCCAACGGACCTTCCCTGGGCCATAGAAGTGGACGGAGTGATGGTCCATCCTACCTTCCTGTATGCCGCCATCTGGGACTTCCTGCTGTTCCTGCTGCTTCTTTGGATAGAGCGCAGCGGACGCGTAAAGTTCGACGGCCAGCTGATAATAACGCATCTGATAGTCTATTCTTTCGGACGCTTCTGGAACGAGGGACTGCGCACGGATAACCTTATGATAGGAAGTCTGCGCCAGGCGCAGGTCATCAGTGTAATAATCTTTGTGTGCGGGATAATCCTGTACGTGACCCTCAGCAGAAGGGCAAAGAGAAAGGCTGCAGCGTCAGCAATTGAAGCTCCTGCGAGTACGGAAGAGAGCACTAAACAGGGCGATCAGGAATAAAAACACAGAGATCTCCGGCAGTCTTGCGCAAAATGCATGACTGCCGTTTTTTTATTATTTTAAATAAATTTAACAGGTTGGGCAGGCAATTTTGTGCAACAGAAACAAAATGGTAAAATAATGTACAAATTATTTTTTCCGTATGACAATTTTTTGTCTTTTAACGCTTTATTTGTCGGATAAAACATGCTACTATATCGTGTGGGAGCAAAGGCACCCGCTTTGTTGTTATGTAAACTAGCTCTGATTATAATGACAAAATAAATAATTATGTTTACTAATAATTTCACTATATAGCGAGGTATTAGCCAATGAAAACAAAGAGAAAGATCCTTGCATTTGTACTTACACTGGCAATGGTAATAAGCCTTATACCGGGCCAGGCACTTGCAGGGGACGGCGATCCTGTCGAACAGCCTACTCAGACTGTTGAAGAGACAGTACAGACTCAGGATGAATCGACAGAAAAGCAAGACGCTGAAGCTCCCGCGGAGGAGAACTCAGAAGCAGAGAAACCAGCTGAAGAGGCTCCTGTGGAGGGTACTGCAGTTGAGACTCCCGCAGCTGAGGAGCCCGCAGCAGAAGAGCCTGTTGCCGAGGAACCTGTTGCTGAGGAGCCCGCAGCGGAAGAGCCTACCGCAGAGGAACCTGTAGCAGAAGAGCCTGTCGCTGAGGAGCCCGCAGCGGAAGAGCCTGCCGTAGAGGAACCCGCAGCAGAAGAGCCTGTTGCAGAGGAACCTGCAAAGGAAGAGCCTGTTGCAGAGGAACCTGCAAAGGAAGAGCCTGCCGCAGAGGAACCTGCAAAGGAGGAGCCTACTGCTGAGGAACCTGTAGCAGAGGAGCCTGCAAAGGAGGAACCCGCAGCAGAGGAACCTGTAGCGGAAGAGCCTGTCGCAGAGGAGCCCACAGCAGAGGAACCTGCAAAGGAAGAGCCCGTAGCAGAGGAACCTGTAGCAAAAGAACCTCCTGTTGAAGAGCCCGCAAAGGAAGAGCCAATAAAGGACCCTGCTAAAACTGAACAGTCCATCGAAAAGAAGCTCGAGATAAAAGTTCAGCGCATTAATGCAAAAGACAGCGCACCGGTCGCTGTCAATGGTAAGCTTCCTGTTGGCGGAAGCGTGATCGCCGAGATCAAGTCTAGTGAACCTCAGCCTACTCGTGGGGTAAAGATGCTCTCCGCCAGGAAAGCAGGGTCTAAAGGCGCAGAACCAGACAAAACATCTAAAGATCTTGTTTCTTACGATATAACAATAAAGGATGCCAATAATAATGAATGGCAGCCTGAGGAGCCCGTCATCGTAACTGTTTCTGATGAGAGCTTCAATACTGTTTCTCTCGTAAAAGTTTATCATTTGGAAACAGATGATAACGGTAATACGCGGAGAGTGCCTGTTAAAGGTGTCGATGGCAAAGAAGATATTGCTCCAATTAATGGTGCGGTATCCTTTATTGCGGAACACTTCTCTGTTTATATTTTTTCCGAAACAGAGGCTCCGATCCTGACAGTCGAATTCAGAAATCATGATGATTCTGAAATCGCGAAAATGTATGTAAAGAGCGCGGACAGCGAAACTGAGATTGCTAAGATCATCTATGATCCTGGTGCGGGAACTCTTGCTGAGGGACAAATATTCAAGGGTTGGACGACTGTTAAGAACTATACTACCAGTTCTGAAATGAAGTCTATCGCAGATGTTCGTGCCGATGCCAAGACTACTGCAGGTTCCATGACGGCAAGTACGACTGTTACATACTATCCTGCGATTTTCGAATCCTATACGATCACTTATTTATCTGATGACGCGGAGCCTATCACGCTGGGTACAGCCGCAGTCATTTATCCATCATACGATACTTCTAAAGAAGCCGCTTATACTGTCAACATGGGCTATACAGTTGACAGCAGCCATAATTTTGAAGGATGGATACCGACTGATGCAACGAAAGCAAATATAAAAGGTCATCCTACAGCAGAAGCAAAGTCTGAAACTGTTACTAATAACGGTCAGACTACAACAATCTACTATTATGAAAATGGCACAGGTATTACTGTTACCGGAGATGTAACATTCACAGTTAAGGCTCCGGAAGGAAACTGGCTCATCTTCAATGAGAACGGCAAAGGCGGAAAATATAACGCAGCACAGTTTATATTGACAGGAGGGACGACTTCCAAACCGTGTCCGGATAATGAAATGACTCGTTATGGGTATACATTTGATGGATGGTATTACGGAAAGATTGTAAATGACGGAGTGGATGATGAAGGCAATCCTAAGACAAAGGAAGTAATCGATGAGACCAGACCTTTCACTTTTGGGAATACGCTTGATAAAACCACGACAATTTATGCTAAATGGCGTCCTAACCAAAATGCTACTTATACTATTATTTTCTGGACGCAGAATTTGGATAGAGTAGAAGGTCATTATGATATTGCAGGTTCCTATTCTGGTAGTGGTGAAGTAGGACAGAATATACCGTACACATTCCAAGATAATGGTGATGAGGATTATGTATCCGGTATGTTTGGCAATGGTACACTTGCTACGAACGCTACACTTAATAATGGTAATAAGAACCCTGCCTATTATGGAGTGCCAGGTCATTATCGTGGCTTCTGTCTGACTGAGGCAAGCAAGAATCAGCAGGTTACCATCACACCAGAAGGCGATGCGGTTCTGAATCTTTACTTTGACCGCATTGTATATAACTTCAAGTTCTATCTTTACAGAAATGAAACAAATAGTAACAGATATGACTATGGTAACAACTCTGGTAGCGGGTCTAGTTTGAATGACCTTGTTACTTGGCATAGTAATCAAACTGAGCATCCTGGCGTTACTGCAGCATCTGGGTATACTATAAAATCCGAGTCCGTCGGTGGAAGGACGTATTACTATTTTGAAATGGAAGCCTTCTACGGAGAAGACATCAGCTCCAAGTGGCCTACATATGACAAGATTACAGGAGCAAACAATCGCGTTCCGGTTAGTTACGTTATGATGGTAGGCACGGCATTGAAGCCTCGAGCTACTAACCAAGGTTCCGGAACTGTTAAGGGCGTCATCACTGTATTGGATGCTAATATTCTTGGCGCAACAAATAATAAGAATGGCAACTATGTGGTTGTTCGTTTCCCTGATAGTTATAATAACTGGAAGTATCATATTTGGCTTGAAACTGTTGATGGAGAGGATTATACAGGAAAGTCAACTAGGACTTTAAATGGCAAGACATATTATGAAGAGACTGTCATGGACGTTCGCTCCAGTAATACCAATGTAAGTGATCAGAACGACCCGAAATATACCGGTTTTGATTTCTTACAGAAGAGCGGTGACAACAATGCCCATAACGCGTTTAATGGAAGCAACTATTGGACAACGACAGAAGGTCGAACCACATATTACCACCTGAATTTCATCTATAGTCGTCAACAATATACAATACAGTATTTTGATGGTGAGTATGTTGACGGAAATAATAATTCGTTGCAGAACCGTTCTGAGCACCCTCTTCATGAAAGTGCCGATTATGGTCAGGGCGCAACTATCTCACAAGCTGATAAGAATTATATACCCACACTCCCCGAAAATGAGGAAGGGTATGTATTCGAAGGTTGGTACATAGATGCAGGGTGCACAACACCGTATGTCTGGAACAAAATGCCAGTTGGCGGTATTCAGGTATACGCTAAATGGCGTCAGATCCAGTATCGTGTTTTCCTATATACTGGAGTACCAACGGATGATGGAACCGATCTTTCCTGGGGTTCTAACAGCCAGTCACTCTCGTTCCGTATAGCTTATGGCGGCAAAGTCAGTGCTCCAACCGGAACTCGTATTGGTTACAAATTCCTTGGATGGTTCAGAGATCCTGGCTTTAATACCTCGTTTAACGCAACAGCATTTGTTTTAAATGAGCAAACGGTAAACAAAACTTATAATAAAAATACAACAAAGACAGATCCTGAAAACGCTCCTTGGGCCGGTCCGTGGGAGGATACCAGCATTGCTGGGGCATATAACTCTGACTTGACCGGTTGGGATGATGATAATGATCCGGATACTGTCGGGAAAGATCGTTACTGGATCACCAAGGAACTCGACCTCTACGCAAAGTGGAGTAAGGTGCTGGAAGATGCAGACGGAATCAATGTCGTTTATACAGCTAATGGCTTTGACGTTAACGGCGAAGCAGTAATTGGCAGCAATGCGCCTACAGATTCTGCGACTTATATCGAGAATTCAGATGTCATCGCCGGTGCCGCACCGACTGCGCCTGATGGATATGTATTCGATCATTGGGTAGTCGAGACCTGGAATGATTCTGCTAATGATTATGTTTATAACAGCAGCAGTGTTACAAAGCTCCCGGGCGAGACTTTCGCAGCTAAGGCAACCGATGCTAAGGTTGTGGACAACGGTGATGGTACTAAGACCTACACCGTTCAGGTAATGGCTATTTATAAGAAGGTTGAGGAAGAAACTCCGACCCATATCTATTGGTTCAAGAACGATGGAAGCACAGGACCTCTTTATACGGATCCCGAAGGTTATCCGAACGGAACTGCCAAGCTCAAGATAAACGAAGGCGTTAACATTCACCCCGCTCCGTCCCGTACGGGCTACAAGTTCATTGGTTGGGCAAGAGTAAGCGAGCCCGCTGATGCTGCTACTTATGCTCCCAAAGATGTTTCCGGCGAGATGCTGGTTTACTATAAGGAAGCTGATGGCAAGTATTATACAGATCAAGCCTTTACAAAAGAGGCAACAAAAGTCGCAGCAGATGAAAAATCACCTTACCATGCTCTGGTAGCCGTATGGCAGCCCGATCTTAAGATAAGGATAACAGGTAAAACGGATACCTTGCCCTATAATGGGCAAACCCAGATAGTTGAAGGCTACACTGTAGAGTATAAGGTAGGTACCGACGACTGGACGACCACGGCACCTTCCGGTGTTTCCGTGGCTCTTGCAACTGGAAAGGCCGCAAAGGCTGAAGGTAAGGACGTCAACACCGATCCGGGTTACCCGATGGATCTGGCAGCAGATTTCTTTACCATCTCTACAGCCGGATACACCTTTAATACGTCGACTGACCTGGAGATCATTGATGGTTGGTTGAAGATTACGCCGCAGGCAGTAACTATCACTGCAAAGAACGCCTCGAAGACCTATGACGGTAATCCTCTTACTCAGCCTGAGTTTACTGTAAGCGGCCTTGCTGAAGGCGATACTCACACCTTTACGGTTGAGATGACAGCTCAGTCTACTATTACTAATGCAGGAACTCAGTCGAACGTGATCGCCAAAGTTGATGGAGTAACAGTATCTACAGAGGAAGCTACTGTAGTTGGTAATTATTTGGTTACGGTTGCTAGCGGTGCACTTACGATCAACAAGGTCAAGATCGTACTGACCGCAGACAGCGACAAGAAGTCTTATGACGGAACACCGCTGACCAAGGACAGCTACAAGATCACGACCGGAGCATTTGTAGGAGAAGAAGGACTTGCAAGCG
>JAFRZB010000024.1 GCA_017442785.1 Bacillota bacterium
ATGGGTGGATCAAAGCCGAGCTGTATTCAGAAGGCTGGCATAACAGATTTAACTCCCCTTAGGAAATGATTCAGGCATTTGTTATGTATTACAACAATATGCGACCTTCATTTGCGCTGCAATACAAAACCCCAGTCCAGTACAAAACCGAATTGGGGTTCTTGTAGCTTTTTTAAAACTGTCTACTTTGTGTTGACAAGTTCACAGAGGACAGTCTTTTTTATTTGGTGGAGCGTAGGGGGAGTGTCTCTGCTTCGCAGATCCACCGTCCTGCGCCCGCTTCGGCGTGCTCGGACCATCAAGGTCCACCGGACCTTGATGCCCTCTCAGGGTTCGATCCCCCAATACTATCTGCAAAAAAGAACAATACCTGCCAACAGGCAGGTATTGTTCTTTGGTGGAGCGTAGGGGGATCGAACCCCTGGCCTCAAGATTGCGAACCTTGCGCTCTCCCAGCTGAGCTAACGCCCCACGGACGCAGTATATTGTAAACCAAAGTTCGGAAAACTGCAATCCTTTATTTTATATGTTCGTAAACTTTGTATCCGTCCTCTTCCACAAGCAGCTTGTAGTCGCTCTTGTTCCTTATCTGATAGTCCAGAGAGTAGTCGCTCTGTACCAGCCAGTAGTCGAAATCGTACTTTTCCTGAAGCTCCTGAGCCGATATCCTTCTGTGCATGGAGTCCCAGACCTCGGCCAGGATGTCCTCCTTGCCGTTGACAGACTTGAGGAAGACCTCGGCCCTGGGATCCGCGTAGCACTTAAAGCCCATCCACTCCGCGTAGGAACCGCAGTTGAAGTCCGTGTACATCGTGACGTTGGTGTCCGGGTGCATGGCCTTGAATGCGTCCAGAGCCTTCCAGGCATAGGTGCTCCGCATTATGTCGTACGGGTATACGGCCGTGTAGATTATGGACGCTATGACAGCAATGCCCGCTATCTTCTTAAGTACCGGCATTATGTTGTAGCCTGTTCCTATGCTCTTAAGCTGGTAGGCCGCTACGGCTCCTCCCATGAGGATGTAGAATGCGTTGTTCCTTACGGCATAGAGCGCCATGGCGAAGGTCCCCAGGCTCATCAGGAAGTGGCGGAGAGGGTAGGTCTCCTTTCTTCCTATGCGCGCTGCTATGGCCACCAGCCTGAAGGCCAGCACCGCTCCGCAGCAGCCTATTATGTCGTTGAAGCTGGAGCGCTTCACCTCGTTGATGTTGGACAGAAGGCCTCCGTCGTTCAAGGAGTTTATGAGGTACACGAAGGACCTCACCCCGTAGGGGTTTATGAGGCTGGTCAGCGCGCACGCCGCAAAAGCCGCCAGCAGGGGCCACTTCTTATACTTGCTTCCGCCTATGCCAAGCACCTTAAGCCACCCGAAGTCGCAGATGTAGGGCAGCATTATGATGAAGAATATCGGCAGCATCGTGGAGTGGAACTGCATGTACAGGAAGGACAGCAGAGGCAGGGGATAAAGCTTCTTGATATTCCCCGTCTGCGCGTATTTCTCAAGGCAGTACAGCTCCGCAAGCATGAACACATAGCTGAATATCTGCGGCCTCGTCCTTATGTAGTTGATGCCGAAGAAGCACATGTTGACGCTCGTTATGAGCAGGCTTATGTTCTGGCTGTTGCCGGAGAACAGAAGGCAGACCTTGTAGAAGAGCCATATTATGACGCAGAAGACCAGGAGTATGAACACGTACATGCCCCAGGTCCCGAACCAGTCGTAGATCTTGTAGAAGGTTATGCAGGTGAGCCATTTCTCAAAGCTGAAGGCGAGGCCCTCGTGCACGGTAAAAGGCTCGATGCTTGTGAATCCGTGCTCCAGGATGTAGCGGCCGTGGTTTATCGTGAACCAGAAGTCGTTGTCCATGGTGACGCCCACCCAGCAGAAGGGAAGGGCGAGGATCAGGTATTTTGAGATCTTTGCGAAGGGCGTCCCGTCGCTGATAAGAAGATTTTTAAGCTTCCGGTCCTTCATCGGGCGCCTTCTTTTTCTCCAGGAGGAGCTTTCTTGAGAAGAAATTGAATATGGCGGCAAGAGCAATGCCTGCCACCTTTACTATCAGCGGGTCGTAGCCGAGCACCTTGTTCCCCAGGAACATGACTATCTGGTTTATCGCAAAGCCTACGGCGGCAAGGCACACGAATATTATGAATACGCGCTTCTTGCCCTTGCTCTCGTCGAAGTCGAACACGAACTTGGCGTTTGCCCAGTAGTTGTAGGTGACAGATATCGCGAACGCGAATATGTTGGACACCATGGAATCCATGTGCAGGAACCTTACGCAGATCGCAAGCACGCCCCAGTCTATTATGGACGTGGTGCCTCCGGCTATGCCGAACATAATGACCTGCTTTATGAATTCCCAGGAGAATACGATTTTTATGAGCTTCTTGATCTTTTCCATCAATAATTCGATCTTAACTTTGCTATCATCTTAAGGACTTTTATTCCGTCCTTTACAGTGCTGAGCTTGGAGACGCTGCCTTCCGGCCTGTCCCTGTAGGGGATGACTACTTCCTTTACCTTAAGACCGTTCTTAAGGCTGTAGATGGCCATCTCTGTCTCTGTCTGAAAGCCCTCGGATATGGCCGGAAAATTCTTTGCGAAGCTCCTGCTGAAGGCTCTCATGCCGCTCATTATATCCGTGAGCTCTCCGTGATACATGCGGTTGACCAGCATTCTTACGAGCTTGTTTCCTATGCCGTGCAGGGCTCTCTTGTTCTCGGTAAAGTAGCTGGAGGACAGCCTGTCGCCTATCACCATGTCCGCCTGTCCGGAGAGTATGAGCTCCGCCATCTCGGGGGCGCACTCGGCAGGGTAGGTGTCGTCCCCGTCGGTCATTACGTAGCAGTCCGCGTCTATGTCACGGAACATGCTGCGGACCACGTTGCCCTTGCCCTGTTTTCTTTCATAGCAAACAACAGCGCCGGCCTTTCTGGCTAATTCGTCCGTGCCGTCGGTGCTGTTGTTGTCATATACGTATATCTGTGCCTGCGGAAGCGCCTCGCGGAAGTCCTTTACGACCTTTTCGACGGTGAGCGCCTCGTTGTAGCACGGTATAAGAACAGCTATCTTTTCCGAAGTCATACCATGTTTCTCTTCCGATACGGGACGTATTATACACTAATAAACGTATTCGGGCAAGGGGATGTCACTCCACGGATTTTAAGGATTCCACCATCTGAACTTTCTTTAGAGGCCGTTTGGTCAGCAGAAGAACTATCAGCGTGAAAACTATGGTCACCGCGAACGCCAGGGCAAAGCTCGGAAGCTTTATCCTGTCGCCGAACATTATCATCTCCATGTTAATGACGTTCATGATGAAGTGATGCTCAAGCACCCCCAGAGGAAGGCCTATAATTGCCCCGAATAGCGACAGCAGGAATATCTCCTTGAATATGTAGGTGTTGACCTCCGTGTTGTGGAAGCCCAGGACCTTAAGGGTGGCTATCTCCCTTATCCTTTCGCTGATGTTAACCTGTGTGAGGTTGAGAAGCACCACGAAGGCCAGGGAGCCCGCGGTGATTATTATCACCAGTATTATGAAGTCCAGAGCCTCTATCATAATGTTGAACTGCTCGGTAAGGCCGGTAAAGTCCATGATGCTGCCGTAGCCTTCCGTCCTGCTTATCTCGGAAGAGATCTCCTCGGCTGTCTTTTCGGCGTTGCGTATGGCTATGGAGTTGTAGTGCACCGGCTCGTCGAAGACCGTGTCGTAATAGTCCTCGGACATGTACATGTAGTGCTGGAAGTACAGCTCGTAGATGACGTTTACCTTTACTTCCTTCTTTATCCCGGAGGCGGACTCTATTATCAGGACGTCGCCTTCCTTTATGCCGTTGTTTATGGCAAACTTCTCGTTTACTATCACGCCGCTGTTCCTGATCCGCACAGGAGTGCTCTTGTCGGTCTCGCGGAAGTGGAGCATGTCGTTTCCTTCGCGGGCGTCCAGCACCACCACGTTTATGGTAGGCTCCTTGCCGTTGATATATACCTTGGAGGCGTAGGTCATGTAGGGGGCGACGCCCTCGTTGGAGTCGTCCTTTTTAAGGGTATCTATGATCTCCTCTATGTTGGCGTCGCTGTCCATGTTTACGGTATAGTCGTAGTTGTACAGCTCTCCGAACTGTATCGCGACTATGTCCGCTATGGAGTCCTTTATGCCCCATCCAAGCACCAAAAGACCGGTGCAGCCCGCCACGCCTATTATCGTCATGAGGGCTCTTGCCCTGTAGCGTATGAGGTTCCTTGCGGTTATCCTGAAAGTGAAGGAGAGCCTGTTCCAGATGAAGGGGATCTTCTCCAGGAAGACCTTCCTGGCGTTTCTGGGCGGCTTTGGTCTCATGAGCTGGCTGGGCATCTCCTTGAGGGTCTTGTTTACCACATAGGCCGTTACGGCTGCGATCAGGACCGCAAAGGACAGGACGCTTATTGCCGCGTAGTGCAGCGGCATGTGCATCACGAGGGTGGGGAGGTCGTACATCAGCCTCCAGGTCTCGTATATGACTACCGGGAAGATGGCCATTCCCACGAACAGGCCTATGACGCTTCCCAGGAAGGAGGCAAAGAGAGCGTATCCCACGTATTTTCCGACGATCTGCCCTCTTGAAAATCCCAGAGCCCTGAATATGCCTATCTGCCCGCGCTGCTCGTCAACAAGGCGGGTCATGGTGGTAAGGCACACGAGCGCCGCTACCAGGAAGAACAGGAAGGGAAGGGATACTCCTATGGCTCCCATCTGTTTGGTGTTGTTCTCGTACATGTAGGTGGAGTAATGGCTCTCGCGGTCCAGCACCATCCATTCGGCGTCCGGAAGCTCCTCCAGCTCCTGTTTGGCCTTCCTTATGTCAAGCTCCGCCTTTTCGATCTCGGTATTGAACTCTATGAGTCCCTTGTTGTAATCCTCAAGGCCTTTCTCATATTCCTCGCGGCCCTTGCGGACGCGGTAGCGCATTACGGCTATCTCGTTCCTGGCCTGCTGCTCGGCTTCCCGGGCAACGCGTATCTCCTCGGTCAGGGCCTCGTAGTAGAGCTTGTCTCTTGAAAGCTGATTGACCTCCTCGTAGGCGGCCTCTATGCCTCCCTCGTACCTGGTGTCGAGCTCCGCGCGCGTGCGCTCCAGCTGCTCTTTTACGAGCCCGGAGTCCGCTTCCTCCATGAGCCTTCCAAGGGCGGTGTAGGTTCCGTAGTCGGCCAGAAGCGCGGAGTAATAGTCCTCAAAGCTGCGCCCGGAATCCTTCTCTATCTGCGCTATGCGCTCCGTTGACGCCGTGTAGTTGTCCCCGTACTGCTTCTCAAGGCTCTTCTGACGGGCTATGAGCGAGTTGAGCGCTCCCTCCAGCGTGCTTATCTGGGTCTCTCCGCTTATTATCTGTATGTTGGCGTCGTCCAGCTGTTTTTTGGCGTCGTCCAGCTGCTGCTGTCCCTCCGCGCGCTTTTCCTCGAGTTCCGCCTCGCCCTCGGCTATCTTGTCCCTGTATTCCGCAAGCAGGGTGTCCTTAAGGTAGTCCTGCTGCTTTTTTGCAAAAGCGTCTATGTCGTCCTTTGCGTCCGCTATGTACTCCTTGTACCTGCTGCTGAAGGCCTCTATATCCTTTGCGCCTTTTACTGTGGCGTAGACCGTGGTGTAGTATTCCGAGATGAAGTTCTCTGCCGGCACGTATATGACCATCGCAAGGTCCTGGTTCTTGAGCGTTCCCGTGCCGAGGGTCTTGGCCATGTAGGACGGGGTCTTAACTATCCCGACTATGGTATATTCTGTCTGAGAGAACAGCTCGGAGATGTCATCGTCCTCCAGGAAGAGGCTCAGGTGCTCGCCGGTGCTGTATTCGCCCTTGGTCATTCCGCTGTCAAGGACCAGCGCCTCTCCCGGAGCCTCGGGCATCCTTCCCTCAAGGAGCTCAAAGCGGTCCAGGTTCCTCTCTGCTTCCTCCACTCTGGTGACTCTTACGCTTCCGGCGGAGGATATGCTGAAGACATCGCGGAAGCGGCTGGCAAAGACCTCGTCTATGCATTCGAGCTCCTTAAGGGCCTCGATGTCCTCATCGCAAAAACCGTAGGAGGAATAGAACTGGATGTCCTGAAGGGACAGCTCGTCCGCATACCTGTCCACGTTGTCCTCCATGATGGTGCGTGTGGAAAGAAGCCCCATCATGAAGGCGGAGCCTATGAGCACTATCATCAGAAGCGATATGAACCTGTTGAAGGTCTTTTTTATAAGTCTTATCGTGTCCTTGTGGAACATTAATACTCTATGTCTTCTATATCCTTCGGGGACTCGTTTATCTTAATTGACTGTACCTTGCCGCTCTTTACGCGTATTATCTTCTGACCCATGTCGGCAAGGGCGCTGTTGTGGGTTATCATGACTACGGTCATACCGTTCCTGTAGCACATGTCCTGAAGCACCTTAAGGACCTGCTTTCCGGTTATGTAGTCCAGCGCTCCCGTGGGCTCGTCGCAGAGCAGGAGCTTGGGGTTCTTTGCGACAGCCCTTGCTATCGCCACGCGCTGCTGCTCGCCTCCGGAGAGCTGGGAGGGGAAGTTGTTCATGCGGTCCTCAAGGCCTACCATCCTGAGCACCTCGGCAGAATCCAGAGGATCTTTGCATATCTGCCTTGCAAGGTCCACGTTCTCCTTTGCGGTAAGGTTCTGGACCAGATTGTAGAACTGGAACACGAAGCCTATGTCGTAGCGGCGGTAGTCGCAGAGCTGCCGGTCCCCGGCGCCTGATATGTCGCTGCCGTCAACTACCACGGATCCGGAGCTGACCACGTCCATGCCTCCGAGGATGTTAAGTATGGTGGTCTTTCCGGCGCCGCTGTTTCCAAGGACCACGACGAACTCCCCCTTGTCTATGTCAAAGGAGATGTCGTCCAGGGCCTTTATCTCTACTTCGCCCATCTTGTATATCTTGCTTACGTTTTTGAATTCTATGAAACTCATTGCAGCCTCTTTTCAGAAGATTATGGAACGCGCGTCCTCGGAGAGCATCGCAAGGTAGGAGTTGAGGTATACCTTTACCGTGGATCTGAGCTCTTCCTCGCTCTCCCACGGAGTCCTTAGTATCTCTCTTATGCCGCTGAAGATGGACTGGGCGTAGCAGTCGGAGATGACCTTAAGGCGCCTGTCGTCCTTTTCCAGGCCGAAGCGCCCGGATATTATGGAAGCTATCATCCCTGCGAACCATTTGGTAAGGTCTTTGTTGAGCCTGGAGCCCATCATCAGGATGTTCAGCTCCACCCGGTGGATCTTGTAAATGTCCACCAGCCTGTCGCTTAAGGCAGTCAGCATCTCCTTAAGGTCCGCGACGGACGCCGAAAAGTCCGGGTTGTCGGAGCCGAGGCTTACTGCGCCGCCTGTAAGATCCATTACTATGTTGTTGATGGCGGCATAGGTGGGGGAGACTATGAAGGAGTTCAGATCGTCCTTGTTCTTGAAATACCTGTAGAGGTTGCCCACCGTCATCCTGCTCTTCTGGGCTATGCGCCTCATGGAGGAGCCCTCGAAGCCGTGCTCCAGGAATTCCTCCTTTGCGGAGCTTATTATGCTGTCCCTGATATCGTCCTTTAATACCTGTGCCATAAATGAACCTCCGTTTACTTTTGGTATGTTACCACAGGGCACGGAAAAAGTAAACAGTCGTTCACGATTATTTGAAAAAACATTCTATGCATAAAAAATTTCACCGGAATTACATATCAGCGGTTTATAATCATCCGAAACCTTGTTATAATAACTTGTTATAAAATGGAGGTCTGTACAAAAATGACACTTAAAAATATAAAAAAGTCCGCTGCAGCTGCAGTCCTGCTGGCACTGGTGCTGATGCTTACGGCCTGCGGGGATCCCGGGCAGACCAATAACGCCGCGGGCAACAATTCCAATACACCCGGCGGCAATTCGGCAGTTCCGGCAGATCCGTCCAACACCGTACCGACGCCCGGCGGCAACACCAATGACGTCACGGATCCCGACGCGGATCTTACCCCGGTGGAGCGCGCCTACAAGCACATCAGCGAGATGTGCGCCGCGCTTAAGGATAAGGGCGAGGGCCGCATAGTCCTTACGAAGAACATCACCTCCAGGATGAGCTACACCGGCGGCGGACCGTCCTACGAGGAGTCCTCCTCCGAGGTCTATGATACAAGCTTTTATACAGATAACAGCGGAAGGATATGCTTTGTCCGCCTGATAGACCGCGACGGGATAGGAGTCTACTACGGAGAGCTCCAGCAGGATGGAGTGCATTACGATTATAACCTCCGCGAGCACGATGACGGCACCCGCGAATGGGTGGAGGGACCGGCTTACAACGGTGCCGTAAAGCTCCCGGCTCTTGAGGCTCTGATGCTGGACCCGCCGGAAGGGCTTGAGATAGACAACATCATCCGCGAGGGCAGCAGCTATAAGCTCATCCTTGCAAAGGGCTTCCACAGGCTGCTGACCGAGGACAGCACCGTAGATCCAGCTCTGTATACCCTGATGGACATAGGCGCGGTCTACAGCTTCGACGACAAAGGCGAGCTCACAGGCTGCACCTGGACCTACACAGAGGCCTGGGGAGACGGTGTCGCGTCCTACAGGAACGTAGTCAAGGCAGAGATGAAGCTGGATGCAGAGCACGAGATCCTTCCTCCGACCTGGTTCAGGGACGATACCAACTACGTGCGCCCCGAGTACGCGGACATTACCGAGACCGCCAGGGAGTATCATGTCAACATCCCCGGAAAGATCATCTTCGACGTACGCGTCCCGAAGATAAAGGACAGCCTCCCCGGTGCCGACGGCATCAACAAGAGGATAGCCGAGGCCTGCGAGTTCGATCTTACCATGGACGAGACCTCCCTTAAGGAGCTCGACTACGAGTACTACGCCCTGCGCAGGACCGACTACGAGGTCTGCAGGTTCGGCAATTTCTACGAGATAATAATCACCGCCATGGACGGCATGGCCTACGGCTCGGGGACCAACGTCCAGTACTTCGTGTTCGTCTACGACGCCGTGGGCAGCAAGGAGGCGGACGCGGAGTCCTTCCTCCAGAAGATGGGCTACACGAAGGAGGCCTTCCTTGAGGCCGCGGACGCGGACCCCGAGTACGAGACCGTCACCGGAAAGAAGCTTACGGAAGCGTTCACCTACGAGGAGCTCCTGGAGAGATTCTACTTCGATAAGGACCAGAACCTGATATTCGTTACCGATCTTACAGTATAGAAAGGTCAGTTTATGATAAAACGACTTGCTAAATGCATAAGGGAGTACAAGATCTTCGCCATCCTGTCTCCGCTTATGGTCATCGGCGAGGTGGTGCTGAGCGTTCTGATACCGCTCTTCATGGCAGACCTCATCGACAAAGGCATAGACGTCGGAAACATGGACGTGGTAAGGAGCATAGGCCTTAAGCTGCTGCTCCTGGCTTTAGCCTCTATGCTTCTGGGCGTCATGAGCGGAATGCTCGCCTCTACGGGAGCCGCGGGCTTTGCCAAGAACGTGCGCAGGGACATGTACTACAACATCCAGCGCTTCTCGTTCAGCAATGTGGACAAGTTCACTCCGGCAGGCCTCGTCACCAGGATGACCCGCGACATAACCCAGGTGCAGATGTGCTACATGATGCTCACCAGGATGCTCTTCAGGGCGCCTACGAGCGTTGTGTTCGCTCTTGTGGCCGCGTTCAGGATCAACAACAGGCTGCCGTGGATATTCGTGTGCGTGCTGCCGGTGCTGGCGGTAGGGCTGTTCCTTATCATGAAGAATGCCTTCCCGCTGTTCGAAAGGATGTTCAAGCTCTTCGACAGGCTCAACGCCGTCATACAGGAGAACGTCCGCGGCATAAGGGTAGTAAAGACCTTCGTGCGCGAAAAGGAGGAGATCTCCAAGCTGGACAGCGTCGCAACAGAGGTGAGGGACGTATCCGTAAAGGCTGAGCATATAGTGGTAATGAACGGGCCTCTGATGACCTTCTGCATGTATACCTGCATGATACTCATCTCCTGGATTGGCGCAAGGATGTGCGTCAGCGCTACCATGACCACAGGCCAGCTGATGAGCATGTTCTCCTACGTGATGCAGATACTCATGAGCCTTATGATGTCCTCCATGCTGATACTCATGCTCACCATGTCCAAGGCGGCGGCAAAGAGGATAATAGAGGTTCTGGACGAGGAACCGGACATCAGGGAACCGGAAGAGCCTGTTATGACAGTCGCAGACGGATCCGTGGAGTTCGAAGACGTGGACTTTGCCTACGGAAACGCCAAGCCCTGCCTTAAGGACGCGTCCTTTAAGATTGAGAGCGGGCAGACCGTAGGCATTATAGGCGGTACCGGAAGCGGAAAATCCAGCCTTGTGCAGCTGATGCCGAGGCTCTACGACGCTACTCAGGGCAGCGTATATGTCGGCGGAGTGGATGTTAAGGAAATGGATCTTACCGTCCTCAGGAAGAACGTCGCCATGGTACTGCAGAAGAACGTACTGTTTGCAGGTACCGTAGCCGAGAACATGCGCTGGGGCAACCCCGAAGCCACGGACGAAAGAATAATATCCGCGCTTAAGACCGCTCAGGCCTGGGAATTCGTCGAAAAGCTCGAGGGCGGACTTGCCGCCGAGGTGGAACAGGGCGGAAGCAACTTCTCCGGAGGCCAGAGGCAGCGCCTTTGCATTGCAAGAGCGCTCCTGTCGGATCCCAAGATCCTGATATTCGACGACTCCACGAGCGCCGTAGATACAGCCACTGAGGCATCCATAAGGGAAGGCCTTAAGAACGTGATGCCTGAGTGTACCAAGATAATAATAGCCCAGAGGATATCCTCCGTTAAGGACGCGGACAAGATAATCGTCCTGGACAACGGGCGCATAAGCGGCATAGGCACCCACGACGAGCTCATGAAGAGCAATATCATCTACCAGGAAGTCTATGATTCCCAGATGAAGGGAGGCGATTTCGATGAGTAATGACGTAAATGCCAAAAAGAAGAACGCAGCCCCGACAAGAGGCCCCGGCAACATGGCCGCTGCCCACGGAAAGATAAGGCTGGACAAGAACAGCGTAAAGCTCTTCGGAAGGCTCATGGGCTTCATGAGAGGAAGAGAACTGACGCTCTTCGTTATTTCCCTTGCCCTAATGATAATAACGGCTCTCATAAGCGTAAGATCCTCCACGTTCACCGGAACGATCATAGACGACTACATCAAGCCCATGGTGGGGACGGTGGATCCGGACTTCGCGCCGCTGCTTAAGGCCATACTGTTCATGGCATGCCTGTATGTCGTGTCAATAGTAGTTAACCTGATCTTCAACAGGCTGCTGGTGGACGTAAGCAACAGCGTCCTTCGGAAGATAAGGGTGCAGATATTCGAGCACATGCAGAGGCTTCCGATAAAGTACTTCGACAACAGGCAGTACGGCGACATAATGTCCGTCTACACCAACGACGTGGACAATATCAGAGAGCTCATGTCCAACGCTATCCCGAACGTTTTCTCGTCGCTGATGACGGTGGTGACCATATTCGTGGCCATGGTGAGGATAAGCTTCAGGCTGACGCTTGTGGTGCTCTGCACCGTAGTGGTTATGTATCTGATAACCATATTCCTGGGCGGAGCCTCCGCCAGGTTCTTCAGCCTCAGGCAGAAGTCTCTCGGACAGATGAACGCCTACGCCGAGGAGCTCTTAAGCGGCATAAAGGTAGTAAAGGTCTACTGCCACGAGGAGGAGGCCAAGGCAGGCTTCGACGTAAGGAACGAGGATCTGTTCCGCAAGACCGCAAGCGCCAACAGGCTCGCAAACGCCCTGATGCCCATAATGGCCAACATAGGCAACGTGCAGTACGTAGTGCTGGCCATGGTGGGAGGCGCCATGGCGGCCTCCGGCGGGGCAGGGCTGACGCTCGGAAAGCTGGCTGCGTTCCTGCTGCTTTCGAGGAACTTCTCCAGACCTGTCAGCATGATCTCCCAGCAGATAAACACCATGGTGATGGCGCTGGCAGGCGCGGGGCGCGTGTTCGAGCTTCTTGATGAGGAGCCCGAGGTGGACAACGGCAAGGTAGAGCTGGTAAAGGAGGACGGAAAGTTCTTCTGGAAGAAGCCGGACGGTGAGATGGTGCCGCTTAAGGGCGACATCCGCATGAACAACGTGGACTTCGGCTACACCGAGGACCGTCTGGTGCTCCACGACATAAGCCTGTTTGCAAAGCCCGGCCAGAAGATAGCATTCGTAGGCTCTACCGGCGCGGGGAAGACGACGATAACCAACCTGATAAACCGCTTCTACGACGTTGCCGACGGCGGCGTGACCTACGACGGCATAAACATCAACGACATAAAGAAGGACGATCTCAGAAGGTCTCTGGGCATGGTCCTGCAGGACGTGAACCTGTTTACGGGGACCATAGCGGACAACATACGCTTCGGAAAGCCGGATGCCACGGACGAGGAAGTCATAGCTGCGGCCAAGCTCGCCAACGCGCACGACTTCATAGAAAAGCTCCCCGAGGGCTATGACACCGTGATCAACGGCACGGGCAGCCAGCTGTCCCAGGGGCAGTGCCAGCTGCTGTCCATAGCGCGCTGCGCTGTGGCGGATCCTCCCGTGATGATACTCGACGAGGCGACGTCCAGCGTGGATACCCGTACCGAGGTGCTCATCCAGAGGGGAATGGACGCCCTGATGCACGGAAGGACCACCTTCGTGATAGCGCACAGGCTCTCGACCGTAATGAACTCCAACGCCATAATGGTACTGGAGCAGGGACGCATCATAGAGCGCGGCACCCACGAGGAGCTGCTTGAGCAAAAAGGAAGGTACTACCAGCTCTACACAGGCAGGACTGCGTGATAATCAACTAATGACTTTTCGGGGCAGGGCATTCAGCCTTGCCCTTTATCATATTTTTAATAACACAAGCGTACAAAAATATAGTATAATAAATCAATATATTTATTTAGTCGTATCAGGAGGGTCTCTTATGGCAAAAAAAATGAAGACTATGGACGGCAACAACGCAGCCGCGTATGTATCCTACGCGTTTACTGATGTTGCCGCTATCTATCCTATAACCCCGTCGTCCCCGATGGCGGAGGTAGTGGATGAGATGGCCGCGCACGGAGAGAAGAACATCTTCGGGCAGAAGGTAAGAGTAGTGGAGATGCAGTCCGAGGCAGGCGCTTCGGGTGCTGTCCACGGATCTCTGCAGGCCGGTGCTCTCACCACCACCTATACCGCTTCACAGGGACTGCTGCTGATGATCCCGAACATGTACAAGATAGCCGGCGAGCTGCTTCCGGGCGTGTTCCACGTTTCCGCAAGGACCCTCGCAGGCCACGCGCTGTGCATTTTCGGAGACCATTCCGACGTAATGGCCTGCCGTCAGACAGGCTTCGCGCTGCTGTGCTCCTCCTCCGTTCAGGAGGCGATGGACCTCGCAGGCATAGCTCACCTCTCCGCCATCAGGGGCAGGGTACCGTTCCTGCACTTCTTCGACGGATTCAGGACCTCCCACGAGGTCCAGAAGATAGAGGTCATAGACTATGACGTGTTCAGAGACCTCATCGACGTGGAGGCAGTTAAGGAGTTCAGAGCAAGGGCTCTGAATCCGGAACACCCCGTCATCCGCGGAACCGCTCAGAACGGAGACATCTTCTTCCAGGCAAAGGAAGCTGCCCAGAGCTACTACGACAACCTCCCGGAGGTAGTCGCTGACTACATGGAAAAGCTCGGTTCCAAGACCGGAAGAAAGTATAAGCTCTTCGACTACGTAGGCGCACCCGACGCAGAGAGAGTCATCATAGCAATGGGCTCCGTCTGCGACACCGCAGAGGAAGTGGTAAACTACCTGAACGCCAAGGGTGAGAAGGTAGGACTCGTAAAGGTAAGGCTCTACAGGCCGTGGGCTCCCGAGTACCTCAAGGAGGTCCTCCCCAAGACAGTAAAGAAGATCGCAGTCCTCGACAGGACCAAGGAACCCGGAGCTCCCGGAGACCCGCTCTATCTGGACGTACGCGACATGTACTACGACGAGGCTGAAAAGCCTGTCATCGTAGGCGGAAGATACGGACTCGGCTCCAAGGACACCACGCCGGGACAGATCGTAGCGGTATACGAGAACCTGGCTAAGAAGAATCCGAAGAACCAGTTTACCATAGGCATAGAGGACGACGTCTACATGTCCTCGCTGCCGGTCAAGGAAGTTGCAACCGAGCCCGAAGGCACCGTGCGCTGCAAGTTCTGGGGCCTCGGCTCCGACGGAACGGTCGGCGCCAACAAGCAGGCGATCAAGATCATAGGCGACAACACCGACATGTACGCTCAGGGATACTTCGCCTACGACTCCAAGAAGTCCGGCGGCGTCACCATCTCCCACCTGCGCTTCGGAAAGAACAGGATCCAGTCCACCTACCTCATCACCGAGGCGGACTACATCGCCTGCCATAACCAGGCCTACGTACATCAGTACAACGTAATAGACGGCCTCAAGAAGGGCGGCACCTTCCTGCTCAACTGCAACTGGGACGACGCCGAGCTGGAGAAGAACCTCCCGGCAGCTCTCAAGCGCTACATAGCAAACAACGACATCAATTTCTATACCATCGACGGCACCAAGCTGGGTGTTGAGATCGGTCTGGGCAACAAGATCAACATGATCATGCAGTCCGCTTTCTTCAACCTCACCAAGGTAATACCCGTAGAGGACGCCGTAAAGCACCTTAAGGAGTCCATCGTAAAGTCCTACGGCAAGAAGGGCGAGGACATAGTAAACATGAACTACGCCGCCGTGGACGCGGGCATCAACAACGCCCACAAGGTGGATGTGCCCGCAGCATGGAAGAACGCCGTGGATGATGAGACAACCAAGACCGTAAAGGCTCTTCCGGAGTTCATCTCCAAGATACTCGTTCCCATGAACCGCCAGGAGGGTGACAAGCTGCCCGTAAGCGCGTTCCTCGGAAGAGAAGACGGCACCTTCCCCAGCGGCACTGCTGCCTATGAGAAGCGCGGCGTTGCCGTTACTGTTCCCGAGTGGGATGCGGAAAAGTGCATCCAGTGCGGCAACTGCTCCTTCGTCTGCCCGCACGCAACCATCAGACCGTTCCTGCTCGATGAGAAGGAAGCCGCAGCGGCT
Organism: Bacillota bacterium; assembly: GCA_017442785.1. Lineage (GTDB taxonomy): Bacteria > Bacillota > Clostridia > Peptostreptococcales > Anaerovoracaceae > RUG13409. The sequence continues at coordinate 15,121 of JAFRZB010000024.1, forward strand.
CCGGAAGGATTCGTTATGGCTGACGCCAAGGGCAAGGGACTCGAAGGTCTTAAGTACCGCATGCAGGTGAGCCCGCTCGACTGCCTCGGCTGCGGAAACTGCGTGGATGTCTGCCCGGTACCCGGAAAGGCAATCAGCATGAAGCCGCTCGAAACTCAGGAGAAGGAAGCTCCCAACTGGGAGTACGCCATGACTCTTGCTCAGAAGGAGCCCATGGCCAGGACCACCGTAAAGGGATCCCAGTTCATAGCTCCGTACTTCGAGTTCTCCGGCGCCTGCGCCGGCTGCGGAGAGACTCCGTACATCAAGGTGATAACCCAGCTCTTCGGCGACAGGATGATGATAGCCAACGCTACCGGATGCTCCTCCATCTGGGGCGCTTCCGCACCGTCCATGCCTTATACCACCGACAAGAACGGCAGAGGTCCTTCCTGGGCAAACTCCCTCTTCGAGGACAACGCAGAGTACGGTCTGGGCATGGCTACAGGCGTACGTCAGATCAGAGAAAGACTCGCTGACATAGTAAAGGAGCTCGCTAAGGCAGATCCGGCCATCCATGACGCCGGCGCAGCATGGCTCGAAAGCTTTGCGGACGGCGAGAAGTCCAGAGGGCTCTCCGAGGCTCTGCTTGCAGCTGTAAAGGCGGCCAAGCTTGACGGCGAGGCCAAGGCTCTTGCAGATGAGCTTATCGAGAAGTCCGATCACCTCGTAAAGAAGTCCATCTGGTGCCTCGGCGGAGACGGCTGGGCATATGATATCGGCTACGGCGGCCTGGACCACGTCCTGGCGTCCGGCGAGGACATAAACGTCCTGGTATTCGATACAGAGGTCTACTCCAACACCGGCGGACAGGCTTCCAAGGCTACCCCGACAGCAGCCATTGCCAAGTTCGCTGCTGCAGGCAAGCAGATCAAGAAGAAGGATCTGGGCATGATGGCTGCCTCCTACGGTTACGTATACGTAGCTCAGTGCGCTATGGGCGCCAACAACCTGCAGTTCCTCAAGGCTGTAAAGGAAGCTGAGAACTATCACGGTCCGTCCCTGATCATCTGCTACGCTCCGTGCATCAACCACGGAATAAAGGGCGGAATGACACGCACCCAGAGCAACGAGAAGGACGCCGTGGCCTGCGGTTACTGGCAGCTCTTCAGGTTCAACCCGGAGCTCGCCAAGGAAGGCAAGAACCCGTTCACCCTGGACAGCAAGGAGCCTAACGGCGAGTTCAGAAACTACATCATGAACCAGGTCCGCTACAACTCTCTTGCCAAGGAGTTCCCGGATACCGCGGAAGAGCTCTTCGAGAAGACCGAGGCCGACGCAATGGCAAGATACGCCGGCTACAAGAAGAAGGCTGAGAACTGATCTTAAGCCCTAAGCCCGAAAGGGCGGCAAACTAAAGAAACGGATGCATCCGGAAGGCGGCAGAGCCTGAAGGATGCATCCTTTTTATTGTCTGTATGGTCCTGTGGTGGTATAATCAAAAGAACGTATTATGGACGATACAATGACAAAAAAGAAAAACACTTCGGCAGTCCGGCCTCTTGCGGCAGCTGCCATGATAATAGCAGCTTCGGCTCTTGCTGAAGAACTGATATTCCGCGGACTGCTGGTGCCTGGGATCAACGGCAACTGCAGCTTCTTTGGCATAGTCTTTTCCTCTGCGGTCTTTGCCGCAGCGCATCTTATTGCGGGGAAAGGTGAAGGCCCCCGCCGCATGCTTATGCGTTTTGCCTATACAATGTCGGCCGGCCTTATCCTCGGTGTTTCTGCTGCCGCATCCGGCGGCATACTTCTTCCTTTCGTCCTTCACTGCGCGGTAAACCTTGCTTTAGCCGCGCGGTACGGTCACGTTATCACTCCGCTCTCTCTGTACATAGACCCCGGCACCGGAAGCATGCTGTTTACGGTGCTCATCGGAGTTATAAGCGCGGCGGTCTATTCCGTAAGGCTGTTTGCGGTAAAGCTTAAAATGCGCGTGGGCAGCAAGGGCGCTGAGGAGGAAGAAAAGACTCCTCTTGTGGTATTCTCGGACAACAAGCGCTACTGGAACGTCTTTGAGCCCGTCTGCAGGGAGCTTTCCGCGCGGGGCAGGAAGATCACCTATCTTACCGCCTCCGAAGACGATCCGGTGTTTAAGTGCGGCATCGAAAACATTAAGGCGGAATACATAGGCTCCGGCAGCAGCATGTTCGGACGCCTCAACAACCTGAACGCGTCCGTGGTGCTCTCCACCACGCCCGGACTGGACGTCTACCAGTGGAAGCGCTCTGCTAAGGTGGATAAATACGTTCACATACCCCATGCGGCAAGCGAAATAGTGCTCTACCGCATGTTCGGGATAGATTACTACGACAGCGTCCTGCTCTCAGGAAAGTACCAGGAGGAGGACATACGGGCCCTGGAAAGCCTAAGGAAGCTTCCTGCAAAGGACCTTGTCATGGCCGGCATTCCTTATATGGATGAGATGGCAAAAAGGTTTGCCTCAGCAGGCCCTGCGCCTGAACATCCTCTGACGGTCCTGCTTGCACCGTCCTGGGGAAAGAGCGCCATATTCTCCGTCTACGGCGGCAATATAATAGACGTGCTCCTCAAGACAGGATATCATGTGATAGTCCGTCCCCACCCGCAGTCCGCGCAGTCAGAAAAGGAGCTCCTGGACGGCATAATGGCCGCCCATCCGGCTTCGGACCGCCTCGAATGGAACTTCGACACGGACAACTTCGAGGTGCTCAGAAGATCCGACATACTCGTCTCGGACTTCTCGGGCGTCATATTCGATTTCACCCTTATATACGATAAGCCCGTCATCTATACGAATCCCGACATAGACCTTTCCCTCTACGACGCCTGGTGGCTGGACAAGCCGATTTGGACGGCTTCGGCGCTTCCCAGGCTGGGGAGGATGCTTACCGATGACAACATGGAGGACCTCAAGTCCCTCATTGACGAATGCCTCACGGATCCCCGCTACGAGCAGGGAAGGAAAGAGGTAAAGGCCGAAACCTGGGCCTTCCCCGGACTCGGCGCAAAGAAGGCTGCGGATTACATAGAGTCCCTGCTCAGTGATAATGTAAAGAAGGAAGATAAATGAGATGTCTTTAGGCGCCATACTTGAGACTATCTTCATAGGGCCGCTGAAGCTGGTGTTCGAGGTGATATTCCAGCTTGCGTACATGCTGGTAGGGATACCCGGTGTCTCCATCATCTTTTTGAGCCTGGCCATGAACTTCCTGGTGCTGCCCCTGTACAGGAGGGCGGATGCCATGCAGATGCAGGCAAGGGATACCGAGGCGAGGCTGAAGAAGGGCATGGATCACATAAAGAAGACCTTCTCCGGCAGCGAGCGAATGATGATACTTCAGACCTACTACCGTCAGAACGATTACTCGCCTCTGAACGCGCTGCACGGGTCCATATCCCTGCTTTTGGAGATACCTTTCTTTATGGCCGCTTACCAGTTCCTTTCGCATCTGGAGCTCCTGCGGGGCGTCAGCTTCGGTCCCATAGCGGACCTGGGCGTCCCCGACGGGATGATAAGCATAGGCGGCACGGCCGTCAACGTCCTTCCCATACTTATGACGCTCATAAACTTCGCCTCCGCGGCCCTGTATCTTAAGGGCTTCCCGCTCAAGACGAAGATCCAGACCTACGGAATAGCGCTGGTGTTCCTGGTATTCCTGTACGATTCCCCTGCGGGGCTCGTGTTCTACTGGACCCTCAACAACGTGTTCTCGCTGTGCAAGAACATAGCCTACAAGATCGCCGGAAGGGCAAAGAAAGAAAAGAAAGAGAAAAAAGAGAAGAATGCTTCTGCGCGCAGGCCTGCAGCGCCTGACAGAAAGCTGTTCATTTCTGCCGCAGTATTCCTGACGCTTCTTACGGGGCTTCTGATACCCTCTACCTACGTTGCGGCGTCTCCGCAGGAATACTTCGATACGACACTGAACTTCAGCCCGCTGTGGTACATAGTCAGCTCGGTCTGCCTTGCCGCGGGCATATTCTGCTTCTGGTTCGGCGTCTTCTACTGGCTTGCCGGTGCAAGGGGCAAGGTGGTCTTCGAAAGAGTGCTCTGGTGCTTTTGCGGCGCTGCCGTGGTGGACTACATGTTCTTCGGCACCGGGATGGGAGTGGTCTCCTCTGTGCTCAAGTACCAGAACGGGTTGTGGTACTCATTCCTTGAAGGCATACTTAACATCGTTGCCGCCGCGGCGGCTGCGGCGCTTCTGTACTTTATTGCGCGGAAGTTCAGGAACCTGCCCAAGTCTGTCCTTGCCATAGCCTCCGCCGCCGTATTAGTGATGTCCGGCATAAACATAGTTAAGTCCGGCGCTTCCATAAGAGATGCCCGGGAGAACGGCAGCGACGCCTTCGCGCACTTTACCTTCAGCAAGGAAGGAAAGAACGTGGCAGTCCTCTTCCTGGACCGCGCCATGGGAGAATACATACCTTATATAATTAACGAAAAGCCGGAGCTTAAGAAGACCTTCGACGGATTTACCTATTATTCCAACGTCATCTCCTTCGGCGGACACACCAACATGGGTGCGCCGGCCCTTATGGGGGGCTACGAATACACCCCCGTGGAGCTGAACAGGAGGGGGGATGAATCCCTTAAGGACAAGCACAACGAGTCCCTTAAGGTGATGCCTGTGATGTTCCTTAAGGAAGGGTTTAACGTCACTGTCTGCGACGCGCCCTACGCCAACTACAAGTGGATACCGGACATGTCCATTTACAGCGAATGGCCCGAGATCAACACCTTCATAACCAAGGGAAAGTTCAGCAGCCTTGAAAACAAGAAGCTCATGGCAGAGAGGAACAAGCGCAACTTCTTCTGCTTCTCCCTCATGAAGACCATGCCTCTTGCTGTGCAGCTGGGCATGTACGACGACGGCAACTACCTTATGGCCGGTGACCATCTCTCCGTAGTCCAGACATGGTATGGCACCTCCAGAGCAACAGGCATCAGCGAGTCTTTCATGGAATCGTATCAGGTCCTGCAGAATCTCAGCAGCATGACAAGGATAAGCAGCGGAAGCGACAACAACTACCTGTTCTTCTACAACGATCTGCCTCACGAGACCATGCTTCTTAAGGAGCCTGAATACGTCCCGTCAGAGGAGGTGGACAATACCGAGTTCGACAGCCTGCACAAGGACCGTTTTGCAGCGGGAGGACGCAGGATAGACATCTGGGGCGCCGAGCAGATGGCGCATTACCAGACCAACATGGCGACGCTCATGCAGATAGGGGAGTGGCTGGACTACCTGCGGGCAAACGGAGTATACGACAACACAAGGATAATACTCGTGGCGGACCACGGATACTATCTCTATCAGACACAGGAGCTTATACACCGCGAGAACGGCCGCAGGGTGGACATAGGCAACTATTTCCCGCTCCTCATGGTAAAGGACTTCGGAAGCACCGGCTTTACCGTCTCCGATGAGTTCATGACGAATGCGGATGTGCCCTCGCTCGCGGCAGATGACATAATACAGCATCCCGTAAACCCGTTTACGGGCAGGGACATAGACATGAAAGAGAAGACCGCGCACGACCAGTTCATAATAATGTCCAGGGACTGGAGCGTGGACTCCAACGGCGGAAACACCTTTAACCCCTCCGGATGGGCCGCGGTAACGGACGACATCTGGGACAGGGATGACTGGATCTTCATAAACGACGATATAGTGCTTACAGAGCATAAGATACCTTAAGGAGGAACGGATTTGAGCATAAAGGTCGACAATGCCGTGATTATGGCGGCTGGCACTTCCAGCCGTTTTGCTCCGCTCTCGTACGAAAGGCCCAAGGCCCTTATCGAGGTGCGCGGAGAGATACTCATCGAAAGAGAGATAAAGCAGCTTAAGGACGCCGGGATAGACGAGATAATACTCGTTACAGGCTACATGAAGGAGCAGTTCGGGTATCTTAAGGACAAATTTGGCATAGAGCTGGTAAACAACCCGGACTATCTGGTACGCAACAACAACTCCACGCTCTGGGCGGTAAAGGACAGGCTCCGCAACACCTACATCTGTTCTTCCGACAACTATTTTACGGAGGATCCGTTTGAAAAAGAAGTTGATTATCCGTACTACGCTGCGGTATATTCAAAGGGGAAGACCGCGGAGTGGTGCATGACGGAGGATAAGGACGGCTGGATAGATTCCGTGACCATAGGAGGCCATGACGCCTGGTACATGCTGGGCCACGCCTTCTGGGACGAGACCTTCAGCAGGAAGTTCATCAGCATACTTGAGGACATCTACGAGCTTCCGGAAACGAAGGGACTTCTTTGGGAGGCCATATACATGCGCCGTCTGGACGACCTGAAGCTTAAGATGAGGCGCTACCCGGACGACATGATATTCGAGTTCGATACCCTGGACGAGCTCAGGGCCTTCGATAAGAGCTACGTAAGCGATACACGCTCGGAGATATTAAAGGGCATAGCGGGAAGGCTCGGCTGCAGCGAGGCGGAAATAACGGAAGTCAACGCGTATAAGAACGCTGACAACGCCGCCGCCGGGATACGCTTCCGCGCTCTGGGAAAGCATTGGGAATACGATTACACAACTCAGTTGGAGAGGAAGATATAAGAGATGAGAGAAATAGTTAAGGAAGATCTGCCTAAGATAGCGGCATTGGTAAAGAAAGTCCTCGGCGAGGACAGCTATGCTTCCGTTGAAAGGCTCGGAGGGCTTACCAACCATTCTTATCATGTGATCCTTAATGACGGCAGGGAATATGTCGTAAGGATACCGGGAGAAGGCACTGAAGAACTCATAGTAAGGGGCGACGAGAAGAAGAGCACTGAGCTCGCCTGCAGGGTGGGCGTGGACGCTCAGATGCTCTACTTCGGCGACGACGGATCCAAGGTGACAGAGTACGTGCCGGGCGCGGTCACCATGTCCGCGGAGACGCTCAAGGATCCCGTACGCATCAAAAAGATGGCCGAGATCTACAAGACCATACACAACTGCGGAGAGGATACCGGAGTTCCTTTCGAGGTCTTCGACATGGCCGCGGGCTACGAAAAGATAATAGCGGACCTTAACGTTCCGATGTTCCCGGACTTTGCGGAGCAGGAGAAGAAGGTCATGGAGATAAAGAAAGACGTCGACGCTCTGGTGCATCCCGTAAAGGTGCCGTGCCACAACGATCCTCTCTGCGAGAACTGGGTGGAAGGCAACGGAAGGCTCTATCTGATAGACTGGGAGTACGCCGGAATGAACGACGGCATGTGGGATCTCTCCGACGTATCCATAGAGGCCTCCTACAGCGAAGCGGAGGACGATCTTCTTCTTGAGGATTATTTTGGAAGAAAGGCCACCGTCACCGATAAAAAGCACTTCCTTGCCAATAAGATCTACGTGGATTACCTGTGGACGCTCTGGGCAAAGACAAGAGTTCCTTACAGCGGACAGGACATGGAAGACTGGGCAGCCGAACGCTACGCAAGGATGAAGGACAACATAGCAGCCTTCGAAAAGCTCTGATAAGGAGGAAGATCAATGGACGGAAAGATGACATGGACAAGCGTCATAACCCCGAGCATGTGCGATGCTTCGGGAAGGCTCGGCGTGCCCAACTCCTTTGACCTGTTCATGGACATGGCAAGCCTGGATTCCGACAGGATAGGGAACGGCGTAAGGCATCTTCTTCCGAAGGGCCGGTTCTGGGTAACGACAAAGACTGTCATAAGATTCCATAAAAGGCCGCAGATAATGGACAGGGTGGAGCTCTCCACCTGGCCGGAGGGCGTAGAAGGCATAAAGGGCCTTAAGGGCAACAGAGACTATCTGGTGCGCTCTTTAAACGGGGAGGTCCTGCTGGACGGCAAGACCGAATGGACCATGCTGGACAAAAACGCCAACAACTACGTAGACCTCCACACGGTATATCCGGAGGACTTTGAGTTCTGCGAAGAACAGGCTTGTCCGCAGAGCTATTTCAAGATAAAGGACGATTTTACCGAGGCTCCGTTCGCGTCTTACAAGGTGCAGGCGCTTGATACGGATTTCGTTGGCCACATGAACAACGTGGCATATGTCAGGGCTTTCGCCGACTGCTTCTCTTCGGAGGAGTGGAACAGGATGGATATAAAGGAATTGGAGATCCATTTCAGAAGACCGTGCTTTGAAGGAGACGTTCTGGACTTTTCAAGGCGTCCCGGACAGGACGGTTATACAGAGGTGCGCGCAAGCGTGGACGGCGCCACCAAGGTAATTCTCAGGTACAGGTAAAGGAGACAGAGCCATGAGAAGAAAGGATCTTGAGGTAAAGGGAAAAGAGAACATAGAATCCATTATAGTCAGATGCAAGAGCCTGAGGCTGGGGATGATAGAGAGCGGCAAGCCCTACGTCCTGCCCTTCGTATTCGGGTATAAATGGGACGATTCCGGACTTAAGCTGTACCTGCACAGCAGCATAGTAGGAAGAAAGCGCAGCGCGCTCACAGAAGGCGCACTGGTTGCCTTTGAGATGGACCTGGACGAGGGTCTTATGGGGATGGGCCTCAATGCCAACACCTACACAAGAGCTTTTTCCGCGGTGATGGGAGAGGGCACCGTAAGCTATGCCCAGTCTCCCGAGGAGAAGATATCCTTCTTCAACTACATAATGAAACACCAGACCGGCAGAGAAGGGTTCAGCTTCAACTCTGCCTATCTGGCGGTAACAAGGGTATTCGTTATAAATGTCGATATGGACACTCTTTCTGCTTCCATGAAGGAGCTGGATACGAACCGGTATCTTCCCGAGCATTTTCCGGAGGGAGTAGCTCCTGTTCCGACAGCACCTTCGGTGCCGCTTCCGGTAAAGCCGCTTGAGATGCCGAAGTACGAGCCGGATGACAGGTTCACGGAACCAAGTGAAGACGAGTTCTACTGATCGTCCCTGGAAAGACCGAGCAGGCTGAGGCCTCTTGAGTATTTAGATCTGGGCTGGAGCAGCAGGCCGTGCCTTTCGGATACCACCTCTCCCAGCTCCAGTACTGCAAGCGGATCAGGCCCCGCGTAGTGTTCAAGCTCCATCTCAAGTATGGGGCAGCACCCGCGCGGGGTTATTATTTTGCCTCTGTCGAGGGCAAGCTCTATGATGTTGCGCTCGAAGGTGAGCCTCTTGCGCGTTCTGTCGAACTGCATTATGACCATTGGCTGCAGAGGTGATGCATCCGTTATGCTCTTAAGAGCCGTGCCTATGGGCGTTTGCTCGAACAGAGCCGCATCCGGAGCATCGGAAGCGTGTTCTATTGCTACCGGGATGTTGATCTCCTCTCTTCTGTGGACCGCTCCGCGCACGGATCCTCCCCACTTGGCGGTAACGAATGCCGTTGCGCCTTCGGAGCGCACTCTGAGCGTTATATCCTGCTTTCTTAGGTCTCCGTCCGCAGTGTCATAGTAGATCGCCCTCATGGGAACAGTCTCTGCCTCTTCTCCCTCGGAGCACCTTATGATATCTTCATCTTCGAGTATCTTTTCGAGCTCCGCCTCGTTTGGGAGCTCGTATTTTACTTCTATCTCCATGCTTTCCTCCGTAAAACCAGAGCATATTAGCATGCCCGGAGCGTTATTGCAAGAGAAACATTCCGCAAAAGGACGTCATGCGTGCATATTTTCGTTGTTTTACACTTGATTGTATGATATAATCCAAACTTGCCTATTTAGCTAATTTTTCAGGAGGATATCAATGACAGCTTCATATGTCGGAAAAGAAAACAACACAGTAAAGTTCACGATGGAGTTCACCGCGGAAGAATTCGAGGCAGCGATCCAGCAGACTTATCTTAAGCAGCGCGGAAGGATCCAGGTCCCCGGCTTCAGAAAGGGCAAGGCTCCCAGAAAGATCATCGAGACCAGATACGGATCCGGTATATTCTTCGATGATGCAATAGATCAGCTGCTCCAGGAGAACTATCCCAAGGCTCTGGACGAGCTCAAGATAGATCCCATAGCCAGACCGAAGATAGATTTTGACGGCGATGAGAAGATAGAGCAGGGCAAGGGCTTCAAGGTCGTAGTAGAGGCAGAAGTCGCTCCCGAAGTAGACGTTAAGGACTACAAGGGCGTAAAGGCCGAAAGAGAGCTCAAAAAGGTAGCAGACAATGCCGTGGAAGACAGGCTCGCAACTCTTCAGAAGAGGAACTCCCGCATGATCGAGTCCGAAGAACCCGCAAACTGGGACGATACAGTCGTTCTGGACTATAAGGGATTCATAGGCGACGAGCAGTTCGAGGGCGGCACCGCGGAGGATCATTCCCTGGTGCTCGGTTCCAACGCCTTCATCCCCGGATTTGAGGCTCAGCTCATCGGCGCCAAGAAGGGCGAGGAAAAGGATGTTGTCGTTACATTCCCCGAAGAGTATCACGCTGAGAACCTTGCAGGCAAGGAAGCGGTCTTCAAGTGCACCATAAAGGACGTCAAGAAGGAAGAGCTTCCGGTCATCGATGACGATTTCGCCAAGGAAGTAAGCGAGTTCGATACCCTTGAAGAGCTCAAGGCAGACATCTTAAAGAAGGCTCAGGAGCAGGTAGACAAGGAGAACGAGTCCGCGGGCAAGGAAGCTGCTCTGGCAAAGCTCTGCGAGCTCAATCCCGTTGACATACCGGAAGCCATGGTAAACGACGAAGTCGAAGCCATGTTCGATCAGTTCTCCCAGCAGATGATGTCTCAGGGCATCAACGTGGATATGTACTGCAAGTACATGAACACCACTCCGGAGGAGATGAAGAAGAGCTTCGAGGAGGACGCAAAGAAGAGAGTCCACACCAGACTTGTTGTAGAGGCTGTTGCGGCCAAGGAGAACATGACCGTTACCGCGGAGGAGATCGAGAAGGAGATCGAGGACCTCGCAGCTCAGTACGGTATGGAGAAGGACAGGGTAAAGGAGCTCCTCGGAAGCACCAACGGAATAGAAAAGGACCTCCTGCGCAGCAAGGCAGTAGACTTCATCTACGAGAACGCCAAGCTGACAGAGCCTAAGAAGGAAAAGAAGGCCCCGGCAAAGAAGGCAGCCAAGAAGACCGAAGAGGGCAAGGAAGAAGCCCCTGCGGAAGAGGCCGAAAAGCCCAAGAAGACGGCTAAGAAGACCACAAAGAAGGCTACTGAAAATACTGAGGAGTAGTCCTCGGCGGCTAAGCACTTAACGGCGGGGCTCCAAAAAGCCCCGCTTATTGTTCTATAAGGAGACGACATGGCCAGTTTGATACCGATGGTAGTTGAGCAGACCTCCAAGGGAGAGCGCTCTTACGACATATACTCAAGACTTTTAAAGGACAGAATAGTTTTTATCGACGGTGAGATAGACGATCAGCTCGCCAGCCTTGTGGTTGCGCAGCTGCTCTTCCTTGAGTCTGAAGATCCCGACAAGGATATCAACATCTATATAAACAGCCCCGGCGGACAGATCACAGCCGGCATGGCCATCTACGACACCATGAACTACATTAAGCCGGACATATGCACCATATGCATGGGCATGGCGGCTTCCATGGCGGCGTTCCTGCTCTCCTCCGGGACCAAGGGCAAGAGGTATGCTCTTCCCAACGCTGAGGTCATGATACATCAGCCGCTCGGAGGCACTCAGGGACAGGCTTCGGACATCAAGATTGCGTCCGACCACATAATAAAGATCAAGAACAAGCTCAACAGGATACTTGCGGAAAACACCGGAAAGCCACTTAAGACTGTTGAGAAGGATACCGACAGAGATAATTACCTCGATGCCGATGAGGCCCTCGCTTACGGGATCATCGACAAGATCGTGGAGAAGAGATAATGGCAAAGACATTTGACGATAAAAAAGAGATATACTGCGCGTTCTGCGGACGTCCCCAGAGCCAGGTAAGGCGCCTTATTACAGGCCCCGACGCCTATATCTGCGACGACTGCATAGAGCTGTGCCACAGGATACTCCAGGAGGAGGCCGAAGCGGCCCAGAAGGAAGAAGCCCACGCTCAGGGCGTCATAAGCCTTCCCAAGCCCGCGGAGATAGCCGCAAAGCTCTCTGAGTACGTTATAGGGCAGGATAAGGCCAAGAAGGCCCTCGCAGTTGCGGTATACAATCACTACAAGCGCATCCTGGCCGCAGAGTCCGGGGATGACAACGACGTTGAGCTCCAGAAGTCCAATATCATAATGATAGGACCCACCGGCTCCGGAAAGACTCTTCTGGCTCAGACCCTTGCAAAGATACTGGACGTTCCGTTTGCGATAGCAGACGCCACCGCTCTTACGGAGGCCGGCTACGTGGGTGAGGACGTGGAGAACATACTCCTTAAGCTTATTGTAGCCGCGGACTACGACCTCGAGCGCGCACAGCGCGGCATAATCTACGTGGATGAGATCGACAAGCTCGCAAGGAAGACGGACAACCCCTCCATAACAAGAGACGTATCCGGCGAAGGCGTTCAGCAGGCGCTGCTCAAGATACTTGAGGGCACCGTTGCCAACGTTCCCCCTCAGGGCGGAAGGAAGCACCCTCAGCAGGAGTTCATACAGTTTGATACTACAAACGTCCTGTTCATCTGCGGCGGCATGTTCGACGGCCTGGACAAGATAATCCAGAGGCGCATAGGCGAGAAGACCATAGGTTTCAACTCGGACATCGTCTCCACTAAGAACATGGATCCGCACATACTGGACCACATACAGGCCGAGGACCTCTTAAGGTACGGCCTGATACCTGAGTTCATAGGAAGGCTCCCCGTGATAGCCACTCTCGATGAGCTCTCCATAGACGCTCTGATAGACATCATCACAAAGCCCAGGAACGCCATAGTAAAGCAGTACAAGAAGCTGTTCGACATGGACGGAGTGGAGCTGGAGGTTACTGACGACGCCATAAGGAGAGTGGCGGAAAAGGCCCTTGAGCGCAAGACAGGCGCCAGAGGCTTAAGAGCCATACTTGAGACGGTAATGACTGACACCATGTTCGAGATACCTTCAAGGCCTGACATCAAGAAGGTAGTCATAACCGCTGAGACCATAGACGGAGGAAAGGCTGAATGGCAGAAATAATCCCTCTCATACCTTTAAGGGGGCTTACTGTTTTCCCGAATCTCGTGCTGCATTTCGACATCGGAAGAGAAAGATCCATCGTTGCGCTCGAACGCGCCATGATGATGAACCAGACGGTGTTCCTTGCAACGCAGAAGGACGCGGGGATAGAGCTTCCTACAATTAAAGAGATATACGGCGTAGGTACCGTCGCCAAGGTGAAGCAGATGCTCAAGCTTCCGGATGGCAACATGCGCGTGCTCGTAGACGGGCAGTACAGGGGAAAGATCACCAGCGTGATCTCCGACTCCCCGTATTTTCTAGTGAACGTTACCGAGCTCGAGGAGCCTGAGACAGAGATAACTGCGGACATCGTGGCTCTTGAGAGGGCGGCTAAGACGCTCTTCGACGAATTCCAGTCCTTAAGCCCGCGCGCTCCTCAGGATAAGAAGTCCGGGCTGGACGACATAAGCGACCCCGGGCGTCTTGCGGACATGATAGCTGCAGCGATAAACCTCAAGACCGTCGATGCACAGAAGATACTTGCCACCATAGACCCCGCCAGAAGGCTAAGCAGGGTGGTAAAGCTGCTCACCAGGGAGACCGAGATACTCAAGCTGGAGGACAAGATCAGCAGCAAGGTTAAGACCTCCATGAGCAAGTCCCAGAAGGAATACTACCTAAGGGAACAGCTCAGGGCCATACAGGAGGAGCTCGGCGGAGGAGACGATCCTTCCGGCGAGGCCGATGCCTGGAGGAAGAAGCTCAAGAAGCTCAAGCTGGATCCCGTAGTCACCAAGAAGGTGGAGAAGGAGATAGACCAGTTCTCCAAGCTGCCGGGAAGCTCTCCTGAGGCAGGAGTAATAAGGTCCTATGTGGAGAACATACTTGATCTTCCGTGGAACACCGCGGACAAGACAGAGCTCGACATATCCAAAGCCCAGCAGATACTGGACGAGGACCACTACGGCATGGATAAGGTAAAGGACAGGATACTTGAGTATCTGGCAGTCCAGACGCTCGCCAAGAGCAACAAGGCTCCGATACTCTGCCTCGTAGGTCCTCCGGGAGTAGGAAAGACTTCAATAGCAAGGTCCGTCGCAAGGGCTACCGGAAGGAAGTTCGTGCACATGTCTTTGGGCGGAGTAAGGGACGAGGCCGAGATACGCGGCCACAGAAGGACCTACATAGGAGCCATCCCCGGGCGCATAATGACGCTCCTTAAGGAGTGCGGCACCAAGAATCCGGTGTTCCTCTTCGATGAAGTGGATAAGATAGGCGCGGACTTCAGGGGAGACCCTGCTTCCGCTCTTCTGGAGGTCCTGGACCCCGAGCAGAACAAGGAGTTCGTGGATCACTTCCTGGAAGTTCCCTTCGACCTTTCCGGAGTGCTGTTCATAACTACGGCAAACGGCACCGATACCATCCCTAGACCCCTTCTGGACAGGATGGAGGTCCTGGAGCTCTCCGGCTACACGCTCGAGGAGAAGTTCAACATAGCGAAGAAGTACCTTATTCCCAAGCAGCTTAAGGCCAACGGCCTTACGTCCAGGAACATAATGTTCCGCAAGGGCGCCATCCTGGACATCATAAACTACTACACCAGGGAGTCCGGTGTAAGAGGCCTTGAGAAGAACATAGGCAGCGTCTGCAGGAAGGTCGCCAGGGGAGTAGTCTCCGGAGAGACCGAAAAGCACACCATATCTTCTAATAATATTGAGGAGTATCTCGGAAAGAAGAAGTATCACTACGACAAGCTTCTCGGAAAGAACGAGGTGGGCGTGGCCACAGGCCTTGCCTGGACCATAGTCGGCGGAGAGACGCTCTTCATAGAGACCGCTGTCCTTGATGGCGGCGGAAAGCTCTCCCTTACCGGTCAGCTGGGAGACGTTATGCAGGAGTCCGCAAGGGCAGGCATCAGCTATATAAGGGCAAACGCCAAAAAGCTCAAGATAAACGAGGACTTCTACAAGGAAAAGGACATACACATCCACATCCCCGAGGGCGCCGTTCCTAAGGACGGTCCTTCCGCTGGAGTCACCATGTGCATATCCGTTATCTCCGCGCTCACGGGACGCCCGGTAAGAAAGGACGTTGCCATGACAGGAGAGATAACCTTAAGGGGAAACATTCTCGCCGTAGGCGGAATAAAGGAAAAGGTCCTTGCCGCGCACCGCATGGGCATCAGAAAGGTGCTCCTGCCGCAGGAGTGCAAGGCGGATCTTGAGGAGATCCCGCAGACCGTAAGGGACAGCATGGAGTTCGTCCTCATAAACAAGGTGGATGACGCCATCAGAGAGGCCCTGGTATGATCATCAGGAGCTCGGAGTTCATCTGCGCAGCGGTAAAGCCCTCGCAGTATCCTCCGGAAGGCCCCGCGGAGATAGCCTTCACGGGAAGGTCCAACGTGGGGAAATCTTCTCTCATCAACCTGATCCTCAACAGGCGCAAGCTGGCAAAGGTCAGCAGCACGCCCGGCAAGACCAGGACCATAAACTTCTATAGTATAAATGACGGTGAGTTCAGGCTCGTGGATCTTCCGGGTTACGGATATGCCAAGGTCTCCAAGGCGGAAACTGCCGATTGGGGAAAGATGATGGAATCCTATCTTTCCGGAAGGGAAGGCTTAAAATGCGTGGTGCAGCTGGTGGACAGCAGGCACGAGCCCACGGCCCAGGATAAGCAGATGTACGAGTATCTGCGTTATTACGGACTGGACGGCATAGTGGCTGCCACCAAGGCGGACAAGCTGTCCGGAGGGGAGCTCGCGAGGAATCTCGCGGCAATAAGAAGATCGCTGGATCTCGGCCCGGACGATGCGCTGATACCTGTATCCGCGCTTAAAAGGACCGGCACCGAGCAGCTGCTGGAAAAGATCAGGGAGGCTCTGGAATGAACTTTCTAATGACCATGCTCAGAAGGATAAAAGGCATCTTCCCGATGATAAAGGACCGTAAGGTCGCCTGGTGGAAGAAGGTCATCATTATCGCTGCTCTGGTATATCTGTTCCTTCCCGTGGATGTCATTCCTCCGGTGATACCGGTGTTCGGATGGGCGGACGACATTGCGGTATGGGCCGCGATACTGTATTTCATGGGAGACGATCTCGACGCGCACATCTCCGATCCGGCGGGATACCGCACGGGCAGATATAATTACAACTCTGAGGACGTCCACGAGGCGGACTTTACAGTAGTAGAAGAAGGGGAAGAGGAAGAAAAAGATGGTCGATCTTAAAAATGTTTCACAGGAGATACTTATCTCCAGAGAACAGCTCCAGGACAAGGTGAACGAGCTCGGAAAGAAGATCACCGAGGACTACAAGGGAGAGGAAGTTCTTCTGGTAGGCATACTCAGGGGGTCTGTGCCCTTCATGGCGGATCTTATGAGAGCCATAGACCTGGACATCACAATAGACTTCATGTCCGTATCGAGCTACGGCAGCTCCACCAAGAGCAGCGGCGTGGTAAGGATACTCAAGGACCTTGAAACTCCTATAGAAGGAAAGAACGTAATTATAGTCGAGGACATAATAGACAGCGGTCTTACTCTCGACTACATAAAGGGTTACCTGCAGGGAAGGCACCCGAAGAGCCTGCGCATCTGCGCCATACTGGACAAGCCCTCAAGGCGCAAGGTCCAGATCAGGGCGGATTACGTGGGGTTCGAGGTGGAGGACAAGTTCATCGTAGGCTACGGTCTGGATTTCGACCAGCACTACAGGAATCTTCCGTACATTTCCTGGCTCAAGGAGCAGTAGATACGCTTATTTTCACCTGAACTGCGCTGTTGTCCGAACATAAAGATCGGCTTTTTCAGATCAAAAAAATTAATTTGAAAAAACGAAAAAAAGATGTTGACAAATGGAGTGAAGGTGTCTATAATACCAACTGTTCGGCACAAAAAGACCGAACGGAGAACCTTGAAAACAACATAGTGCAAAGGACGAGTCAGAGAGACTTTTAAGTAAGTCTCAAGACTTGTACAAAGCAATCAGCAGATTGGTAAGGAATGAATAATTCCTTGTACAATTCCAAAAAACAATAATTTCGTAAAA